>NZ_KB731324.1:3760523-4384181 GCF_000353285.1 Leptolyngbya boryana PCC 6306
GCTTGACCACCTGTGGTCGTTTCTGGGCTACCGTAGGTCACGCCAATCTTTTGCCGCAACTGGTTAATAAAAATCACCGTACAGCCCGATTTGCCGATGTTTCCGGTGATTTTCCGTAAGGCTTGGCTCATCAAACGGGCTTGCAGACCCATGTGCGAATCACCCATCTCGCCTTCAATTTCAGCCCGAGGAACCAACGCTGCAACCGAGTCCACGACGACCACATCAACGGCAGTCGATCGTACAAGCTGATCCACGATTTCCAATGCCGATTCACCCGTATCTGGCTGAGAAATCAAGAGATTTGCAATATCGACACCCAAAGCTGCTGAGTAGCTCGGATCAAGCGCGTGTTCAGCATCGACATAGGCTGCAATCCCACCCGACTTTTGCACTTCTGCAACTGCATGAAGCGCCAGCGTCGTTTTACCCGAACTTTCAGGGCCGTAAATCTCGATCACTCGACCTTTCGGCAAGCCGCCACCGAGCGCCAAATCCAGCGTCAAGGCTCCCGTTGGAATCGTTTCTACTTTCATCCGGGTGGCATCGCCTAGGCGCATAATACTGCCTTTCCCGAAGTTGCGCTCGATCTGGGTGAGCACGAGATTTAGGGCTTTTTGCTTATCGGTCGTTTCTGTTGTTGTTGTTTTACTTGCCATTAGCGCCTCAGAAAGTAGGTGTGAAAAATATGTGGGGCAAACGGGAGGGAATGAATCCAAACTTGATCAAGGGGGCAATTGTACCCGATGCGCTTTGATCTATCATCTTATTCCCAAAATTTGTAGCATGGAGATCTGGAATTGCTCTCTCTAGGGTAACGAGTATGACCTCGAAACTGCCGAATTTATTGGTTCCGGATTCCGCCCTATCTGTGGCGGATTTAACGGCTTACATTCAATCGCTGATCGAGCAGGATGATCAACTGCGTCAGGTTTGGTTAACCGGAGAGGTTTCGAGTGCAACTCGATATCGCAGCGGTTTGTTTTTTACGCTGCAAGATCCAGCGGCCAAGGCGGTGATTCAGTGTGTGGTTTGGAGTAGTCAATTGCATAAGTTGACGACGATCCCAGCGCCGGGAGAACAGTTGATTGTGCTCGGTCGGGTGCATGTACAGCCGCACCGGGGCAGTTATCAGTTGGTGGTCTGGCAGGCACTTCCGGGTGGGGAAGGTCTGCGTGCTTTGCGATCGCGTCAACTCAAAGACCGTCTAGAAGCAGAAGGGCTGTTTGATGTCGATCGCAAACGCCCAATTCCATCTCATCCTCAAACTGTGGCGGTGGTGACTTCACCGCAAGCCGCCGCTTGGGGAGACATTCAAAGAACGCTCAAACGACGGTATCCAGGTCTTCGGGTGCTGTTTTCCCCTGCATTAGTGCAAGGTGATCAGGCTCCCAGCGCGATCGTCAATGCGATCAGGCGAGTGGAGCGAGATGGCAGAGCGGATGTACTAATTCTATCACGAGGAGGCGGTGCGATCGAAGATATGGCTTGTTTTAATGACGAAAATGTGGTGAGAGCGATCGCAAACTGCTCAATTCCAGTAATTGCGGGCATCGGACATCAAAGAGACGAGTCGTTGGCGGATTTAGCAGCCGATGTTTTTGCACATACGCCAACTGCGGCGGCAGAACAGGCAGTGCCTTGTTTGGCGGATTTGTATGAGATTCATTTAGAGCGATCTGAGGCATTAAGCTCAGCCATGGCGAGGTACATGATGATCGCTCAGGATCGATTGGTGGGATTGCGCGATCGCATGTCTCGCTTGAAGCTCGATCGGGCATTAAAACAGGAAATGCAAGTCGTATCCTGGTTGCAGCAGCGATTAATTCATTCGACGCAAAGACGATTTCAATCCGCATCGCAGCATTGTCAGATGCTTCAAGAAAAATTAACAACGCTTGATCCGCAAGCCGTTTTGCAGCGAGGATATGCGGTCGTCCGTTCTGCGAAAGGAATTGTGCGATCTGCCAAAGATGTAAAAATTGGAGATAACTTGACAATTCAACTCGGACAAGGAGAAATTGAGGTGTACGTCAATAGTGTATTGAATACATCAGCCCAACCGAATCCAGAACAACTATAAATAAGGAAAGCCCACTTGCAAATGACGAATGGCTAATTCTTCTCGCTTCAACCCTTCTAAAACATTGAATCAACTCTCTACGGACACTTGGAACTATGAGCAGACCGTGGCACGAGTTGAGGAGATTTTGACGCGAATTGAATCCGGCGAATTGGAATTAGCGGCTGTGTTTGAAGAGTTTTCGACGGCTGTAGAGTATTTGCGGCAGTGTGAAACATTTCTGGCAGAGCGTCAGCGTCAGGTAGATTTGCTCATCGAAACCTTGACTGACGAAGCTGAGTTTTAAAGAATCTTCTCTCCCATCGGCTGGCAAAACGGTTGAACCCCTGTTTTCAGGACGTAAATTGCAACTGGAACCGCAAGCCGCATGGGTAGCTGAGTTTGAGACACGATTGTATCCACCAACTCGCCGGACAAACCATCTTCTAACTTTTCTTTAATATCTGCCTCACAGAGAATATGCCGCCAGCGCTTTGCCAATCCATCGATCCAGCGCTCATTTTCTTCAGGAAGCTGTCCTGATTTGATCGCCAGAGCAATTGCTGCATCTTCAAGATCTCCGTCGCAATCTTCAATCACGTCTAAAGCTGCTAAAGCAGTCGGGTGATCTGAAAGCTGTTCGCGGAAAAACTCAAGATCTGCTGGCGAAACAATAATCGACATGGGCTAGTCCTGAAAAACTCAATTCCGATGTTAGCTTATTCACAAGCTCTCAAGGCATCTAAATCGGCTGAAACGATTTTGTCTAGATTGCGGGTAATTTTTTGGATATCCCAATTCCACCAAGCGATCGACAATAGCTCTTGCACGACTTCATCTGAGAATCGCTGTCGAATTGGTTTTGCGGGATTGCCTCCAACGATCGTATAAGCAGGAACGTCTTTCGTGACGACCGATTTCGCAGCCACGATCGCGCCGTCTCCAATCTGAACTCCCGGCATAATTATCGCTTCATAACCCAACCAAACATCATTGCCAATCACCGTATCGCCTTTATATGGAAGCTCTTGAGGAACTGGTGTGACTGTCTCCCATCCATTGCCAAAGATGTTAAACGGATAAGTTGAGAAGCCAGAGAGCTTATGATTTGCGCCATTCATGATGAACTTGACTCCTGTTGCAATGGCGCAGAACTTACCGATGATTAAGCGATCGCCAATAAAGTCAAAGTGGTAGAGAACATTGCGCTCAAAGTTTTCAGAGTCTTCTGGATCATCGTAGTAGGTGTAATCGCCAATGATGATATTGGGATTCTGAACGGTATTTTGAATGAAGCAGATTTGGGGAAATCCCTTCATCGGGTGCTTGTCTTTCGGATCGGCTCCGTACATCGGCGATCTTCCTATGAATTGAGTCAAACTGTTCTTGGTTTCTATTCTAGAAGCGATCGCTGGTCTGAATCAGTAGGATGCAGCATCTCAAAAAAACGCTATGCTTCTAGTGCAAGTGATCTGTTTTTTGAGATGTTAGATCTGACAAAACTCGCTCAACAAATGCAAGGCATTAGCCAACAGTTGACCCTCGAAGCAACGGCAACTCGACAACGCCTCGATCGAGCACAATTGCTAATGGCGCAAGCAAATGAGCGACAAGCAGATCTCGTGCAAATGCAAGAACTATGGCGCGATCGCTTAAATTTCACCGCAGCGATGCCACTCGAATCCCTCGACACTCGCATTGAGATTGCTGCACCTCCGGCTGCTCATACGGTGATTGCCACCGATGGTTCTCAAATCGCACCCAGTCATCATGAAATTGCTTATTGCTATTTGATCAATGTGGGACGGATCATTTTGCACTATGGGCAAAGCAAGTTACCTTTACTCGATAGCTTGCCAGAAGTCTTTTATCGCCCTGAAGATCTCTATGTTTCTAGGCAATGGGGAATTCGCACCGAGGAGTGGATGGGCTATCAAAGAACTGCTTTAGAAGCGCAAATTCTAGCAGAGTTAGCACAAGCTCTAACTGATGAAATGGAAGCTCCAACACTCGCGCTTACAGATGGTTCTTTGATTTACTGGTTTTTGGAACAGTTACCTGCTGAAGCACGCGATCGTATTCTGGCTCCCATCCTAGCCGCATGGGATCAATTAAGAGCGATTTCCGTGCCGCTAGTTGGTTATATCAGTGCTTCTCGCAGCGGAGAAGCTTTGAATTTCTTAAGGCTGCAAAGCTGTCCTTACCTCGCACCGGACTGTATGACGCATTGTAGTGAAGTCGTCGATCGTGCGCCTTGCCAAGTCCTCGATCCACTTAAAGATGCAGCTTTGTGGGCAATTAGGCTAGAACCGGGACAACGTAGTCCCTTATGGAAGAGTTCGGCTCGAATTCAGGAATTTTATGGCGATCATGCGATTCATTTCTGCTATGTGAATGTTGGTAGTGAAATTGCGCGGGTGGAAGTTCCGGCTTGGGTTGCAGCCGATGAGGATATGTTGCAATCTGCATTGAGTTTAGTATTGGGTCAGGTACAGAAAGGATATGGATATCCCGTGGCGCTGGCAGAGGCGCATAATCAAGCTGTTGTACGCGGCGGCGATCGCGCTCGATTCTTTGCACTTCTCGAACAGCAGATGATCAAAGCTGGATTGCGCAATGTCGGCACGTCCTACAAAGAAACTCGAAAGCGGGGCAGTATCGCTTGAGTGTGTTTTTTCTTGAAGCCAAGAGTCGTTTGATTTTCCCTGAAACTTGAAATTGGTAAAGTAAGGTTGCATCCTGTTTGGTTGAGCGAATGCAATTCACTTTTCATCCTGCTGAAGATTTCAGCGATCTCAAACGGTTTGGCAGAATTTTGTCGCAGTGCTTTGATGCGCCACTTTCAGATGAGCCTACTTATCTCAGTCGAATTGGAGTAGAGAATACTCGGCTTTTATGGGCAGACCAAGAAGTGATCGGAGGATTGGGATTGCTCAATTTAGGGCAATGGTACAACCGAGTGAACTTGCCGATGGTTGGAGTCGCAGCCGTGGGCATTGCTCCAGAATGGCGAGGACAAGGCAGCGCGATCGCGCTATTAAAATCGACGTTGCAAGAACTGCATGATCGAGAAGTGCCTCTCTCTGTCTTATTTTCTGCGGCTCAACCTTTGTATCGAAAAGTCGGATATGAGCAAGCTGGAGCTTTTTGCATTTGGGAAGTGGATACGGCGAGCATTCAACTTCACTCGCAAGAATTGCCAGTCCGATCGTTAAGTTTAGATTCTCCTCTGTTTGCTACACTATACAATCAGCAAGCCCAACGAAATCAAGGGTTTCTCGATCGCAATTCTGTCATTTGGTCGAATCTCTATAGCTTTGATGCAAAATCTCCAACGTATGCTTATCAAATTGGAGAAGAAGGCTATATTACCTTTCAGCAAAACCAAGGACGGTTGATTGTCAAAGATTGGGTTTTACTGTCACCTGCTGCGATGCGGCAGTTCTGGGCGTTTTTATCACATCATCGATCGCAAATCGATCGCATTGAATGGAAAAGCTCACCCATTGATGTTCTTAGTTTATGTCTGCCGGATCAAACTGCTAAAATCAAATCCTTGAGTCGGTGGATGCTACGGATTGTGCACCTTAAACAAGCACTAGAACAGCGGAGCTATCCGAATTCAATCGAAACTGAACTCCATCTCAATGTTCACGATTCCCTATTTTCAAGCAATCATGGCTTATTTACGCTGAGTATTGCCAAAGGGAAAGGAACCTTGACCCCAGGGGGCAAAGGTGAGCTACAGCTCAGCATTAATGCACTTTCTCCCCTGTATACAGGATTGTTAACCGCAGAGCAACTCGCTTGCTCATACCAACTGAACGGAACTGCAACTGCGATCGAGACTGCAACCTCTCTCTTTTCGAGTCCGCTTCCCTGGATGCCTGATGCATTTTAATTCTCAGTCAAGCTGTAAGCCGGAGTCGCAAATTAGAATTCTGCTTGCCGATTTTAATGGATAGACGATTAAAAACCGCAGATTTCATCACAAAGATAGATGAATTTAGTGTTTAATACGCTAGTGTCTATCTTTGTTGACGGTTTTCGATTATACCTCCACAATGCAAGGTAGTTTGTAATCAGGGTAATCACAAAACCATATCCACGTCTTGATGTAATGTCTTCACATTGATGTAATGTCTTCACAGGTGGTCATTCAATTTATGCCTCGCGATATCGCCCAACTTCTAAAACCCCTTGAATCTGGGCTAATCGTATCTTGCCAAGCACCCGCAGATTCACCCTTAAATCACCCGACGATCATTGCTGCGATCGCAGAATCTGTGGTTGCCCAAAATGCAGTTGCCGTTCGGATTGATACGCCAGAACGAGTTACTGCTGTCCGGCAGCGGATTTCGGCTCCAATCTTGGGTCTCTGGAAGCAGAAGATTCCAGGATATGAAGTTTATATCACGCCTAGGTTTGAACAGGCTCAAGCACTAGCAGAAGCTGGAGCCGATTTTATTGCGATCGATGCGACCTTGCGCGATCGACCTGAACCCATTGAAATCTTGATCCAGAGGATTCATCAGGAACTCGGTAAGCTTGTGGTCGCGGATATTGATAGCTTGGAATCTGCGATCGCAGCGATTCAAGCTGGGGCAGACATGATTGCCACGACCATGTACGGATTTACGCCAGCGACAGAAGGCTGTTCACCGCCAGCTTTTGATCTGTTAGCTGAGATTCTCGAGAAATCAAATGTACCTGTTATTTGTGAGGGCAAAGTCAATTCGCCGGAACTTGCAAGACAAGCGATCGATTTAGGTGCATATGCAGTTGTTGTGGGAACGGCAATTACGGGGATTGAAGCTCATGTGCAAGCGTTTGATGCTGCGCTGCGAAAGAAGATTCCAGCGCTTTTAATCGAGCGAAATGACACGTATCATTTTGCACTGTTTACTCAGGAGCATCCTTCCTACCGTAACTATGTGCGATCTAAGTTGCGGCAATATAATCCTGAAACGACATCAGCGAATGGCTACTTTGATCAAAGTGCATTACGAGGATTGCCAATTGAAATTTTCTTGTTAGACGATCGCGATAAAGTCAAAGCAGGCTTAGTGAGTTTAACTCGCTGGAATTGGCTATTGATTGAGGCGCTATGGGTTGAAGAATCAATTCGGAGACAAGGGTTTGCAAGCCAATTGATGCATTTAGCAGAGCAGGAAGCGAGACGCAGAGGCTGCACCGAAGCGCTACTCGATACGTTTAGTTTTCAAGCCAAGGAGTTTTATGAAAAGCTTGGCTATGAAATGTTTGCTCAAGTTGATGATTATCCTTCTGGATATAGCTTCTTTCAATTGAAAAAAGAGCTATGAAAAAAGGCGTAATCATTACGCCTTCAGCAGCTTCAAATCAGTTGTGAAGTAAGGCGTGGAGAGTAGGGAATCTAGAGTGATGCTCTAATTCCCTACCCTCCACCCTTTCTAGCAGTGACGACTCAAACAGGAGCGCGATCGCTAGGAATTATAGAGGGAGTTTGTTGGACTAAATCGCCCCTGTTCCTCGCCCACGCTGATCGTGTTCCATCGTCAGCTTACCTTCTTCATCCTGATTGATTTCGCGATATTCTTCGACTCGCTGCTGATGTTGCTCCTCTTCAGCCTGACGGGCATCACCAGGAACTTCATAGTACATCTCAGGTTCGATCGCATAGTTGTTCAGTAAGCCTTCTTGATCAACAGTATAGCCTCCTGTTGTTTCAATGCTTTTTGAATCTGTTTGATCATCTGTTGAAGCAGAAGCTTCACGTTCTTCGGTTGGAACGGTCTTGAACTGAGAACCTTCGCGCTCCTTGCGAGCAGCCGTTTCAGCTGGAATAATATGCGGATCATAGGCATCGCTTTGAGCGCGATCGTGGCTATCGGTTGAGATCGTTCTATCCTGACTCATAGCAAATTTCTCCTTATATTTGGTAGCAGATTTCTCCTTAGATTTAGTCAGTGAGATTTAGTAAGCGCGACCTGCGAACTTGTAGTAGATAAAGAGCGCAATAATTGCACCCAAAACTGCCAAGAAAACGCCCGTCAAGCTCAAGCTAGTTGCAGCGAAAGCAAATGTTCCAGTTTCAAGCAGCGTTGCGATCGTTCCACCAATAAAGGCACCAACGATACCGAGAATCAAAGTTCCCAGAATTCCACCGCCTTGACGACCGGGATAAATTGCTTTTGCAATTGCACCTGCCAACAGTCCCAAAATGATCCAAGCTAGAATATTCATAGTTATCTTCCGTGTAATTTAACTCTTTGAAAACCATGTGATTAACTTAACAGGCTGGAGATTCAGTCGTACCTTTCTGAGGTTAGGAGCGCTGACAGAACTTCCTCAGTCTCAAGGTGGATTTGCGCAAAACTCGTACTTGTGGGCGATGAAATGAATCTTTGTCTTACTATAAGTTGACACATAGATATATCTAAACGTCTATTCCTATGCGATTCAAAACGATTGTGCGCTTGCTGCGAGATACGGTGACAGAGTGGAATGAAGATAATGTTCCTTTGTTAGCGGCGGCGTTGGCTTACTATACGATGTTTTCGATCGCGCCTCTGTTGATCATTGCGATCGCAATTGCAGGTGCAATTTATGGACAAGAGGCAGCCCAAGGCGAAATTGTTGGGCAGATTCAAGGTTTAGTGGGCAGAGATGGCGCAGAGTTCATTCAATCGATGATCGAAAATGCCAGTAAGCCTGGAGCAGGAGGAGGAGTTGCAACCTTTATCGGGATTGTAGTTCTAATTTTTGGAGCCTCTGGAGTGTTCGGACAGTTGCAAACGGCACTCAATACAATTTGGGAAGTAAAACCGAAGCCAGGGCGGGCAGTAAAAAGCTTTCTACAAGCGCGGTTTCTCTCGTTTGCAATGGTCTTGGTGATTGGATTTTTATTGCTGGTTTCGTTAGTCTTGTCTGCAATTCTAGCCGGGATTAGCGCGTACTTTGGAGCATTCCTACCGGGGTCGATCGCGATTGGGCAAATCCTCAATTTTGTGATTTCGTTTGGGATTATTACACTGCTCTTTGCTTCAATCTATCGATTCTTGCCCGATGTGCATGTGCCTTGGAAGAACCTTTGGGTTGGTGCGGCAGTGACAGCTTTATTGTTCAATCTAGGTAAGTTCTTACTCGGTCTTTACCTGGGTAATAGCGGTGTTAGCTCGACCTATGGAGCGGCTGGATCGCTGGTTGTGATATTGATTTGGGTATTTTATTCAGCACAGATTTTGCTGTTTGGAGCTGAGTTTACGCAAGTATATTCTAAGTATCGAGGTAGACCGATTACGCCTTCGAGTCATGCCGTTTCGCTCAAAGATGAAGTTGTCGATCGAGATGCTCCCTAATGACGAGAACTCCGAGCTTAGCAAAAGCTTGGAGTTCTGAGGCTTTATTTCACTAATCCTGCTCGCAGTGCGCGAACTGCAATCTGAGTCCGATCATTCACACAGAGTTTATTGAGAATGTTGCGAACGTGAGTTTTGACCGTTCCAATTGTGATGTAAAGCTTCTCTGCAATCTCAGCGTTACTTCGCCCATCTACGATCAGTTCCAGTACATCTAGCTCCCGAGTCGTTAGCGGATATTCAGAAATCATGCCGCTATCTTCAAAAGAAAGCTTGTTAATGGTAACTGTCGTGGTCGCTTCAGTCGGTCGAGCCAGCTTGACTTGACCTAGGACAATTCGCGCGATCGCGGGATCGATCCAGGCGTTTCCAGAGGCAGTTGTGTGAATCGCTTCAGATAACCGTGAGCCTGTAATATCTTTCATGCAATAAGAATCTGCGCCTGCCGCAAATGCAGCGAGTACCATCTCTTCATCATCGTGCATCGTCATGATCAAGATTTTGGTGTTTGGAGCTTCTCCATCGGTTCTAAATTGCTGCGTCAGTTCGATCCCGGTCATATCCGGCAAACCAATATCGACGATCGCAACGTCCGGTTGAGTTGAGCGAATCAGATTCAACCCTGATCGAGCATCCCGCGCTTCGCCAACAAGTTCAATACCTTGCTCTCTCAAAAGTGCTCGAATCCCAAAGCGAGTCAAATCATGATCTTCAATCAATACAACTCGAATCTTCTCCATTTTGGCTGCTCCTACAGACGTATAAACTTTTCAGTTCAATTGCAGATTTACTTATAGTGAAATAATTCTAGATCGAGAGCATATGCAAAGCGGTCTACCTACAGTCATAGCTTTAGAGCCGTAAAATCTCGGACTAACTCTATCCAAAGATTGAACTTCGTTAAACTTGGCGCAATTCATTTCCGTAGTTTCTTGGATGTTTGTACTATCTTGAGCGAGTCATGACCTGTTTCTCGCTCGTCTTTGCCAATTCGCGTTCTAATAGAGAGATTGCTTGTGTTATTCGGTCATCAACATCATCAGGAGTTCGATCGTGAAAAGGCTGTGGCTTGCAAGTCTGGCAATATTTGGCTGCGGTAGCTTAGGATTATGGTTTGTTCACTCTCTCGTTTCTTCTCAGGTTTCTGTTTCTTCTCAAGTGGCTCCCACCCAACAACCAACCGTCTTTGCATCTCCATCGGCAAGGGTTACTCAGGGTGTACCTAGATATCAAGTTTATTCTTTGCCTAATAGCGAAATTCATACGGTGACGATCGCACCTCAAAGTCAATTTAAAGTGTCGATCGCGCTTTCTCCAAAGTTGGAACCGATCGAGCAATTTGGCAAATCGATGAATGCGATCGCAGCCCTAAACGGTGGGTTCTTTGACCCGAAAAATGAAAAAACGACTTCCTATATTACGAAAAACGGCAAAGTTGTTTCAGCTCCCAACACCAATGATCGCTTAATGAAGAATCCCGATCTCCAGCCGTACTTGCCTCAAATCCTAGAGCGATCGGAGTTTCGACAGTACAAATGCGGCGAGAAGATTCAATATGCGATCGCGGCTCGTTCGGCAGTCGCACCGTCGGGGTGTCAGTTGATCGATGCCATTGGCGCTGGTCCTCAACTGTTACCCAGATTGACCGCGAAACAAGAGGGCTTTGTCGATGAGATGGTCGGAAGAGATTCGATTGGGGTCACGCAGCGCAATGCGAGAAGTGCGATCGGGATCTTAAAAGATGGTTCAGTCATTTTAGTCATGGCAGCCCAAAAGCCAGATGCACCGCAAAATTCCGGGATGTCTGTGCAAGCAATGACTGGATTTTTGCAACGGTTGGGTGTTGAACAAGCCTTGAACTTAGATGGGGGTTCATCGTCATCGCTGATCTACAAAGATCAAACGTTCTATGGCAAAGTAGATAAAGATGGAAAAGCCGTTTCCAGAGCGATTAAGTCTGCCATTGTCGTGCATGAATGATTATGCGATCGCAATTCAAACTTTAAAGCTTGCTGATCCGAGACTGGGAACAGTCATTGATCAAGTGGGAGAGTGCAAACTGACTCAGCAATCAGGAGATTTGTTGCACTCACTTGCGCGATCAATTGTTTATCAACAGCTATCAACAAAAGCTGCAACGGCAATTTATCATCGGTTTCTTGAGCTTTACCGCGATCGCGCCATTACAGCAGAAGCAATTCTAGAAACGCCAGATGAAACGCTACGAGGAGTTGGATTTTCACGCCAAAAAATTGTTTATCTCAAGGATCTGGCACAAAATATTCAAACCGGATTGCCAACGCTAGAAGAATTAGAAGAATTAGAAGACGAAGCGATTATCCAAACACTGATTAAAGTCAAAGGGATTGGACGTTGGACTGTTCAGATGCTTCTGATTTTTCGACTGCATCGCTGGAATGTCTTGCCTGTTGATGATCTGGGGATTCGAGCGGGAATTCGGCGGATTTATCAGCTAGAAGAATTACCAGATAAAAAGACAGTTTTGCAAGTCGGACAGGCTTGGAACCCGTATTGTACGATCGCGAGTTGGTATATTTGGCGGAGTTTAGAATTGCCCTAGATTCAGGTCAGTAAAAAAGGGCGTAATGAACGCCCCTTTTGTCTTCCGAGTTGAAGTCACTCGTTGAAGCTATACTCCGGTGAATTGATGAATCGCATCTAGACCAACACGATCGCAGAAATCTCCAAAGCTTTCCCCTGCCTGCCGCTCTTTCTTAAAGTACGTAAACACAGGCTCGAATACCGCTTCTAAATCATCCAAATTCATCTTCTCGATGAAGACCTTTGCCAATCTCGTTTGATTGGGAGCCGCACCTAGCCAAACTTGGTACATATTTGGACCCGTTCCCACCAGTGCAAATTCTGCGAGATACGGACGCGCACAGCCATTCGGGCAGCCTGTCATGCGGAAGATAAATGACTCATTCGGTAAGCCTACTTTTTCGAGCAATAACCGAATTCGAGTCAAAATTGGTAAACTCGCTCGTTCAGCTTCCGTGGTTGCCAGTCCACACGTCGGTAATGCAGGACATGCCATAGAATCACGAACTAAAGGATCAATCTGATCAGGACGTTCGATCCCATGTTCGCGCAGAATGCGATTGATTCTTTGGCGATCGCTCTTTTCAATGTTATATAAAAGAACATTCTGGCTCGGTGTCAGTAACATCGGCAGATTGAACTTTGTCACAATCTTTTTGAGCGCTGCTTTCAGCCGGAAACCGTTTTCATCTTTGATCCGACCATTCTGAATCGAGATGCCATAGAACAGTTTTCCATCGCCTTGCTCATTCCAGCCCAGATAGTTGAGAAACTTGAATTCAGGTAAAGGCTTGAACGGCTCGATCGCTTTACCAAAGTATTCTTCAACTTTAGAACGGAATTTCTCAACGCCCCATTCTTCAACGAGGTATTTCATCCGAGAATGACGCCGATCAGAGCGATCGCCATAATCCCGCTGAGTCGCAACGATCGCTTTTACCAAATCGTAAACATCTGCTTTGGCAACATATCCAATGGGATCAGCGATGCGAGGAAAAGTTTCTTCTTTGCCATGAGTCCGCCCAAGCCCGCCTCCCGCATAGACATTAAAGCCTTCTAACTCACCTTGATCATTCGTCAAAACAACTAAAGAAATGTCCTGCGAGAACAAATCAACAGAATTGTCACCGGGAACTGTCACTGCAATTTTGAACTTCCGAGGCAGATAGTACGTTCCATAAATCGGCTCAGGCGAATCTTCAATATTGGAGCCGTTAATATTTCGCTTCCGGGCTGCGACGACTTCCGGATCTTCTTCACCCGTAATCGCTTTCTCCCCATCTAACCAAACTTCGTAATATGCCCCGGATTGCGGCGTGAGCAAATCAGCAATATGATTCGCATACGTCCGAGCATATTCATACTCTGGGCGATTTTTAAACGGTGCAGGCGGAGACATGACGTTTCGATTCACGTCACCACAAGCACTCAGCGTTGATCCCATACTTTTGACGATCGCGCTAATCGTCGCTTTCAGATTCTTCTTCAAAACGCCGTGTAGTTGAAACGCTTGGCGAGTCGTGACCCGAATCGTGTGATTGCCATATTCATCTGATAACCGATCGATGGTCAAATACAACTCAGGGGGAACAAACCCGCCAGGAGAGCGAGTTCTCAGCATCATCGAGTAATCTTTTTCTTGTCCTCTGACGCGATTATCACGATTATCTTGCTGATAAGACCCGTGAAATTTCAGCAGTTGAATGCCGTCTTCGGAAAAAGCGTTCGTGTCCAGCAACAATTCTGAAGCGACGGGTTCGCGTAAGAAGTTACTACGCTCTTTGATGCCTTCAACTTTGGAGGGTTTGCGGACGGAGGGAGGTGTAGAAGAAATGACCATTGCAATTGGTGGATCGGCTAAAGACAATAATTCGGCACTTGAATCAAATCAAGCTGCCGTAAGCATTTATTCCCGGTATTTCGGTCGGAATTGTGTTGAATGCTCTCAGTCTATCACGATCGCTTCATCTACCGTGCAGACGTAGGTGTTAAGTTCTGTTCTTGAATCACAAAATCTAACAATCCCTGACACGCATCTAAAAGCAGGTCAATCACAAAGTTAAATCCTTCCGTCCCACCATAATAAGGATCAGGGACTTCTCTTAAGGAATGCTCGGTACAGAAGTCGCACATCAAGCGAACTTTGTCTTGATAGGTTCCAGCAGGATCGATCGACCGAATCGCTTCAAAATTATCGATGTCCATTGCCAGAATCAAATTGAATTCTTCAAAATCCGCGCGTTCAAATTGTCTTGCACGTCCAACAAGTTCGATGCCTCTGAGTTTCGCCGCAGCATTCATTCTGCGATCAGGTGGGCTGCCAATGTGATAACTCGATGTTCCTGCCGAATCACAGGTAATTTCACACTCTAATCCAGCTTGGCGGATCAGATGATTCATGATGTTTTCGGCAGAGGGCGATCGACAAATATTGCCTAAGCACACAAATAGTAAGCGATATGCCATTGGGATTGCCTCAAGTGAAAACCTCTCAAATTTTCGCTTACTTTCGCCAAATGTTGGAACATTGATCGCCGCAAAATCAATATTTATCGAGTTGGGCGGCGGTTTGGTCGTGCTTGGGGTCGGGGTTGTGGTCTAGGCTGAGGTGGTCGGACCTGTGGTAAATTTCCATTTCGCCAAACTCCTTGCGATCGCGCTCCAGTTGAGAAAATATAAACCCCACGTCCATTGCGCTGATTATTCTGAAACTCGCCTTCATAGCGATCGCCATTTGGGTACAAACAGACTCCAAATCCAGTCATCGCATTCTGCCGAAATTCCCCCTCGCAGCGTGTGCCATTTGCATAAATAAAAACGCCACGCCCTTGCCGCACATTGTCACGAAATGCTCCTTCGTAGCGATTTCCACTGGAGAACGTACACCGTCCAAACCCATTCAGCGAATTCGAGCGAAAATTTCCCTCACAGCGCGTGCCATCTGCATAGGTAAACACCCCCTGTCCCTCTCGAATGTTCTGTCGAAACTCGCCTTCATAGCGATTTCCGCTCGCAAATTGGCACATCCCACGACCATTCAGCAGATTGTTCTGAAAATTTCCCTCACAGCGCGTGCCATCTGCATAGGTAAACACCCCCTGTCCCTCTCGATCGTGCCGCTGAAAATTTCCCTGAAATCGATTTCCGCTGGGAAATTGGCAAACATGCGTGCCCTGGAGCCAACCATCTTTGAGCCGCCCTTCACAATAATCGCTGTTTTTTGGAAGTGCCAAACTCTTGGCTGCACTGAACGGCAAGATCGGTTGGGCAAAAACTTCTGTACTGACAAAATCAGCGCTAGTCACGAATACAAAAAATCCTAATGACAGTTTTAGAGATTGTGATTGTGACTGCGATCGCGTTTTAGAGGTAAGCTTCACCATACTTTTGGGAGGTTCTTTTGTAAGGCTGCGATAATTTCTATGCTTTATTAAGGCAAAGATTGTCGGAAATGGGGCTATATAGGGGTAGCATTTTTGACGTTTCTAAGTTCGTCGGTAGCAAGTCCATGTTTTCGAGCCTGCTTTTCTCCTCCTTCGCCCAACTTCCTCCACGGGTTCCCACTCCCGCCCCGATGATTGCCCCACAACCGACTAACCAAGAAATTCTCCCATTTCAGGAGGGAATTCCCAATCAAGAATTCATTGAATCTCAAGAGATTCGTCCCCTGCCTGGCAAACTTGATGATGTTCCGGTTTTCAATAGCAATAGTCCTGAAGTTGTTCTCACAGAAGGGATTCTCCTTTCAACTTTTCCATCTGCAGGAATGCGGGTTCCCTCGGCTCATCTAAATTACGCATTCAACGGCAGATTTGATATCTTCGCCCATCATATTTCTAGAGCCAGCAATCCCAGTCAAACACGATCGCTCTTCCAAGGCATCGTGGTCTACAATCCCAACGATCGCCCAGTTCAAATTGATATCTCTCAAGCTGCCAGCTATCTCACTCGCCCCGATGCTCTGTTTGTTGATCTCCCTGCCTCTGTTGAAGATCCGCTAGGCACAGTCTTTGCCGGGCCGGGCAGCCGAGTTGTAAATGATATTCTTCGTGGGCGCAGGAATGGCAGTATTCCAACGGGAATGATGATCCCGCCGAAACAGGCACAAATGCTGATGAATCTCCCAATTCCAGCAGGTACAGTCACTCCAACTTCAAACGGACGCTCTACGTTAATGCGTCTCAATAGTAATGCACCAGTCTATGTTGCCACCCTAGCAATGTTCGCGCCATTAAACGCCAATCGAACTGAGCGAGTTCCGACGATTGAAGAATGGCTAAATCTTCTAGTGAATGCTGGAGTTGCAGGACCTAGAGATATTCCTCCCACTCCTCCTAACGCCAAAACAACTAACATTACCTATGGTCGGGTCGCTGGTGTTGCCAAAGGTTCAGAATGGCGCACCAACATAACAGATGATTCTCGTTCGAACTCTCTCAATATCCCCAAACCCGGTCGCGCCTTTTCTTATGGTTTAAGTACGCTGGAACGAGGCACATTTGGAACAGGTCAGATTCAAAGTGCTCCGATGCTGGTGCGCTATCCCGATACTGCCTACCTTGCAAATGGAAATTACGGAATTCATTACAGTTTGACCCTTCCCCTGCGAAATTCTACGCGTCAAGCTCAAACGATTCAAGTCTCGATCGAAACTCCGCTCAAACAAGATAGAAGTAGGAATGAAGTTGTCTTCCTCACGGCTCCTGCGCCTCAAATTTTCTTTCGCGGTACAATTCGGCTGCGTTATTTAGACGATCGCTCAACCCCTCAAACCCGATTTATCCATCTCGTTCAACGCCGAGGTCAAAAAGGTGATCCGCTTCTGACTTTGACGCTCTCGCCTGGGGAACGTCGCTCTGTCGAAGTCGATTTTCTCTATCCTCCCGATGCAACGCCCCCCCAATTGCTCACTGTTCGCACCCTAAATCGATAAATTGTGTCCACCACCGCTACTGTCAAACCCTGGCTTTACTGGTCACTCTTCCCAATTCATCGGACTTTTCTCAGACTGTACTTTAGTTCGATCGAAATTCAAGGGCGAGAGAATCTTCCTCAGCAAGGACCTTGTATTCTTGCCTCTAAGCATTTCAGCCGATGGGATCCTTTAGTTCTATCGCTCTTGAGTCAAGAACCCCTGCGATTCATGACAAACGCGAATCAATTTACAGGAATCCAAGGCTGGGCGATCGAACGCCTCGGAGCTTTCCCAGTCAATCTTGCTCGTCCTAGCGTTTCCAGTTTGCGATGTGCGATCGAACTTCTTCAAGCCAAACACAAACTTGTCATTTTCCCAGAAGGCGGAATTGTGCGAGACCAGCCCCTGCGCGAGTTTAAGACTGGATTAGCGCGATTAGTCCTTCAAGCAGAGGCAAGCGGAGAAATAAAGGTACCAATTTTACCGATCGCTCTTTTTTATTCCCCAACCGCCTCAGCAGGTGCAAAAGCTTCGATCCGAATCAATCCGCCTCTCTACATAAACGACTATCGCCAAGAGAACGACAAACAAACTGCTCGAATTTTCACCCAAACCCTTTACTCAAAAATTCTAGAAAGTCTATCAAATTAAGGCTAATCCCCTATTTTTCCCAATCTCTCAAAAAACTTGCAAGACTTTGTTGACAAACCCAATTAGGCTTGATACATTAATAAAGCGGTGAGGGAAGCGCGCTGAAGCGAGGCTCCGAACCGCAGAACTGAACCTATAAAACAGAATAGTTTAGAAGCCAGAGAAAGGAAAGCCTTCGTCAGAAAAATGTCTCTTTTGTTAGAGACCGGAAGGATAACCGGATAAATATTCGCGATTGAGCTACAAGCTTACTCTATTTACTATGGAGAGTTTGATCCTGGCTCAGGATGAACGCTGGCGGTATGCTTAACACATGCAAGTCGAACGGTCTCTTCGGAGATAGTGGCGGACGGGTGAGTAACGCGTGAGAACATGCCTTTAGATTGGGGACAACAGTTGGAAACGACTGCTAATACCGAATGTGCCTTAGGGTGAAAGATTTATTGTCTAGAGATTGGCTCGCGTCAGATTAGCTAGTTGGAGTGGTAACGGCACACCAAGGCGACGATCTGTACTTGGTCTGAGAGGATGACCAGGCACACTGGAACTGAGACACGGTCCAGACTCCTACGGGAGGCAGCAGTGGGGAATTTTCCGCAATGGGCGAAAGCCTGACGGAGCAATACCGCGTGAGGGAGGACGGCTTTTGGGTTGTAAACCTCTTTTATCAGGGAAGAATCGATGACGGTACCTGATGAATCAGCATCGGCTAACTCCGTGCCAGCAGCCGCGGTAATACGGAGGATGCAAGCGTTATCCGGAATTATTGGGCGTAAAGCGTCCGTAGGTGGTTTATCAAGTCTGCTGTCAAAGCGTGCGGCTTAACCGCATAAGGGCAGTGGAAACTGATGAACTAGAGTGCGATAGGGGTAACAGGAATTCCCAGTGTAGCGGTGAAATGCGTAGATATTGGGAAGAACACCAGCGGCGAAAGCGTGTTACTGGGTCTGCACTGACACTGAGGGACGAAAGCTAGGGGAGCGAAAGGGATTAGATACCCCTGTAGTCCTAGCCGTAAACGATGACAACTAGGCGTGGTTCGTATCGACCCGAGCCGTGCCGTAGCCAACGCGTTAAGTTGTCCGCCTGGGGAGTACGCACGCAAGTGTGAAACTCAAAGGAATTGACGGGGGCCCGCACAAGCGGTGGAGTATGTGGTTTAATTCGATGCAACGCGAAGAACCTTACCAAGGCTTGACATCCTCGGAACCCTGATGAAAGTTAGGGGTGCCTTCGGGAGCCGAGAGACAGGTGGTGCATGGCTGTCGTCAGCTCGTGTCGTGAGATGTTGGGTTAAGTCCCGCAACGAGCGCAACCCACGTTTTTAGTTGCCAGCATTCAGTTGGGCACTCTAGAGAGACTGCCGGTGACAAACCGGAGGAAGGTGTGGATGACGTCAAGTCAGCATGCCCCATACGCCTTGGGCTACACACGTACTACAATGCGTCGGACAAAGAGCAGCCAGCCAGCGATGGTGAGCCAATCTCATAAACCGGCGCTCAGTTCAGATTGCAGGCTGCAACTCGCCTGCATGAAGGCGGAATCGCTAGTAATCGCAGGTCAGCATACTGCGGTGAATACGTTCCCGGGCCTTGTACACACCGCCCGTCACACCATGGGAGTTGGTCACGCCCGAAGTCGTTACTCTAACTGCTTGCAGAGGAGGACGCCGAAGGTGGGGCTGATGACTGGGGTGAAGTCGTAACAAGGTAGCCGTACCGGAAGGTGTGGCTGGATCACCTCCTTAAAAGGAGACCTACCCTCTCACTTAGCTAAAGCTAGGATGAGAAAGGTCAACTAGGTCGTTCGAAGCTTTCCATAAATTTCGATGTGCTTCTAAACTATCCCGGTTCAGGGATGGGGGCTATTAGCTCAGGTGGTTAGAGCGCACCCCTGATAAGGGTGAGGTCCCTGGTTCGAGTCCAGGATGGCCCACTCCATTAAGACAAGGGGGTTTAGCTCAGTTGGTAGAGCGCCTGCTTTGCAAGCAGGATGTCAGCGGTTCGAGTCCGCTAACCTCCACCAACCGATTGATTGAATCACTCTGTTGAATTTTTTGTTGAATTGAGCGATTGAGGATATGCGACAGCAACTCATCTGCGAGATGTAGAGAGCCTGCTGGATTATGTCCAGTACAAGAACCAAGAAAACTGCATAGTAATGATGTCAGGTAGAGATACACAGACACCAATGTAAAGGACTAAAACTGATTGAAATAATTAGTGGTCAAGCTACAAAGGGCAGATGGTGGATACCTAGGCACACAGAGGCGATGAAGGACGTGACGACCGACGATATGCTTCGGGGAGCTGGAAGTAAGCATTGATCCGAAGATTTCCGAATAGGGCAACCTTTAACATGACTACCTGAATCCATAGGGTAGAGCAAGCTAACCCAGCGAATTGAAACATCTTAGTAGCTGGAGGAAGAGAAAGCAAACGCGATTTCCGTAGTAGCGGCGAGCGAACTGGAAACAGCCTAAACCAGGTGATTTATCATCTGGGGTTGTGGGACAGCAACGTGTATCAGAGCGGTTAAACGAAGTAGTGAGAAGCTACACCAGAGAAGGTGAAAGTCCTGTAGTTGAAAACTTAACTGAGCTAGCTGTATCCCGAGTAGCATGGAGCACGTGAAATTCCGTGTGAATCATCGAGGACCACCTCGAAAGGCTAAATACTCCTGTGTGACCGATAGAGAACTAGTACCGCGAGGGAACGGTGAAAAGAACCCCGGGAGGGGAGTGAAATAGAACATGAAACCATCTGCTTACAAGCAATGGGAGGACGATTGAACGTCTGACCGTGTGCCTGTTGAAGAATGAGCCGGCGACTTATAGGTACAGGTAGATTAAGGCGGAGATGCCGAAGTCAAAGGGAAACCGAGTCTGAATAGGGCGCGATATCTGTATTTATAGACCCGAACCCCGGTGATCTAACCATGTCCAGGATGAAGCTTGGGTAACACCAAGTGGAGGTCCGAACCGACTGATGTTGAAAAATCAGCGGATGAGGTGTGGTTAGGGGTGAAATGCCAATCGAACCGGGAGCTAGCTGGTTCTCCCCGAAATGTGTTGAGGCGCAGCGGTAATTGTTTAAGTCTGGGGGTAAAGCACTGATTCGGTGCGGGCTGGGAGACCGGTACCAAATCGAGTCAAACTCTGAATACCAGATGAATAGATTGCCAGTGAGACGGTGGGGGATAAGCTTCATCGTCAAGAGGGAAACAGCCCAGACCATCAGCTAAGGTCCCAAAATAACACCTCAGTGATAAAGGAGGTGGGAATGCAGAGACAACCAGGAGGTTTGCCTAGAAGCAGCCATCCTTAAAAGAGTGCGTAATAGCTCACTGGTCAAGCGTTCCTGCGCCGAAAATGAACGGGGCTAAGGTGTTTACCGAAGCTATGGACTTGCATTTATGTGAGTGGTAGGGGAGCGTTCTGTTGTAGTGAGAAGCATCAGCGGCAAGCAGGTGTGGACGAAGCAGAAGTGAGAATGTCGGCTTGAGTAGCGCAAACATTGGTGAGAATCCAATGCCCTGAAATCCTAAGGGTTCCTCCGGAAGGCTCGTCCGCGGAGGGTGAGTCGGGGCCTAAGGCGAGGTCGAAAGACGTAGTCGATGGACAACTGGTGAAGATTCCAGTACTCAATTTGGATTGTGACGGGGGACGGAGAAGGCTAACACAGCCCCATGTTGGTTAGGGGTTCAAGCATTCGAGGTGATGAGAGTCGGCGGAAACGACTTGAGCTGAGGTGTGAGTACGAGAGTCTACGGACTCGAAGTGTGTGATGTCAGGCTTCCAAGAAAATCCCGGATCACGATAATTCAAATTACCCGTACCCGAAACCGACACAGGTAGGATGGTTGAGAAAACTAAAGGGCGCGAGATAACTCTCTCTAAGGAACTCGGCAAAATGACCCCGTAACTTCGGGAGAAGGGGTGCCACCGAGAGGTGGTCGCAGTGAAGAGGCCCAAGCGACTGTTTACCAAAAACACAGGTCTCCGCTAAGTTGCAAAACGATGTATGGGGGCTGACGCCTGCCCAGTGCCGGAAGGTTAAAGAAGTTGGTCAGGGATTCGTCCTGAAGCTAGCGACTGAAGCCCCGGTGAACGGCGGCCGTAACTATAACGGTCCTAAGGTAGCGAAATTCCTTGTCGGGTAAGTTCCGACCCGCACGAAAGGCGTAACGATTTGGGCGCTGTCTCGGAGAGAGGCTCGGCGAAATAGGATTGTCTGTGAAGATACGGACTACCTGCACCTGGACAGAAAGACCCTATGAAGCTTTACTGTAGCCTGGAATTGGGTTCGGGCTTTAACTGCGCAGGATAGGTGGGAGGCTATGATTCAATCCCTTGTGGGGATTGAGGAGCCAACGGTGAGATACCACTCTGTTAAGGCTAGAATTCTAACCTTCGCCCGTAATCCGGGGAGGGAACAGTTTCAGGTGGGCAGTTTGACTGGGGCGGTCGCCTCCTAAATGGTAACGGAGGCGCGCAAAGGTTCTCTCAGGCTGGTTGGAAATCAGCCGTAGAGTGTAAAAGCACAAGAGAGCTTGACTGTGAGACGAACATGTCGAGCAGGGACGAAAGTCGGCTTTAGTGATCCGACGGCGCTGCGTGGAAAGGCCGTCGCTAAACGGATAAAAGTTACTCTAGGGATAACAGGCTGATCTCCCCCAAGAGTTCACATCGACGGGGAGGTTTGGCACCTCGATGTCGGCTCATCGCAACCTGGGGCGGTAGTACGTCCCAAGGGTTGGGCTGTTCGCCCATTAAAGCGGTACGTGAGCTGGGTTCAGAACGTCGTGAGACAGTTCGGTCCATATCCGGTGCAGGCGCAAGAGTATTGAGAGGAGTCTTCCTTAGTACGAGAGGACCGGGAAGAACGCACCGCTGGTGTACCAGCTATCGTGCCAACGGTAAACGCTGGGTAGCCAAGTGCGGAGTGGATAACCGCTGAAAGCATCTAAGTGGGAAGCCCACCTCAAGATGAGTACTCTCATGGTGTTAAACCAGTAAGGTCACGCGGAGAACACGCGTTGATAGGCTCTAGGTGGAAGTGCAGTAATGTATGCAGCCGAGGAGTACTAATAGACCGAGGGCTTGACCTCTTGAATCAGATTGAATCTAAGCCTTGGTGTTTGAGATTTCTACATTCAAAACTGACATCAAAAACTATGCAGCCTTCTGGGTTCTGGTGAATTTGAGCCAGACTCAACGAGTTTCCTGGTGGTGATGGCGATGTGGACCCACACTCATCCATCCCGAACTGAGTGGTGAAACGCATTTGCGGCGACGATAGTTGGAGGGTAGCCTCCTGTCAAAATAGCTAACCGCCAGGGTATCATTAGAAAGAAAGCTCTCTAACGTTTTGTTTAGAGAGCTTTTTGACTTAAGTCTTCAAAAAAATTCTTGTTTCTTCAATATGCATTCATTTGAGTGCGATCGAAAAATCGTTAAGTCGCACTCAAATTATTTTTTGGATAGCTCGTGTGTTGCGGAGTTGTTAGTCGATACTGGTTTCGCGATCGTCTTCTAGCTTTACGCGAATTGTATGAGAGAAATTATCGCCTCTTGGATCGCCGAAGTAAAACTCCAGTGAATCACTTGAGAGCCGCTCTAAAGATTTCAACATTGCTCTTAGATGGGGGGTGCTAGCGCCTGTATCTTCGTAGAGCTTCCCAGATAGGGAATTAACTCGTTTCCAGGTTGTGTAGAGTTTGACGATCGCAGTTTCTAATTGTGCAGCTTGATTTACGAGTTCTGCGGCAGAATTCAAACAACCGAGTCGCATTGCTTCATCTAAAGCATTTTCAATGTCGATCGATTCGTCGTTTAATGCTTGAACTTGTGGGGCTGCTTCAAGATAGCGAGACAAAGATCTGGCTTCTCCAGTAGCTTGCTTTAAGGTGTCGAGATCTGGCTGTTCCGCAATCGCTTGGCGGATTGATGATTGATGGGCTTCGGGAAGCTTTTCTAAATGTTTCACTAAAGGTGCAACATACCGAGTCGGGATAGTTTGATCGACAACTTTTTCGCGAATCTCTTCAGGTAATAAGTCTGAACTCATCGCTGTCCAGTCATCTGAGAGTTGTCGGACTTCTCGACGAGTAATGCGATCTCCTCGTTTGACGGCATCGCTGACAAGCTGCTGAACTTCTGGTTCTGCTTGCGCTGTTTCTACAAAGGCTTGTTTGCTGAAGTGATTGATGTCTTCAGGTTCAATATGTCCGCCTTCTAAGAGAGTATCTGCACTATCTGCAAGCTCAATGAGCCTGTAGGCTTGAGTTTTACTAATTTCGCGATCGCTTAACCAGTTTAAAAAGCTGCGTCCAAGTTTTTGTTGTTCAGATGAGCTTCGCTGTACGTAGTGTTCGCGAACGGCTCTGAGAATTCGTCCACGCCAAATATCAGTTTGCAAATCGAAGCGATCGCAAACGAGCCAGGCTTGATCAATTTTTTGCTGAAATTCAAGTTCTTCAATGTGATCATTCGTTGGATCGGGAAGATCAAACTTGAATTCAGTGGGTTCTAATGCATCAAGCGTGAGAGGTCTGGGTGAGCGTGGCATTGGGACAATCTAAAAACAGCCGCATCATTATTGCACCTTTATCGGAAGATAGCATTCCAAATTGATCCGATCAGAAAGATTGTTAAACCGCTGAGTGCAAGCACGATCGATAAAAAGACGACAACTAATAGAGCAACAAATAGATAGTCTGCTTTTTCTTGCTGTCTGGATTGAGCTAAATGGGCTTCAATCAAAGCCAAATTTTTAGAATTCGCTTTCCAAGCAAGATCAACAAAATCGCCTGCCATCGGAATGATGCCTAAAAGAGCATCTAAAATCAAATTCCACATCATTCGTGCAAGAGAAGCACGGGGAATGCCCAAACGCGCCGCTTCTACAACGATATAAACTGAGACGAGTGACATTGCGACATCTCCTCCGCCTGGAAGTAATCCAATCAAAGGATCGATGCCGACGCGATACTTCGTTCCAGGAATTGGTAGGGCATTATCTAGGAGATGCGTTAGAGATCGTAATCGTGCGATCGTGCTTTCGCGATGTTGAGTTTGCATAAATCATAAACAAATTACCTCTAAAATCTTAATCGCGAAAGATCTCGCTAAGATCAAGATTCTAATTGGGTAAAAGTTGTGAAAGTCGTTGTAATTGGCGGTGGGGCAGCAGGATTTTTTGGGGCGATTTGTGCAGCGCAGGCAGGAGCAGAGGTGACTTTGCTCGAAGCTGGGCAGAATTGTTTGTCAAAAGTTCTCATCTCTGGAGGTGGTCGCTGTAATGTGACGCATTCTTGCTTCGAGCCAGCTTTACTTGTACAGCATTATCCAAGAGGCGGTAAGGCGCTGCGAGGTGCATTTTCGCAGTTTCAGCCGAAACATACGATCGAATGGTTTACAGATCGCAATGTGAAGCTCAAAACAGAAGCAGATGGGCGGATTTTCCCGATTACGGATGATGCTCGAACGATCGCAGATTGTTTGTTGAATCAAGCCGCAGATTTGGGAGTAAAAATCTATACGCAGTCTCCTGTTAAGGCAGTTGCTAAAGTAGAAGATCAGTTCCTCGTTACGCTACGGTCTGAGCAAGTGTTGACGGCTGATCGGGTGCTGATTGCCACTGGAAGTAATCCAAATGGATATCAGTTTGCGCGATCGCTTGGACATTCCGTGATTGATCCAGTTCCGTCACTGTTCACGTTTAATATTCGAGACGATCGCTTGACGGATCTCGCGGGTGTTTCAGTTGACCCGGTGCGGTTGCGATTACAGGTTGGAGAAGCAAAGTTTGAACAGACTGGAGCATTGCTGATCACGCATTGGGGAGTGAGTGGACCTGCCGTGCTCAAACTATCGGCTTGGGCAGCGCGGGAACTGCATGATGCGCGCTATCAGGCAAGATTGTCGATCAATTGGTTACCCAAGCAGAATCCAGAGCAGTTACGCCAAGAGTTGACAGCCGTTAGAAATCAGATTCCCCAGAAAACGATCGCGGCAAATTGTCCGGTCATGTTGCCACGGCGATTGTGGGAAAGGCTGACTGAGGCAGTAGGTATTCAGAAAGAGCGACGATGGGCAGAACTCTCGAATAAGACTTTGAATCAATTGATTCAAGAACTGATGCAGGGTAGCTATCAAATTTCGGGCAAAGGGGTCTTTAAGGACGAATTTGTGACCTGCGGGGGAGTGAATTTGAAAGAGATTAACTTTAAAACAATGGAGAGTCGTTGCTGCCCAGGGCTTTATTTTGCGGGTGAAGTATTGGATATTGATGGGGTAACAGGTGGCTTTAATTTTCAGAGCGCTTGGACGACGGGTTGGATCGCGGGAAATGCGATCGCAAAAGTTTCAGCTTCGGTGCATCGACCTCAGTAAACTCTACATTTGGTTGGTGATGTCATGTTTAGACTGATTTCTGGATTGGTTGCTGGTGCAATTTTGCTGGCAATATCGGAACCAGCACGTGCTGATTTTGGAATTCGCTCTTCTGGTTTTGGAGTGACCATTGGGAGACCTTCCTCGGTTAGGCAACATCCCCGAGGAGTCCGTCGCAGCTACTATCCTTATGGGGGGAGTGGAATTGTAATTCGGAGTACGATCGACAATTCTTACTACAACTATGGACAACCTGAATATTATTCGCCAGGGTTCCCAACTCGGACGGTGATTGTGGCTCCGAGAGTTCGGACGGTGATTCTGAATCCGGTGTATCCAAATAATTACTATCGCCAGAATTGCGGTAGCGTCATTTATGGTAGCCCGATTGCGTCTCCGATCCCGGTTGATCCGTATACGGGAAGCGCTTGTCGTTAAGCGCGCCCTGTGCAGGAAAGTCCTTCAACGATCGCAGATGGAGTATGACACGAGCCATTCCATTCTGCATCGTTGCCGAGTTCAACCAGGTTCTTGAGTGCTGTATAGACGCTTCCGGCAACCATTGTGTCTTTGACGCGTCCAACAATTTGTCCATTTTCAATCCGATATCCTAAGTCTACGTTGACCGAGAATTCACCCGAAATTCCGGCTCCTCCACCCAGCATTTGATCGAGAATCAAGCCGTGATCGATTGAAGCAATCAGTTCGTCTAAAGATTTTTTTCCTGGTTCTACGAGCAAGTTAAATAAGCCGGGAGTTGGATAGCTCCCTAATCCTGAGCGAAAGCCATTTCCAGTAGTTCCACTGCCTAAGCTTTTTCCGGTTGTGAGGTCGGTATAAAACAGTTGCAATTCGCCGCGATCGATAAAAGTAATCGAGCGCGTCGGGGTTCCTTCGTCGTCAAATGGACAGCTAAATGGGCCTGCTTTCGGCTGTTGAGAGAGGGTGATGTGTTCTGACGTGACGAGGCTACCGATGCGATCGCTCCAAGGGGATGCGCCTTCGATCACTTGTTTTCCATTCAAGGCGGCTTGGACTGTGCCCCAAAGCATGTCGATCGCTTTTGAGGTAAAGAGAATCGGAACACGCCCAGTTGGAGGGGTGGTGTTTTCTTTCGCCCACTCTAAGCGTTGTAAAATTTGTTGCGCGATCGCGATGGGATCGAGGTGATTGCGTTCGGTTTGTCCGTCTGAGACATTGAGAAAGTCGTCGCCTCTGATCCATTCCACTTCTAGAAAGCCGCTGAGGGTGGTGTCGGTGTAGCCGCAGTCTAAGCCGTTGGAGTTGATCAGGCGTGTGGTTTCTGCTTCACAGTCCCAGCCGCTGGAACAGAGTACGTCGGGATAGCGATCGCGAATTTGTGCGATCGCAAGGTTGCCCCATTCAACTAGTTGTTCAATTGGAACGGACTGACCGACATCCGGGTAAGACAAGTGTGATTCTGAAGCGAGTTCGACTTCTTCGGGGTCGTTGAGTTGGCTGATGGCGATCGCGCGATCGACGAGAGCTTGGGGTTCGACGGCTCCATAGGCGACCGCTAAGCCGGGTCGTCCGTCTTTCCAGAGTCGCAGGGCGGTTCCTTCGGCTTGGGTGCTTTCGAGTTGTTTGAGGCGGTTGGCTTCAAAAAAGACGGGACGAGAGAGAGATTGGGATTGAAAGACTTCGGCGCACTCGGCTCCGGAGCGTTTGGCGCAGTCTAGGAGTTGTTCGGGTAGGGAATCGATCGACATAGAAATCTAGGGACAAGGGAGGGGGATCTGAACCCTTGATCACTGTACGCTAAATTGATTTCCTGTTGGCGATCGCGTTGAAATTTGATCAGTCGGGGCGATCATCGGTGAATTGGTTAATTGCTTCTACGATGCCTTCTGAGTAGGGTTCTAAGATGGTGGCGGCAACATGCAGGTTTGCGAGGGCTTGGCTGAATTCTTCCGAGTTTGGGTCGGTGGATTCAAGTTGTTTGATGGCAACGATCGCGCTTTCAAGTTGAGGAAGATACTCGCCGATATGGCGTTTCAGGCTGATGAAGGATTTTTCTAAAGCAGTAGTCATCATGGCTTGAGTCTCTCTAGTTTGGCAATTTGTTGACGACAATTTGCGACGGTCTTTTCCCAGTGAATAATCAGTCCTTGATCTTGCTCGTCGAATGGATTGCTCTGTTCAATCTCTATTTTCTCTAAATGTTCTGCAAGTGCTCGACGTTGCCCTTCGAGTTGCTTGCGATAGTCTTTATTCTTGGTCATCCTACGGTATCGCTTTCTCGGTCAATTGATTGAGGAGGTGTGTCGGCAGAAACTTGGGCAAATAGAAATAGCCGAATAGAATTCGGGGCTATACCCTAACTCCCTGGCTTCAAATAATCCAACAATCGATCGCCCGAATCTGCCCGTACTAATCCCACTGCAATATCGGGCAGCATTCTCCGACTTGGAAATACTAAATACCGAGGCTCCCAACGCGGACGAAATTTCTCTTTAAACTGATGCAGTCCCTTAAAGTTATAAAACTGATTCAAATGCTCAAAAAAGTAATGCAATCCCTTCTCCACTCGCTGAGCATCCGAAGCCTCTCCCACTCCCGCTAAAGGCGACAAACTAAAATTAAAACTGTCATACCCTTCCTGCTGAAAATGCTTGAGCATCTCCGCAAATAGAAAATCCATCGTGCCTTTCTCAGCTCGATTCAAATGGCGCATCAAATCCACAGTGACTTCTTTGCGATTGTAGCCAGAGAGTAAGTTAGAAAACGCGATCGCTTCCCCATTCCCATCTTCAACTACCGCAATATGGCACTCTTTCAAATAGTCGGGATTAAACCAGCCGATCGAGAACTGCTTTTCTGACCCTTGCTTGGATTTTAACCATTCATCACTCACAGGTTTTAATCGCGTAATTAATGAATCCGCGATCGGCGGATGATAGACCTGAAGGCGATAACCCGATTTTGAGAGTTTATTGATTGCTGTTCTAAAGTCCTGATTTGCTTTGCCTTTGAGATTAAACGTATGCAAATCAATAATTGCCTCTTCCCCAATCTGCACCCAGCGATATCCTAAAGATTGATAAATGGGCAACGTCTCAGGCAGCACCTCGTAAAAGGTGGGAAACCAATCATTCTGATTACAAAATTCTCGGAAACTCACGATCGCTTCTTGCAAGTCTTCAGGATGTCCGATCGGATCTCCTAACGTAATGGCAGCCCGCCCCTTTGCCACGTAAGCAATCACACTCTTACCAGACGGACTGAAGTAATACGATTTATCGGGCAGCAACGATAACCGAGCGAGTGAAGTCTGACCATACTCATCAATGATTTGACGCGCTTTTTTACGATCGTGCAACGTTGCGGGATCGCCTCGAAGTAACACAGGACGCAACAACATTAATAACGCATACGTCATCGTAACGAGACCCACGGCATAGATCGAATTCGCAAAGAAATCGCCATAGCGTCTCCTCGGTTCCAATCCTGCATTATCTGCTGTAAAGAACATCGCTAGCGTCTGTAAAATCGATTCCCGAAAACTGAAGTTAATCGGCTGTCCATTGACATTGAAGTAACCATCGAGAATATAAAACCCGATCGTTCCATAAGCCAAAGTAAATAAAATCGCAATAATGAGCGCGCGAATTCCTTGCGCGATCGACGGAGGATCGGACTTCGCAGTATAAGCTTTGCGTAATACAAATAGCTGAATCAATAGAACCGTTGCCAGAATCCCTTCTTCAATATCAAAGCCCTTGATCAAATGGCTCAGAATCGACAAAATCAGCAAACCAACCGTGAGATACCACGCAACTTTTTTGCGTCGCAACAGATTTGCAGCTAGGGTCAACAAAACAAACCCCGCCAAAGCCGCAAACAAATGTCCTCCAGCCCGCACCGAAAACGGAAGAAAATGCTTTAACCAAGCGGTTCGCTCTGGATAGCTCGGCACGATCGCAGACCATAAATTCACCAATCCCATCACACCCGTCAAAATCCCGGCTGACCAAATGCCGATGCGCGTCTTACGATCGACATTGCTGGAGTAGGCTGTATAGCCTGAAGAAGTCTGCTGCATGAGATTAAAAGTGTTGATGTTTTTTTTGCGTATGGATGTGCTGAAACTGTCGTCCAACAAAACTGAGTGAATCGGTGAGATGCTTTCTCCAATAGTTCCAACCGACATCTTGTCCAACAATTCCATGTCCACCAGGAAATACACGAAACTCGTTATAGATTCCTAAGCGATCGAGAACTTTGTGAAAATCTCGAGTGGCATCTAGATACTTCTCATCCCCTTCACCTGCATCTAGATAAGCTCGAATTCTCCGACGCTCAGCTTGAGAAATCTGTGTAACGAACAGTTGAGGACTATTTTCAGCACCACTTTTGTCAATAAAGTATCCGGTATGGCTAAAGAAAATCGTAAATTTGTCTAAGTGTCTTAACCCAATATTAAACGCGCCCCAAGCTCCCGAAGAAAGTCCACCCATTGCCCAATAGTGCGAATCCTCGATCGTCCGAAACTGCGCTTTCACTTCTTTCACTAAATCCTCGGCAATATAAGTTGCCACCTTCCCATTCGCGCCATCAAAATAATCCGAATCCCAAAATGGACTTGTTCCCCGCTGATCATTCCCATCCGGCATAATCATTAAAGCCGCAGGGAGCTTCTGCTTTTGGTACAAATTTTTGAGTGTTGCAGTGATCCCGGCTTTGATGTAGTAATCTCGTTCGTCTCCATGTCCGCCATGCAGCAGAAAAATCACAGGATACCGTCGTTTCGGGTGCTTCTCATAACCCGGAGGTAAAACAACTCCGTACTGCCGCTGTTCTGCCATGGCGTTACTATAAAAACTTTTGACCTGAAAATTTATCCCGGCAACTTCTTCAGGTGGAGGCGTATCTAACTGGGGCGCACCTGCGATAAATACATACCAATATCCGACTGCCGCCAGGATCAAAAGCGCGATCGCGCTGATCATCACAGCCGAGATTCGATTTTTTTTTCGTTTGGGCTTGAAGGTTAGCGGCATGGGTAAAAGCAAACACTCACTTTTTGAGCACTGTACTGCGAACGAAACAGGATGAGGCGTATTTGAAATTGCTTTGGCAGGATATAGATGATCCTCTTCCTTCCTCCTGATTTTAATCAGAGCGATTGCGTTATAACACACGGTAGGAGATTGGGGGAAACTCATGTGTGCTACAACTTATCGCGAACGAGCAGATGCCGGAATGGCGACGTTACAGACGTTCTACAATCCTGCAACCGGATTATGGAAGACCACAGGGTGGTGGAATGCTGCCAATGTTTTAGAAACAACAATCGATTACTGCACCTTTACAGATTCGCTAACTTACCGCACAAACATTTTTAATACATTTGAAAAAAACAAACGCAATCGTTTCTTAAATGAGTTCTATGATGATCAGGGCTGGTGGGCGCTGACTTGGATAAAAGCTTTTGACCTAACTGGGGAAGTCCGCTATCTAGAGGCAGCGCGCGTGATCTTTACAGACATGACGAAAGGATGGGATAACACCTGCGGTGGCGGAATTTGGTGGAATAAAGAACATAAATATAAGAATGCGATTTCCAACGAATTATTCTTATCGATCGCGGCTCGATTGTTCCTGAGAACGCGCGATCAAAGATATCTCGACTGGGCACAGCGCACTTGGACTTGGTTTAGTAAAACGGGCATGATCAACGCTCGCCACTTGATTAATGATGGGCTGAATGCTCAATGTCAGAACAATGGTCAGCCGACTTGGACATATAACCAAGGTGTGATTTTAGGCGGGTTGATTGATTTATATCAATGTACGAACAATCGAGCATTACTAAAAACTGCTGAAGCGATCGCGGATGCTGCGATTCAAAACCTTGCACCAAATGGCGTACTTAAAGAACCTTGTGAACCCAATTGTGGATTAGATGGACCTCAATTCAAAGGTATCTTCATTCGCAATCTTTCTGATCTGTATCGAACCATTCACAAGCTGACTTATCGCGATTTCATTCTGCGCAATGCCGATTCAATCTGGGCAGAAGCGCGCAATCCTAGGAATCAATTTGGCTTATGTTGGGCACAGAAATTTGATCAAGCCGATGCGGCTCGGCAAAGTGCAGCCATGGATGCTTTGAATGCGTCGATCGTCGCCAGCCGTACCCCAATTGTCTTGCAAGCCGAAACGGCTACCTTGCACGATTTAGTGCTAGAAGCAGTGTATGCAGGCTATGAAGCAGGAGGTTATGTCGCAGGCTGGAATCGAGATGGACAATGGGTGGATTTCAATTTCACCTTGCCGAGCGCTGGACGATTCGATTTGATTTTTCGCTATGCCGCAGCAGCAGGAAATGCCGCGCGATTTATCTTTGTCAATGGCAGAGCGATCGTAAATACTCAACTCTTTCCGGGAACTGGAGATTGGGCAGTTTGGAGTACAGTTACGCTTCCTAATGTCGCGCTGCAAACAGGAAACAATACAGTTTCTCTGATTTTTAATCAATCAAAAGGAAGTCGAAACTGGCTTAACCTCGATCAGCTTATAATCCTTTGATTGATACTGTTCTAGCGAGCTATGAAATCTCGAACTCGACGCTCTCATCAAGTCAAAATCCATGTTGAAAATGGGCGGTTTCAAATTGAGGGCATGAATACCTGGTTCTCCTATTGGCGTGATCCTTATCATTTGGTCTTAACGCTACCTTGGACTGGAGTTGCTGCCTTCATTTTCGTGATCTATCTGGGTATTAATGTTGGATTCGCTCTACTCTATATGCTCGGCGGAGATAGCGTTGCCAATGCGACACCGGGAGCATTTTGGGATTACTTCTTCTTCAGTGTGCAAACCTTTGCTTCCATTGGGTATGGAGCAATGTATCCCCAAACGTTTTACTCGAATACGTTAGTCACGATCGAAGCAATCAGCGGTCTGCTTGCGATCGCCATTCTCGCTGGACTTGCTTTTGCTCGCTTTTCTCGCTCTACGGCACGAGTTGTGTTTAGCAAGATTGCAGTGATTACACCGCATGAAGGTGTTCCAACTTTAAGCTTTCGCGCTGCTAATAAACGGCGCAATCTGATCTTAGAAGCCCAGATGCGGGCCTATCTTTTCCGAGATGAAGAGACCGCAGAGGGACAACATATCCGGCGAATTCATGACTTAGCGTTAGTACGAAGTCAAACGCCCGGATTTGCGCTGACTTGGCTTGTGCTGCATCCTATTGATCAATTCAGCCCGCTTTATGGCATAACGCCTGAAGAAATGATTGAAAGCAATTGTGTCATCCAAGTTAACTTAAGCGGCATTGATGAAACAGTGACTCAAGTGCTGCACGATCGACATAGCTACGTGCCCCAAGAGATTCTATGGAATCATCGGTTTGTTGATATTGTCCATAAAACACCGGATGGACATCGGGTTATCGATTACGCGCACTTTCATGATTCCGAACCGCTTTAATCTGTGGGTCGGATTGAGTCCTGCGGTGGCTCAATCGGGCGCACCACAACACGACCGTTTTCAATGGTTGTACAAAGTTTCTGTTGCTTGGGAGCGACGGAAGCACAACCATGCTCGGGTGATTCTTGATGCTGAATCACAGATTGTTGATCATTGAGAACCTTAACACAGCCAGTACAGGCTGGAACTGAAGCGGGAGACATAGATTTAAGTGACTCTACTTCGATTATGATGCATCTCTGTAGAAAATCAAGTTCGGGTACTACATCAAGTTCGGGCGCTTCGATCGACAATTTCACGTTGCACTTGCTCAAATGCTAAAGCTCCAAGTACTTTATGTGCGGTAGCAGTCGGATGGATTCCGTCCCAAAATAGAAAGCGATCGCAGTTTGTCGCAGTCTCTAAACAGGCGTTCGTCACATTCGTAAAGCCATACTGGTTTGGATCGTTCAATGCAGTTTGATAGATATGAAATACATCGAGTTCGGAGATGGCTAAACCTGGTTGTTCGAGCTTTTCAAGCGTTACTTTGAGTGCTTGATTATATGCGATCGCAAAGTTGGTCAACTTCTGAGCGTTCTCTTGCTGGCGTGTTGCAGGCAGCTTTCCTAGATCTGGTAAATTCGCCACCAATAATCGTTTTGCACCTTGGTTTAAAAGTAATTGCAGCGATTCGTTGAGATTATCAATCGAAACAGTCGGCGTTTCTGTACTAAAGAGATAATCATTTGAACCTGCCCAAACGACAAACAAAGCTTGCGGGTTAAGTCTGGGCTGGTTTTTGAGAAAAGCTTGAACTTGAGCGAGTATGCCTGGAACCTGATTCATCCCCACTTCTCCGGTGGTTGCTCCGCCCCAAGCAAAATTGCCAACACGATCGGCACTCAAATTTAACTTGTCGGCTAGCTCTTCAACCCAAACCTTTCCGTTAGAATGCCGACCCTGATAGTACGGTGGGGCTGGCACTGCACCGTTCGTTGCCCGAAACACATTCCCGACATCTGAAAGACTATCGCCAAATACATAAAGTCGATCAATGGGCTGAACGGCGCGTTGGAATTGAGGCAGCATTACTGGAAGCGTAACCGCGATCGCGGATAAGAAAAAAGCAAGGATCAGCCACATTGCTTTCTTCGAGTTCAAAATAGTTCGTCTCATTTCCAGGATTTCCAAGCACTAGTGATAAACCTAGCAAATGAATCAAAAATCCACTTTAACGATAGAGAGAAATCGCTGCAAATTAATCTCTCTTTGGACTAATGTAATATCACCGTACTCTTACATACAGTGTAGAAGAACAATATGGGTCAGTAATCGGGGGTGCTAGATTGCTACACCCCTTTTGTATGTCTTTTGTATATTGTGCCGTGTGAATTAAGTCGCAACCTGAACTCGATCGCTCACCTCATCGCGCTGAATCAAAGGCTTAATCTTAGCAAGATCGACATAGCGATCGGCAATATTGACCAAACTATCGCTCGTCATCGACTGCAAACTCACAACTTCAACCTGCACACCCCGATACGAGACACTATTCACAACATAGGTTAGATCTCCATCTCCACTGAGCAAAACCATTGTGTTGCAGTACTGCGCCAATTCCAGCATATCGACTGCGATTTCAACATCTAAATTGGCATGTTTCGATCCATCTGGGTGTTGAATCAAGTCTTTCGTCACCACTCGATACCCATGGCGACGCATCCACAACAGAAAGCCTTGCTGCTTCTCATTCCCCGGATCGACTCCCGTGTAAAAATAAGCGCGTAACAGCCTTCTCCCGCCTGCTAGATATTTCAATAACTTCGAGTAATCGATCTCTAATCCAAGCTGCATTGCAGCATAAAAAAGATTCGAGCCATCAATAAAAATTCCAACCCGATCGCTGCTGAGCGAATCCTTTGAACCAGACGGCGAGAATAAATCGCCTGAGTCGTAACCATCTTCCGGTTTGGGTGAAGATGCCCGACGGTTTGCACGTGGCACAAGTTGCATAAAAATTATGGTGAATTGTATAAACTAAGCTCGAATTCCAGCTTCCATATCACAATCAGTTTCGGTGAGGAGCGTGGGGTATTTTGGCTTCGACCTAGCCAGTGTGCGAATCAGGAGCAATACCCTACGCTGCGTCACCTGCTGAAAAATTCAAGACTATCTTTAGGTTTTACCGTGCTTTCCAAGATTGCAGGAGATTATGAAGGCACGAAACACGATTCGTTACATTTATTCTTCTTAGTTCAGAAATAAACCAAATGTGAAGAGTAAGCGAGTTTTGCAAAATTCTTTATAATGTTTTAAGATTCAAATGTCATGGATAAAAAAGGCTTCAATTCTATAAGAGAGCCTCCAAACCTAGTTGCTCGGAGGTAGATCAGATGGAACATGGATGCCCCTTTGGCAGAAATAACAAGACGGTTTCAGGCGAATCAGGCGACGGTATTATTCGCGATGCAGAACGGTACGATCGCGGTGGAGCAAAGCAGCAAGTGCGTGACTATCAGCGAAAGCGCGATCGCAGCACAATTAAACTTCGACCCTAAAAAATTAATTTATTGCAGAATGTAAAGCAGTTTTCTTAAACTTTCTAACAAACTGCGGCGGAATTTGCGACGAAACATGATGCTCTGAATACGAATACTATTAGGGTTCCAAATCGGTCTCCTAGCAAAACCCAAGCTTTCTGAACTCTAAGTGCCGCCGGCATCTGCCTGGGCAAGTCCTTTGATATGAACAGCTCACCTGATGCAAAATAATGTCTTATTTTGCCTTAGGGGAAATTATCTGCTGAACGCGATTCATGATCCAGTTAGTACGAGAACCGGACGGTGTGGAATCATCCCTTCCCCAAGCCCCGGAAAATTCCTCTGAACAGTTACCGCTACTTTTTCCTGAAGAATTCGACGAAACAGATGCCCCAATCCATTTGCATCGAGGTCGATTGATGCTGTTTATTGATGGTGCAAATTTATTCTATGCAGCATCACAAATGGGAGTTGAAATTGATTATGCAAAATTGTTGAACTATCTTCAGCAGCAAAGTACTTTAATCTATGCGTTTTTCTATACGGGGGTTGATCCGAGCAATCTCCGCCAACATGCATTTCTCACTTGGATGCGGCGAAATGGCTACCGTGTGGTGACGAAAGATGTTGTTCTAAATCCATCAGGGTCGAAGCGCGTCAGTAGTATGAATGTTGAGATTGCGGTCGATATGATGCGCTTTGCACAGGATTGCGATACGGAGATCTTGATCAGTGGTGATGGAGATTTAGCCTATGCGGTGAATGCTGTTTCGCATGTAGGGACAAAGGTTGAAGTGATTTCTTTGCGATCGATGACGCACGATCGCTTAGTAGCGGTTGCAGATAACTTTATTGATATCCTTAGCCTTCGTGATGCGATTCAGAAGTCTCCAAGATCTTAGCGAATTGCGATCGCAACAGTTGCAACTGATGATGTCTTGGGATTTCAGATGCACTGGGTTTGAGTTCAAACTGCAAGATAGGGGTTGCGGATTGTTCGTATTGGTCGATCGCGGCTAAATTTAACTGACTAAAATGCGTGAAATAGGTTTGGATGAGTTCTTGATAGGCTTCTAATGAGTGCTGCGGATTAGGTCTTTTCATCGGTTGATCATCGAATAAAAATGAGGCACTTTCTCGCATTACAGAGGCGATCTTCCGACCAAATAGCAAATCGAGAGTGGAAGAGTCGTCACCCGATTCCTGGATCTCAACGAGTTCTTGCTTGATCGGTGGAAATGTGAGGACAAGTTGTTTTGGGCGAGGTTGATCAAAGAATTCGCAAGCTTGATGTACCCATTTCACGAGTTCTTGCTGGTAGTCGATCGCGCTTCGCTTAAAGGCTCCAGTTTCCCAGCTTCTAAAAGTTTGAGTCTGCAAGGCGAGGCCTGCTTCGAGCTGGTATCGCGAGAGCAGTCGATCGAGAGTTAACCAATCGCGGAATTCTTGTAAGCTCGATTCAAAGCCTTTTTGAATCAATCCTTGTGCTTTTTGCTGAATTTGAAATCGTTGATTGAGCGTTTCTGTTTCAGTACGAATTTCTGATTCTAGATCGCTAATTTTCTGCTGGAGTTGTTGTTTGATTTGAACCGTGATCGCTTGAATTCGTGCCGTCTGAGTGGTGCGTGAATTTTGGAAATGAGCGGCGATCGTTTGTAATGCAGATTCAAAAATCGGCAATCCTGATGCTTGTGCGGCAGAACTTTCACCTTTCAACCGAGCGCGTAGCGCTGGGAGTGCATCGACTCGATAGAGATTACTGATTCCGGGCGGTAAGTGCGATCGAAAACTTTCTGCGACAAATCTGAGGCGAGAGTAAACTTGCTTTTGATCGTCAGGATCGAGCAGATTTAGGAAATTGACGACGAAAATCACGGTTGTAATACCGCGATCGAGTAACCAATCTCGAAGCTGTTCTCGCTCTCCTAATGTCATTAGCTTCCGACCATCGAGCACTTGAATGATCACATCTGTGCTCAGGAGTTGATTTTTGACTAAAGTATCTTGAGCTTCGCGATCGTCGGTTCCAGGTAGATCAATGAATTCAATCCCAGTTTTGAGAAAAGGATGGGGACAGAATACTTCAACAGATTTGACATCTTCGCGCATCCGCCGATCGTTATCTAAAATGGCAAACTGCTTGAGAAGGTCAGTTCCGGTTTCGGTAATCGTGCGATCGTCGTTAAATTGAATCGTGGTTTGTAGCGTCTCACCGTATTGGACTCGAATTGCTGCGCCTGTGGTTGGAATCAGGTCAATTGGTAAAGCGCGTTCACCCAAGATTGCGTTCAATAAAGTAGATTTGCCGTAATTGAAGGGGGCGAAGACGGCGATTCGGAGATTGTCGGAGTCGCGTTGACAGATGAGTTCTAGGTCTTGTCGAATGGAATGGTTAGGGGGAAGTTCGAGTGTGCCGATCGCGGATTTGATAATTTCAATTTGTGATTCTATTGACATATCTATCACTCAATCGATTTCTCTGAGTTTTAGAGTTGATTCCCCTAAAGTTAGGGGCAGAGTTGATTCTGCGGAGAAAAGCGATTCTATATTCTGTGTTCGATTTCGACCGCGCTCAATACGTGAGGATTCTAAAACTAGAACGCTGAGCGCAGTCGAAACTTTCTCTATCCCAACAACGATCGATAAATTGATTCCACCCGATCGCAGTGTTGATCAATCTGTGATCGTACCTTCATCAATCGATCGACTTCCACATCTCGATCAATCTGTCGTGATTCTTTCTGACGCACCAAATTATCCAGCTCGGATTTTCTCGATTGGATATCATCGTCAATCCGTTGAATAATTCCGTCCTCATACGCCTCGAAACATTCCTGCACTGAATGATAAATCGGCTGCCATTGCTCCTGAGCAACGCTCGGTAAATGATGCACTAATTCTTTTTTCACTGCTTTTGCAAACCGTTGGCGTGCATCATCGGCTTGAAATGCTCCGATCGCAAGACCCGCAAGCAAGACTCCAAATGGGCCTAAAATCGAGCCAAACAAAAACGCAACGCCAACCGTCGCCACTAAATTCAGCGTCACGGTTCCAAAATCAAATCCACTAATCGCTAGTGCTGCTCCTGCCAAATTTCCGCGCGACAACGAGAACAATCCCATCGCCCATTTTGCCCAACTGGGTGCGCTCTCTTCTTTCTCACTAGAGTGCAATCGAGCTTGAATCCCAGTCATCTTTTCACTAATTTGTGCTGTCACTTCGCTGTAGCTTGCTCCGTGTTGTTCAGCGCGCTGAGACAATTCAGAGAATGCAGCTTTCAGTTCTTGATCTGCTGTTAATGCCCAAGCTGCACACTTATCATTCAGATACTGCTGAAAACCTTGCTGAGACTTGGCATTAAAGCGCTCTCGCTTCGACTCACTAAAGAAATCAAAAAACTGCAGCTCATTCGGCTGATATTTGAGAAAATCCTGTTCAAAGGTCGCTTCCATGCCCATGAGATACGTCCGAAACGAATCCGCGATCGCTCGTGCCTTTTTATCTTCTAACTGGCGAATCTCATCTCGAAAGCGATCGCGAATCTCTGAAAGCTTCTGAAACTCCGGTTCTACCGAATCAATGCGTTGCTTCAATTCTTGAAGATCTTGGTCTAATAACGGAATCCGCAAGTCGATTGATTCTTGCACTCGATGCTGAGCTTGCCGCGCCAAAGTTCTTGCTTTTCTCATCTCAGAAACAGCCCGTTCCTGCGTCAAGAACGTATTCAACGCTGCGAGAAATTCAGGGAATCCAGTGCCATCTAGATTGGCATCCGGATTTTTGATGCGTCGTCTCAATGCTTGAATTGCAGAGATTTCAAACAGCCGCTCATCATAGAGATCGTAACCATCAATGTTGCAATACTCGGCTAAGTTCGATCGAAAAACTCGTCTCAATTTCGATTCAGCCTGCGCCAACTCTTCAGCATCATCTGGATCAATCAAACTCTCTTTCACCTGATCCCAAGCATTGATCAAGAAGAAGACAGACAAGCCGCGATCTTTAATGTAATTCTCTAGATATCGACGTTCTCCAAGGGTGCAAGGCTGCGTCGATCGCATCACAAACAAAATCGCATGACAGTTGTGAATGTAGCCGAGTGAAAGTTCATTGCGCGCTTCAGTATCATTCAATCCGGGGCTATCAACAATTTCAACGCCTTTCTCAAGTAGCGCTAACGGATACTCAACAACTGCGTGACTAATATCTGGAAACGCTTGCTGATTGTTTTGTTCTAATGTTTTTGCCTCTTCTGGAGCGATCGTATATTGCTCCTTAAACGTTCTGAAATCGGTTTGCAACGGCGACTTACCATCATTAAAATGAATCGTCACGCGCTTTTCAGTCCCGTATTTCAGCACGGTTAGCAAAGCTGTGCAAGGATTCACATCGCTAGGCAATAAGTTCTCACCCAGTAACGCATTGAGAAACGTACTTTTCCCACGTTTCATATCCCCAAGGACTAACAGGCGAAATACACCTGCTTTCAGAATCTCCCCTGCATTTGTCAAATCTTCGATCTCGCGTTCTAGCCCTAACTGACCAGACGCGCCTGCACTTTCAGTCTCAACCTGGCGCAAAGTGGTCGAGATCGCGCTGATCTCATCTGCCATCGCAGCTCGATTCTGCGCCACTCGATCGAGATCGTCGAGAAAATTCGTTGTTTCAATTCGCATTAGAACTTTTGCCCTTCGATAAAAACTTTGTAGAGCGCAAACGCGATCGCAACCACAATGAAGATAGTCGCCAAAGCACTTGCAATCCGAATCGCTGCAATCACGCCGATGACGATGCCAACAAAACTGGCAATCTTAATCGCATTGCGTTTCCAGCGCTGAAATCGCGTTTCTGGGGGCTGATGTTTAACGGTTTTATGGAATGGGGGCTGGTTCACTTCTGCTTCAAGTTCGCGCAGTCGCATCGCTAGCTCGCGTTCTTCAAGCTCTTTTTCACGCCGACGCAACTCTTCTTCTCTCGAATTGGCAGAACTCATGATCAGGATCGATTAACGTATGCCTCTTTAGCATTCCCACGATCGCAGATCTCTAAATCGACCTAAATTCTTACATTGACCGCCGAATCTCTGAGCGCAATTTCTCTAACTCCGGATCAACCGGCTGGCTCTGCGGCAATGCCCCCTGATTGATCTGACCTTTCATTGCGGCGAGTTCAGCATCGATTTCGTCACCTTGACCTAATGCCTCAAACCGCTTCTCCAAGCTATCTCCACTTAATTCTGCCATTGCTTCCGATCGCGCTTCAAGCTGCAAGACTTTATCTTCCATGCGCTCAAACGCATTCATGGCGCTACCCGTTCCGACTCGATTTAGCATTTCATTTAATTGCTCAGACGCTTTTGCCGATCGCGCGCGCGCAATGTACATATCTTTCTTCGTCTTCGCTTCTGAAATCTTGCTCTCAAGCTTCATCATGTTCTGCTTCAGCTGAGTGACGATCGCACCTTGCTGGCTTAGCTGCGCTTCCATCGCACTTGCCGTTTCTACGTAGCTTTTTCGTCGCGCTAATGCTTCTCTTGCCAGATTCTCATCGCCTTTTTGCAGCGCTAACTGGGCGCGACGATACCATTCCTCTGAATTCGTTCGGGCTTGAGACGCTTGGCGTTCAGTGCGTTTTTGAGTCGCGATCGCTTGTGCGACAGCTTGGCGAAGCTGAATCAGGTCATTCTGCATGTCCAAAACGGTCTGCTCCAGAATTTTCTCTGGATCTTCCATTTTGCCAACCAGGTCATTTAAATTTGCACGAATCACGCGCCAAATTCGGTCAAACAATCCCATAGCAGCATCTCCGCAGAATGATGAAGGGGTAAACCCCTCTTTTCACTTCACTCAATCCTACCGCACGTTACCGAGCCGTGGCTCTTCTTAGGGTTTGACTTCTGCTGCAAGACCAAGATTTTTCAGTTCTTGAGCTTTACGTTGTGCTTCAGCCTGGTCGCCGAATGCTGCAAGCTGAATCTTGCCATCAGGACGGACAAACGCATCCGGGACAACTTGACGAGCTGCGGCTAAAGATTGATCACCTGTGAATGGAGCCTCAACTTTATATTGATAGGCGTTATTTTCAGGAGCAGTCGTTGCGGGCGATTTGCTGACGCTGACGGATGGCAATAGCACTGAGGAGCCTGCTGAGACTGCAGATTGAGCAGCAGCAGTGGGTGATGGTGATGTGCTTGGCGTTGGGGCAACTAAGGCAGCTGGTGCGCCGGGAGTTGGAGTCGGAGTCGGAGAAGCAGCGACTGTGGGAATTGGTGTCGGTTTAGTTCGCAAGGTAGACAGACTGTCGAGTCCTAATTCCGAGAATTCATCGCGATCGAGTCTGGGTGAATTCTCGGTTAATCCGGTTGGAGACTCGCTCGAATTCGATTCACTGGTCGTTTCAGCAACTTCCTGAGTGCTCAGATTTTGCCAGAGTCCACTGACGATCGCAGGATTCATAATCACGTAACCTAACATCGCGCTTGATACTAACAGCGTCAGCATTGAGCCAATGCCGAAAGGCGTTGATAAGCTCTGTAGAAAGCCTCGTTCAACTTCGACTTTCGCTTCTTCTCGCTTCAAGCTTTTGAGCAAATGCTCAGAGGACTCTAAGTAGTCGTCGGGCGGAGTTGACGCTTCTGCGGCTATGTCATAGAGCGATTCGCCTGCGGTTTCTGCGGCATAGGGAATCATTGCACTGTCGGCACTCTCGCTTGCATCCCCTTCTTCAGTTGCAAGCTCATGCATCGCTGCAACTCCTAAATCAAATGAGATTGCTTTCGGTGGCTCGGTCAGCGTTGGTGTTTCTGCTGGGGGAGTACTGCCGAATGACATTAAATCCAGTGGTTTTTTCGCGGGCTGCTTTGGACGGAGCACGATCGGGGAAACGCTTAAACCAGCCCGTTGTCGTCGATAGCGGGTCAATTCATCTTCGAGACGTAGATCCAAACAGCCTAAAGCCTCTTGTAACTTCGCACTGGGGGCACTCTTTGAGGTTGCTCGATCAGGACGCATAAGGGATAGACTCCTCGATTGAAAGCCGTGAAATATCGTGAACACCAGGAACTGAAAATCTGAGATTTCAGTGTAGTTCAGAGTTTTCAATTCGACGCAAAAATCTTGCTTTGCAAGTCACAATAGATCTAAAGCCTGCGGTCAGTAGTATGTCGTTTCAAGAACTTCAATCGATTTTGGGTGCGATCGAGCCACACTATCATTCGCCAGAACGCCAGCAGCTTCGGCGAATTCTCGAACACTGGACAGATTTGATTGGTGCAGATCTCGCAGCCCAAGCTCAACCCATTGCGATTCAGCGCAACATCCTAGAAGTCGCGACTTCCAGCCCCGTCTGGACACAAACTCTAGTTTTCAAACGACCTAGCATCTTGAAGCAAATTCGCGATCGCTTCGCCATTGATTTGAGCGATATTCGTTTCTCGACGGTGCAATGGAGAACTCCCCAAAGTCAACCTGTCATCGAAGGCGACCTCTGGCAAAATCATCCCAGTCAACTGCCCGCAGCGTCTCAAGTCACAACTCAGTTGCCGCTATTTAATGACAGCCGTACCGCATTTGAACGTTGGTCGGCTTTGATTCAGCGTCGATCGCAACACTTACCTCTTTGCCCGAACTGCAAGAGTCCAACTCCGCCCGGTGAACTTGAGCGTTGGACGGTCTGTAGCCTCTGCGCCGCGAGGAATGCCTAGCCTCATACTTTTTTTATTTTGTATACCGTCCAAATACTGAAGTGAAATTCCTCCTCTTTTTAGAAGTTTAAATTGACCTCGAGGGTGACACTTAGATCATCTGTTTTTTGAGAAATTAAAATAGATTTGAATCAAAAAATTGTCTTTAGATTCTCATAATTCTTGAGACATCTAAATCTGTATAAAAGGGTTTTTTCTGCATTCTCTATGATCCCCAAAGCGTTTTTCGTGAAACAAAATGGGTTTCTTTGAGATTTAAGAATTTTTTTCTGATAACTGCCGAGCGATCCCCAAAATATAAAGACAATATGAAAGGCGTTTCTCAAAACTAATCTCTGAAACTAAGTTGTATCAACGATTTTAGGGATTTTTCTAGATTAACTGCAATCTGAATTTAATTCACAATAAGAACCAGAAAGTGCGTCTTCTTAGCGATCGCATACTCGATCGCGGCTAGTCTCACCAAATTAAATTAATTGAGATTAGTTAACTTATTTCACTTAATGTTGCTTACTCGTTTCCATCAAGAATAAAACTGAAGATTTTGTTAAGAAATCTAAGGCGTTCTTTCACAATAGTAATCACTCGTCCGAAACAATGAAAAGTAACGATGCCTTCACCTCAACTTGTCGCCACTGCCGATTTTACTCACCCGAAGGACGGCGTGGCGGGCACTGTGACCAGCTTAATGTTGCAGTGCGAAGCGGATGGAAAGCCTGTCCGCTGGCGACTCCAATCTTTGAACCCGAATGGGAATTTTCAGGGATTCCTCTATGGCATCGCGAGTCCTCATTTGCCCTTTCTACCCATCCTGAAGGCATCACATTCACTCATACGGTAGAACCGACGACTTCTGAGGCTGAAGTGAAGATTTAGAAAGCCCTATCACAACGAATCGCATCCTGGACGGAGGGTGCGATTTTTTCACGTAAAAACCGCCGAAATGGTTGTCATCTCGGCGGTTTGCTTAAACTAGAGTCGTCCTAAACCGTTCTAGCCAGTCCTAAATCGGTTGCGAAATTGGGGAATAGGGAGCAATTTCTCCATACCCTCAAGTTGCAGGATTTTACAAATCAAACAGGAGCGCTATAGAGCGTCATTCAGGGATTTTGAGCCGGAGCTGCTTGTGCGGTTTGTGCCGGTGGCTCAACATCACCCAGAACCACCATCCGTGAATCCGGCGGCATCACATTGGCTTGCTCTTGGGCAACTTTAGAAGCTTGATGAGGATCAAAATTACGATTAAAGGCAGCTTTTAGGCGACTGACTCGCGTATCTGCTGTTTTTACTTCGGTCTGTATTTCTTTCAGTTTTGCCTGTTGGGTGACCCCATAAGGAATAAGCTGCGTTAGAGCTGCGATCGCAGCAGTAGAAATTAAAGCATTAACACTAAGTTTAATCAGAGCTTCGGCAGCGAGCACCCGAGAACGTACTTGACGGCGGAGCGGTTGCTGAGCGCGTGAGCGGCGAGGTTTTCGGGATTCAGGCGGCTGTGGTAGAGGAAGTGCGTTCATGGATTCATATGACGGGACAGCATCGGAAACGACTCAAGCACGGATCAGAGTTCACTCAAAACGGTGTGACGTGTGAGCAATGTTGAAGCCTGATAGATGTTCTTCGCGTCATGAATTACGAAGAAGATCGAACCCTCAGTAGGTCAAAGAATTGATTTACTGGCGGTAGAGCTAACCCAAGATTACAAATCTGGAACCCAAAATCAAGGCGTACGAGTGAACTAAGCGTGGGTAACAACCCGGAAAATGGGGCAAAACTGCCAACCATTTTCGTGCACTTTATTGAGCAGTTTTCTAATCCAACCTGTCTGGGAGAATCCCTTTCAGGCTGGAAACTTGCCTAAATAGTCTACTCGCTGAATTAAGAAATGAAGCACTGAATTTACAGCTTTCTTTTCTCATATTTGCGAATTGGCATCGGGGCAAGTTTCCAGCGATGGGGTTAGACCTTACTTATAAAGCTCGGTTGATAACCGGAACGCCAAAACTCCCGGAATGAGAGCAATGACGAGTGCGACCAGAACTTGAGTATCGGATAAAGGCATGTTTGAAACTCCTTATCTCAGGGTTATAGTTCCTCAATGTGAACGAAAACGCACATTTCGGAAAGTGTTTGTAACAAGATGCAACAGAGAAAGCGCGTAGATTTGTACTCTTTGCGGCAATTTCGGAATCGTTAATCTCGCAGCTAGGGGATGAATTCGGCGGTTGTCCTGTGGAATTGCGGAAACTCTAGCGCGATCGCGCCTGGAATGCATTCAAGACATTCAAAACTTCTGCCTTGGTCATGCCTGGCTTCAGTTCGGGCATGTACAGCATTCGGATCAGGGCTTTATCGATTTCTGAGAAGCGAGTGATATCTGTCCAAGGCTGATAGAACATGCTGTTGGCATAGCGGTAAGAATCGCGCATTAACCCAAGCGATTGAGTTAATTCTTCTCGGATGAGATGAGATCGCTCTTGCTGGGTGACACCTGTCGTGGTGATCAAGATATTGGCGGAATTGATGATGCCGCGGTGATTCCAACGGGTGACGAAGAAGCCGAAATTGACTGGAACATAGGCAGGCTCAAGCTGCCTGAACTGCGTTTCTGGCGCAAAATGCATCCTGATGTTGGGACTGCGATCAACGAGTTGCAGCCGAATTGCGCCATTTGCTAGGGTATTTAGCTCGCTGATTACGGTTTCTAGAGTTCTAAGATCGGCTTGAGTCGGTTTACCTAGTACTTGAATGCGGATATTGCCGCTCCATTTGCGAATTTTGGGAATCGATTCTTGGTTGTATTCTGACCCGATGGCGACTTCCATAAAGTAATCAATCTGCTCTCGATTGAATCCAGAAGTGGGACGAATCGTTTTTGCTTGAGAAATCTGCATCGGATTCGCAGTATTTGATGAGATCGAACCTCCGCCCATTGTAGAGTCGTCTTTTTGGAAAGAAGAGAGCGATCGCCCAATGCCTACTGCCAAAATGCCCAATGTCAAAGCGCCAGTCAAGATCAAGCTGTGACTGACCAGTTGCACCTTCGATTTCATCAAATTCTCCTTGCTTCGGCAGACTCTTATGTGCTTCTATGTGCTCCTTAGAGTTCCCTGCCTCTTTATCGATCTCATCTGTTCTAAGCTTCTAAGGATTAGGACGCAATCGGGACAGTCTGCTGAATCGGAATTTGAATGATAAATTCTGTGCCTTCTCCCAAAGTTGAGACGTAATCTAGTTTGCCACCGTGTTTCTGATTAATGATTTGATAGCTAATCGACATTCCCATGCCAGTGCCTCGACCCACAGGTTTCGTGGTGAAGAATGGGTCAAAGATCCGCGATCGCGCATGTTCAGGAATGCCACACCCATTGTCAGAAATGGTAATTTCAACCCATCTAGAATGGAGAACAGAAGTCCGAATTTTGATCTGAGGATTCGGTATAATTTTGTCTTCGAGTGCGTCGATTGCATTTGCAATCACGTTCATAAAGACCTGATTCAGTTGCCCGGCGTAACACTCAATCAAAGGCAGATCATCATAGTCTTTAATAATTTGAATGGGTTCGCACTTGTGCTTCTCTAATCGATGCTGCAAAATCAGCAAAGTACTCTCAATCCCAGCGTGAATATTGACTTTCTTGAATTCAGCTTCATCCATGCGAGAGAAGGTTTTTAACGATAGGACAATCTGTCGAATTCGCTCTGTTCCAACTCGCATAGAGGACATGATTTTGTTGAGATCCTGCTGAACAAAATCCAAGTCAATGTCTCGGCTATTCTCAAATCCAGACGTGATTTCAGGGCATTTCTCCCGGCATATCTCTACAAGTTCAACGAGATCTTTGACATAACCTTCTGCATACTTTACATTGCCATGAATGAAGTTGATAGGATTATTAATCTCGTGTGCAATCCCCGCAACAAGTTGTCCTAAACTGGACATCTTTTCGCTTTGAACCAGTTGTAATTGAGTTTGCTGTAATTCTTGAATCGTTGCTTCTAAATCGAGTGCTTGTTGTCGCAAATGTGCTTCAGATTCTCTCAGATCCATTTCGATGATGCTCCGCTCTGTGATCTCAGTTTCTAATTTCTGATTGGTGACAGTCACTTCTCTGCTGCGATCGAGCAAAGCAGCATAAGAGTCTTGCAGCCGATCTGCCATATGGTCGAATTCGTTGGCTAGATGCTCAATTTCATCGCCTGTTCTAAAATTCAATCGATAGTTGAGATTGCCTTTTGCGAGTTCGGATGCACCAAATTGCAGTTGTTTGATCGAACGAATGACAGGCATCAAAATCAGCCAATATTGTGCTCCTAATACGAGAAGAATCAGTGCTAGGGCTGCATAAGTGACAACTTGATCGATTCGTTTTAATCGACCTAATTCTTTGCGACGTTCCGTATCTTCTTGCAGAAATTTTTTGAGAATCTTATCTAAGTCAGCGCTAATTGCGTTCTCAGACTCGCGAATTGTTCTGAAATCTGTCCGAACACGTTCTATCTTTGCATCAGGCTCTTGCAGTGTTTTAGCACTGAGATTCTTTAATAATTTGAATTGAGTTCTGATTTGATCAACTTCAGGGCTTGAGCCGAAAGCCCTCTCAAATTCGCCGATCTCTTTGAAAAATTTCTGCTGTTCTCGCTTTAAATCTGAGTCTTGGCTATCAAGTAAAACGACATCTTTGAGTTGACTGATTTGCCCTTTGAGATTTGCGCGCATTTGATGAACTTCTTCTAATCCATCGCTCAATTTCTGCCGCTTCTCAAAGATATCTTCTTGTGCTTGGCGCACCCAATATTGTCCACCGACCAACACCACAGCCATCACGGTTGTAATGACGATCGAGGAGCTTGAGAACTTACGAGAAATCTTCATGACTCTAGGCTCCCATCATTTCAGAGCGAGCTAGAGGTTTAGCATCGAAAAAATGCTGAGTGTAAGAGTGCTTCATGGGGGCAACGAAACAAAATATTCTGAAAGAGTTCCCTGTCGAAAAGCAACTCAAACACTCAGGAAATTTTTGATGGATAACGATCTAGAACCCTAACAACGCTTTAGATCCGCGGTAATAGGTTGCCCAGCGCTTTGCATCAGGACGAGTTTGCCACTGCGATCGCGTTACCCAAACCGACACCACAGGTGATGCCATACCGCCGTTGCGCCCGACGACGACTACCGAAACCTCATTAGCAAGCAAATCTTGATCGAATCCTCTTTGAATCGCTGCTCGCGCCACATTTTCTGCGCGCCGCACGATCGCTTCATAGGGTTCATTGGAGGCACGATCAAGCGTGACATCAATCCGTGCGGTATAAGCCTGTGCGGGAGTTGGAGCTAGCACCATATCAATTCCCCAAGCTGTGACACCGCACCCAAACGTGAAAAAGCCTACAAGCAAAGAATTACGAAGTTTCATAGGACAAAGAGTGACAAAACGAACAAAGCAATCGAAATCAAGAGAGTTGGGATTCATGTTAGTTCTTTGTTGCAGAAAAGCAATTTTTTTCTATGATGTGGTAGCGCAAGCGGTTCATATATAGTCTTCAATTACAGATGAGGTGTTGGAATGAGCAATTTTTGGGCGATCGCCGTTGGGATAAATCACTACCAGTTCCTTCAACCTCTTCATTTTGCCCAGTCGGATGCTCAATTTCTCTGTGAAAGCTTAGTTGGTGATGCAGGGTTTTCACCGGAACAATGTCTGTTGATTACGGATACATCTCCAGATTTTGCTGACCACTCCACTCATCCCACGCATGAGAATTTGCAGTACTGGACAACGAGTCTAAAAGATAAGCTTCAGCCAGAAGATTCGCTTTGGTGCTTTTTCAGCGGATACGGAATTTGTGTCGATGGAGAAGATTATTTATTACCCATTGATGGCGATGTTTCCCGAATTAAAGAAACAGGGTTCTCAGTGCGATCGCTGTTTCAAACTTTGAAAACTTTGCCCACTCAAAAAATTCTCGTTTTACTCGATATCAATCGAGCCGCTTCCGGTTCTCATGAGAAAGTTGGGACTCAAACGGTTGCATTGGCACGCGAGGCAGGGATTCCGACGTTCTTATCCTGTCGTCCTGAACAGTTTTCTCACGAAGCGCCTGCGTTAAATCATGGTCTGTTTACTCAGACATTGCTCGAAGGATTGCGATCGCATCAATGCTCAACCTTAGCGACGTTAGAAGACTTTTTGAAACTGAGATTGCCTGAGCTTTGTGATCACAACGATCGCCCGCGTCAAGATCCAATTCTGGTTGTGTCTGATCCAGAGCAGCTTTATCAAGTGATCATGCCAGTCAACTGGTCTGAAACCGAATCTTGGGTTCCTGCAACGACTAATCCATTTTCTGTAGAAGGTGATTTATATCTCAATGCCTTAGAAAGTGAGGCGAGTTCCAACTATGGCTTCCAGCCGACTGTGATGGGAGCGACTGCAACTGAAATTCCCGACAGTTTTGCGCTGAACCCTAGTGAATACGAATACGAGCCGATCCAAGCAGATTTGACTCTGCCTGAATCAGAACAGACTGAAGAACTTTCACCTGCGGCTTCTCCAGTGCCCGAAGAGTCGGATGCCCCCGATCAAATGTTTTGGGAACGGTTGTTGTTTGGAGGGAGTGCGCTCTTATTAGTGTTGCTGCTTGGCGTGCTGTTCCGCAACTGGTCGGCGTTTATGGGCGGGCAGCAAACGGCGAATACTCAACCTTCTCCTGCGCCTCAAGCTGTGGCATCACCGAGTCCTGATTCTGGAAAGATCTTGAATGAAGCCCGATCGTTAATCAAACCCACGCTAGCATCAGATGCAAGTCGCGCGATTGATCGGGCGCGCGCAATCCCACCGAATGATCCCCTCTATGCTGAAGCGCAACAAGACATCGATCGATGGAGTCGCAATATTCTAGAAATTGCGCGCAAACGAGCAGAGCAGAAAGAGTTTCAACAAGCGATTTCAGCCGCTCAACTCGTTCCAAAAGATCGACCTCAAGTTTACGCCGAGGCACAGAAAGCGATCCAGCAGTGGCGCAAAGCTCGTTAGACTAAGAATCAGGAAAATTCGCGAAACGATTACATCGAGGAACCCCAATGATTAGCCCGGATCAGGTTGAGGCAATGATCAAAGCAGGATTGCCGGATGCCCAAGTGCAGGCAAACAGTCCTGATGGGGAGCATTTCGAGGTGACAGTCGTCTCCTCAGCCTTTGCTGGGAAGCGTCGCGTTCAACAGCATCAGCTTGTGTATGGTGCGGTTCAACAGGCACTCTCCACCGAAGCCATTCATGCTCTCTCACTGAATACGTTCACGCCCGAAGAATGGGCAACCAAAAACTAACTCTCTTACCCCTTGAACTTACTTATGACTACCTCAAACCGCATCAAATCGATCGTCGATAGCGACAAAATTGTCGTTTTCATGAAAGGCAGCAAACTCATGCCAATGTGCGGCTTTTCCAATAACGTTGTGCAAATTCTCAATACGCTGGGTGTCCCCTACACGACCGTAGACGTGCTAGAAGACCCTGAAGTCCGTCAAGGCGTGAAAGAGTTCTCGAACTGGCCAACGATTCCCCAAGTGTATGTAAATGGGGAATTTATTGGCGGTTCGGACATCATGATTGAGATGTACCAGAGTGGCGAATTGCAGCAGCTTGTAGAAGTTGCGCTCGCCTCATAATGAGGCGGGGAGTGGGGAGTAGGGGAAGATTGATTCTTACTCCCTACCCCCTACTCTCACCTCTGCGACTGACCAACCAAATCAAAAAGGGGCGCGCACGCACCCCTTTTCTCATTTCTATCGGTAGTCTGGTTCTGGCATCACCATGTCGAAATTCGACGGATCATAGATGTAGCGAGTAATTTCCTCTTCCAGACGATTGATCTGGTACGGCTCTAGCACGCTAGCATGTCGGAGCGCGGACAAGTACCCGTCTAAGTAGAGACGCAGGTCATCGTAACGATAGCCCCGGTTCCAGAGTTCGACGAGAGCGTCGGAGAGGCGTTGATAATAGCGAATCGTCAAAGAATCTTGAAGCATATGCGATGACGCGAAAACAACAGATGCCGTTTGGCATTCCACTCACTGAGCTATGACTTTAGCTTAACATTACACTCGCTATTCTCTCGGTTTGTATCGAAATTCTATAGAAAGACATACTCCGATACGGAACGTTGTGTAGGCGGAGTACATATGGGTAGCACCCGTTACAAATCAAAACTAAGAAGCTTTGATACCCTTAACTCAAGCATTTTGAGGTCAAGTTGCCCCCGTGGGAGCCATTAATATACAAATCGTTGAAGGAAATCCGCACCTTCGATCGCTGCTAGGATGGCATCTTCAGCAGGCGGGCTACCAAGTCCACCAATCGGCTGATTTGCACCAAGCGCGTGAGATGTTTCTGGTGCGGCAGCCCAATCTCATGATCCTTGATTCTGAGATGCCCAGTGGCGATGGGTTGGAGTTTTGTCGCTGGTTGAGTCAGCAGCAGACGGCGCTGATTCTGATGCTGTCTGCCCGGACAACTGAATCTGATATTGTCGCAGGGTTGCGATCAGGGGCGGATGACTATCTGACAAAGCCGTTCGGGATGCAGGAGTTTTTGGCGCGAGTGGAGGCGTTGTTGCGGCGACAGCGGACGGCGGCTCCTCCGGTAAATCTCGATTTTGGGGATCTGAAAATTGACTTGGTGCATCGGCGGGTGCGATTTAAGGGTGAGTTGATTGAGTTGACCCCACAGGAGTTTAGTTTGCTCTATGTGCTGGCTCAGGCAGGCGGAACCGCTTTGAGTCGGGCAGATCTGCTGCAACGAGCTTGGCCTGATGAGATTGATAATCCTCGAACTGTGGATACTCACGTCCTGTCTTTGCGTAAGAAGGTGGAGATTGATCCGAGGCAACCGAATTTGATTCAGACGGTGCGGAATGTGGGGTATCGGTTGAATTTGGAGATTTTGAACGCGCCTCCGGTGCATCAGAATAATGGGCAATTGCCTCGTAAACCAGCAACGGCTTCAATGTCGAGAATGGCAGCGGTTCAACGTCCTCGGATTTAGGGAAAAATTTCGACGAATTCCTGATTTGTTGGATAACCGATGTGATGCAATGCGATCTCATATGTCCCAAAATCTGTGAGGTCGATACACTTAGGGGAGTCTATGACGGTTCTGGGTCATGATGCTGCGTTTTTTATTGCTTGCGACGTTGGGGTTTGCGACGGTTAGTGTTTGCAGCCATCCGCCAAATTTGACGATTGAACAACGTGCGATCGCAAGTGATCTCTTCGCGATCGACCATCAGTTTGACAGTGCAACCGATTTTGCTGAAGGAACAGCGCTGGTGCAATTGGGGCGCGAATTTCGCTATATCGATCGTTTGGGACGAGTAATGGTTACGCCGAAACAAGAGTTTGAAGCGTATTCGCCCTTTTCGGAAGGCTTGGCGGTGGTGAAATTGGGGGATCAGTATGGGTTTCTGAATCGTCAGGGAGAAGTAGCAATTCCGCCGAAATTTGAACGGGTGACGCGATTTCGAGAAGGATTTGCAGTCGTGCAGATGGGACGGCTTTACGGATTTATCAAACCGACTGGAGAAGTTGCGATCGCGCCTCAATATCAATTGACCTCGGGCTTTTCTAACGGATTGGCAGCAGTGAAGCGGGGCGAGAAATATGGCTATATTGATGCGTCGGGTCGAACTGCGATCTCACTAAGATTCGATGACGCTTGGCAGTTTTCTCATGGGCTTGCTGCTGCCAAAATCGGTCAGAAATGGGGCTATATCAATCAAACTGGGCAATTTGTTGTGCAACCTCAGTTTGATGGCGCGTTTAATTTTTCGGATTCGATGGGTCGGGTACGACTCGGAAATCAATGGGGATTTGTCGATACGAGTGGGAAAATTGCGATCGCGCCTCAATATCAATTTGCGTCTGATTTCTCGAATGGGTTAGCACTCGTTGAGCAGAATGATCGATGGGGCTATATTCAGAAATCTGGCAAGTTTGCGATCGCACCTCAATATCAATTTGCTGGAAGTTTTTCAGATGGATTAGCGCCCGTGAAAATTAAAGAAAAGTGGGGCTATATCGACACAACGGGCAAAATTGCGATCGCGCCTCAATTTGATGAAGCGGGAGATTTTAAAGAAGGCTTAGCGCGAGTGCAATTAAATGAAAAATGGGGATACATTCGTAAGCCTTGAGGGAGAGACGGGATCTATCATCAGATCAATAGGTCTAGCTTAAAACACAAGTACAGTGAGCATAAATGCGAACTGGGGATGAACTTGTGAATGTCTATATTCTCGATCTCTTAGTGATTGGAGTTTTGTTGTTAATCGTAACTTTGGGATCAGGTTGGATCGCGCGGTTGCCTCTATCTTATGCGCTGATTTATTTAATCGTTGGCATTGTGCTGAGTCCGTATGGATTTAATCTGATTCAGGTTCGCCCAGAGGCAGAGTTTTTAGAGCGAGTTGCAGAACTGGTTGTTTTAATTTCGCTGTTTAGTTGCGGGTTGAAAATGAATCGACCCATGCGTTTCTTTGCATGGCGATCGACGACTCGGCTGATTGGTTTATTGATGCCGATTACCATTTTTTCAGTTGCCGCGATCGCGCACTTTATTCTGAAATTAGATTGGGGATTATCGATTCTTTTAGGGGCAATTTTAGCGCCGACTGATCCCGTTTTAGCGTCTGAAGTTCAGCTTTATGACTCTCGCGATCGTGATGAATTGCGGTTTGGGATTACTTCAGAAGGTGGGTTAAATGATGCATTAGCTTTTCCATTTGTTTATTTTGGGATTCATTGGATAGAAAAAGGCAATTGGCAAAACTGGTTTCGGGAATGGGTTTTAGTCGATGTGATTTGGGCGATTGCAGCAGGATTAGCCGTCGGCTTTGTGATTGCGAAGGGAATCAAACTCGTTGATAAACGCTTAGAACCGTTTCGGACTCCAGATGATTTGATGGAAGATTTCGTTGCACTCAGCACAATCTTTATTGCTTATGCTGTAACCGAAGTGGTGAATGGGTATGGATTTCTTGCCGTCTTTGTCGCTGGAATGGCAATGCGGAGAAGACGGAATTCTGAATATACAAGAAATCAACTTCACTTTATTGAGCGCTTAGAGAAGTTAGCAGAAATTGGCACGATTTTATTGCTGGGATCGATGCTGCGATTTCAGCCGATGTTTGCCTTTGCAGGAGATGCATTTGTGATTGCATTGAGCTTGATTTTCGTGATTCGACCGATTGGGGCTTGGATCAGTACGATCGGTTTAAATGTCAATCCGGCAACGCGCTGGCTCTATGGTTGGTTCGGCATTCGCGGAGTGGGATCGATTTACTATCTCGCTTATGCATTTGGCAATGGCTTGAAAGGGGAAGATGGCGAGCAAATTGCTTGGATTACCTTTTGGACGATCGTCATTTCTGTTTTATTACATGGGGTCACGTCAACGCCTTTAATGCAATGGTATGAACGTAATATTGAACACAATCGAGAAATCGAGCCGAAAGCAGCCCAGCATGAGGAACAGGGCACATAACGCAATTCAACTTAATCGATCGCTCAACTCCTCAAATGGCTACAGCAAGAGACCTACTTGCGCTAAGATACGTGAGCCAATTTCATTAATGCCTGCCATGCAAGCCCGTCGCATTGCCCGTGAACTCGCACTTTTAAGCTTGAGTCAGATCTCTTCTGATCCAAAGAAAATTAACAGTCAGAGAATTCAAGAACTTGTTGTCGAATCCGTTCGTACCCTTGCAGAAGAAGCGCGCGACAACTTAGAAACGGCGGCAGCAGAATTACAACGAGGCGATAGCCAATTGCTCAATAGCCAAACTCGGGCTGGCAATATCGATAGCGCTCGGGCAATGGTGCAAGAAGCGATCACCCTGGCTCAAACAGCGATCAACCGACTCGGAGGTGCTATCGAACTGCCTGAATTTATTCAACTGGCAAATCAGACTGAGGTTCGAGCCTACACGATGGAAATTATTACCCGCTTCCACGCTGAGCGAGAAACAGTCGATAAGTTGCTGAATGACATTTTAGTGGATTGGAATTTGGATCGCTTAGCCACACTCGATCGAGACTTATTACGGATCGCCACCACTGAAATGATGTTTTTGGGAGTGCCAAATCGAGTGGCAATTAATGAAGCCGTCGAACTTGCCAAACGTTACAGCAACGAGGATGGACATAAGTTTATTAATGGAATTCTGCGGAAAGTAACTGACGCGATTCATGGCAGTGAGACACACGTGAGTGGCTGATTTCCGCTAAATTTAGATCTAGCAATCTGGGAATTTGGACATGGCTTTTAATTGGTTCAATCGATTCAACAAAAAAGAAGAAGAACAGCAGCAACCCGAATCTGCTCCCGTTGAACCAACTCCAACTGCGGAGCCTTCTGAATCAGAAGCCCAAAGTGACACTTCAGAAGAAGATGCCCGGATTGCCAATGCAAGAGCGATCGTCGAAAATTTCCGCCGCAAACAGCAAGAAAAAGCCCAAGCCGAGGCGGCGACCGCTGAAACATCTGAGCCTGTCGAAGTTTCCGATTCGATCGAGCAAGCTGAAACCGAAGTTATCGAACAACTTGGCGAAACTTCAGTTGAATCCGTTGAAACCGAAGTTATCGAACAACTTGCTGAAGACGCGATCGCATCAGCCGAATCGGAAACAATTGAGCAATTCGATGAAGCACCCGTTGCAGAAGCCGTTCAACCGGAAGTAGAACCTGTTTCAGAAGAGACAGAAGTTGAAGCTGTTCAACCGGAAGTAGAACCTGTTTCAGAAGAGACAGAAGTTGAAGCTGTTCAACCGGAAGTAGATGTCGTAGAAGAGACAGAAGTTGAAGCCGTTCAACCGGAAGCAGAACCCCAACCCGCAGCAGTCCCATTCTGGGCACAAGCCGCAGAAGCCGATCGACAAGCTCGGTTAGAACGACTAAGAGCCAATGCGATCGAGGAAGTTGAACCCGAACCGCAGCCTGTTGCGACTCAAACCGCACCCGAAATTCCGCCTGAGTTTGTAATCGATGAAGGCTTCCTCTGGTCGGCAGAAGTGCTTTCTGCGATGGGACGGCGCGCAGAAGATGTCTCGATCGAAGAAATTACCTGGCTGAAGCGGCTCCGGCAAGGGTTGGATAAGACGCGGCGGAGTTTGGTTAATCAACTCAAAGCGATCGTTGGTCAAGGCCCCCTGAATGAAGATGCAGTTTTTGAAATTGAATCGCTGCTTCTGCAAGCCGATGCAGGCGTTGAGGCTACTGACAAAATTATTTCAGCCCTGCAAGCGAAATTGAGGCAGGATGCATTACCGCCCGATCAAGCGATCGCGTATCTCAAACAAATTCTTAGAGACTTGTTAGATCAACCCTTGCAGGGATCGCACTCTGCTTTCTTTGCCCCCGAGAAAGATACGTTCAATATCTGGTTAATGACTGGGGTCAATGGCGCAGGGAAGACGACCACGATCGGAAAACTCGCCCACATTGCCAGCAAGTCGGGTTACAAGTGCTTAATTGGAGCAGCGGATACGTTCCGAGCGGCAGCAGTTGAACAGGTGAAAGTCTGGGGACAGAGAAGTAATGTAGAAGTGATCTCGAATCCTGGACAAAATACTGATCCGGCAGCGGTTGTGTTTGATGCCATCAGTGCAGCGCAGGCGCGTGGAACAGAACTGCTATTGATTGATACAGCCGGACGACTTCAGAACAAGAAGAATCTGATGGATGAATTGAGCAAGGTACGTCGAATTATTGACAAGAAGGCAGCAGGCGCGAAAGTGGAATCACTACTCGTCTTGGATGCGACCCTGGGACAGAATGGGCTGAGACAAGCAGAAGTTTTCGCGCAGGCAGCCCAGTTAAGTGGAGTCGTGTTGACGAAACTGGATGGAACAGCGAAGGGCGGGATTGCCTTAGCTGTGGTGGAACAGTTGGGATTGCCCATTCGATTTATTGGGGCGGGAGAAGGGATTGAGGATTTACGACCTTTTTCAAGCTATGAGTTTGTTGAGGCTTTGATTAGCGGATGATTTTTGCGTGGGGAGATCGGGAGAACCGAGATTCAGATTGCTCCCTATCTCCCTATCCAATTTTCTTGGATGCGGCTCAATCCGCTTTAAATTGCTAACTTTGCTGAATTTCTGGAAGTTATCGACTGTAAACATGTCGTAAAACAGGGAACTGTGTATAATCAGTGCCAACAACCCCGATCGCGGTTTTGTTCGATCAGATGAGCTTTTCTCCTAATCGCGCAAAACGCAGATCGATTCAAGCGGTCAGCACCTCGCAAAACTCTGTAAAGGGGGGCAGCGAAATGTAGCACTGTCCGCTAAGATTGGTTTTCACAATCAACGATCGTGTTGGTTCCCTTCGTTCACTTTAATCGCCCGAATGACTGCTGTGCCCCTTCCTCGTCCTTCATCTCAACCGCCTGAGCGCAATAACTCAGGGTCTGCTGACGTAACACCAGTGTTTGCCCTTAAGGAACTGGTGGCACGCCTGAATCGGGAGCAGCACAAAATTCAAGACTTACTGAGTTCGCTTGGATTTGCCCTCCGTAGCTTCAGCAATTTGAATCAATTTCTGGAACTTATTCCGCTGATGGCAAGTCGAGTTACTGATGCTGACGGCGGTGCGCTCGTTTTGTTCCGCCCGAATGGACAAGTGAAATTAGAACGACTCCACTGTCAGGATGCAAGATGGGGTCAAGAGCTACGCAAAGGCTTAGAGACAGCAACTCGCCAGACGACGGCTTCTTTGACCGGATTGCCCCCTGGAGAAGCCTTAGCGCGATCGTCCCAAGTCGTCGCGATGTTAGATCATCAGTTGACGCGACACTTAGGCGGCGAAATTCAGATTTTTGGAACCGGGATTCTGGTGAGAAATCAGGAGCGGGGGCGGCTTTATGTCTTTAGCCGTGAACCGGATTACGCCTGGACAGAGACGAGACAAAAACTTGTGCGACTCGTCGCGGATCAAACGGCAGTTGCGATCGAGAACGATGAACTGACGGTCGAATTGAAGAAGAAAGAAAGACTCGATCGAGAATTAGAGATCGGAGCCGATATCCAATTGCGATTGTTGCCGCGTCAATGTCCTGCGATCGAGGGGATTGAACTCGCCGCGCTTTGTAAAACGGCAAATCGAGTCGGTGGCGATTATTACGACTTTATTCCAGCTAGCTACGGTGAGGCTCGTAAGACCAATCCTGATAACTCTCAGGAAAAGTGGAGCGTCACGATCGGGGATGTGATGGGCAAAGGCGTTCCAGCGGGTCTGATTATGACCATGACGCGCGGAATGCTGAGAGCAGAAGTCTTGAACGGGCATTCTCCCGCTCGAATTTTGCAGCATTTGAATCAGGTCATGTATGCCGATTTGGAGAACTCGAATCGGTTCGTCACGCTGTTTTATTCGGAATATGATCCGAAAACTCGACTGCTGTCTTATAGCAATGCAGCCCACAATCCACCATTACTCTGGCAAGCTGACAGCGATCGCATCGTGCGACTCGACACGATGGGAATGCTAATTGGCTTGGATATTGAAACACAGTTTCAGGATGCTCAGATTCAGTTGAATCCGGGAGATACGATTATTTACTACACAGACGGGTTTACGGATGCAGCGAATCAGTATGGTCATCGGTTTGATGAGGAGAATCTGACGAGCGCGTTCCGGTGGGCTTGTCAGCATTTTGATGATCCGCAGCAGATTTTGAAGTATTTGTTTGACTGTGTGCAGCAGTTTATCGGGATGGGGAATCAAAATACCGATGATATGACGCTCGTTGTGATGCGGGTCAAGCCAAATTGATTGATTAGTCGCAGCTTTGCTGTACTCAATGCGAATGAAATGCGTCAAGTTTGAGCAATTTCAAGAACTTTGACGCATCCGTTCGATTTCGCGCAGCACGCGATCGCGGCTTGCATTTAGATGAGTCATAACCATTTGAGTGGCTTGTTCTGGAGAACGAGACGCGATCGCGGTGTAGATCTCGCGATGCTCTTTGCGGATTTCGAGCACCTTGGGATTCTTTTGTAGGGTTTGAATTCTCAGCAATGCCATTTGGTCAAACACTTGATCTAGCAGCGAGACGAGCCAAAGATTTTTGGAACTGCGGGCAATGGAGCGATGGAATTGATAGTCTAAATCGAGCAGTTGAGCATGGGTGGAGTTTTCGCGATCGCTTTGTTCAGCAGTCAGCACTAATTGATGCAGGTTGTCTAATTCTTCAGAAGTCGCATTTTCACATGCGCCTGCAACGGAAAGTTGCTCTAAAGCAATCCGGCAGGTATAAAGTTGAACCGCATCCTGCATCGATAGGGTCGCAACTCGCAGCGTGCCAGCGATATCACTAGTGACGAGGTTCTCTTGCTGAAGTTGGCGAATGGCTTCTCGAATCGGAGTGCGACTGACTTGGAGTTGTTTGGCAAGTTGCGTTTCGACGAGCCGGGTTCCAGAGGGTAACTCTCCCGATAAAATGGCAGCGCGCAACGCTTGGTAGGCTTGCGCCTGCAAAGATTGTCTGCGGGCAAGTGGAGCCATCCGATCGAGTTCTCCGGAGACTGAAGATTGAGCTATCTCGTCGTTGCCTGGATACAAACTGCCGTCCTCGCCTTTCTCTAACTGCTATCCCTGAGACTGCTTTCTCTTCGATTTCTAGAAAGTCCGCAATTCTCGTTTTTCCATAGATGAGAATTATTGCAGAAACTTGAACCCTTTGACTAAAAAAATAGCTGTTTTTGCATCCTATTTTTGCGATCTTTGCATGTATACCGAATACATTTTATATTCCTGTTTCTACTTGTTTTTAGTGTCTAGAAATCGCCACTATTTTAGGTTTAAATGCTGATTGAATTTTTTAAGTAAGTAATGGGGTCTTTGTGTTGTGATCGAGTATCCGATATAGATCAGAAAAGATGAGATTAAGACAACCGGGAGCGAGAGCGGAAGAAAGACAAGATGCCGGATATCTCGATCGCGCATTTTCCGAATCCGGTCGATAAAGATCTCCAGTTTTCCTTTGATGCCAGACATTGTAGGCTCAGCATTTGTCGCCGTTGGAATTAGTTTTTTCTGCCAATAATAGTCGTGCCCAATTAATAGAAATCGCCAAAAGAAATGATCTAACCCATTCGGGGGAGAGTGAAGTACTTGCGCTAATGGCTGTTGCCAAATTGTTACACCAGATTGAACTAATTCATGGGCATGAACGGCACAATTTCCGCGATAAAGGGGCAAATCTGTGGGGATAGGATGGCTCAGTAAAAACGAGCGCCGAAATGCCACATTGTTGAGAAAATAGCTTTTTCCAGACGTTAATTCTGTACGTCCTGAATACTGTGGAAAAATATATCCTAATGCCATTGCAGTCCCATAGATTCCCACTCCATTCGTCGTAGTTTCACCTGCAACAACTTGAATCTCTGGCTGTGAGAAGGGATCCAATATTTTTCTCATCCAGTCTGGTGCATAGATGCAATCAGAGTCGTAATAGACGATGATTTCTCCGGTGGCGAGTTCTGCACCGAGCATTTTGGCTTGATAGTATTCGGTTCCGGGTGGGGCAGGACACACTTTGATCCAGGGATATTGCTGACACAACTGAGCCAAAAGCGTTTCGGGGATATCGCCACTGTCGATGAGCAGCACTTCATTCGCGGCTGTTGGAGGCGGATCTTGAGCTTCCAAACTGGCAAGCGATCGCAATAATCCGGCTAAATCAGCCGTCTCAAGATTTTCGGTTTCTAGCACGATCGAGAAATTGAATGCTGCGGACACGTTCTCACCTTCACCCTGTCAATTGTGAAACAATGCGGTAGTCTAGGTTAGCTTTGGAATTCTACCTATGACTTCTCCCTTAATTCAGAAAATCTACACCGATGGCGCATGTTCCGGCAATCCCGGTGCAGGAGGTTGGGGAGTAGTTGTCTACTTCGAGAATGGTACAGTGCAGGAGTTAGGTGGAGGATCGCCAGAGACGACCAATAATCGGATGGAGATGCAAGCGGCGATCGCGGCATTGAAATTTTTCAAAGATTCTGGACAGTCGAAGGTGATTGCTCTGTATACCGATAGTGAGTATGTGAAAAATGGAATTACGAAGTGGCTACCTGGTTGGAAGAAGAAAGGGTGGAAGACTTCGGCGGGCAAGCCTGTACTGAATCAGGATCTCTGGGAACAGTTGGATGAACTCGATTCCCCTAAAGTGGAATGGCGTTATGTGCGGGGGCATTCCGGTGATCCAGGGAATGAACGCTGTGATGTGATTGCGAGAGCGTTTTCTCAAGGTAAGATGCCTCAGTTGAAAATGCCTGATTTGCAGGTTTCTTTGACCCTTATCCCTAATGCTGCTGAGGTTGTGATGTCTGAGACTCCTAGTTCAATCGATGCGATCGAGGTTGTGCCGCGTGAGGTGCGAGTCGAACAGTTACGGAATTTGGTTGATATGTTACATATGGCAGATGAGATTGCCAGTAAGGGGTATTTGATTTCAAGTTCTGAACTGGCGGATTTGATGGATATTAATGCGAATGCTGTGACGAGCCGGGGGGATCATTGGGTGTGGCGAAATTGGGTCGTGTCACGAGTCAGACGCGAGGGAAATCAGATTTTGTGGCAGTTAGAACGAGTGGATTAAGATGAATTTGGTTGTTGAATTTTGGATTGAATTTTATGACGACTCCGAAAGAAGCGATTTCTAGTCTCCTGACTCAACTTCCAGATGATTGTACGTTGGAGGATATCCAGTACCATCTCTATGTTTTAACGAAAGTTCAGCAAGGATTGGAAGCTGCAAAAACTCAAGGGACTGTTTCTCAAGAGCTTGCTGAGCAGCACTTAAATAAATGGCTTATCAAGTAGTTTGGTCACCGAAAGAGATCGCAGATGTAGATGCGATCGCAGAATACATTGCAGATCGCAGATGTAGATGCGATCGCAGAATACATTGCAAGAGATTCTCCGGCATACGCCAGTTCAGTTGTCGATCAGATTCTCAAGACAACTCGCAGTTTAGAACAATTTCCGCTATCAGGGCGAACTGTTCCAGAATTCGGGGATGAACTGCTGCGAGAAAAAATTGTCTATAGTTATCGCATTCTTTATCAAGTTGCTGGAGATGAGGTGACGATCGTGACAGTTATTCATGGAAAACGAACGCTATGATCCAAGCGATTGGCATAAACCAAGGCTGTCGAGAATTGTTAGAGTATTACTCCTATCTGAGAATTATGGGAATTCTTATGAAAGTCAAGATTGATTGCACTTTTTTTAGAACCCATGCCGAAGATTCATTATTTTCAACGATACTCATCTGTTGAAAATACCGTTACGAATAATACACTTCAGTTGTTTGCAAGAGTCTACGCCTACTCAACTACGCAAGCCTCACAGCTACTGACAAATCTGACTGGTGAGTCGATAGAGATAGGTGTAGAAATTAATCAGCAAGAGCGGGAAAAAGGTGCAGTTCCAGATGGAGTCATTATTCAGAGAAGTTTCAAGATTTTGATTGAGTCAAAAGTTGATTCTCCTGTAAGTATTGATCAACTACTGAGACATGCAGCTAACTTCTCAGACGAACAACAGAAAATACTTCTACTGCTTACAAAACACCAGGTTGGAAGGCAAGAAGATACGATTCGAGAAAAAATAACGGCTCAATATCCTGACGTTATCTTCAAAAACATTACCTATGAAGGCATCTGCCAAGCAATTGATCCACTGTTTCAGGTGTATGAATATGAAATGCGATCGCTGGTTGAGGACTATAAAGAATACTGCAATGACGTAGGATTATTTGATCAATCTCAGTATCTTATGCGGATTGTTCCATGTGGGAAGAGTCTCGATATCAATCGAAGATATGGCATCTATTTTCATCCTTCAGATCGTGGATATACACAGCATCAGTTTGTAGGAATGTATAAAGATAAAGCGGTTCAAGTGCTCTTCAAGATTGATAGCGTTTTTGATGTACATTATGATCGAGTTCGACTTAAGAAAACATTGGTTCAAGGTCGAGACACTGATGAATTTGATGCCAAACTTGTTGAAGTTATCAAGGAAGCAGAAGCAAAGTGCGGATACGAAGTTGCGGCTAATCACCGATTCTTCTGTGGTTTTCCAATAGCTACAAACTATATCAAATCCTCAGCAAATGGGTTGCAAGGCGCGCGGCTAGTGAATTTGAAAGAAATAATTGGAAACTTCAGTGAGCCATCTGAAGTGGCACAGAAGCTTGCAGGTAGAGAGTGGCAGTAATTTGCTGAGGTTTAGTTGATTCAAAAGTTAAAGCGATGATCCTCGACAAGGATCATCGCTTTAGTTTTTTATTGAATGTTTGCTCCTTCCGGTAGGGGTCTACCTTTCGGCTCAGGCAATGAAGGTCGGCGCTCATACGGCAGTGGAATATACTGCACCGAAGGACGACCGCCTTGAGGTTGCGGATAGAGTTCCATCAACTCATAAATCTCTCGACCCAGACCTACACTGATCGGTAAGCCCATTTCTGAAGCTTCCTCTACTGTAATCGGATAATCATGAGTCACTTTCCCAGTCGTTAAAGCATCAATTACAGATTCAATTCGGTCTGGCGCAATCTTCTGCTGCGGCACAGTATCTTTGAGTAAGGTTCTGACAAAGCGCTGAACTTGAGCGATCGCTTTTCTCGACAAGTCCGCCATGATCAAGGTCTGATCATCAATTTCAGAAATCGGCTTCTCTTCGACAACTTTGAGAATGCTAGCAGCCGGGAAATTGCCTAACTGCGGATCGACTGGTCCTAAGACAGCATTCGCATCCATGACGATCTCATCGGCTGCTAATGCCAACATGGTTCCACCACTCATTGCATAGTGAGGCACATGTACTGTAACTTTGGCAGGATGGCGAATCAACGCTCTTGCAATCTGTTCTGTTGCTAAAACTAATCCACCTGGCGTGTGCAAAATCAAATCAATCGGGACATCTGGCGGAGTTAACCGAATCGCTCTGAGAATTTGTTCGGAATCTTCGATCGTAATGTAGCGCGATAACGGAATTCCTAATAAGCTAATCGATTCTTGGCGATGCACCAGCAAGATCACTCGACTGTTATGTTTCTGCTCAATCTGCTTTAGGGTGCGATATCGCTTTGTCTCAATCTGTTTGCGCTGCCAGAGCGGTTGCAAGGAGGAAAAAATAAAGAATATCCAAATCAGATCAAAGAAACTGAAAGTCATAGAAGTTAAGCCTAAGTGCAATGATTTAAGTGCAATACAGCCCTATTCTTTCAGTTCTGCCTTTTGTAAATCTCTGCCTGGAGAGCGAAACTAGACTAATCCTCGGACTAAGCCTACAAAGATTCCCTCGATCGCAACATCTTCCGCACGTTTCTCAATGACTGGATAGCTCGGATTCGCAGGTTGCAGAATGATCTGATCTCCACTCCAAAAGAGATGCTTCAACGTCGTTTGCGTTTCAAACCGAGCCGCAACAATCTCACCGTTTTGAATCGACTTCGGCTCAGATGTCTTTCGCAGAATCACAACATCGCCATCCGCGATCGCGGCTCCAATCATGCTATCTCCCTTCACCCGTAGGGCAAAATACTCTTGCATCTGCGTGCGTCTTTTTCCCACAAAATGCGGCAAGGTGGAAATATCAACAAACTCGTCAATTTCTGAATCTGGAAAGGTTTCGACTAACCCCCCGGCTGCAATCACCCCGAGAATCGGAATCGTCCGCGATCGCGGCTTACAAATCACGAGCGACTTTACCGATCCTTCTTTCCAAGCAACATAGCCCGCTGCTCTCAAATCCGTTAAATGAAATCGAATCGTATCTTTTGATTTGTAGCCCAAAGCGGCTGCCATCTCACCATAAGATGGCACAGCATGATAGCGATCGATGTAATCTTCAAGCCAATCTAACAGCTTTTGTTTTGGGGGAGATAGCTCAAGCATGACGATTCGGGCAGCATTTTGTTTCAAGTTTAGATTCTTCTAACATTCCCGGTATCCTGCTTGAGTTCCAGGTATAGCCCTAAAATAGAAGACGCACCGCTATGTCTTGTGACTTATGAACGCGCCTGTGGATTTTCTGGATGCTTATGATGTGATTGTCGTTGGAGCCGGACATGCTGGCTGTGAAGCGGCATTGGCAGCGGCGCGCTTAGGGTGTCGTACATTGCTGCTGACGCTCAATCTGGACAAAATCGCGTGGCAACCTTGTAATCCAGCCGTGGGAGGCCCAGCAAAATCTCAGCTTGTTCACGAAGCAGATGCTTTGGGGGGCGAGATTGGGAAAATGGCGGATCGGACTTATTTGCAGAAGCGGATTTTGAATTCGTCGCGTGGCCCAGCAGTGTGGGCATTGCGGGCGCAGACAGATAAGCGCGAATATGCCCAGGTGATGAAGACGATCGTCGAAAATCAAGAGAATTTGACCATTCGCGAAGGCATGGCGACCGATTTGGTGCTGAATGCGAATGATGAAGTGATTGGAGTCGAAACGTACTTTGGTGTAGCTTTTGAGTGCAAGGCAGTTGTCCTGACGACAGGAACGTTTCTGGGTGGGAAAATCTGGGTCGGCAATAAGTCGATGGATGCAGGTCGCGCTGGAGAATTTGCCGCGATCGGCTTAACTGAAACGCTGAATCGATTTGGATTTGAAACCGGACGACTGAAGACGGGGACTCCGGCACGTGTCGATCGTCGATCGGTGAATTTTGACTTGCTCGAACCGCAGCCGAGCGATCCGGATGTGCGTTGGTTTAGCTTTGATCCAGAAGTATGGGTCGAGCGTGAAACGATGGATTGTCATTTAACGCGCACGACTGCTGAGACGCATCGGATCATTCGGGAGAATTTGCATCTCTCGCCGGTGTATGGCGGTTGGGTCGATGCGAAAGGACCGCGTTACTGTCCGAGTATCGAAGACAAGATTGTGCGTTTTGCAGATAAAGAAAGCCATCAGATCTTCATCGAACCTGAAGGGCGAGACATTCCAGAATTGTATATTCAAGGCTTTTCGACCGGATTGCCTGAAAAAATTCAACTACAAATGTTGCGATCGCTGCCGGGTCTAGAAAACTGTGCAATGCTGCGTCCTGCTTATGCAGTTGAATATGACTATCTCCCTGCGACACAGTGCTATCCGACGCTGATGACTAAAAAAATCAACGGATTGTTCTGCGCAGGGCAAATCAATGGCACAACAGGCTATGAAGAAGCAGCAGCCCAAGGTTTAGTTGCCGGAATTAACGCGGCTCGATTGTGTCAGGGGCAAGAAATGGTCATTTTCCCGCGTGAGCAGAGCTACATTGGTACATTGATCGATGATCTGTGTACGAAAGATTTGCGTGAGCCGTATCGGATGTTGACTTCTCGATCGGAGTATCGCTTAATTCTGCGCTCAGACAATGCTGATCAGCGCTTAACGCCTTTAGGACGTGAGATCGGATTGATTGACGATCGACGTTGGGCATTGTTCACGCAAAAGCAAGAAAACATTGCTGCCGAGAAAGAACGACTGCATGAAACTCGAATTAAGGAACTCGATGAAGTTGGTAAAGCGATCGCCCAAGGCACGCAGCAAGCCATCAAAGGATCAATTACCTTAGCTGAACTGCTGCGTCGGTCTGGATTTCACTATGCGGATTTAGAGCAGTACGGCTTAGGCAATCTTGAGCTAAATCGTTTTGAGAAAGAAGGAGCCGAGATTGATATCAAATACTCCGGCTACATTCAGCGCCAACAGCATCAGATCGATCAAGTGAGTAAGCAAGAGAATCGCAAGTTGCCGGAAAACTTGAACTATCACGAGATCGAAACGCTTTCAAAAGAGGCAAGAGAAAAGCTATCGAAAGTGCGTCCTTTAACGATCGGACAAGCGAGCAGAATTGGCGGAGTCAATCCTGCTGATATCAACGCTTTACTGATCTATCTTGAGATTCAAGCTCGACGACTCGCGGAGGCAGTGTAGCGACTGAGGTGAGATTGAGATTGTGCTGCTGTACTTGTTCGGGCAGCATAAAAATAAAAGCGGTCATTGCACTCATAACGAGCATCTCACCTCCGTCCTCTAGTAGTCCAATCATCTTATTGAACTGATCCGGGGTGACGATATGGATAGTATCTGTCACAATTCCGAATACGACCAGCGCCAAGAGACTTTTGATTAAGACTTTCGAGCTTTTTCTAAACACCTGATCTCCCATCCGATACGCAAACCCTATGCCTGCTAGCAAGCATAGCCCGATCACGCCGGATACTAGGATCTCTCCATAATCTGCACTCCGTAGACCAAACAGGGTGGTAAATCCTAGCTGATTCCCGACATATAGCCCTAGATTTTCATGAATGCTGAGTGAATCATCGAGTAATAGATACAAAAATAGAAACATCCAGCTTAGATAGGTTAGTACCCGCTTTCTCAATGCGATAAAGCCGAGTATCAGCACACACCAAAATTCCTTTGTATATTGGAAAAATTCTGGCATTCCGCGATCGCGCTCAACAGAATAGAAATGCACATCAGAAGTCGGACTCCATTGCCGCGAACTATAAATAAAGACCAAAAAGTGTAGCAAGATGAACCCAAGATCGGTCAGGACTAGAAGATAGAACAATTTGTTCGCCCAACTTGGCGTTCTCAATCTTGTCATGCCTGTCTTCCTCACAGTTTAATATTTCTGACGCAATACACCCGGATTAAATGCTGAATACACTCATGTCATGTAGGAAGACAGTTGCTAGTCTTCAGCTACGGTGCCTTGTGTTCAGAGATGCAAACCCATCCGATGCAGAGATTGTACAAGAAGTTAAAAAAGGTTAATAAAAGATTAAGAAAACCTCTCCTAAGACATAGAAAATCACTCTTGCTGTGAAAGTGTCCTGACTTAAGACATACGAAGCAAGAGTGATTCTAGACTCGTAAATGATTAATGAACAATGACAGGTGTTCCAACCTCTGCCCAGTAAAATAGCCATCTCGCGTGATCGACTGCAACATTCACACAGCCATGACTGACAGGGGTTCCAAAGTTGTGATGCCAGTAAGCGCCATGAATCGCATAACCGCGATAATAGTACATTGTATACGGGACATCTGGAGTGTCATAATCCTCTCCCTGCATGCGTGCAAACCGATGCTGAGATTGAATTTTAAACACGCCTTTCACAGTTGGAGTACTTGGTTTCCCGGTCGAAACAATCACTGCATAAACTTGTTTTTTTCCTTCCCAGGCATATACACGTTGCCGTGCAAGATCGACTTCAATCCAGCGCTGATTGCTTTTTTTGTAAGTTGAAATTGCTTGCGCGATCGTATCTGTCTGAGCATAGACAGGCATCGAGACGGGGAGAGGAGCAACAACTAAAGTCCCGATGAGTAGCGCGATCGATAAAAAAGAATGAATTTGTGTTTTCATCATTGCCAACCCAGAAATCGATGGGATGACAAGCGTAGATAGAGCAAAGTAGCGAAGTCTGAAGATGCAACCTGAAATGAGAGCAGTCTATCTAAAAGCTTGTAAATTTAACTACAAAATCATGACCTCAATTCCAGAAAGCTAGATGAACTCACTGAATCAACCCTTTCAGTAAGAGCACTCACCTTTTGCAGATTTTTACAAAAAAGATACACAGATTTACGGAGTATACGTAGAGAGACTCTCTATAGACTGTCGGTGCGGATCTCCTTGATTCTTTCTCAGTCAGATAAAGACGAAAGCCCCAGTTTATGAAAATCTCCTACTCAAGTCCACGCCCTCCGATATCAATCCTCTGGATTCGATGTTTCGCATTCGGTTTCATCCTTGCTGGATTTGGGGGGATGAGCTTCGCGGCAAAAGCTACCTCAGATAGCAAAGCTACTCTCGACCTCAAAGCAAAAGTCATTATCAAATCGGACAATCTCAAATCGGACGATCGCCAAGCTGAAAAGCCCGATTTAGAACATCCTAGGGATGCGTCTTGGCTTAAATCTACTCCTACGGCTGAAGCAAGTGAAATTGAGTTTTCTAAGCGCGAAACGCCAATTTCTAAGCCTGAAAAACCGATCTCTAAACCCGCAATGCCGATCTCTAAGCCCGAAACGACGCGCTTAGCAGGTGTCACTAAAGAAAATTTTCTCAAAACTCAATCTCAGGCTAGCGCTCGCCAATTACTTGCAGAGTCTTCAACTTCAGAAAGCTCGATCGCTCAAGCCAGCGAAAATACAGAGAGCTTACGTCAGCGCTTAACGATTGAACCTTTGACCGAACTGCGGATTCCTGCCTATTCTCCCGGTTCAACTGTTGGTGTTCCCAGTGCTTTTGGCGCAAACTTTGGGGATGCATTCATTGGACTCGCATTTTCTAACCGCAGACCGAGAATCAACGAATCGGATGGTGCGCTGAGTGCTGGATTTGGATTAGGCGACTCTGAGCGTGCCCTCGGTTTAGAAGTTAATGCGAACATTGGCAGTTTGCGACGCTTCGGACGAAATGGCGATATCGGGCTAAAACTCCATCGTGCGCTCCCTGGAAAAGCCGCGATCGCAATCGGTTTAGATGAAGGCATCGTTTGGGGTGAAGCGAATCGGGATACCGTCTCGACCTTTTATGGTGTTGCAAGTAAAATCTTCGATTTGCGTCCTACCGATCAAGTCAACTCTTTATCTTTGACATTAACCTTGGGTGTCGGCGGTGGACGATTCCGCAGCTTTGAGAACATTGAAAATCGCCGAGGAGGAGTGGGAGTCTTTGCAAGTGCTGGACTGCGGGTTGTGCCACAGGCATCCGCGATCGCAAGTTGGACAGGACAAGATCTCAATTTGGGTGTTTCCTATGTGCCCCTGAAGACAACTCCGCTGTTCTTGACCTTTGTTGTCGGCAATGTTTTGGGGCGCAACGATAACAATACCTTGTTCTCCTTCGGGATTGGTTACGGTTTCAACTACGCAGGCTATCGGTACTAAATTTTAGTGAATTCTTATGCATCAAACCTTAGTTTCTTGGAAGCGCACGCTGGCACTGGGAGCAGTTTTTACTTTCGCGATCGCATCACCGAGCCTATCTCACACTCCCCCTGGATCGAATGGGCTGACGCCTGGGTCTGGGATTGTGCCTCCGAACCTTTCACCTCAATCTACTCGCGAGATCATTAGCATCTTGCAGGCGCTCAGATCGGGTAATCCAACTCAACAAACGATCGCGAATATTCTGGTTTCAACAGGTCGCTTGTATCGGTATAACGAAACGATCGGAGAACTCAGAACCGTGATTTCTCAGTCCGCAGTTCCGCCGAATGAGCCAGGAGTTGAGCAAGATGCTCCGGGATTTGTGCGCTTCAACCTAGAGGGTGAAAGCAGTATACCGAGCCAGATTGCAACTCGGTTTACTCGCTATGTGGATACCTTGGGCAATCAGAATGGTCGCTTTAGAATCTTTGGCAACGATCGTCAAGGTGTGGCGCGCGATCTTCGAGTTGAGATTCTATCAAAGTCAGAGGGTCAGGTTGAGTTGCGATTTACATCGACCTCTCCTGCTCTGAAAGATGCTACAGGGAAGCAGATGACTGAAACGATTCTTGCTCCAAATTCTAAAGTAGCAGCGGTACTAGCAGGTGTGCTTGCTGCACTGGATATTGCGAATGCGTCTCCATTGACGTTGCAAGCTGCGAAAAGTATGGTACTGTCACTTGGGAATACGAGTTTAACGTCGGCTGAGATTTTGCAACTGTCTCAGGGGTTGGCGGAAATGCTGATCGCAAGTGAAGCCGTATTTGGAGGCTGCGGCGAGGCGAGTGCTTTAGCTTGTACAGGATTCAATATGAATGCGCTGAGAACAGCAATTCAGGCTTACAACAAAGTGGTGAATGAAACGAGTGGCACTGCGCTTTTGGCTCTATCGCAGAATCCTGAGTTTCAAACCCTTGGCGATATCCTGCGTCGAGTTCGAGCGACCTTGGCGACTGGTGGTTAAACCTGAGCGATCGTGAATTCAATGCTCTCGGATCTTTGCTTGGCAACTGCCATTCGCAAATCCTAGCAGTTTGCCTCTACCTCTTTAATCCTGCTCATGTATTTCCTGCGCTATCGGTTGAAACTCATTCAGATGCTCAGCGATGTGAAGGCTGAGTTTGCTGGAGTCGCGATCGCATTAATCAGCCTCCATCTGCTGATGTATTGGCGATTTACGGGCAATTTGAACTATGTTTCGATCGAACTGATCGGCTGGTCTGCGGTGTTCTATCGGCTTTGGCAACGCCGCGATCGCATTGTTTTGAGACGGGAAAGGGGGGCGCAGCTGTTCGGGTGGTTCTTAATCGCACTTTTACTTGTGCGCGGATGGAATCTGACCAGCGCGAGTGGTAGTATTCTTGGCTTGAATTCGCTGCTGATTGGGATTGCAATGGCTGCGATCGCAGTAGGATTTCAGCAATTCAAGCACTATCAACGCGAGTTTTGGATGGTTGCAATGATCGCGTTGCCGTTAGAGCAAGCGTTGACTCTAGTTGATCGCCTCATCAACTCTAGCCTGCTCACGGCAAAGTATTCTTTTACGCTGATGTGGTATTGCGGATTTCTAGTCGAGCGCCAGGGAACCTTACTCTCGTTGCCAACGGGAACGGTGAATGTCTATCCAGGGTGTTCAGGCTTAGAAGCAATTCTGGTTTCGTTGAAAGTAGCATTCTTTTTTTTAATGGTTTATCCCACTCGTCACAGAGAAAAGTTTTGGGTTCTGGCGATCGCGATTCTTTCTGCATTCATTGTGAATGGGTTCCGAATCATGCTGTTAGCACATTTAGTTGCAAGTCACAATACAGCAGGATTTGATTACTGGCATGGCAGTCAAGGTGCGCAGTTCTTTTCGATGATTTCGATGTTCATCTTTAGTGGTTACTGTCAGTCTCTAATCGAGCAGCCAAAGCCAGAAATTTCTCACTCAGAGAAGTCTCTAGAGCATTCATCTCGCTAATCTTCTATGATTTTCTCTCTTGTGCCATTCAGGCTAACTCTCTTCAGCATTGTTCTAGTTGCTGGCAGAATTGTGATTGATCCGAATCTTGGTCAAGATTCAGTGTTTGAGTTTCCCAATCAAGTACAACTCGATCAAGCTCAATTTGTTGCAGGACAGGCGATTGAAACGAAAAGCTTGCTTAGAGATTGGGGAGACATCAAAGGCTATGAATATACTTATCAACAAGACAATCAGGCATTCAAAGTAAAAATTCACTACCTGCCAGAATCAGATGGAGATATGGCGAGCTATCGATCTGCCTATGGGATTGATTCTCAAAAAGCTGTCGTGAAATCTCAGCAGCAGCAAGGACAGACTGGTTTTTACGATCGATTTGAGCATGAACAGACTGCTTATCTCAGTTCTTGTATCAATCCTCGCGGTTCGAGTACCGTGACGCACGCGCAATTTTTCGCGAATCGCAACACTTACGATCTGAAGCTCGATCGAGCTATCCCGGTAATTTTAGGCACAGAAGATTTGCGTGATTCCCGATGTTTGTGGGTTACAATTTCAGCACCCATTGCGAATCAGTCGGTGGATGCCGTTCATCAGCAATTAGTCGCAGTTTGGCAAGAGATTTATGCTTGGTGGTCGCCAAGATTTCCAAAACGTTAGCAAAGTAGAGTGATTATGCAGTTTGAGTCGTCTTCTGCCGGAAAGGCGATCGCAGGTTTGCGAATCGTAGGCTATGGAATTTTAGTCTTATGTGTGTTCGATCTCGTCGATTTGTTATATCCGTTTCAAGTGTTTAACTCGGATTGGGAGTTCAATACGGTTGGAAATTTGGTCGAGCGAGTTGGCTTTCCGCTAATTGGGTTCGGATTGATCTTTTTGGGTGAGGAAACGAGTCGCCACAAGGTCGAGCGGTTTGCGCTGAAGCCCTTGTCGTGGGCGCTTTTAATTTATGCGATCGCTTACTTGCTTCTAGTTCCGCTCACAGTTAGCTCAGGCTGGCGAATTTACAATCAAAACAACGCCAAGCTGGTGAATCAACTCGCACAACAGCGCGATCGAACTAAAGCGGCTCAAGAACAATTAGGCAAGTTGTCAGATGAACAAGTCAAAGCGTTAGTTCAGCGATCGGCGATTGGCTCCGTAGAGAACTTTAATGTTCCTCAGTTTCGCAAGCAGCAGCTAGAAGGCGTGGAAGCGCAAGCTCAGCAGGTAGAAGCTCAACTCAAAGCAACCGTCGCCCAACAGACGCAGAATCTGGTCAAGAAGGGCACGAAATGGGCATTGGGTGCTGCTGTTGCGGGGGTTGCGTTTTTGTATCTCTGGTCTTTATCGAGTTGGGCGCGTGAGAAGAAAATCAAAGCTCGACCGCTGGCAATGTCGCGGTAGTCGCTCTCTTGCTGTCATGATCTTTGATCTGAGCATCGAGAATTGCAAACAGTTGATGTAATTGCCGCTTTGGATCGCATAGTTTAATTGCCCGCGTCACGCCAGCTTTTGCTCAGCGATCGCGGGCTTCAGGCTGCATGATCAATGGTTCTATCGAGCAGCCCAAACTGTCCCAGGCTTACGAATGATCAAGTGAGAATTCGGTTACTAGTCTGCCAGGAAAGCAAAGTGCAACCTTGTCCTATGTTTAGGGCATGACAGCTTGAGTCTTGGCTAATGTCGCTAAAAACGGTTCAATCCCACCATAGAGTTCTCCAGCAGACAGATGTAGCACTCGCATCACACGGTATCTCCTCGGTAGCTAAACTTTAGTGTGAACAGGATGACTTAAGCTCTGCTTCAGAATCTGAGCCAAGTGTTGCACATATGGCTCCGCCAGCATTGCCCCATGATCCCCAGGCATTTCATGAACTTCTAACCCTCCTAAAGCAATACTTTTCCAAAGTATTTCCGGTGCTTCTCGAGATTGCAAAACTCCACTTTCGCGCTCTTGAGCCTGGAAGAGTAAGACTTTACCCGGATAAGGTTTTGGCAAATACGGCTCGAAAAAATGAGATTCTCCAAGTGGATATGCTTGATACGCTTTATAAGCTCCTTCAGGAGAAGGCTGGACACGAGGAAACAATGCTGCGCGAGTTCTGCGGATGATTTCACTCAGTTCAAGCTCCGAAAGCCTAGTGATCGTCTGCTTGAACGAATTCCATCTCAAGCGCTTGCTGAGAAAAGTGTCAAAAACAATCAGCGAACCGACTGACTGCCCAGACGCGATTAGCTGTTGCGCCATCTCCAGCGCAATTCTCCCGCCCAAAGAAAAGCCCATCAAAAAGTAAGGTCCTTGAGGCTGTAGCGATCGCATTTCTTGGATGTAATGACCTGCTAAGGCTTCGATCTGACGGGGTAAATCTGGAACATGCTCGATCGACTCTTGAGCAATCCCGTAGCGCAGTCCGTAGACAGGCTGATCAGATCCTAAATGCTGACACAGACTGCGATATTCCAGCACATGGATACCAAACAAAATGGGCTTAGAACCCTTGGTTTGCAGCGGAGCAAGGGAATACCACGCAGAAGGGCTACATGCTTTGATCTTCTGTGCAAGTTGCTGAATTGTGGGGGCTTCAAAAATACTGGCAAGGCTCAAGTCTCGGTCAAACAGTTCTTCGAGTTCTTCGAGTACATCGATTGCCAGCATTGAGGTTCCACCCAAGTCGAAGAAATTGTCGTGAATCTGAATCTGCTCGACTGATAGTGCCTGTTTCCAAATTTGGGCAATGTCCTGTTCGATCTGATCAATCGAAGAGTGACCTGCTCGATCTGCATCAATCTGATACAGAAAGTCCTGATTTTGATCCCAATTTGGCTGTTGAGAAAGTAACTGTTCAGCAAGACTAGACATGGTTCCCCTCATCCAACAATTTTATATGTAACGCTATTTCTGCGAAGGATGCACCTCTGAAAATCAAAATAATATAGCCTTCTTTGAGCTAAGCTATCTGTCTGAAATTGCAACTTATACGAATGCTGTTTCCTTGCGATTGATCGCTCGCTCATAAATTCTCAAGCTCTCTTGTGCCATCAGATCTTGATCAAATTGCAGCGATCGCGTGCGACTTGCGATCGACAATTTTCCCCGTAACTGAGGCTCTCTTAACAACCGATTAGCAGCTTCTGCTAATGCCTCTGCATCATTCATCGGAACCGTTAATCCTTCAATTCCACCTCGGCTCACCCAAGTGACTCCACTCTTTGGAATTGCAGTATTAATCACCGGACACCCACTTGCCATTGCTTCTACTTGCACTAACCCAAATGCCTCACTACGCGCATTCGACGGAAACCATAAAGCAGTCGATGCCCGATACGCTCCAACCAGTTCATCTTGAGTAAGCTGCTGCTTAAATACCACGCGATCGCCCACACCAATGTCCATTGCCTGACGCTGCAAGGCGTCTGCTAACTCGCCTTTTCCAACAATCATTAAGGTGCCAGGAACGTCGCGTAAAGCGGCAATTGCGACATGCAAGGCTTTGTAATAAACTAAGCGCCCCACACACAGCCAAATTGGACCTGAATGCATTGCCCTTAATCGTCTCTCGTAAGCGATCGCGGCTGGAGTCGGCTGGCGATAAATGGATAAATCAATCCCAAAGGGAAGAACTTCAACGCGATCGCGATAGGGACGTAGAAAATCTGATCCTGCTAGATAATTTGGGCTACCAATCAAAACTCGCGCCGCCCGATGGTAAATATGCTTGAGCATCGGATTGACAACATGCTTGAGTACGCGCTGTTTCACAATATCGCTATGGTGCGTCACAACCAGCGGAATCGTTGAATTTGCTAATGCCCAATGCATTCCCATTGCGGGATTCGGCGTATGTAGATGAGCAATATCATAGGCAGCCCTGCGTCTATCAAAATATTGAGAGAAGGTTGTAAAAACATCAACGCGTGCAACATTCAACAGTCGTCCTAGTCGAATCACGCGTACATTACCGTCGAGTTCTTCAATCGTGTAAGTTTGCTGAGCTTCTCGACCTTCGCGATCGCAAGTGTTCACGCACAAAACATCAACCTTCGCTCCTAGTGCAGCTTGCGAAGTGGCGATAGCACGCACATGCGTTTCAATCCCACCGGGTTGAGGTGGATAGTACTTTGATAGATGACAAATTCGCAGCGGGGTATGCGGATTCCGTACAGATCTACTAACACTGGGGGCTTCAATGTGATTTGAGATTTGAATGTACGACATGATTACAATACAGGTGTGACAAGATCAATAAGAAATCTGAGCAAATTGACAGGTAGAATTCTCCCAGAACAATCATTCGACTAACTCTTAAGGGGCAACCGCAATGATCAGGATGAGTCGCCAAGGCTGGGTTGATAGAAATAGTTGCAAACTTACTAAATCGAATCAATTTTAGTACTTGAATTTTACAGAGTTTCTTTTACTAGAGAGCTACGTAGATGTGCGGGGATTCGTTTAGCTTGTAGAAGAAAAGAGAACGTTTCTAGATAATTTCTTGGTGTAATGATCAATTTGAATTTATTGTGGATGCACCATCAAATCATCGACTATATTGCATCCGCGAAAATCTGGGTTGTATCTGTTGAGCAAAACCGAAACACCAGCGAACTTCAGGATTCGAGAGCAATCCTGAAGTTCATGAGCAGAGATTATTGTGGCGAACGACTAGACTAATTACCTAGCAAGAGTCGTAGCAATCCAAAAGCTCCTGTGACTGGGCTAACAACTGCTCCTAACAGATCAGAAATTTTTGCTGTACTGCTACGATTCACAATGATCACATCGTTTTGATGAATTGCTGGATTTGAATTCTCATCTAATCCGATCGCAACATCAAACTTAAATTCTCGCCGATTCACTGATCCATCCGGCATCAAACGCACTAATTCAATCTTCGTCTTTTTACCTCGCCCCGGTGCAACACCGCCCGCTGCGAGAATTGCCTGCATCAACGTCGAATTCGGACGTACAGCAACACCCCCGGGTCGAACAACCTCACCAACTACATTCACCTGAATTTGCTCAGGCGAAAAATTGCTCATTGCAATGTTTGTTGCCTCAGTTGGATCAATCTTCTCTGCGATGGGCACATACACTGTATCGCCATCTTGGAGCGGGATATCTTGTGCTAGCTCACCTTCTCTCAGATACTTCCACAAATTCACCTTGATTGTCTCCGGCGTACCATCTGCTGTGGGACGGCGCACTTCAATCTCTTTGACATTTGCCAGTTGAGCAATCCCACCCGCAGTTTGAATCGCTTTAGAAACGGTCGGCCACTGGCTCCCACTCTCAGCCGAGCTTCGCTGGCTCAAACTTGCCTGGTTCACTTCACTGCCAATCGTATTGACGATGTAAGATCCCGGACGATTGACTGCACCAATAATGCCGACTTTCAAAGGGCGGGGCGCAACCAAACTCACTGTAACGACAGGATTCTTGACAAATTTCTGATACCGCTCTTTTAAGCGTTCTGAAGCTTGATTCAGCGTCAATCCCTGAACTGATACACTGCCTACCCACGGTAGATTCAACATACCGTCTAGTAGAATTGTGTAGCGTGGTTCCAGCGTGAGTTCAGGAACATCAAACAGATCGAGCCGCACTAAATCTCCTGCGCCTAACTTGTAGCTACTTCCGATCGCTGACGTAATCTCAGATTTGGGGGTTACGCCTGCTTGCAGGAGCGGCAGCGTTCTAGAGGGTGGCATTGGAGTCTGAGCCAACACAACGATCGGCTGAATCATTGCCATTGACAAGCCTAGACACAAGCGAGTTAAAGCCCTATTCATATTGAAGTTAATGGCAAATGTGACAATTAGAAGAAGGTACAGGCAAACGTTAAGGTAAACGATTCTAAGGAATTTCCACCCTGTAATATCCCTAGATTATCAGTACTGCTCAAAACGTGAGATTCAGTACCATTACGGACTCTGGAATCAAAATGGCGTGAAATACTGGGCGCAACCTGATGGTGTTCTGCACTGCCAGCAGAAAATACGCAAGTAGCATCACGGAATACCCACTTGAGTTCATGAGTACTAATCCTTTATCCAAGCTGTATCAATCTGAGCGAGAGCACGCAACTCCGCTGCACCTTTTTAGCCTAAAAAACACGGAGAGCCGTTCCGAAGTTGATCTCAAGAAAATCTGGGATATTGTCCAGCGAAGAAAGCTCTTTGTCGCAGTCGTTGCTCTGATTCTATTGGGTGCAACTATGGCATGGTCAGTCTCGCGCAAGCCTGTCTATATGAGTACATTCCGGCTATTGATTGAGGCAGATAAAGGCAAAATGCTGGGACAGCAAGCCAGTATGGGGCTGAGTGAACTCACTTCCAGTACGAATTTTACGACTCTAACTCAAGTACTCAAAAGTTCTCAGGTGTTACAGCCTGCTTTCAAAGAACTGCAAAAAGAATATCCGAATCTTAAGTTTGATCAGTTTCTCACATCACTCTCTGTGACTCGCCTCAAAGATACCGAAATTCTTGAAGTCAGCTATCTCGATCACGATCCGAATCAAGGGCTATCCGTGGTTGAGAAGCTGTCGCAGAACTATTTGGATTATGGGGAGCAATTAAGAAGTCGCAATCTTCAGCAAGGAATTAAGTTTGTCGAAAAACAGCTTCCTGGACTTTACACCCGAGTCAATCAGATTCAAAGTCAACTCCAAGGGTTTCGAGAATCAAACCAGATTGTGAATCCAGAAGATCGCGCAAAATACTTGATTACTCTCAGTAGTGAGATTGAAACGAATCAAAAGCAAACTCAAGCAAAGCTGGCTGAGTCCAAAGCACTTTACGCAACGTTGCGAAAGCAGGTCGGCAATACTCCTGAAGTTGCGATCGCGGCTTCTGCACTCAGTGAATCGAAAGCGTTTCAAGAACTACGATCGCAACTCCAGCAAGTTGAAACTCAGCTGTCAATGAACGCAGAGCGCCTCACTCCAGATGCTCCTCCTGTGCAAGCGTTGATCAAGAAGCGCCAGGGAATTCTTGCTCAAATGGAACGAGAAGCAAGACAAACTTTGAGTACAACTGGCGTGAAACAAGCTCAAGGCAACCTGAGTGGAACGTTAATTGAACTCAACCGCCAGCTGATTACAGTGAGCAATGAGATCAATGCGCTAGAGGCGAGAGATCGCTCCCTCGTAGCAACGGCTCGGCAGTTGCAAGTGAATTTAAAGGCAATTCCGTCTCTGATTCGTCAAGATGTCGATCTACAGCGAGAACTCAAGGTTGCGAATGATAGCTTGGATCGTTTCCTTGCCAGTCGTGAAACATTGCAAATCGAAGCGGCACAAAATACACAGCCCTGGCAGATTATTTCTGCCCCTTCCCAACGTCCAGCACCGATTTTCCCAAGCATTCCTCAAAGTGCGGCATTAGGCGCTCTCGGCAGCCTGTTTCTCAGTGTTTTAGCAGCACTCCTCGTCGATAAACTCGATGATGTTCTCTATTCTGCGGAAGACCTCAAACAGGATACAAAGATTCCATTGCTAAGCGTCATTCCGTTCTACAAGAACCTGCATGAACCAAGCTTGCCCGCAATGTCTTCGTTACGGAATCTACCGAGTGGAGCTTTGGCTGAAAATGCGGGTAAACCTGCTCAAACGTTCTCGATCGACTTAAGCGAAGATGCTGCTATCTTCCGCGAGGCATTTCGGAGCTTGAATCTCAGCCTTTCAATGACGAATCTGCAAAATCCATTGCATTCGATCGTCGTTGCTTCAGCGCTAGCAAGTGATGGTAAATCAACCGTTGCAATGAATATGGCACTTGCGGCTGCAACGATGGGTCAGCGGGTTTTGCTCGTGGATGCGGATCTGTATCGATCGAAAGTGCATGTCTATGCAAGAGTTCCGAATGAACAAGGCTTAAGCCAGTATCTTACCTCAGATGCTCCGTTAGATACGTTGATCCAACAGTCTGCAATGGAGCAGAACCTATTTGTTTTAACGGCGGGCAAGGCTCAGATGGATGCAAGTCGTCTCTTGTCGTCGAGCAAGATGAAGACGCTCATGGAAGGCCTCAAAGAGGAATTTGATTTGATTATCTACGATGCACCTCCGGTGCTAGGCTTCTCAGATAGCTTGATCTTATCCGGTCAAGTGGATGGAAGTGTTCTGGTTGTTGGGCTTGGCAATACAGGTCGAACGGCTTTAATCGAATCGCTGCGAGGCTTGCAAATGTCGGGTAGCCCAGTCTTAGGTATCGTTGCAAATTGCCTCAAGCCTGGTACGCATTTAGCGCATAAGTATCACGAATACGTCCGCCGTAACTACAACTCGGATTTAGTTGAGACAGTCTAATTGCTCAAGTTGAACCGACAAACATCACATACCGATTCGGATCTGACATGATGACTTATTGCTGTTCTAACAGCTTCGTCCCTGCAGAATGCTCAATATGTTAGGAAGTTCCTAAGCTTATGAATAGTAAAGCTGTGAAACATCAGGAAGAATATTCGCGACTTACGTACTCTCCAGTCGCATCTTCTTCAGTCCGATTTCAGATCCCGAAGTTTTCTTGGTTACACGCTTTTATTGTGAGCCAATTCATCTTCCAAGTCTCACTTCTGATTCCGGCTATTGCAGAGTTCAGAACACTGGTTCGGATTGCCGTATTTGGCTTAAGCTTAGCTTTTTTATGGGGAATTCCGAAGACTGGATTAAAGCATCCGGCTAAACCTTGGGCGATCGCTGTGATGTGCATCATGATGTTGCAGTTCTTTTGGCATCCTTACTTGAGTAGTATTCCAGCCGGAGCTGCTCAATGCCTGATGTACTTAGCGATTCTTGCACCTTTGTTCTGGGTGAGTCGGCTCGATCTCAAAGAGCGTGATTTTCTTTGGCTGGTCTATCTACTCTGGGGATTTCATGTTCTAAGCTCGATCGTCGGAGTGCTACAAGTTTACTATCCTGAGATCTTTCAATTTGCCATTTCTTCAAATATTGAAGAAGGCGCGTTCGGAGGTGAACACTTAAAAATCGTAATCGCCAATGGATTGATACTCTATCGCCCAACCGGGCTAACGGATTTGCCTGGAGGTGCAGCAACCTCTGGATTTTACGCTTTACTCCTGGGTACAGGTATTGCTTTGCAGCAAGGGCATCTGATTTTTCGGCTGCTGGGCGTAATCAGTGTGCCGATCGGTCTATTTTGTATCTATCTTTCGCAAATTCGTTCAATCTTCATTCTCGCGCTTGTCTGCTTAGCTGTGACCGCATTAATTCTATTGCAACTGAAGCGACTCTGGCACCTGACAGCCATGATCGGCGCTGGCATTCTCATTGCGATCGCAACCACAACTTGGGCAATGAGTGTAGGAGGATCAGTCACCAGTGAACGATTTTTGTCCCTGATTACTGAGCCACCTGATGCAGTACTGTATCAGAACCGAGGTATTTTTCTAGAAGAAACAATCACTAAGATCATCCCACAATACCCGCTGGGCGCAGGCTTAGCGCGATGGGGGATGATGAATAACTATTTTGGGAATCAATTGAATCCATTGACTCAGCCGATCTGGGCAGAAATTCAGTGGACAGGCTGGGTACTCGATGGCGGCATCCCTTTAGTCATTGCTTATTCAGGTGCGCTGATTGCAGCGTGCGTCGCAGTCTGGCGAATTATTAGCGATCGCAGGTCATCTCTACAGCTTTGGGGCGCGATTATTCTTGCTCACAACATTGGCGCGATCGCTATTACGTTTAACTATGTTCCGTTTATGAGCCAGACCGGAATGGATTTTTGGCTCATCAATTCAGCCCTCTGTGTATCAGCAGCAACGCACATCAAACATGGCAAGTAATCTTTTTCCGGAGACAACCATGAAATCTTTTCTGCTCGTTGCCGCCGACTTTGTAAAAACAGGCGGAATGGATCGCGCCAACTATGCTCTGGCCGATTACTTAGCTCGTCAATCGGTTGAAGTTCATCTTGTCGCGCATCGAGTTGACTCCCAGTTACAAAACTATCCAAACGTTTTCTGGCATCGGGTTCCTAAAATTGCAAAGTCTTACTTTTTAGGTGAGTTTCTTCTCAATGCGGCTGGGCAATTCTGGGCAAAGCGCATCACAGCCCAAGGTGGGCGCGTTTTAGTCAATGGTGGAAATTGCCGTTGGAGTGATGTGAACTGGGTACATTATGTTCATGCTGCCTATCAGCCGAACACCCAAGCTAGCTTTGTACAGCGATTGAAGTGTGCGTTGACTCATCCAATTTACTGTCAAGCTGAAAAACGCAACTTGAAAAATGCCCGCATTATTATTGCAAATTCGCATCGAACTGTCTCTGATTTGATTCGGTATAAGCTCGCAACTCCCGCTAAAATTTGCCCAGTTTACTATGGATCTGATTCATCGAAGTTCTACGCTGCCGGTGTTGAAGAAGTAAAATTCCTGCGTCAAAAGCTCAATTTGCCTTTAAATCGTTCGATCGTTATTTTTATCGGTGCATTAGGCGATCGACGAAAAGGCTTTGATGTTCTGTTTCAAGCCTGGCAACAGTTGTGCCAAGACCCAACTTGGGATAGTGATTTGATCGTCGTTGGGCAAGGTGCAGAACTGCCGCGCTGGAGGCAGCGGGTTCGAGATCAGCAATTGAGCGATCGCATTCAGTTTCTCGGCTTTCGCTCTGATGTACCGGATCTATTACGGGCTTCAGATTGCTTGATTGCACCGACACGGTACGAAGCTTATGGATTAGGCGTGCATGAAGCTCTATGCTGCGGAATTCCAGCAATTGTGACTGCAACGGCTGGAGTCGCAGAACGCTATACCCAAGGATTAACAGATTTACTTTTAACCGATGCGAACAATGTTTCACATCTAATTGATAAGTTGTATCATTGGCGAAGTCATCAAAATTACTACCAGCAAATTCTGCATACGCAAGTTATCCCCCAATTGCACCGGGAGACATGGGATCACATGGCAAAGCAGATTGTTGATGCGGTTGAAACTCCGACATCCAGTACGGTTCAGACTCAGTATTCTATGCGATAAAAGCCGAGGACACTTCGATGAAAAAAACGGTAGCCTGCTCTGCTCCTTATGATGTGGGAGGACTGGGACAACACTTCTCATTTATTGTCGAAGAAGCGCGATCGCAGAATCGCTTGATCGAGTACTATACTCCGCGTCCGAAAGCAGAGGATGCCATTGGAAGAACCGTTGAAATCTCAAATCGCCGCAAACTCTTGTTTCGTTGTCCTCCGCTTCGGTTTAGTCCAGGTTGGATTAATTATTACTTTAATGATTGGTTCGATCGCGCTGTTGCTGCCTCACTTCGCCCAGCAGATGAATTTGAGACAGGGTGTGCTGGACAAGCTTTTCATTCTTTTAAACGCGCGCGTCAGCTAGGATATCGCGTTCTCGCACTGCAAGCAGATAACAGTCATATCAACAATGTGGCTCGGCAACATCTCAAAGCAATTCGAGATTTTGGTATTGAAGCAAGTTGGCTGAATGATGCACATCGCCAAAAAATTCTGCAGGCTTATGAGGAAGCAGATATTATTCATGTTGCCTCTAGTTATAGTTATGAGTCGTTTCTCAGAGCAGGCGTGCCAGAATCTAAGTTAAATATCCGACAGTTCTCTGTCCATCCTCGATTTGTGCCACCTGCTCAACCTTGTAACGACGGAAAGTTTCGGGTTGTCTATTCGGGAACGCTGAGCGTGGCGAAGGGAATTCCTGTGCTGCTCGAAGCCTTTTCTCGCCTTCAAGGGTGTGATACGGAACTGATTTTAATCGGCGGCTCAACGACTCGGGGTATGCGGCTCTATTTAGAAGCCTGGCAAAAACGAGACTGTCGGATTCGGATTGCTCCCGGTGATCCGTTACCTCATTTGCAGCGTGCCAGTGTGTATGTTCATCCTTCGTATGAAGATGGATTTTCCTATGCTCCAATGGAAGCGATCGCGTGTGGCGTGCCAGCTATTGTCACAGAAGACACAGGCATGAAAGAACATATCCAGCCAGGGATCAATGGTTATATTGTGCCAACTGGAGACTGGGAAGCACTGCTCGACCAGCTGAAAAGCTTACAAAAATCTTCGTTACTCTCTCTCATCTAATTCCTATGCAACTGGCGATTACTCGTACTCCAAACACCGTTGAGAAATGCATCTTGCATTCTGTGAGCCATCTTTTTCGCTACTGGGTGAAGAGAGGGCGTAATCTACTCTTTTGGGCTGTCCCGCAGGATGCAATTTTTGACTATGATTTTACTGTCTTAGAGCAAGGCAAACCTTACTCAGGTAATCTCAAATTTGGCATTGATTATCAAGTCTTCTTTTCGCAGCCTTATGAACCCCAAAATGCTCAAATTTTGACTACGATAGCAACTTGCCTTGCTCAATTTCGCCGTTCGGTTCATTTTATTGATGTTGGTGCAAACGTCGGCTTTACTTCTAATTTGATGTTGGGCAAAGTCGATTCGATTCATAGCTTTGAGCCACATCCTAAAATTTTTCAATCACTGCTTGCAAAATGGAAGAATTACGCCGATCACACTTGGCAAATTCACCCCTTTGGACTAGGGGCACAGGAAATCGAGCTAGCATACTACGAACCTGCTTCTCACAATACGGGAACAGGTTCTTTCGTAGCGGGTGCATCTTGGAATCAGAATATTCCGATTGCTCTACCGATTCGCAAAGGTGATCAAGTTTTGACTGAGCTTGAAGTTTCTGAAGTTGCTCTAATCAAGATTGATGTAGAAGGATTTGAACCTTTCGTACTTCAAGGACTTTCAGAAACCCTCAAACGCGATCGACCTGTGATTTTGATGGAGCTTTCAACGCTGACCGATCAAATTTTGAAGGAGCACAACCTCTCTTTACAAGCACTGCTGTATGAAGATGCGATCGCAGTCGCAATCCACCCTCAGACTCACGGAAAATTTCAGCTAGAAGTGCAAGATTTCAGCCAGCTTGAATCTAGACATCAAGACATTCTGATTTTGCCTGCTGAACAGGCTAAGGTAATTTTGGAACAGTTCGAGAGCTTGAGATGATTATTGGACATTACATTCATCATCTTGAAGGTCAAGGGGGAGTCGAGGTCTATCTGAGACGGATTGCAGGGGCACAACAAGCCGCTGGTCATACTGTCTATTACTTTTCTAAGTACACAAGTCCATCAGACCACAATTCAGCGATCGCAGCAGAGACAGAAGCATCGTTATACGAACAAGCAAAACGTCTAGGAGTGGAGCTTTTACATCTTCATGCTAGTGTGAGCCTTGCGCCTCCCGAAGACTTTGTGACGATTAGAACAATGCATGGACATCAGGCTTACTGTCCAAGCGGAAGTAAATACTTAAAGCGACAAGGAACTCCTTGCGATCGCGCTTATAGTTTGCAGGGGTGTTTGTGGGGGCATCTGATTGATCACTGTGGAAGTATCCGTCCCCACCGATTAGCGGAGAACTTCCAGACGTTGTGCAATGAGAAGCGAATTCTAGCAAAAATTCCAGTTTTGACGAATAGCGAGTTTGTCACAGAACACATGATTGCCGAAGGTTATCCACCTCATTTAATTCACACACTATACGTGTGTGCAACAGAAGTCGCGCATGTTCAAGAGCCACCTCAAATCGGAATTCCTCACTTCGCGTTTTTAGGGCGCTTAGTTCCTGAAAAAGGAGTAGTTTGGTTGCTTCGCGCGCTCGCACAAGTTAACGTGCCAGTTCATCTCGATATTGCAGGAGTTGGCAATCAAACTGCAACCTTGCAAACGATGATTCAACAGCTTGGTTTAGCAGATCGAGTCACCTTGCATGGCTGGCTCAATATGGAAGCAAGTTATCAACTGATTCAGCGATCGAGAGCTTTAATTTTTCCATCGGTTTGGCACGAGCCTGCTGGACTTGTCGCTTATGAAGCGATGCTCAATGCGAGAGCGACGATTGCCAGCCGGGTTGGAGGCATTCCTGAAGGCGTTTTGGATGGAGTCACAGGATTGCTTGTTGAGCCAAACGATATTGCAGGATTAGCTAATCATATAGAACGTCTAGCAACTGATTGGGCTTTGGCAAAGCAACTTGGCGAAAATGGTCGGCGCATGGCACAACAATCCTTTGGGCTGCAAAATCATATGCAAAAATTGATGCAGTTTTATGAACAGGTGATGAGATCGAGCAAAGATCAGCCTCTCGGCTTGAGCAATTGCTCGTAGTTTCACGGAATGAACTGCAATATAGAAGGTGCAAGCCGTAATCTCACGGGCGATTTTACACGCACTTCTTGATTGAATGATGAGTCATCTCAGTCCGTAATCCTGCTGAAAATATAACGTACTCTAAAATCCTAAAAAAAGATACTGTTCAAATTTTCATGCAGTATTAAACCGAAAGTGTTCTTCTTTTACCAATATCATGGTTGCTTTAGCCCCAGATTTTCAGAAAACCGCCTTTAAGTTCTTGATTGGGTTGAAGTACATTGCAGTAGAAGCAGTTTTGTATGTTGCAAATCATATTCTTAATAAGCTCCCTTCTCATCATCTGCGGCTGTTCTACTATCGGCATTTTTTGAGATTCCGGATTGGGCAAGGGAGCTTTATTTTCTTAGGAACCTGCTTTGATGCCAAAAATGGTTTTATCATGGGCGATAATTCGGTGATTAATCAGAAATGTCGTATCGACACACGGGGTGGAGTCACGATCGGTAGAAATGTCTCTATTTCTGCTGAGGTTTGTATTCTGACCGCAGATCATAACTTGCAGTGCTCTGAATTCTTAGGACAAGTACGCCCTGTTGTGATTGAAGACTATGTGTTTATCGGGACACGCGCTATGATCCTGCCAGGCGTAACGTTAGGCGAAGGGTGTGCTGTTGCCGCTGGTGCTGTTGTGACGCGCAATGTTCCAGCTTTTACGATCGTTGGGGGCATTCCAGCAAAGCCGATTGGAACTCGCTCAACCGAATTAAGCTATACGATTCACTACAATCGATTATTTAACTGAATAATCTAGTAATTCTACAGGCGATTTTATACGAACTCGCTGATTGAATGATTCAGTCATCTCAGTCCGTAATCCTGCTGAAAATATAACTTGCTCTAAATCAGGAATCAACAGAAATGCACTTAGAAGAGTTAACGCTGGAAGCGGGGCGCATCGATCGACAATATTGGAGAGATTTGTGGAAGTACCGTGAACTCCTGTATTTCTTAGCTTGGCGAGATATTTTAGTCCGGTATAAACAGACTGCGATCGGCATTGCTTGGGCGCTGTTACGTCCCTTGTTAACCATGATCGTCTTCTCAGTGATCTTTGGTGGATTAGCAAAACTTCCCGCTCAAGGTGTGCCCTATCCGATTCTTGTGTTCTCTGCAATGCTGCCCTGGCAGTTCTTCTCTAATGCTCTAAGCGACTCTAGCAATAGCTTAACTGCCAATTCAAATCTGCTCTCCAAAGTCTACTTTCCTAGGCTGCTTGTTCCGATGAGTAGTGTAATTGTCAGCTTTGTAGACTTCCTGATTTCCGGAATGGTCTTACTCGGATTAATGGCATGGTATAACTTTGTGCCCAACTGGCGGATTCTGACCCTTCCGGCTTTTATTCTCATTGCTTTTGCTGCTGCGATTGGTGCAGGGTTATGGCTAGCAGCATTGAATGTGAAGTACCGAGATTTTCGATATATTGTTCCTTTTATCGTTCAATTTGGATTGTATGTGTCGCCTGTGGGATTTAGCAGTAATATTGTCCCAGAACAATGGCGCTGGCTCTATTCACTCAATCCGATGGTCGGCGTGATAGATGGATTTCGCTGGGCGATTTTGGGTGAAAATGCAACACTGCATTTACCTGGATTTATCACATCTCTAACCTTGGTGCTGCTGCTGCTGATTAGCGGAATCCGCTATTTCCGCAAGATGGAAGAATCCTTCGCAGATATCATTTAGTTTTCTAGACGTTGAGAATTGATGAAAAGGAGTTTGATGCATGTCTAGCCCAGCAATTCGAGTTGAAAATCTCGGTAAGAAATATATGCTGCGGCATCAGAAAGGAGAGCACTATGTGGCGTTGCGAGACGTACTCGTCAAGCGTGCGCGCTCAGTGTTCAATCCTTTGACCCGATTGTCTCAATCTTCTCGCGATCGCGAGGAATTTTGGGCACTGCAAGATGTGTCATTTGAAATTCAACAAGGCGATCGTGTTGGCATCATTGGTCGCAACGGGGCTGGAAAATCTACTTTACTGAAGATCCTGAGTCGAATTACGCGACCGACAACCGGAAAGATCCGCCTGCGGGGACGAGTTGCGAGCTTATTAGAAGTTGGAACTGGATTTCATCCTGAACTGACAGGACGTGAAAATATCTTTCTCAACGGCGCGATTCTCGGCATGAGTAAAGCCGAGATTCAACGCAAGTTTGATGAAATCGTTGCGTTTGCAGAAATTGAGAAGTTTTTAGATACGCCTGTCAAGCGGTATTCCTCTGGAATGTATGTGCGGCTTGCATTTGCTGTTGCTGCTCACTTAGAACCAGAAATTCTGATTGTGGATGAAGTGCTAGCAGTTGGAGATGCACAGTTTCAAAAGAAGTGCTTAACCAAGATGGATACAGTTGCAGAAGAAGGCAGAACTGTTTTATTTGTCAGCCATAACATTGCTGTGATGCAGAACCTTTGTAATCAAGCCATTTGGCTTAGAGATGGGCAGATTGTCCTATCTGGCTCAATTCGCACCGTGGCTGACCAATACTTAGGCTCTACGTTTCAGTCTACCAATCCAGTTATTAATCTTCGCACAGCAGAGCGAAAGTATTGTGCCGAAGATAAACTGCGACTGTTAGCCATAACCTTCAATCAGGGTCGAGAGATTTTGTATGGAGAGACGTTGACGATTCAACTTGAGTACGAAGCCTACCGACCCATTCAGGAAGTTGCATTTGGAATCGGCTTCAATTCACTTGCAGGAACTCGACTGATGACTCTCGATAGTGAAGTGTCTGGTCGTTTCTGGAACTTCTCACGAGATACTGGCACAATTCAAATGCAGTTAGAAAACCTTCCTCTTCAGCCAGGTCGCTATCTGATTGATCTGGTTGCTCGGTTGGAGTCTGGCAGAATCTTGGACTATTTACCTGGATGCTGGCAGATAGAGGTTTTGCCAGGTTTACAGACTCCAAATATTCTGCTCCGGGATTCAGGGGGCGTGCAGTTGCGATCGCATTGGCAGCACTTAGCCGTTGCTAGAGTTTGATAAATAATTCTAAGGATTGAGCGATCGATTGAGCTTGAACTTGCAGAGAATGAGTTTGATACCAGGTATATGCTGCTGTTGCGATCGCTTGTGCCTGATTGAGATCTAACTTACAATTTGCTAGCCAGTAATGACGATTCATTTCAAGCCCGTCTTGATTATGCAAGCGAGATGAGATAACAATCGGTAAAAGACCATGCGAACAATAACTCGCGAAGATACCTGATTTTGCTAAGGAATCCATTGGATAGTCTACTACTGCTGCGCTCGCACGACTCAAAATCTGACTAATCTGTTCTGCGGGTTGAATTCCGAGTTGACGAATCGGCAAATCAGATTTGAGTTTGATATCCGCTCCAATATCCAGAATCGTCCGAACTTCTAGGCTTTGGCAGATTCGCTTGAGCAGTGATGTCTGCTGATAAATTCGCTGGCGCGTACTGGAACTGCCGAAGATCACTAATTCTCGCGATCTCGCTTGCAACGGTATCGGATGGGTAATCTCTCCAATATTGGAGAAAACAGGGAGCGTTGTAACCTCTCGATGATGGCTGAACATTTGAATCTTTTCAGCGTAGCATTGGCGATTTGTGAAAACCCGATCGCTGATCTGCATCAACTGAATCGCTAATTTCTTTTGTAGAGGTGATGTTAGTAATGCACTACTTAGAAGTGGACGCGTGGCATAGAGTTCGTGAAACATTGTTATCAAGCGTCCGCCCATCTTGCACCACTCTGTGAGCGCTTGAACTAACCAAAATGGGCAGCCTCGTTTCGCATACCCATGTCCTGCATAGTGGAGAAAAACGACCTGATCTAGAGGAGGTAATAATGCGGATAGGGCTTGCGGTGATCTTACTGAAACCGTTGAAGAGTGGGAAAGCGTATTACTGCTCCAATTTGGATCGCCTACGATAAAGCGAGTTCGTACTCCATAATCCGCGAAAAGCTGTTGAGCCAGCCGAAAACCATAGTCTCCTAATCCATCGATCTCTGGCGGCAACTTCGGCACGATCGTGATTATTTCCTTGAGAGTTTGCATAAAATTGCTGTGATTTTGCAGAATTAGAATTTAGATTGAGTGTTTCTACGGTGGGTAGAATTGCATAAAAATTAGATAGTTCAGTGTGATTAAACCAGCGATCGACGAGCCTTAGTTTTACCTTAAATTTTGCAAGTGAATGCAGTTTTCTTCTCGTAAACTCCTGACCATTGGACATTCCTACATTGTTCCGCTCAATCGCCGCCTCGCCAATGAGATGGCGCGCATTAGTGGATCAGACTGGGATATTACGATCGTTTCACCTCTGGCATTAAAAGGCGATTTAAGACCTTTACAACTTCGGCAAGATCAAGACGATCGCTGCGTGCTAGAGGGAGTTTCGATGCGTTGGCAACAGTCAACCCATGTGATGATGTATCACGATCGCCTCCGAGAAATTCTTCAGCAAAAGTGGGATCTAGTTCATTGCTGGCAAGAGCCTTATGTGGTGTCAGGAGGGCAGGTTGCACGATGGACTCAGCCTAAAACGCCACTTGTCTATTTCACCTGCCAGAACAATCCAAAGTCTTATCCACCCCCGTTCAATTGGATTGAAACCTATTCGATGCAACGTGCGGCAGCTTGGATTTATGCAGGTCAGACCGTCGCAAATACACTAAAGCAGCGTCGTCACTATGATCTGCCAACTCGACATATTCCGCATGGCGTTGATGTGGAGCTATTTGCACCCGATCTTGCTGCAAGGCAGAAGGTTCGACAGCAGTTGGAATGGGACACAGGAGATGTGCCTGTGATTGGTTTTTTAGGGCGGTTTGTACCTGAGAAAGGGCTAGAGCTAATGATGCGATCGCTCGATCAAATTTCGCAACCTTGGCGTGCTCTGTTTGTTGGGACGGGAGGAATGGAAGCGGATTTACGATCTTGGGGTGCGCGTTATGGCGATCGAGTGCGTGTCTGTACGACCGTGAGACATGATCAAGTTCCGCACTATCTGAATGCGATGGATCTGCTTTGCGCGCCAAGCCAGACGACAAAAAGCTGGCGTGAGCAATTTGGCAGAATGTTAATTGAAGCATTTGCTACTGGAATCCCGGTAATTGGCAGTGATAGTGGAGAAATTCCTTATGTGATTGGCGATGCTGGGATTGTTGTTAAAGAAAAGGATCAGACAGCTTGGGTACAGGCAATCTCGATGTTGTTGAATGATCCAGACCAAAGAAATGTCTTCTCAAAAAAAGGACTCGATAGGGCACATTCGACCTATAGCTGGTCAGTCGTTGCACGACAACATTTAGAGTTTTTCGACTCGATTTTAGAAAGAAGTAATTCGCTGATGTCACTTTACTAATCAAACCGATGCAAGCAACCACTTGGATTCGCCCGGAAAGTCTATCGCTCTTAGATGTAGGCTGTAATGTTGGTGCTTTTCTCAAAACCTGTCAGCAAGCAATGCCGAGATTGAAGCTTGCAGGGGTTGAAATTAATGAAACCGCACTTGCGATCGCACAACGTCAACTACCTGGAATTGATCTGCATCATGATTATGGTCAAGCTTCTTACCGGATCTGTGTTGTACTGCAAAAAGTAGATACTGTTGAGAGTCGAGAGGATGCTGAAAATGCTTAGGTCTATTGTTCGTAATTCAATTGCGGCACCGCTTAGAGCTTTACCTTACTTTCGAGGAAAATATCGTTTGGCTCCAGTCCTCATTCCATTGCTGACGGACTATCAGAATGAGCAGGATTGTCTGGTTGAAGTTAAGCTTCGAGATGGAAGTTTAATGCGCATCGATTTGAGAAGCTTTACCGAACAAAGATCTTTTTTTGCCGGAGATTATGACGGAGGGCTGCTAAAACGTTTTGCTTCAATTTTGCAGCCAGATAGCGTTGTTTTAGATGTTGGTGCGAATGTTGGCTTTTACTCAATTTCCTTAGGTCGAAAACTGAAGACATTAGGCGGTAAGCTTTGGGCAATTGAACCTGTGTCCCCAAACTACGATCGTTTAGTCTATAACATTCAACTCAATCATCTAGAAGAAACAGTCTTCCCACTCCAAACTGCATTGGGCAATGAAACTGGATGGATTCAACTTCACCTGAGTAAAGGGACAGATGAACTCTCAACAACAGGAAATGCTGTTCTGTGTCAAGGCAATACAGCAACGGTTGTTGAATCTAATTGTTCAGCCCCAATCACAACCTTAGATGCACTTGCGCGGACGCACAATATTACTGCCTGCGATTTCATCAAGGTAGATATTGAGGGAGCCGAACTTGAGTTTCTCAGAGGCGGACAAAAATTTCTAGCGACTCATCGCCCGATTATCTATGGTGAGTTTAACCCTGACTGGTGTCAGCAGTTTGGCTACTCTTTCCTAGATGTTGCAGAATTTTTCTCGTCTTGGAACTATCACTTCTATCAGCAAATCGGGCGAGATTGTTTTATTCCCGTCCAAACTATCACACCCACTTTGCAAGATGTTTTACTGATTCCAGCAGAGACAAGTGTGGAGACTTTAGCAAAGTTGGGAGTAAAAGGTTAAATTCATGCGTGCTGCTTTACTCTGTGACTATCCCGAAGAACAATGGCACAGTATGGATCTCTGTGCTCAAATGCTGTTGAGCCATTGGCGTATGGATCGCAGATGGCAACTTGATCCGATCCGTCCTCCTTTTCATCATCGAGTGGCTCGTCTCCCGAAGTTAAGAGGTCGAAAAGTTGCCTTTAATAGCGATCGCTTACTGAATCGCTTTTGGGATTATCCAAACTATGTGAAAAGGCTAGCATCGCAATTTGATATTTTTCATGTGTGTGATCATAGCTATGCTCAGTTAGTGCACGAACTTCCCGCAGAGCGAACAGGAGTGTATTGTCATGATATTGATGCATTTCGATCGTTGATTGAACCAGGACAGGAACCTCGACCCGGTTGGTACCGGGCAATGTCTCAGCGGATTTTAGATGGATTGCAAAAAGCAGCGATCGTCTTCTATTCGACGGCTTCGGTTCGACAGCAACTTGAACATTATCAGTTAGTCAACCCTGATCGTCTAATTCAAGCCTCTTATGGCATTTCTCTAGAGTTTTCTCCAATTGAGACAGCACCATCGCTGTTTCCAGAACTAGCAGACTTTCCGTTCATTTTGCATGTGGGAAGCTGTATTCCTCGGAAGCGAATTGATGTTTTGCTGGATGTGTTTGCACAGTTGCGCGATCGACATCCCAATTTGCGATTAGTCAAAGTCGGCGGAGACTGGACTTCAGAGCAGAATGAACAACTCGATCGTCTAGAGATTCGCTCTCGTCTGATTCAGTTTCATAACCTTTCAACTCATGAAATTGCTGCACTTTATCGTCGCTCTGCGGCTGTTCTCGTCACTAGTCAGGCAGAAGGCTTTGGCTTGCCTGTGATTGAGTCGTTAGCTTGTGGTGCGATCGCAGTTGTCAGCGATTTACCTGTGTTGCGAGAAGTGGGGGGAGAAGCAGCCATTTATTGCCCAGTCGGTGAGATTGCTACTTGGGTAGAAACGGTAGATGCGGTATTAGTCGGGCAACGAACACCAGAGAAGTCATTGAGACTCGCTCAAGCTAGCCGATACTCTTGGCAAACTCACACGAAAGCCATTACTCAAGCTTACTTACAATTAGGAGCACGATGAAACTACTGTTCTTTAATCAAGTTGGGTTTATTGGTGGTGCAGAGCGAATTTTACTGAGTTCGATCGCGGCTTTGCGATCGCGGCAGCCGAATGCTGAGATTACTTTAATTGTCGGATCATCGGGTGCTTTGATTGAGGCAGCAGAGGCGCTCGGTGTGCAAGTGATTTGTCTATCGATGCCTACTGTAATGAGTCGGATTGGCGATAGCCATCTCAAAGGAGAATTCCGATTTGCTAAGAAAGCCAAAACATTCTTACAAATTATGCGATCGCTAAGTGCTATTCTCAGCTACTTAAAAAGATTAAAGCAACTCATTCGCAGAATTCAACCGGATCTGATTCACTCAAACGGAGTTAAAGCTCATGCTTTACTTGGATTACTCGGCCAGCTAAATTGCCCAGTGATCTGGCATATTCAAGATTTTTATAGCACGCGCCCAATTATGGCGAAAGTTCTTCAGAGGTTGAATCGATCTGCAACTGGAGCGATCGCGCTTTCTCAGGCCGTGAAAAATGATGCTCAAGCTTTAATGCAAGTCCCGATTGAAGTGATTTATCCAGCGATTGATCATCAATACTTTCGGATTGAAGGAAAGCGATCGCCGGTTTTACGGATTGGTTTAGTCGCGACGTTTGCACGCTGGAAAGGGCATGACATTTTTCTGAAAGCTGCTGCACAAGTGATGTCGGAAATTCGAGGGATGTCGATTCAATTTCAGATTGTCGGTGCGCCTATCTACAGCACCCAAGGCTCACAGTTTTCGCTAGAAGAACTACAGACCAATGTTGCAAAGCTAGGGCTAGAACAGGTTGTTGAGTTTGTTGGATTTCAGCCAGATACAGTTTCTATCTATGAAAACCTAGATATTGTTGTTCATGCAAGTACTCAACCAGAGCCTTTCGGCTTAGTGATTGCAGAAGCGATGGCATTTGGAAAAGCAGTGATTGTTGCAAATGCGGGAGGAGCCGCAGAATTGGTCAACAATTATGAAGATGCGATCGCAGTTCCGCCTGGAGACGTTCAAGCACTTGCACAAGCTTTGATTCAACTGATTCGGAATCCGCAGATGCGACAAGAGCTAGGACGAAATGCAAGACGCACTGCGATCGAGAAATTTAATCGCGATCGCATGGCAGATGAATTGCTGACTCTTTACGATCGCTGGGGTGGACTCAATCAAACGCTTTGCATCTTCTAAATTTCATGAAACTCTGCAAAATCATTTCTAAGAAGTCTTTTGGATGAATTTTTGCGCCAAAGAAAGACCTATTCAGCGATCGATGGCTTATCCAGAACTCTGCATTTCATAGCCGCTAACAAATCGTTTCTTCTACCCTCAAAAGCAGAGACGTGACGTGCCTCATCTCTCCTACAATGAAAAGCGGAGATGTTATGAAGCCTCATGACCAAGCAAGTTCTGATCCTCGGTGGCAGTGGGCGCATCGGGAGTAAAGTTGCCGAAGACCTAATCGCGCATACCTCAGCCAACATTACGATCGCTGGACGCAATCTGGTTACAGGCAACTCAATCTGTCAGCAATTGGGCGATCGCGCTCAATTTAAAGCGATCGATTTAACGGCTCCCTCAGACCTGAGAGCGGCAGTTTCGCAAGCCGATCTAGTCGTTCATTGTGCCGGACCGTTTCATTATCGCGATGCCAGCGTCTTGCAAATTTGCATTGACGAAGGCGTTAACTATATTGATGTCAGTGATCATCCTTCTTTCACGCGCAAGGCATTAGCGTATCGTGCCAATGCTGAATCTGCTGATGTGACGGCTGTGATTAACACAGGTATTTTCCCTGGTATTTCTAATAGCATGGTGCGGCGTGATGTTGAACAGCTTGATCATGCAGAGAAAATTCATTTAAGTTATGTGGTCGCAGGTTCTGGGGGTGCAGGTGTCACGGTGATGCGAACGACATTTCTTGGATTACAGCGCCCGTTTGAAGCTTGGATCGATGGCGATTGGAAAACGGTGAAGCCTTATAGCGATCGAGAAGTAATCGACTTCCCGAAATACGGCAAAGTCGGGGTTTACTGGTTTGATATGCCAGAAGCATTTACGCTTCCCGATACGTTCCCAGTGAAAACAGTGGTTACAAAATTCGCCACGGTTCCCCAGTTTTATAACTATCTGACTTGGAGCGTGGCTCGCTGGTGGCATCCGAAGCTTTTGCAAACGAAAGCCGTGATCGAATTTTTATCTTATGTCAGCCATTTTATGACCGATGTGAGCGATCGTTTTAGTGGCATTGGGGTGGCAATTCGATCGGAAGTGACCGGAGAAAAGAACGGTCAACCGACTCGCTGTGTTTCAACCTTGACGCACTTGGATACTGCGGTTTCGGCAGGAATTGGGACGGGAACGGTTGCAGAAATGCTGCTCTCTGGTGAATTGAAAAAACCAGGAGTTTGGGCGATCGAGCAAGCGTTGTCTACTGAATTGTTCGATCGCGCAATGCAGCGTCGAGGCATTGAAATTCATCAAGAATTAATCTGATTTTTGACCATCGCGGCGACCTAATTCGTAAATTCCACATCCCATACACGCTAAAATTCCGACGCTAATTGCCCAACTTTTGCCTAAACCTGCTTCAACGCCAAAGTTACACAGCGCGCCTGCTCCCAAAAAAGGAAGAATGCTCAGAATTGATGCATAAAAAGCATTTTGAGCTTCTCTAGCTGCTCTCGTTCGTTCAAATTCCTCGATCGACGAATACAGCGATCGTTCGGCATAGTTAAACCAACGATTTAACTGTTCGATCACCCAATCCCCGACAGGTGAAAATCCCAAATACAGCGCCAACGCCCAAAGACAAGCTCCTGCGATCTCACTTGGATCAATCGTGACGCTGAAGACAATTAAATCGATCGACATTTCTCTACACCGGACAAACGCTTTAGACCAAGATATCGAAGCTGATGGATGAAAATCAACTCACATTGGAGCGAAATGGCTTAATCTCAAATTAAGAGAGGGATTGAGCCATTTTAAATTGAATTGAAGTACTGGATTGGACTGAACGATAATGCGGGTTTGAACCTGGTTGTGTCGTCAGTCCAAAAATAGTCCCAAGTTGGAATATGACCGTATTACTGGCTTTGTGCCATGATGTGCTGATTGGCTTTCAGGCAAGATACGTTAGTCGTTATAAACGCAGAAGTCGTTATAAACGTAGAGACAATTGTTCAAGTGCGCTCAAATATGCGATTTTTTGATAAAGTGTCCTTTCCACGTTACTGAGTTGGGATTGCCACCATTGCCGATGCAGACCGCCCAAATTCTTCTGGTGCATACTGCAAATGGGCTTCTGCTCCTGGATAAACAAAGGTTCCAGGGGTTATTGAGCGGACTAAGTAATGCAGTGTGTAAACTCCCGCTTCAAGATGGTTTCCATAAGCCATGATGCGATCTCGGTAGATCGTTTGGTAGTCAATCTCCCAACTATCTGCTTTTGCCTGAAAATAAGGAGTTGAGGTTTGAAAACTCGTATCAATCGCTTCCAAGCCTGCGGGAAGTGGATCTGTAATCACTAGATGATCAATGGGATGATCCGTAATGACTTCTAATTCAATATCTAACACTTGTCCAGGTTTTATCTGCCAAGGCTTTTCGATCGTTTGCAATCCCATTTGCATTAAGGTTTCTGTCTTATTTGCAGGATGAATTGATCTTGTGATTCGCAATCCATTGAATCGTCCAGGGGGATTTCCTTCTAGTCGATAACGATATGCTGTTAGATAGTGGAGCGTTCCTTGACCAGATTTTTGAATTTGTAAGTTATGCTGCCCTCGTGGTAGGTCTGACATTGCGATCGTTGTATTCGCACTCGGTTGTTTGTATCCTGCAAACTTTTGAGAGAGTAGAGGTTTTCCGTCGAGTTGCGCGATCGCGCTAAAGTTGGGAGGTTTGGGTAAGCGTTGGCTATATTCTGCTAAAGCGGTGAGCGCTTGAGCATTGTAGTAACTACATCCCCAAGTGCCATTTTCTCTCAGAGCCAGTAAGGCAGAGAGTAATTTATCTAGGGTTTCTGCTGAACTCTTGCGATCGATCATCAGCCGCAAGGCTTCTGCTTGGGCTGTTACTGGAGAACTAAACCATTGCCACTTCTGAGGAAGATTTACGGTTGCAGTTCGTCCTGTCTCATAGATGGTTTTCTGAATTTGTTTGACCAGCATATCTGCTTCTTTTTGCCAGTCTGGGAAGCGAGAGAGGTAACGAGTTAACTGAATGCGATCGAGATCGTCAAACTGCTTCCGACGTTCATATAAATCAGCTAAGAAATCATTGCGTTGATCTCCAAGTTCGGCAAGTGCAATCAGCGATCGTAGTCTGATTTGGTCTTTGCAACGTTGTTCTGTGCAAAACTCATATTGCCCTGGATCTGCGAGGATCTTTTGCAAATAGGTTTTTAGTTTGCTGACTAATGTTGTATTCACCGGAAGCTTAGCAGTTGCGGCTTTTGAGAGCGCTTGTGCCACATAGGGTGAAACAAACGGATCAGATTGTTCTGCGCCAGGAAAGAAGGCGAATCCACCATCAGGACGTTGGAGCGCTTGTAAGTGTTCTAGGGCTTGGGCTGCTTGTTCCGGCGGATTGAACTCATTAAATGTTTGTCCGTAAGTTCGGGAGAGAATTTGGAGATTGGCTGCGATCGCTAACTGACTAGCAGCTGATTCTAAAAATGGGAGTTGCTCTTGATCAAAAACTTGACGTGCAGGCGCTTTAAGTTCAGGAATCAACGTACTAGCAAGCGAAATTTCTAATCCGCCTGTGCTATTGACCACATTGCGATCGATCTGGATTGGTATTTGTACTTGCCGTTCTGTTGTTCCAGTTTCTACGACTTGCTCAGTAATTTCTAGTGGTTTTACTTCTAGCGGAACTTCAAATGCATCTGATGTATTGTTCAACTGAGTTAGGAATTGGACTTTTCCTGTGCCAGTATTGTTTGCAGTCATGGGAAAGCGATAAGCTTTTGTTCCAGATTCGATTGGAGTTTGTAAATTCGCAGATCGATCTCCCGTTAATTGCAGTGATCCGCTCACTGCTCCGTTAATTGTTAACGTACCTGATTGTCCAGTGTTGTTTGTGATAGCCACTCCTGCGTCTAATCGATCGCCCACGCGCGCGAATTGGGGCAGCACAGGATTCGCAATTAGGGGTTTCGTTGTGATAAAGGTTGCATCATGATTGCCATAGTGCATTTTTTGATCGATCGCGACTGCCATCACTCGCCATGTGGTTAAGTCATCGGGGAGTTTGACTTTCACGATCGCTTTGCCATTCGCATCGGTTAAGACTGAGCCATTATAGTAAGCTAACGGTTTGAAGTTTTTGCGGATGTGTGTGTCACCTACTCCACTGGAAAGTCCACCTCCGAAGCCCCAACCTTTATCGATCGGGGAAGCTAAGGGTTCTAGAACAACATCCGGGCGATTATCTGCAAAGCGAGTTGAGATAGCTTGTTCTGCATAGACTGTTTTAACCAAATCGGGTAGGCGATAGTTGGTGAGTTGCAACACCGCTTCATTGACAACCATCACCGTGAATTGACCTTGCACCGGATTGCTTTGAGTATTTTTCACTTCTAGCTGAATTGTTTCTTCTGCACCCGGTTGAATAGATGCTTGTTGTGGCGTCACTTGCACTTTCAAATACTGTTCATCCAAATTGGTCGTAAACGGTGTAAATCCAATCCGCACAAGTTTATCGAGCTGACCTGGCTCAACTTGTTCAACAGGTTTGCCTTGCCGGATCAGAACTGCCTCAACCGCAGCATTGGGAATCATATCTGGCGTGACTTTGAATTGAATCTGGGGTGCGCCGCCTTGGACTTTTGTGACCGTTTTGTAGATTGTGTTGTGACGCACAACCGCAAAATATAATTCTGCTTCGGGATAGGGCGATTGAATCACGACATTTGCTGTTTCACCCGGTCGATAGGATTTCTTATCCAGTTGCAATTCGAGACGATTATTGCTGTAGCGTCCACCCCAAATGACTGGATTCTCTCCTGTGACCCAAATTTGTGAATCCGTTGCGGTTAAATCATCTTTCGCGTTTGTAAAGTTTGCTCGAATGCGATAAGAGCCTGATTCTGGCGGTGTTAATGTAGCCGTTTGCGCTGAATTTTCTGATCGGAGTTCTGCTTGACCGACAGTTTTATACTCCACTTGATCTTTCGGCGTTTGGCTTCCCTCAATGACCTGAGTCACGCTGCTAAAAATCATCTGTTGGAGTTCCAGTTTCACGGATTGTCCCGCGATCGCACTTCCTTTCGGATCAGTAACAATCACTTGGATATTAAACGGCTTGCCAGCATCCGCCACAAAATTACTTTTAAGACCAATTAAGCGATCGCTTGGCAATGCTGTAAAGGTTTTAGAATTCGCAACCGCTAGATTTGAGACATCCGTCACTTGAGCATCAATGCGATAGGTCATCGGATAGGGTAAATTCGATGCAACTGTGACCGATTGTTGTCCTTTTCCTTGGGCGTCTAGCGCAGTTTTGTTCTGTAAGACATCGCTTTGGATCGTGGGTTCTGTTTCTGGATAAAACCATTTCCGTCCGAATGAAAATTCTTCCCAGCCTTTGGGAGAAAACTCTGCCTTCTGGCGAGTTGCATAGTATTCTACCTGCCCCCCTTCTACCGCTGGACCAAACAGATAGTTGCTTTGAGCTTGAGCGTTGATGGTTTCACCTGCCTTCGCAAACTCTTTATCGAGCGATAGATCGACTTTGAAATTCAAGGGTTTAAATTCTGCAGCCCGAAACTCACCGGAAATCTCGGCTCCTGTTGTCCCTTTTGCTTGAATTGTATAGTTCCCTAATGCTTGATTCGAGGCGATCGGGACTTCTAGAGAAAAAGTACCAAACTCATTCGTCGTTTGTGTCCCTAATGTTGTCTTATTTCCTTGGGGATCAATCAGATTAACGGTGTAGCGAATATTCTTATCCTGTTGAAGGACACCATTTTTCAGATAAGTTGCAATGCCTGTGAACCAAGCTTTTTCACCGGGTTGATAGAGTTGTCGATCGGAGAAAATCGTACCGCGTGATTCTGGTTGATTGCTATCCCATCCGGTATAGATGCCATAGCCATAGCTCCCACTCCACTTGAGCGCACGAGAAAATGCCCAGTCTTGTCCTTCACGCACGATGGTCAAGAGTTCGGGAGGTTCCGCAAAACTATCTTTGTTACCGGGAACGCAAGCTTGAATCGCTTGAGAGTTGAGTATGAGAGTTCCAGCGCGATCGCTTGTTCCGGTTGCACAAGGTTGAGGTTCGGGTCTAGATTTTGCGCTTAACTGCGATCGATAAATCTCAATCTTCGCGCCATTCACCGGGGAACCATCAGATAGATGATGCACTCGAACCACTCCTGAGTCGGGAAACCACTGAGCAAAGACGCCCAGATTCGTCAGTTGTACTAATCCATAAAACGTGGGTTCACGCCATTTCTCATTGTCTTTCTCGATGTATTGGTAGGTCTGGGCTTGTACGCCATAGGCGAGCATTCCCGTCTTACTTCCAAGCTTCTCGCGGAGTGGAATCGCAATCTCAGTCGATTGATTTTTCTTTTGGACTGGAATCTTAAACGATTTCCAAGTATCAGATTTTGACAGGAGATCTTTTCCGTTTCCTTGCGGCTCAGCAGAATCGGTGTAAACCAAGTCTGTGGGCTGTACGACTCGATAAGCAGCCTTGTATTGGGAAGTTGGGAGATTGACGGCTGATAAGTTGAGTTGCACACTCTTGGTTACAGGAAAAATATTGAGGCCAGAGGGTGCCCAAAAATCTGCTGCTACTTCTCCAGTTTTGTACTCTACCGTGACAGGTTTCTCTAGCGTTTGTCCAAACTTGTCTTTTAGACCAGCACCGATCGTAATTTGATAGGTTGTCTGGGGTGCGAGTGCCCAAGGATTCAGGCTGATGACACGCTCGTTATCATAGGCTCTGAGCCAACGTGCAGATTCTTTTGGAGATGGCTGGATAGTGACATTTTTTGCTACTGTTTCTGCCACTAAAGCATTATTGAACTTGAGTTGAGCAAATCCTTGCACAAACCGTCCAAAGGCTCCTCCTTCATTTGGTCGATCGCTATACTCAATTCCCTGGAATGCTAAAGGCGCATAGGTCATTACCGCTCCTGTAAAAGGAGTAGTTGTCGCGAGATTGCCTTGACGGGGAAGAATTCCGGGCGCAAGTTCAAGTCGATAGCGCTTTGCTTTCTCTAAGGCTTGCTGAGGAGATAAAACATAAATCCAATCTCGCATCGCAGAATTGAATTTTTCTTGCGGATTCTCGAAGGATTGATCTGTTTCTTGTTCTTGGGATTGTTCTTTTTTCAGTTCGATTTTAAGTGGTATTCTTTGCTGGCTACTTTCAGGTATCAGGACTGCTTTAACCGATTCTGGAGCTAACTCTGTGTTTGAGGTGATTTCTAAGTTTGGGTTGAGTGTGATGGGTTCGATTGGTGTTGATGAATCGCTTGGTAATTTAGGTAAATCTGTGAGTTGAATCGCAGGTGTGTTAAATGTCCAAGCAAAATCTTGATTGAGCTTGTGTTGCTTTAGATCTGTAAGTCCTGCTTTCAGGGTTACTCTCACTCTTGTTGCAGTTGGTAACGCTGCATCTGCTTGAAAGCCAATCATCTTCGGTGTGAGAAACCGAAACCGACCGGGAAGTGTCGGTGTGAGTTCAAAGCGATTCAAGATGTCTCTTTGATCAGAACTTTCTAAACTCTCGATCGGGATTAATGGCTCTTTGAACCGAATCCGAATCTGTGAAAGCAGATTGGTTGCACCTGTGGGGCTAATTTGCTCAATCCAATCTGGAAGTTTGGGTGTGGGTAATGCTTCTACTGTCGAAAGCGGTTGTGCTTGCGTGACCAAGTTCAATCGATTACAAGCTGTTATTCCTAAAACGAGTATCAGCCCCAACAAAAAATATTTCCAAGTCGTCAAAAGCCTGCGAACGGTCATTGTCTACCCCTCACACAAGCAGCGATTGCTATTTCTTTAGTAGCTGATCGCGATCGAGGAATTGCTGAAATTCCTATAATTCTTAACTAACGGCTCGCTTCAGTGAGGGAAAATCCCCGACGAGTCGATGGTTTCTCTGCCACTCCCACTTGAAAGCGAACTTGATCTGTTGAGGCTCCACTCCGAGCTTGCAATGTCCAATCGCCCGCTCGTAGATTCCAAAAGAACGTATTAGAGGTTTGAGTAGCAATCTTCTCGCCATTGAGCCGCCACTCTACAGGCTGTTTGGGTACTTCAGCGAGTCTAAACTGCAAGTTCTGACCTGATCCCCTCTCAGGCGCGACTAGAAAATAATCGCCATTGCGCGGAGAAATGATTCTTAACGTGCCAGGAGACAGTATCGGTTCTTGTTGCATCGCGAGCCATTCATTGTATTCTGCTGGCAAATTCAGGCGATACTGCTGTTGATCGTTTGAAATGGCTTGATAAAACGTATCTGGATGTTGTTGATACGTTGTGAGATCTTCAGGATAGAAATATTCCTGCACGATCGTGGGACAAACAGCCGTGGGACGCAATCCTGACAGCGCACAGATCGGACGTTGCACCAGATCCTTAGGCAATGGCAAAGCAGCAGGTTCTCGATGTTCATGGAGATGGAGCATAATGCGGCTCCAAAGGGGTGCAGCACCTGTGACACCCGAAACTTGGCGCATCGGTTCACCATTGAAATTACCAACCCAGGTTGCAACCGTATAGTCTGTTGTAAACCCAACCGTCCATGTATCTCGAAAGTCCGATGAAGTTCCCGTTTTTACGGCTGCCGGAAACGGCAAACTCAGCACCGAATCGACGCCAAAGGATCTGGCACGCGCATATCGATCGCTCAACATATTCGTAATCAGTGACCAAGTTGATGTCGAGTAAGCACTATAGGACTGAGGATGAAGCAGGGTTGATTGTCCCTGCCTTGCCATCAATAAATACGCCTGTGCCAATTCCCAAAGGCTAACTTCACCGCTTCCCAAAGTCAGTCCCAAGCCATAATAGTCAGGCGATTGATTCAGATGAGCAAAACCCAATTGATGCAATCGATCGAGAAATATCGCGACTCCCACTTTTTCTAACACTCGCACCGCTGGCACATTTAAGGAGTTTGCTAAAGCAATGCGCACACGAACTGGGCCTTGAAACGTTTCACTGTAGTCAGTTGGACTATAGAGCTTTGCTCCTGGAATAGCATAATGCGTCGGCACATCTGCTAGCACTGTATTCGGTTGAATGATTCGTTTTTCTAATGCTAGTTGATAGAGAAAGGGTTTGAGCGTTGAACCGGGTTGACGTAGCGCTTGTACGCCATCATTTTGTCCCATTTGCGAGGCAGCAAAATAATCGATCGAACCAACATACGCCAAAACATTTCCGGTTCGATTGTCAAGAACAATCGCTGCTGCTTGATGAACATTATTTCTTGCTAGAGTCTCAATGACTTGCCGAGCTTGCGCTTCTACAAATTGCTGAAGAGGTAAATCAAGCGTTGTCCGAATTTGAGCGGGATGGTTTTTGGGCAATTGATTGGCACTCCAAAATAGAAAATGGGGTGCAGCGAGAATGCCTTGCTGCCGAGGTTGTAGCTTTACTGCTTCAGCAAAGATGCGATCGCGCTGACTTTGAGTAATGTAACAATCCTGCACCATCCGATCCAACACATACTGCTGTCGTTTCTTCAAATGCTCCCAATGCTCATAGGGATTGAGATCATTCGGATCATTCGGTAAGGCTGCTAATAGACTCGCCTGAGCTAAATTCAAATCCCGCGCTGGAATACCGAAATAAACTCTTGCTGCGGCTTCTACCCCATAAATATTGCCACCCATCGGTAGACGATTGAGATATGCCTGAAGGATTTCATCTTTACTCATTCCGGCAAATAACCGCCAGGACAGCCAAATCTCCTGAATCTTTCCCCAAGCTGTACGCGGGCTTGGTTCCAGCATTCGTGCAAGCTGCATCGTAATTGTGGAAGCACCGCTAACAATGCGACGCGCTTGAATTGCTTCTGCGATCGCTCGAATCCCTGCTTTGAGATCTACCGCTCCATGATGATAAAATCCTTGATCTTCCGCCGCTAGAATAGCTTGAACCAAATTCGGTGAAACTTCGTTGAGCGAAATAACCGCAGTATGGTCTTGATCGCGAGTGAGCAAGCTTCCTAACGGCAAACCATTGCGGTCTTGGAATTCGATGGCTTGATCGTTTTGGGCAATGTCAGAAGCTCGAATCGGCGCGAGATAGGGGAGCGATCGTAGAAGAATGCCACTGAGGATCAAAACGATGACGATCGTAAAGTAGGAGCGACGTTTAGTAGAGAAAAATCGGCGGTTCCTCATGAGATGTAGAAGACTCCCAGCCCTTAAATTGCTATTAAATGAGATGGAACCAGCAACGTCAAGGACAAGTTATCTATCGTTGCATCGATCGTATAACTACACCAAGCAACGGGAAGAACTTGAAAATTCCCGACAGAGAAGCGACAGAGAAAGTTGTGTGAGAGCATCGCGGACGACACAAGCATATGGGTATTAAGGTGCTGCTGCGGATTCCGAAATATGCTTACTGAAGTTGCATATGCCTTTATGACCTTAAGTTTCCTTCAGAAGATTTCTGCGTGCAAACTTCCAGAGTTCGATCCATGTCTCTTCATATCGCTGTGGTGTAAACGAACCCGAAGAAGACGGTAATTACGGCAATGGAAAAATTAAAAAGCGTTTTACACTTCGTTACATTAGAGAAGACAGAACCCAGGGCGATCAAAATCGTCTGCTATATCGGAGGTACCCGATATGAATAACATTCGTGTCGGCAGTTTGTTTGGAATTCCTTTCTATGTCAACCCATCCTGGTTTTTGGTGTTGGGCTTAGTCACTTTTAGTTATGGCTCAGGACTGGCAGCCCAATTTCCCAATTTGCCTTCTGGGCTGTCTTGGGGATTAGGATTGCTCACAGCACTGCTATTGTTTGGTTCTGTGCTGGCTCATGAACTCGGTCACAGCTTTGTGGCGCTGAAGCAGGGTGTGGGTGTCAAATCGATCACGTTGTTCCTATTCGGGGGATTAGCGAGCTTAGACAAAGAGTCGCAAACTCCCGCTGAAGCATTTCAAGTTGCGATCGCAGGGCCTTTAGTCAGTTTGCTCCTTGCTGGTTTGGCAACCCTTTTGGCAGTTGGTACGGGAATATCTGGAGCACCCGCCGCAATCCTGAGCGTATTGGTCTCGGTTAACTTAGCGTTAGCGCTCTTTAATCTGATTCCAGGCTTGCCGCTGGATGGCGGCAACATTTTGAAAGCTTTGGTCTGGAAAGTGACAGGCAACCCTTACAAGGGGATGAAGGTTGCGGGTCGGGTCGGTCAATTGATCGGTTGGTTAGCGATCGCATCGGGACTTCTGCCTCTAGTAGTATTTGGCGGTGGGCTGAACTTCTGGAATATCTTAATTGGTTGGTTCTTGCTTCAGAATGCTAGCCAAGCTGCTCAGTATGGCGTGGTGTTGGATCGCTTAGCAGGGCTGACAGCATCCGATGCCGTCAGCACAAATAGCCCAGTTGTCACTGCTTCGTCAACATTACGAGAGTTTGCCGATCAGCGGATTCTGGATCAGCGGGTGTGGCAGAAATTTTTAGTCACAAACGCAGAGGGTCAACTGCTGGGTACGCTTTCCATCGAGGATTTGAAAGCGATTCCGAGTGATCTGTGGTCTGAAACTTTGGTTCAAACCCTCGTAAAACCGCTTGACCCATCTCTCATGGTACAGAGCGATCGTCCCTTGTCAGAAGTGGCAACCTTGTTGGAAGAACGCAAGTTGACTGCACTTTCCGTTGTTCAAGAAAACAATATCTTAGTGGGCTTGCTCGAAAAAACTGCGATCGTGAATCTGCTTCAGAATCGAGCCTATGCTGCTCCGGCATAGATTCAGATTGAAACATACAGCAGGCATTGCTGAATGAGAAGATGAATCAGACTGGAATGCCTCAAGTTCATCGTCAGGCAAAAGGTTACACTCCATTGATAGCAGAAGCCGATGCAACGTATTGGAAACGCTGAATCCTTTTGCTCAGAACGCTTTAGAGGATGTTTTAAAAGTATAGAAAGTTTCTTCGCTCTCGTTGCTATCCCGCCCGTGATTGAAAATCTGGGCTAACAGAAGCAAGTCCACTCAAGGGACTAAAAGACTTTCAGCATCAAGTTTCCAGTCCTTTTCAAAGGACTTCGTACCGTTAGCCCCGACTTCCAGTCGAGGCGCGGGTGAGTGCCAGAAACGATACTTTTCAAACATCCTCTTAGAACGATAGAGAGACTTGCGATCGTGGCTCTTAATTTTAGCGTTGAGCCACGATCGCATTCTTGTATTAAGGAGACATCCGTTCGATCGTCCAATGATCTCCTTGACGACAGTAGAGTAAGCGATCGTGCAATCGACTTGGTCTGCCTTGCCAAAATTCAATCTCGCGTGGAATCACTCGAAATCCGCCCCAATGCGGCGGACGCGGTACTTCCTGGCTCTCATATTCCACTTTCAACGCCGCTAATTTCTGCTCCAAAACATCCCGATTCGGGATAATTTCGCTCTGCTCCGATGCCCAAGCTCCCAAACGACTGTTGTGCGGACGACTGAAAAAATAGCCATCCGATTCTTCAGCAGACACTTTTTCAACGCTGCCGACAATTCGCACCTGGCGTTCTAGCTCTGTCCACAAAAACACCAAAGCTGCTTGAGGATTCGCTTCTAACTCTTTTCCTTTGTTGCTGTTGTAGTTCGTGAAAAAAGTAAAACCGAGATCGTCAACGGCTTTCAACAACACAATTCGAGCCGCAGGAATGCCATCTTTGCTGGCAGTTGCCAAAGTCATCGCATTCGGCTCTGGCAACTCTGCCTTCACCGCTTGATCAAACCAGTGTTGAAATTGTTGAAAAGGATTCGGATCAACATCCGTTTCGTTCAAGGTTTCTCTGGTGTAATCCTTTCTGAGATCCGCAATCGAAGACATCATCGTTTATTTTTTATGCGCCATTTTCTATTCTATTCGCCTGGGAGATCACAAAAAGCGATCGATCTGGCATAACTTAAAAAGGTTGCGATCGGAGAGTAATGTAAAAATGGCGCTGTTATTAGCTGGCGATATTGGTGGAACGAAAACAATTTTGCGACTGGTGGAAGCTCAAGTAGATCAGACGGAAACAGCGAAAAGTAGCTTATTTGAGCAACGCTATGTCAGTCGTGACTTTCCTGATCTCGTGCCGATGGTGGAAAAATTCTTGCAAGAAGCACAGCAGGCAACCGGACAATCATTTGCGCCAGAAAAGGCTTGTTTTGGAATTGCTGGTCCAGTTGTGAACAATACCAGTAAAGTCACGAATGTTGGCTGGATGTTAGAAGGCGATCGCTTATCTGAACAACTCTCGATTCCGAAAGTTTCCCTGATTAATGACTTTGCCGCGATCGGTTATGGGATTCTCGCCTTAGAGCCGACAGATCTGCATGTCTTACAGCAAGGTCAGCCGAAGGAAAACGCTCCGATTGCTGTGATTGGGGCAGGAACGGGCTTAGGACAGGGCTATTTAGTGCATGATGGCACGGCTTATCAAGTGTTTGAATCTGAAGGTGGACATGCCGATTTTGCGCCTCGGACGGAATTAGAATTTCAGATGTCGCGCTACTTACTGGATAAGTTAAATATTGAACGCATCTCGGTCGAGCGCATTGTTTCAGGACAAGGCATTATTGCCATTTATCAATTTTTGCGCGATCGCGATTTTGCTAAAGAATCTCCAGAGATTGCAGAGATTATGCATACTTGGAATTCGGAAATTGGACGAGAAAAAACCGTTGATCCGGCTGCTGCCATTTCTCAAGCCGCATTAGAACAGCGCGATCATCTGTCTGAAAAAACCATGCAAATGTTCATTGATGCCTATGGTGCAGAGGCAGGCAACCAAGCTTTGAAATTGCTTCCTTATGGTGGCTTATACATTGCAGGTGGAATTGCTGCGAAAGTGTTGCCCTTGATGGAAGAAGGAAGCTTTGTGCGATCGTTCCAACTGAAAGGAAGAATGCGATCGCTGATGGAACAAGTTCCCATTCAAATCGTGCTCAATCCACAGGTCGGCTTGATTGGAGCCGCCCTTTGTGCGTCAAGGTTATGATTCACCCCGCTGAAAAAACTGTTTGAGAATTTCACCTGGAGGGCGATCCCAAGTATCTAAATGATTGTTGATTAGCCCTTCAGAATTCACACTGTAAGTTGATGTGCCATTAAAGAACAATTGCGCTTTCCAGGGAACTCTCAAAGTTCCTCGAACTGTCCATTCTGCTAGGATCGTCGATTCGTCTTTTGGATAAACCTTATGTAGATCGAAGAAGAGTTCTGTAAAAAATAGCTTCCCGTGAAAGCGCAATGTCCAGAAGATAATTCGGTAATTGAACTTCCATTTGAACGTATTGACGGGATCTTTGAAAAAGATATCAGAACTGTAAATGTCATAGGTAATATCTTTCTCAAACAAGGTGGGTAAGTCTTGTTTCAATGTCTGAATAATCTCGTCAATCCGCTCTTGTTCAATCATCCCAGTCCCCCGTGTCTTGATTCAATCCCATCCAATTCAAGCATGTTTGCATCGCTTGGTGCATGGTTTCTCGATCGGCGTGATACCGTCTTCCATGTCCAGGCAGTACCCATTCAAAGTCATACTCACTGAGCTTTTGCATCGATCGCTTTAACTCATCCCAAGAGTACCAACAAACATCTCGAAAACCAACCAAATGATTGAGTTTTGCTGACCAAGCTAAATGATCGCCAGAGAACAAGAACTGATTCTTGTACAGCAAAACAGTATGTCCCTTAGTATGACCTGGAACGGGAATGATCAGCAGTTCAGAATCAAGCTGAAAGGGCTTTGTTCCAGTGAGTTGAATTTCTACACTTTGAGTACCGGGATTGATTTCATCACGGTGGAGAATGCGATCGCACTGAAAATGATCTCGAAACTTCTGATGATCCGCTACATCATCTCGATGCGTCAAATACAGATATTTCACTCCACCCATTGCTTCAATGCGCTTGACTAGCGGTGGCGAAAACCTTGGAGAATCAACTAAAACATTCCCCTCAGGACGCTGAATCAAATAGCTAGCAGCCCCGAAAGAATTCTCCGCATGATAGCCGCAATGATAGACGTTTTCAGCGACTAAAATTGGGAAGCTTTCTTGTGCAAATTTAATATCTGTCGGTTTCTCAACCGTTCCAATTGAACCTGTCGGACAAGCAAGTAAAGCTTGCATGGCATGGAGCCGTTCCGTTTCATTCAATGGTTGATGAAACACGATCGATTGACTGCCTTCGCGCGAAAAAATCTCTGGTGACATCCATCGACAAGTATCACAATCAATACAAGAACTATCAACGTAAAAATCGCCTGCAACGTTTTGCGATCGCCGATTTGCTAAATGAGCCATAGTTGACCCTTTCAAAGAGTATCTTCGATCATAGCGAATTCTATTTTCGGCTGCTGAGATAGAACGAGTATCCTAACTCTGGCAAATCTCCCAAGCCAATCGCATGAATCAATTCTAATCGGCTAAATCGACCAGTTTCATAGCTCATCGGCATTGGAGAAACTGCTTTTTGCTCAATGACATGAAATCCTCGATCGCTTAATTTTTCAGCTAATTCACTCGGCGTATACTCAAACTTATGTTCTGGATGAATAAAGCCTTGCCGAACTTGCAAGATAGTTAGCTGACGATTTGGAGTATCTAAACAAAAGTATCCGCCTGGTTTGAGGACTCGATGCACTTCTTGAATCACCCGATCTGCTTCTGCTTGCGTAATATGCTCGATGCTCTGTCCCGACCACACTAAATCAAATGTTTGATCTGCAAACGTCGAAAGGTCGGTCATCGAGATGTAGTGATAATAAATCTGAGTGCCTTTCTCGGTTGTATATTGCTGAATCAGAGGTACGTCTGACTGAAAGAAACGTTGCTCGATCGGTAAATCAACAATATCAATTTGCTTAGGACAATGCGGATAGCCCATCGTCAGTAAGCTTCCCTGTGGCTCAAGACCTGCTCCTCCGAGATCCAAAATTCTCTCAGCCTCAGGAAGTGTAGTTTGAATCAATGCTAGTCGGGCTTGATGATGCGCATAGTTCCCCTGAGTGTGAAAGAACTTTTGTTCCCAGCTCGCAGGAATCATCAAAAAAGAAAATAGCAGACCTAAGCGCGAGACTTTACCTTGATCGAGTTGTGCTGTGTAGAAATCGATATCAGATTGGCGATCGCGCTTTTTCAAAAAATACTGATAGAGATGCTTTACATAGGTGTGGTTGCTCTCATCTCGCTTTTTCAAAAGATGAACAACCCAAAATTGCAAAACTCGCCACAAATCTTGGGGGTAATAGCGCAAGTACCGAAGAACTTTGGAGAATTTGACTTGCATTTCACGATTCATAGCGAAGTTTTCCGGTGATTGACCTGCAATAATCTACCGCAATCCTTGTTAATTTAGTCTTTTCGCCGGAAGATTCTGCCCATTTTGGCGCAAAATCAGTTGATTCACACTACCTTGTGGGTTGCGAACAAACGTAACTTGAACATCCAGTTCTGTAATGAAGAACTGCGTTTCTGTTTCTGCAAACAGTTCAACCTTGGGTTGCTTTGTTGCTTGTAGAAACAGGCGATTTTGCTCTTTCGTAATCGCAAGCACAAAATCCGGAGCCAATTGATAGCGACCCACATAAGCATCTAATAGTTTGGGATTAATTGCGATCGCTTTTCGTTGCTTTGGCGCTTCACGCTTTGCTAAAGGAATGCGCTCATCTAAAAGATGCAATCCAATGTCATTGATATCATTTTCAGAGTTCGAGAGGACGACTACACCGATTCCTTTGTTCTTCACAAAGCCAATAAAGCTGCGAAATCCACCTGTCCCACCATCATGCATGATGATTTCTGTTCCTTTGTGGTTGAGAACATGCCACCCGATCGCGATTTGCATCTCTGGCGTTGGTGTCGAATGTTGAGGAACATGTGTTTTTTGCAGAGTGGCATTCAGCGCAGAGGGTTGCAATTGTAGGTTTACAGCTAAGAAATTTAAAAGATCATTCGTCGTCGATCGCAATCCTCCCGCTCCTGCTAAGGTTGGCAAATCCCAATAAGAAACAGGTTTACCAAAGGTATTATGTCCTTTCGTAAAACGAGCTTGCTGCTTTGGAGTCAGTTGAATCGTCGTATCATTCATCTTCAAAGGTTGAGCAATCCGAGTTTTAATTAGGGTTTCATAGTTCACGCCTGCTTTCAAACTCAAAATATGACCCAGTAAACCTGCTCCTAGATTCGAGTACTCGTACTGTGTGCCGATATCTCGCGTGAGTTGATAGTTTCGGAGAAAAGTATAAAGTTGCTCGACAGTGTAATCTGCATAGGGATTGCTCTCATCTTTGGGAGCGAGATTATCCGGTAAGCGTGGTAAACCAGACGTATGCGTTGCTAGATTCAACAACGAAATTGTTTTACCGTTTCGAGTTGGCGTTTTGACTGGGAGAAACTTAGAAATCGGATCATCAAGTTTTAGCTCTCCCCGCTCTGCCATCTGTGTTAGCGCGATCGCTGTAAAGACCTTACTAATCGAACCAATCTCAAAGAGAGTATCGCCGTCTACTTTTGAATCGGCAAGGCTGTACTGAATCAGACGGCGACCTTTGCGATCGATGATTCCAACAACGATTCCAGGCATTTGTTTTTCCTGTTCAACTCGTTGTTTGAGAATGGCTAGAATTTGCTGATTTGAAGGTGTGGCTCCAGCGTGGGACATCGTTCCTCCAATGCAAGCGAAAAGGACAAGAATGACGACCAAAAATTTTCGTTTCATGGATTCACACCTCCAGCGTATTTATTGCTCCAATGCAAGCTGAATCAAGCGATCGACTAGCTCTGGATAAGGAATTCCCGATGCAGCCCACATCATCGGATACATACTGGTTGCAGTAAATCCAGGCAGAGTATTGATTTCATTAATCAAGACCTCTCCAGTCGATTCGACATAAAAGAAATCGACCCGGCTGAGTCCTGCACAATCGATCGCATGAAACGCCTGCAAAGCGCGTTCCTGGATCAAACTTACGACTTCATCGGGCAGATTCGCTGGAATTGTATGCGAAGATTTACCCGCTGTGTATTTTGTTTCGTAATCGTAAAAATCACTATCAAAGGTAATCTCACCCACAACGGAAGCTTTGGCTTGATCATTGCCGAGCACTGCCACTTCCACTTCTCGCGCAACTACGCCTGCTTCAACAATGATTCGTCGATCATAACTCGCGGCACTATCCAAAGCCGCTTCCAATTCTGCCCGTGTGCGAACTTTCGAGATGCCCACCGACGATCCTAAATTCGCAGGTTTGACAAAACAGGGATAGCCCAGTTCCGATTCAATGCGATCGCACAATTTAGGAAAGACGCAAGGATTGGAATATACCTCTGCTCGACTCACTGCCAGATATTTCACCTGCGGCAGTCCCACCTCAGCAAACGCCATTTTCATGGCAATCTTATCCATGCCGACCGCAGATCCCATCACCCCTGATCCGACGAACGGCTTTTGCATCAATGTCAATAAGCCTTGAATTGTGCCATCTTCTCCATTTGGCCCGTGTAAAATCGGGAACCAAACATCGACCTGTTCTGCCTCAATAGGAAACTTCCAGAGATTCGTCGCCTGATCGTCACACTCCAGCGCCCCAGACTCCAGCACCGATCGCGCAATATCCGGAGATCGCCACTGCCCGTCCTTCTGAATGTAGAACGGCATCAAATCATATTTCTCCACATTAGCGGGATCACTCAAGGCTTGGGCAATCGATCGAGCAGATGCGATCGACACTTCATGTTCTCCAGAACGCCCACCGAACAGCAATCCTACCTTAAGTTTTGTCATGATCTGAATTTCCAAATTTCTATGGACTTTAGATCATATAGGCAACTCCGTCTAGAGCATCCGATGAAATCTATTGGAATCTATAATGTAATAGCGCTTTGATTGAGACCTGCGGTTTTCTATTGCTCTTGTGCACAGTAGAGTTTTCACAATTGAAAACAGGGGCAAAGGGAACTAAACCCATATGAACATGAAATCCTGAAAATTCGATACTTTTATCAATCAGCCTTCAATTTGTGCGCTTTATTGTAAGGCAAATAGAAAAGTTTTTTTACGAAATAGTGGTGCGCAAGTTACCGAGATCGGAAAAGAAGAAACGTTCTAATCCAATTATTTTCAGATGCGAAATTGACGGAGTGACCTACTCCTTAACCCCATCAGGGAATTTTAATAAATCCTTAAAGTGACCAAAAAGGCAGAAAGCCTCACTGCGATCATCTGACACCGCTATGAAGTCATACATGCTTCCTAAGCAAGTCAGAAGCGAATGCACCCTAGGTATTCGCTTTGAAAAGGGTCTATATTGTGTTTATCAGAAACAGAACGTGATAAATATGACTTTAGTACTTATCTCTCACAAGAAGTTGCTGAAAAGGTAGCGAGTCAAATTGAACAAGACTATAACAGTAAGGCTGCGTTGATTTTAGTGGTGATGCATAATTAGGTGACGATGTCCTCACGAGAACAGAAGCTTACGACTACAAATCACTACAAGTTCAGTATGCAGAAGCTACAAAATTTAGTTGTCCTTTTCTAGTTCTATTCTAAGTTCTGCCACTTTACCAATCAAGTAGTTAACGAAACCTGAGCAGGCTATAAGCATAAACTTGGCATCGGAAAAACTAACGTTAGGCTCTTCAAGTAACGCGTGCCTAATGCCATCTGAATCATTAGTGTATCCATAGAGCTTGGAAAATCCTTCTTTAAGCGATCCATGTAGCTGTTTTTGTTTCTCCAGAATGCCTAGTGCTTTTCCAAGAGTTGCATTAGGGTTAGCGGTGATTACTTGGCAGACAGATTCAACTGCACTAATTGACTCTTTAATTGAGTTCCGGTAGTCCGGATTATTGCGATCGGCTAAGAGTTTCACAGCCGTTTCAAGATGAATTCTCGCTCCTGAAAAAGCATCGCTGCTTGCTAAAGCCTGTTCTACAGCTTCTACTTCAGTAGATGCTATGATAGCAACTACATGCCCAGCAATAATTCTGTATCCAGCATTTTCCTCTTCTAGTATTTTGTTGCAGATATCTGGGAAATCAGGTGTTAGGTACTGAAACTTAGGATGAGCAATCGTGAACTCGATAAAATCATATACACGGTACCAGGGACATGAGAAGAAATATTCGCGAAGAAGTGACAACGCGCTGGATAAGCGCTCTGGAAGACTGTCCACAGGTTTCTTAAAAAAGGAATGCCAGTATGCATAAATTAACACCTTAAATGTTGAGTTTTTTACTGAATCATAAGTGACATAACCGCTACTTGCAGATTCAATTCGATCCCAGTAGGAAATCTTGAAAGCGTTCCAAAGGCAGTTACGTAGATCTTGATCTATATCTTCTAGCTGAAGTTGCTTACGTAGCGATGTAAATCCATGTCTTTGAGAGAAAAGCATAATTCTAATCTTTAGGGCAACCTATAACGTACTCTGGATATCTGTTCATAAGGTCTGAGAATCTTAGGTGCGATTGTACTAATCATTAATATATGAACCTAGTACGGATAACCGTCATTTCTACAAGTTGCTTGGTAAGCTTCCAAAGCTAAAAATGAACACTTCTAAGTATGTTAGATCTGGTTTACGCTTGAATAAATGAGGACTGTAATAGAGTCCATCCAATCGAAGGAAGTCATAATAATTTAGTCTCTTGACTAGTAGCTTATTTAAGCGATTAGGACTAGATAGTGAGTACTGATACTTATTCAACTTGAAATGCTCCCTCTGTTTCTAGCCTTAATTCTAGTAAGAGCAGAGGGAGCATTTTTCTAATAAAGGAAATTTCCAGTTGTAGAATCTGATTGTACTAATCCAAACAGTCTGAGCAAAAGAGCTTAATTGCTAAATCAATAAATAAAATATTATGTACGGCGTTTTCTAATTCTCTAAGTAATCTCTAGATTCCCTGCCAGAGTTATGCACTTTATTCTCTAGGAAACAGACTTTTCTCTAATCAAAGTGTGACAGCCATAAAATCTAAAAAAACCTGAAACCTTTGGTATTGAAAGGTTTCAGGTAAGCTTAATAAAGCATTGTAATATGGGGGCGAAGGGACTTGAACCCTTACGACCTTGCGGTCAACGGATTTTAAGTCCGTAGCGTCTACCATTCCGCCACGCCCCCAAGATTTGCGTCCTGAATTTCAAACTCGAAATCGGAAGCTTTCCAAGGATATCACTAGAATCGCACAATTAGCATAGAAATTTGTAAAACGATCGCACTTTATATTTCACTATGGGGATCACGAAGCGCGATCGAAGAAAAGCGGTAGGATAGAAACGTTAGTATTCGGTTGAAATAGATGGACGTAGCACTTCTATACCTCGCTCTCGGTGGCGCTTATCTACTCGTTGTGCCCTTAGTGATCTTTTTCTACCTCAAATCGAGATGGTACGTTGCCAGTTCGATCGAGCGGGGCTTCATGTATTTCTTAGTCTTCTTTTTCTTCCCAGGAATGCTGGTTCTCGCTCCATTTTTGAATTTCAGACCGAAAGCGCGACAAATCGAGGCGTAGAATGCGGCGGATTGATGCGATCGGGATAACGTTTGGCGTATTTCTTGCGGGCGGACTTGCGTACCTGATTTTTCAGGGCGTAGGTCTGGATCAATTTAGCGCCGGAATTTGGAGTCAGGTTTTACTCGTCGGAGGCTTAATCGGATGGCTGATCAGCTATCTCACCCGCGTCCTGTCGAAAAATATGACCTATAACCAGCAACTGCGCGACTATGAAGAAGCCGTCCTGCAAAAACGGCTCGAAGAATTAACGCCTGAAGAATTAGAAAAACTTCAAGCCGAAATCGAACAGGAAAAGTCTTGAAATTCCGACCCAGATTTGCAGTACGCTACTGAAGTTGTCAAATCTAGAGGGTTGAGATGTCTTCAGTGTCGGAATGCTTTGAGCGGCTTCGGAATCAAGCTCAGTGTGCGTTGATTCCCTTTTTAACTGCCGGAGATCCGGATTTAGAAACCACTGCCAAAGCGCTGGAAATTCTCGATCGCAGCGGAGCCGATTTAATTGAATTGGGCGTACCCTATTCCGATCCCTTGGCAGATGGCCCGGTGATTCAAGCTGCCGCAACGCGATCGCTTGCCCAGGGAACCCGTCTAGAAGATGTCCTCCAACTGGTCAAACAATCTGCTCCGAACTTGCGTGCGCCGATTATTCTGTTTACGTATTACAACCCGATTCTGAATCGGGGGATTGAGAAATTTTTAAAAGACATTGCAGACGTTGGAGCAAAAGGTCTAGTCGTCCCCGATTTGCCACTCGAAGAAGCCGAAACGCTCTTGAAACCTGCAAAAGAATACGGCATTGAATTGACCTTGCTCGTTGCACCGACGAGTCCACGGGAACGCATTATGGCGATCGCCGAGCAGTCTCAAGGATTCATTTATCTGGTGAGTACCACAGGTGTCACCGGAATGCGAACACAAATGGAATCGCGCGTCAAAGATCTGATTGCCGAAATGCGGCAAGTCACCGATAAACCGATCGGAGTCGGATTCGGAATTTCTCAGCCCGAACAAGCCAAACAGGTGATGAATTGGGGATCAGATGCGGCGATCGTCGGCAGTGCCTTTGTGAAAAGACTTTCGGAAGGAACGCCTGCAGAAGGATTGAAATCTATTGAGGAATTTTGTCGATCGCTACGGGCAGCAGTTACACCTGATTGAGCAACCCCAACCCCTGGCTGTGCTCACGCATTTCAAGTTCATCAATAAATAAAAACACGGAGGATTCTACGGAAATCTCCGTGTTTTTATTCACGGACGGAACCTGCTGATTTGTCTTACCCTGATTGAAACTGAGTAATTTTGGCTCCCGAATCATCCAGGTTTTCCTGCTCTATTCCTCAAATTTACCGGGTATATACCCAAATCAATCTCGTACAGACACGGAGCATCAGGAAAACTATTTATGTGGTTTTTATAACAAGTAGAAATTTATCCTGATCTATCCGAAGAATCACTGTATCAGTAGTCGTGTGCATCTGTGGAGGTAGCGATCGTTTTGAAGGCTCCCTCTAGATTTCCTCAATGTTGGTGTAGCAAAGTTCAACCCCGTGAGCTTATGAAGTTGAAATTAACCCCTACTCGTATTTCGCTCCTTGCTTTAGGGGCTTTCGCAGCAGTCGTTGCCCAAGAACTGACACGTTCTGATGCAAAAACACCGAGCGCTACTCCTAATAATGCCAAGTCAAAGCGCAATCCTACTGCTGTGCCTGCTTCACTGCCCAGCAGCGCCATGGCACTTTCGCAACCAGAAAGTTTGTTTTCTGCTGAAACCCCGCCCCTCGTTCCGAATCCTGCCGCCTCGTCCTCACCCAAAAATTCTCTGAAAGAGGCACCTCAGCTGAACTTTGCCACTCCGACTCTGCGGCAACCTCCTCAAGTGAGTGTCACCCCGAATCGGCTGCGCGTTGTCGATGTTAATCAACTGCCGATCGATGCACTCGTCGATGCCACCTTAAATCTCGCGAACACAGCGCCTCCCCCACCACCGCGAATCGCTGCGGCTTCCGGTGTAGACGAAGAACCTACTCCTCAGAAAGTTACAGCGGCAAACAATACTCAAAATACTCAAAATAATAAGGTTGCAAAAGACATTCAAGGACACCGTGCCCAAGCCCACATTACAGCCCTGATGCAGCAAGGAATCATGAAGGGATACAGTGATGGCACATTCCGTCCAAATGAGAAGATTACGGACGCGCAGTTTAGGGCAGTCGTCAATCAAGCCTCGAACCGCTCCAAGTCTCTTGCGACTCTGCGCCGCCCTCGCGATATTGTGAGCCGTGCTGATACTGCAACTTATATCCATCGTCAGTTGCAGCGTACTAATCCTATCGAGTCAGAGGCTCTCATTGCCAAAACCGCGACTTCGCTGCCGAAACTTGCCAGTGCTGAGATCGCACCGATTGCTCAAAGCAGTCCCTTGCCTCCCGCACTTGCTCAAAGCAGCCCTCTACCTCCCACAACCTCTCCATCTTTCACATTTGAAACCGTTCAGAACACCGCATCAGCCGATGCCGCCGACGCCGATTCCTACACGTTGGGTGCAGGCGATCGAGTGCGCGTTGAAATCTTTAATGTCCCGGAGTACAGCAAAGAATATACGGTTCTCGTGAATGGAACACTCACGCTGCATCGCGCGGGCAGCCTTTCGGTCAGCGGCTTAACCCTGCGGCAAGCACAAAGCGCGATCGCGGCTCGATATGCGCGTTTGCTCAAAAGTCCGCTTGTCGATCTCAGCCTAATGGCATCGCGCCCATTAAATCTCGCGATCGCAGGTGAAGTCAGCAAACCTGGAACCTACTCTTTGACCGCCACCGACGGTAAATTTCCCACAATCACGAAATTGATTCGAGAAGCGGGTGGAATGAATCGATCAGCAAATGCCCGGCAGGTGATTGTGCGTCGTCCTCAGCGATCCGGTCCCGACCAGCAAATTCGCTTGGATATGTGGGAACTCTTCACCACAGGCAACATTCGTCAAGATCTCACCCTTCGAGACGGCGATTCAGTGTTCATTCCCGCGTCCAATACTGTGAATTTAGCAGAAGCAACTCAGATGGCAGATGCGAACTTTAGCGTCAGTTCGACTCAGCCTGTCAGTATTGCGATCGTAGGTGAAGTGCTGCGTCCGGGACCTTACACTCTAAAAGATAGAACTCCGACTCTCTCAGCCGCGATTCGAGAAGCGGGAGGCATCAAGCAGTTAGCCAACCTCAAAGAGGTCAAAGTCAGTCGGACTACACGCACGGGTACCCCCCAGTCAATCAGTGTTGACCTGTGGCAATTGCTCAAGTCCGGCGATTTAAATCAAGATCTTGTTCTTCAGCAAGGCGATACCATCACCATTCCAACTGCACTCGCAATCAATCCTGAACAGGCAAGAGAACTCGGAGATGCGAGCTTTGCAGGCTTAGTCAAGGTTACGGTTGTCGGTGAAGTCACCCGACCCGGACAGATTGAAGTGCCCATGAATACTCCGCTCAACCAAGCTTTGCTGACCGCAGGTGGATTTACGCGTCAAGCGAATCGCCGTCGAGTTGAGTTAGTGCGCTTAAATGCGAATGGCAGCGTCACACGTCGTGACGTCTCGATCGATCTATCGCGCGGCATTGATGAGCAAGGCAATCCGCTGTTACAGAATGGCGATGTGCTCGTTGTCGATCGTAGTGGTGCAGCCAAAACAGGGGATACGCTCGAAAACATTCTCAGACCCGTATTCCAAGTCTTGCCTTTCCGCTTCTTGTTCGGGCTATAAGCTGCCTTCACCTGTCACCTGTGCCAGATTTGCTTGACTTTTGGAACCGACCTCCGACTTTTCCCTAGGTGTCTCAATGGAAAACCAGACCATCCCCTCAGCGATCTCCCAAAATGGCAAAAAGTCGCCACTCCCTGAGTATTTGCAAAACTCAGTATCTTCCGAAGTGGGAGAGGAGTCCGGACAGCTTTTTGACGTATTACTGCGCAGGCTCGTTCTGATTGCTGGTGTGACGGCAGCAACCACCGCAGCAACTTGGGCAATCACGTGGAATCAGCCTTCGACTTATGAGAGTGGATTTCAACTCTTGATCGAGCCAGTGAATCGGCAAACTCAGCAGACTCGTGAACCCCTCACCACCAACGAAAAAGATGGGATCGACTATGCGACTCAAGTTCAAGTGTTGCAAAGTCCAAAACTGCTCCAACCGATCGTCGCTCAGATCAACACTCGTTATCCCGACATCTCTTATGGTGAACTCATAGCCAACCTTAGGGTCGAGCACCTAGAGGATACCAAGCTGATCCAAGTGGCTTATGTGAGTCCAGATCCTGAGCGTGCCAAATTTATTTTAGAGAAAGTAGCAGACGGCTATTTAAGGTACAGCCAGAAAGAGCGCGAAAGTAATTTGAGTTATGGCATTACTTTCGTGGATCGCCAAATTGCAGAGACGCGCAGACGAGTCGATAGCTTACAACGACAACTGCAAGCTTTCCGACAGCAGAACAACTTTATTGCGCCAGAGTCTTTAGCTGGACAGGTCAGTAGTCAAATTCAGTCACTTTCTCAGCAAAAACTCGATACCGATAAGCAAGTTGCCGAAATGCAGCGGCAGTACAATAGCCTGCAAGAGCGTGAAGGAGCAATGTCCGCCCTAGCAGGTGATGCAGCCTATCAAAGAGTTCTGGATAAGCTGCGTGAGTTAGAGAGTAAACTCGCGATTGAATCGACTCGATTTCAGGACGATAATGCTGAGATTCGGGTACTTCGCCAGCAGCGAGATAGTTTATTACCCGTATTGCGTCAAGAAGCTCAGCGTGTTATGGGTAGACAAGGGCAGTACCGAAGAGATCAGAATTGCCCTGAGAATAGGCAAGGTCAGTGACGACTATGCAACGGGCGACAGCCAGATGACTTCTAACATATTGTCGCACTGACCTCGCTTCCTAGTCCTCAATGAACGAATCCTCAGGGACAGATTTTTATGTCTGCCATAATACTTTCGCCTGAAGACTGGGATTGAAACCAAGTTCATGATGACACATTCCTTCGGAGGTGGACTCAGATGACTGACATGCCTTATGTGGCTTTGATTGGTTTAGATTGGGCAGACCAAAAGCACGATGTGTGTTTGTATGGATTGTGCGGCTCAAACTCAAGAACATTGCGTGATTGGCGCTCGACCAGAAGCGATTGAAGCCTGGGCGATGCAATTGCGGGTGCGCTATGGAGGACAACCGATTGCTGTTTGCCTGGAACAGAAACGAGGACCGTTGATCTATGCATTGTGTAAGTACGAGTTCCTTGTCCTCTATTCCGTCAATCCTCAAACCGTCTCTAAGTATCGTCAAGTCTTTACTCCGAGTCGTGCAAAGGATGATCCGACGGATGCAGCACTGCAGGTTGAACTTCTTCGGAAACACCGGGATAAACTGACGGTTTGGCAACCTGCCAGCCCAATGCTCAGAAAACTGCAAGCACTCGTCGAATGGCGACGCACGCTGATTGAAGATATTGGACGCACGACCAATCGTCTCGTCGATGTGCTCAAAGGATACTTTCCTCAAGCGATTGACTGTTTCGAGCATCGCGATACGATGGTGTTCTGTGACCTTCTCACACAATGGTCAACTTTGAGTGCGGTGCAGCAAGTCAGCGATGAACAGTTGCAGCAGTTTTTCTGTGAGCATCATTCTCGCTACAAAGACTGCAATGCTCGTCGAATTGAGTGTTTACGCAACGGTATTCCACTCACGCAAGATTCGGCGATCGTCGAATCGTCTCAACTCATGGTGCAAGCCTTGGTCAGCCAACTTCGTAGCTTGCTCACATCGGTGCGTCAGTTTGAAGCCCAAATAGATCGCGAATTCAATCAACTGCCTGATGCTGCGATCTTTGCGGCGCTCCCTCATGCTGGAACTAACCTCGCGCCACGATTGCTGCTGGCGTTTGGAGAAGATCGCACTCGTTATCAAACTGCCCAAGACTTGTTGCAGTATGCAGGCATTGCTCCGGTAACCGAACGCAGTGGGAAAAAGTGTTGGATACATTGGCGTTGGGGAGCACCGAGATTCTTACGCCAAACCTTCATTGAGTGGGCGAATGAATCGCGCAAAGCGTCCCTCTGGGCAAAGGCATTCTATCAAGCTCAGAAACAAGCTGGAAAGACGCATCAAGCTGCAATTCGAGCACTGGCGTTTAAGTGGATTCGGATTCTATTTCGTTGCTGGCAAGACCGAGTTCCGTATGATGAAGCCAAGTACCTCCTGGCATTGCACCAAAAAGGGTCACCCTTAGCACAGCAAATTCTTTCACAAGCATGAACGCGACATTTGTCATGGTGTGAATGTAGGAATGAAACTCAATGTAATTTAGATTTTCGATTCTAAACTTACTGAAGTTATCAGATTGAGAATCGATAGAATTGTGATGTCTAGAATGAATCTAACAATGATGGTAGAAGCACTTTTTCACATTCTTACTTGACTTAGAGAAGCTCAGGGAATATGTTAGGCAATCAAGTAGCAAAGCTAGGAACCGAGTTATCTGTCTTAGCAACACGACAGCAGGTTCTCAATCAAGCAGAAGCCTACTGGAATGGAGAAGTTCAACGAGTTCCTGTGCTCTCACGCGTGTTTACAGATCTCGATCGCGAGCGCACGGTTGCGACTGAAAGTTTAAATCGCCTCCTGCAAACTCGTGAAACGCTACAAATTGAGGCAGCACAGAAAGAAATTCCTTGGCAACTGATTGCGCCACCTGAACTTCCGACAAGTCCCAAGGAATCGCGAGAACGTAATTTGATCTTAGGCGCGATCGCAGGATTGCTGTTAGGGGTTGCGGCGGCTTTAATGTCGGAACGCTTTGACAAGCGGTTGCGGACAGTGGCTGATGTGAAAAGGCTGTCGAAACTGCCAGTTTTGGGTGTAGTTCCGCACGAAACGAATCCTTTAGGACGTGGGGCAATGCCACAGATTCTGCAAACGATGCAGAGCGATCACCCCAGGTACGATCTCAGTCAATACTCACAATTTACAGAATCGTTTCGATCGCTCTACACGAATCTTTGTTTGCTCAATACTGATCATCCTGTGCGATCGCTCGTGGTCAGTTCTCCAACTGCGGGAGATGGCAAGACTACCGTGGCACTTTATCTCGCTCAGGCGGCGGCGGCGATGGGTCAAAGAGTCTTGCTCGTGGACACGGATTTGCGGAGTCCTCAAATTGCAGATCGCTTAGAAGTTTCAAATGAGCAAGGGTTAACAGAACTGATTGCAAGAAATCTGAATCCTCAAGATGTTGTACAGCGGATCAATGCATTGGCAACGGCAGGCAATGTCGATCGTGCAGCAGTAGAGCCAACGAATTTCTCGGTGCTTGTTGGTGGAAAAATACCACTTGATCCGACACGATTGCTGTCCTCTCAGAAAATGCAGCGCCTGAATGACTATTTCAAAGCGATGTATGACCTCGTGATTTTTGATGCTCCCCCATTGTTGAACTTTGCAGATAGTAGTCTGCTCGCAAATCACACTGATGGTATGTTAGTCGTAACCAGATTAGGAAAAACCGATCGTGAAGATCTGCGGCAGATGCTAGATACCTTGCAGACCGCTCGAATTTCAGTGTTAGGGATTGTCGCAAATCAAAGTAGTTCAGGTTCCGACGTTTAAGGTTCAAAGTTTAAGGTTCAAATTTAGGGAGAAAAGCGCGATCGCAGTGAGCGATCGCGCTTTTTTTGATTGAAAGATCTCACCCTAGGTAGAGTGCAACTCTACGAATTAACGAAATAAATTTCTCTTGGGATAGATAGCTTTCAGAAGAGTCGCAGCCTAGAATGCAGACATGATAAGCAATTCAACAAAAAAATCTATGTCTGAACCAAATGGCGTGATGATGCAATATTTCCATTGGTATAATTCACCGGATGGAAATTTCTGGAATGAATTGACCGAGAATGCTGAAGAACTAGCAAATGCTGGCATTACGTCGCTCTGGTTGCCTCCTGCTTACAAAGGGTTGGGTGGAGGATACGAGGTTGGGTATGGCGTGTATGACCTTTATGATCTGGGTGAATTTGATCAAAAGGGCAGCGTTCGGACAAAGTATGGAACCAAAGATGAATACTTAAAAGCAATTAAAGCAGCTCATGATGCGGGATTGCAGGTCTATGCTGATGTGGTATTCAATCATCGTATGGGTGCAGATGCAGAAGAAGAAGTAGAAGCAACCCCGTTCAATCCAGACAATCGAGGAGAAGTGATTGGGGAGTACAAGCCAATTCGAGCTTGGACACATTTCACCTTTCCAGGACGTAATGGCAAGTACTCGGATATGGAATGGCATTGGTGGCACTTTGATGCGATCGATTACAATGCAGATGAAGCAGACCAAAATGCAATCTACCTGCTTAAAGGCAAGCAGTTTGATGCGAATGTTGACCTTGAGAAAGGTAGCTTCGACTATCTCATGGGCTGTGACCTGGATATGGACAATCCTGAGGTGCGCGAAGAACTCAAGCGTTGGGGAGAATGGTATATCGACACAACGGGTGTCGATGGGTTTCGCTTTGATGCAGTGAAGCATGTGAAAGCAGGGTTTTTCAAAGAATGGTTTGAGCATGTGCGGCATTATGCTCAAAGAGATTTATTCTCAGTTGGTGAGTACTGGTCTGCTGAAGTCGATGCGTTGCACTACTTCTTAGATGTTACGGATGGTCGAGTCGCGCTGTTTGATGCGCCGTTGCACTATAACTTCCATGCAGCGAGCCAAGCAGGAGATAGTTATGATATGCGCCAAATTTTTGATAATACTTTGGTACAGCAGCAACCCGCACTTGCAGTAACGTTAGTTGATAACCATGATTCTCAGTCGTTACAGTCGCTGGAGTCTCCCGTCGAATCTTGGTTTAAGCCATTAGCATATGCGTTAATTTTACTCAGAGCACAGGGCTATCCTTGTATCTTTTATCCTGATTACTATGGAGCCTGTTACAAAGATAGAGGCAATGATGGGAATGAGTATGAGATTTGGATGGATAGCCATCGCTGGCTGATTGACAAGTTCTTAGTAGCGCGGCGAGAGTTTGCTTATGGCGACCAATATGATTACTTTGATCATCCGAATTTAGTCGGTTGGACGCGCTTGGGTAATGAAGAGTATCCGGGTGGCGTAGCAGTTCTGCTGAGTAATGGCGAAGGTGGCAGTAAGCATATGGAAGTGGGACAACCCAATCGCACTTACATTGATATTACTGAGCATGTCGATGAGCCTGTGATAACAAACGAGCATGGTTGGGGCGAATTCCGCTGTAATGGAGGTTCGGTTTCTGTTTGGGTTCCGCAAGACTAGGAGTTTATTTTGATCAGATGGGGAGATGGGGAGATAGGGAGCAATCTGAGTCTGAGGTCTTCCCACTCATGCAGCGGACTACTCGTATGGGTCTGGCACGCGATCGACACTCTATCTGATAGCAATGAGAAATCATATTCTTAGCGCTATGTTTTGAATCGCTTACGCTAAAAAAAGCCCCTCATTCATTGAGGGGCTTTTAGTCATTGCATTAGAGACTTCTAGAAGCTGAACTGGGTGCGAATATTACCGACAAACACGGTTGGGTTGCTTTCAAAGTTGTTGGGATTGAAAATCGCATAGAACGTCGGCACGATCGCGATTTTTTCCGAAAGTGGGTAGAAATATGAGGCTTCTAGCTCATACTGCGTTCCGCCGTCTCCACCCCCAGAAGCGAAGAATTGGCGACCTCTCGTAATGTCCATCGGCATCACAAATGCCACTGTTGCTTGCGCGCCTTTTTTACCCAAATCTGGGAAAGCTGCTCCAACTTGGAACGATTGTGTTCTCACTTTGGCATCGATCGGATTCAGGGTGAGATTCGCAAAGCTATAGCGTCCAAACAGCCCAATTCCAGGCGTAATCAACCAGTCAAAATTCACGCCGAACATACTGGCGGTGGCATAGCGCAGACCGCCTCCGATCCCACCTTCTGAGAAACCGGGACCTGCATCCAGATAGCCATAAGGGATTGGTTCACCGATCGCGCCTCCGACTTGTCCACCATAGGCTTGAATTCGCGAATAGTTATATTGCAGGCTCAAATTAATATTGCTGCTCGGAGAATAGGTGAGTTCCGCAGATGCAGTATTCGTGCCGCCAAAGAGTCCAAATCTGGGAGAGCTAGAGGTATTGAAGCCAAATTGGGAAGGAAGAAATTCGGTGTTCTCACCCAGATAGCCCACCGCAAGCTTGAGTTGCCTGTTCAGTTGCCATTCTACAACTGCACCGGAACCGCGATCGATTGTATTCGACTGAGTACTATTCGAGGTATCAAAGCTTGCTCCAGAGCCAAAGATGGACAAGAAGCGGTTGCCATCAAAGTGGCGATACCAGTTGATGCGAGGGCCGACCGTCACTTTAATTGCATCATTGAGCGGGAAGCTATAGAACAAGTCCCGGATAATGATGTCGCTGACTCCATTGGTTGTCCCAGCCGTTTGATCGAAGAAAGGAACACCGCTGGCATTGTAAAAGCCTGCTGAAGCGTATTGGTTGTAGGGCGATCGACCGTTACCGGATGCTAGCTGAGTAACTAACTGATCTTTCCCGCTAAATGACGTGACTAACGTTAACCAAGCTAAGAAACTTGCTGTAATTTCTGGATCTTCAGCGACAACCCGAGTCGGCTGTCCATTCGTTCGCGTTGCAAAGAATCGTCCTTCTGTATTGTTTCCGCTACCTGCAGGACCTTCAAAGACGACATCGCGGTTTGCACCTGCACCTGTGATATTGAACCAGACGTTTCCGAACAGTTTTGTCGTAGTTGAGAATTGCTGTTTCTCAAGGGTAGTGGTGCGGGCTTCGAGAGAGTCCACGCGACCACGTAAGGTTGCAAGTTCGGCGGCAAATTGTTCTTGCAGCTTTTGTAGTGCGTCAAGGTCTTCTTTTTTAACCAGATCAGCAGTTGAAGCGGCGATCAGTTCGTTGACGCGATCGAGACAAGCATTTAGACCTGCTGCAAATTCATAGCGGGTTAGCGCGCGATTGCCACGATACGTTCGGTCAGGATAGCCTGCAATACAGCCGTAGCGCTCGACGAGAGACTGCAAGGCTTGGAATGCCCAGTCGGTCGGGCGAACATCGGTCAACTGAGATACTGAGGTGACTTGAGCCATCTCAGCCGGAGTTTGAGTATCAGGCGCATTGAGTTCGGAAACGCTTAGAACACGCTCAAAACCCGGAGTTGCATCTTTTACATCGGATTTTGCTTTATCGACGATCGCGTGTAAATTCGCTGCCTCGATCGCTGAATTAGAAACTTGGACTTTTTCTGACGCTTGAGCAGATTGCATCCAACATAACGCGACTGGAGCTGCTAACCACAGCTTCCAGTGTCGAATAGAATTTGCCATTTTTCCTCACACCAAATGAAATTCACCAAGGATGTATGGTATCAAACATTCTTTCGCGGATATGTAACGTGGCGTACGGATATGGCATGGGGATGTCAGGCTTTGCACACACAAAATTGCGCTGTCGGCTATCCCTCCTTGGGGTTAAGTTTCGGATGCTAGTTGATGGCATTCATTTTGCGGAGTGGGGAGGAGACGGGAGCATGTAAATTCATCGCTTATGGGTGAGTACAACGAGAACAAGTGATGAATGGGTTAAGGTTTCAACTTGCATGGGTTGCCACCTTCACTCAAACTTGGGAAGAGTCCGATATACATACCATTTTCCATGTGATACGCTAACGAATACAGCATCGTAATAGGCATTGAATTTAAGCCTTGCAATCGTATTTTGGAAGCCTAGCTCCAGGGTCAGCATCAGCACAACCGAAGATAGTGTTAGCTTCGGATGGTCACAAGTACCTTGAATCGCTTGTAAGTAGCTGCTTATGAAAGTATTTCAATTCAGTCCACATGAGTTAGAAGCGTTGCCCAAGACAGAAGATAATCGGCTGCTCTTTCAAGGCAGAACGTTTGTTGAAGATTTCAATGTGTCTCAACGTGTCTATCAGCGTGTCATTGAGCAGTTGCGGCAGCAAGATGACGAGACAACCTTCTGCCTCGTGGTTGAGATGGAAACAGGCTATATGACCTGGCGAGAAGTGAAGCCTTCCCCTGCTCCAATGGCAGCACATGTTACCGAAGTGATCTCGCTCAATCAGCCACCGCAAGACACGGTTAGCATACTGCCAGTGACCGAGACGAGTATTCTCGATCCCGATCAAGCGACACAAGTGGTGCAACCTGAGTTGGCAGAGTTGGAGCAGGCTGAGGCGATTCCGGTAGAGCCATCGACACTCGAGGTTCCGGAGTCACCCGCAACCGACGTGCCTTCTCCGCAACAACCTCCGATGCGCAAGTATCGAGGAGTCCCCTATGCTTCTCCGGTGATTGAAGTTCCGGATTCATCTGCATCTGACGTGCCTTCTCCGCAACAACCTCCGATGCGCAAGTACCGGGGGGTGTCCTATTAAGCACTTCACATCTTTATATCGATGTTGGAGTTCCGAGTCAGTCTATGACGATCTAGAGAGTTGGGGCGTTAAACGTAGTCAACGTCAGTTCGGGTTAACGTTTGGGCGACTGGCGAATGGAATTCGCATCGGCACAAGAGCGAAATCCCTTATTCCGAATTCACGTTAGTCAAGTTCTAGCAAGTTAGGACTTTCTCGGGATTTAGAAATCAACTCGATCGAAATTAGAAAAGCCCTTCTCGGGCTTTTCTGATGTTGCTACTTTGCCTTGGCTTCTAGATTTTCTAGGCGACTCTTGAGATCCTGGTTTTCTTGCTTGAGTTGATCGAGTTCTTCTCGAAGCTGTTTGAGAGCTTTGTCAGAACCTGCATTTTTTTGCACCGTTTGAATGGATTCTTCGGCAATGCGGCGAACGCGACCATCAGGGGTTTGATCCGCAAGCGATTGCAGAACTGCGATCGCTTTTGTTGTTTCCATTTGTCCTAAGGCGACTGCAACCGCGACTTGAGTTAGGAAGAATGTCTCACGCGAGAGAACTTTCAGTCGATCGAGAATGCGCTCTAAGTTGAGCTTGTCTTGTCCGGTTGAGATTGCGCCAAGTGCTCGAATTGCAGCAAGACGCAGAGGTTGAGGTACGCCGGGTTGCGTGTAGTCCAGAATGAGATTCAGGGCAGATTCAGACGTTTTGAGTTGGCTCAGTGCTCCGATCGCGCCTGCTCGAACAATTTCATTCCAACCTTGACGCTGCTTGAGAACGGAGTCGATCAAGCTTAACGTGTCTGCTTCTGAAGAATCACTCAGCCCCGAAGCAGCTACTTTCCCGAAACTCCGAAGTGCGGCAGCTTCGGTGTAGTAACTCGCATCGCCTTTTTCAACGATTGTAGCGAGTGCTTTGTAGCTTTCCGGCGTTGCAATTTGAGCGAGGCTTGTGACGATCGATTTTCTCACTCGTGCTTCAGGATCGCTCAATCCAGCAAGCACAGCTTCAACGGCTTGATCGAGTTTGATCGTGGCTAGGCTTTCTGCGACTTCAGCACGAACTCCCCAGAATGGATCGTTTTGCAAAGCCTCAGAAAGTGCTTTGACTGCTTCGAGTCCGCCTTTTTTCGCGATCGCTTGTGCGGCATAAATTCTGGAAACAGGATCAGGGTCATGCTGCAATTGTGCTTTGAGTTCGGGTAGCGGATACTCTAACGTCACCGTTTTAAGGTGATAGTTATCGACATCAAAGCTAATGAAATCAGGCTTGCGATCGCAGGGGAAGTAAAAGCTTTGCTCTTTTTCATGCACTCGAACTTTCAAGAGTTTCGAGTCACCGTCGATGTAGCGTAGCGCGATCGGGATTCTCAGATCAAATAAGTCGGGTTGAGTTTGAGTCACCGTAATCTTTGCTAGGTTGCTATCTGCGTCATAGCTGTAGCCAAGTTTGAAATCGGGATGTCCACCGCGATAGACATATTGATCAAACAAGAAGGTAAGATTGCGCCCGGTTGTTTTCTCGATCGCTCTGAGTAAATCGATCGTTTCTACGGTTCGATGAGCATTGTCTTTGAGAAAAGTTGCGATCGCGCTGTAAAACAGTTCATCACCAAGTTCTGCTCGAATCATGTGATAGACACACGACCCTTTTTCATAGATATGTCGATCGTAAAGCTCGATCGCTTCTCGATACACATGAGTTACGAGCGATCGCCGATAGCGCGAGGAGTCTTCATCTAAATACTGTCTCGCTTGACCCAGTAAGTAATACAGTGCTTCTTCTCGCCCGTATTCTTCCTCGAACCACATAACTTCTGCATAAGAAGCCATACCTTCTTTGATCCACGCATGTGACCAGTGCTTGATCACGATCAAATCGCCAAACCACTGATGCGCAAGCTCGTGAGCAACTAAAGATTCGGTACTGCGATTGTCGATCGCGGCACGTTCGTCGAGTAAACAGCGATCGGTGAGTAACGTTGTCGATGTATTCTCCATCCCTCCAAAAATGAAGTCATCAACGCAGACTTGAGCATATTTGGGAAAAGCATAAGAGTAGCCATACTTTTGACTATAAAACTCAATCATGCGAGGCGTTTTACTCATGCTCAGACGAGCTTGATCTTCTCGTCCTTTCTCGACATAGTAAGTGACAGGTTTGCCGTTCCATTCATCGCGTAGTTCGGCAAAATCTCCGATCGCTAACGTCATCAGATAAGTCGGATGAATTTCTCGCTGATACCAATGGAAGATGTGGGTGTCACCTTTGTCTTCAGTAGCAATCAGATCACCGTTTGAAACAGCGATAAAAGGTTTTGGAATCTCGACGCGAATTTCAGAAGTAGCAAGCTGTCCAGGATAGTCAAAGCAGGGAAACCAAAACCGCGAATCTTCATCTTCGCCTTGCGTCCAAACTTGAGTCGGCTTATTCGGATAATGTTCGTCTGGGGCAATGAAGTAGATACCGCGTTGAGGTTTCTCGACGTGGTAGGCAATGACTAACTCGATTCTTTCTGCAATTTTAGTCGGCTGTTTTAGCTGAATGTTTAATAGCTCTCCGTCATAGTCAAACGGCTGTGAAACGTTGTCGATCGTAATCTTTTCAATATTGAGATTGACTGCATCTAACGTTAATCGATCGATCTGGTTGCGAACTGGGTTCAACCGAATCTTGCAAGTGCCTCGATAGCTTTGATTCGGGATGTCGAAAATCAAATCGAGCGCAATATGCTCAACTTGTCCAGGGCGATCGGGATTGTAGTGCGGACGTGCGCCGGGTAGCTCGAAGGATTTGTATCCATTATTGTCTGTATCGTGCATGAGTTCGTGCAGCATAATGTGGGTTCTGAAGCCTACGATTTTCAAGTTTAGCCACAGTTTGGCATTGCGAACCCTTGGACATGATTAAACTTTTGAATGAAAGGAAATGAGCAAGCATCGTTTTATGCTTGCTTATTCATGTTCCTGGGCGCGATCGTAAACTTTCACTCATAAAAGAGCGATCGCCCAGTCGTTTCAATTGCGGTCCATATTTGCCGAATTCCACCACACTGACAGAAGCCGCAGGCATGTCGATGCGATCGCGATATCGCCCTAAATCAATGCCGAGCAAGCCACACAGCACAATCCGCAACGTGGATTTATGTGAGACAACTAAGACATTGCCTGATTTATGAGTTGCGGTAATTTCAGAAATGACGAGTTCTGATCGGCTATCAATCTGGACTGCTGTTTCTCCGCCAGGGGGAGGATTCCAGGCGGGTTCTGTCATCCAGTCTATATAGTTCTCTGAATCATTTTTCCGAACCTCGTCTTGAGTTTTGCCTTCCCATTCACCAAATTGAAGTTCTTTTAATCCGTCTCGTAATTGCATTTCTAGTCCAACTACGTCACAGAGCGGCTTTGCAGTCGCGATCGTGCGTTTCATCGGGCTGACATAGGCGGCTGTCCAATCGAGATGAGAATAGGCTGCGGCAAAGGCTTCTGCCATTTCGAGTCCTTCAGGAGTGAGGTCGGGATCGAGCGAACCGCAGAATCCGCCAGTGCGACTATAGATCGTTTCGCCGTGGCGGATGAAGTAGAGCGTTAATGCCATGATTCAGAGAATAACTTTTACATCAAAGTATCAGGACAATGAATCGAACAGGGTTCATTCGGAGGACAGATCTTCAGTGGGTCGATCTTCCAGACTTCTTTCACATATTCGCGAATCGAGCGATCGCTGGAAAATTTCCCCATCCGCGCTGTATTTAAAATGGACATGCGCGTCCAGTGGTCTTGATCGCGATAAGCCTCGCCCACTTGCGTTTGAACGTCAATATAAGATTGATAATCCGCAAAGAGCAGATACGGATCTTGATACATCAATGAACCGACTAACGGTTTGAAAAGTGCTGTATCACCTTTGGAGAAAAAGCCAGAATTAATGCGATCGATGGCAGCTTTCAATTCTGAATTTGCAATGTAGTACTGCATCGGATCGTAGCCTTTCGCTTTGATTTGGGAAACTTTTGAAGCCGTTAGCCCAAACAAAAAGAAATTCTCGGCTCCGACTTCCTCACGAATTTCAATGTTCGCGCCGTCGAGAGTTCCGATCGTTAAGGCTCCATTCATCGAGAATTTCATGTTGCCTGTACCAGAAGCTTCTTTTCCAGCAGTTGAAATCTGCTCAGACAAATCAGCAGCAGGATAAACGCGCTGTGCAAATTTGACGTTGTAATCTTTGAGAAAAACGACCTTAATGCGATCGCGAACATCCGGATCAGAATTCACGACATCTGCAACCGAATTAATCAATTTAATGATTAATTTCGCCATCTGATAGCCAGGTGCAGCTTTGCCACCAAAGATAAAGGTGCGGGGCGTAATGTCTAGATTAGGATTCGCTTTGAGACGATTATAAAGCGTGATAATGTGCAATACATTCAAGTGCTGACGCTTGTATTCATGAAATCGCTTCGCTTGAATGTCAAAGATTGAGTCAACATTCACTTCAATTCCATTTTGTTCTTGAATATAGTTTGCGAGATCTCGTTTGATCGCTAGCTTGATCTGTCTCCATTCACTTCTAAATTCTAGATCTTCGACAAAGGATTCGAGTTGGCGGAGTTCTTGTAGATTTCTAATCCAGTGATCGCCGATTTTACTAGTAATCAGTTTTGTTAATCTCGGATTACTCAGCACCATAAATCGGCGCGGTGTTACCCCGTTGGTTTTATTGTTGAAGCGCTCTGGATACATCTCAGCAAAATCGTGCAAGACATCTTGCTTGAGCAATTGAGTATGCAGTTCAGCAACTCCATTGATCGAATAACTGCCCAATGTTGCTAAATTCGCCATTCTCACATAGCGATCGCCACTTTCATCAATGATCGACATGCGCCGAATGCGCTCGTCATCTTTCGGATATCTCAATCGCACTTCATTGAGAAATCGCCCGTTAATCTCATAAATAATTTCCAAATGCCGAGGCAGTAAAGACCCAAACAATCCAACTGCCCAACGCTCCAACGCTTCGGGTAACAGCGTGTGATTCGTATACGCCATTGTACTTTGCGTAATGTGCCACGCTTGATCCCACTCGATACCATGTTCATCGAGCAGCAACCGCATTAATTCTGCAACTGCGATCGCGGGATGCGTATCATTCAGTTGCACCGTAAATTTCTCGTGGAATATCGAGATCGGTAATCCTCGGCGATCGCAATGTGTCCGAATCATATCTTGCAGCGAACAGGACACAAAGAAATACTGCTGCTCTAAGCGCAACTGCTTACCCTGGATCTGCTCATCATTCGGATAAAGAACCTTCGAGAGATTTTCAGAAAAGACTTTGTTACCAACTGCCCCATAGTAATCGCCTGCATTAAAGGCTCTGAAATCAAATGACTCGACTGCTTGGGCTGACCAAAGCCGCAAGGTATTCGTACTACTCGTTTCATAGCCTAGAATCGGCGTATCGTAAGGCACACCTTGCACCATACGATCGGGAATCCATTTCACCCGACTCCGCCCTTTTTCATCGGTGTAACGCTCGGTTCGTCCCCCAAATTTGACCTCGAATGCCCATTCTGGGCGGGCAATTTCCCAAGGATTGCCATTTTTTAGCCATTTATCTGTAATTTCAACTTGCCATCCGTCGTGAATATCTTGATCAAAAATGCCAAATTCATAGCGAATGCCATACCCAACCGACGGAATATCCAACGTCGCCATCGAATCGAGATAGCACGCTGCGAGCCGTCCTAAACCGCCATTGCCGAGTCCTGGTTCTTCTTCTTGTTCGAGCAATGCCTCAAAATTCAATCCGAGTTCTTGAACCGCTTGCCGCATGCGATCGTAGATTCCCAGATTAATCAAGTTGTTGCCTAAATGCGGTCCCATGAGAAACTCAGCCGAGAGATAGCACACTTCGCGAGGCTGAACTTTTGTATAAGTCTGAGAACTAATTAGCCAACGGTGAATTAAGCGATCGCGCACCGTATATGCCAGTGCCATGTAGTAATCATTCAGTGTGGCAATCTCAGGAAACTTGCCTTGAATATAGAAGAGGTTATCTAAAATCGCACGTTTTAGGGTTTCAATCTCTAAGCCAGTCCGATCGTCTTCAATTCTGATTTGAATATCTTCAGTTTGCATAACATGACCGCAGAACGGATGTGCTGATAAGGTAGCAAGAAAAATCACCTCAGATTAATAAATAATTGTGAAAAATGCGGAGCGTCGATCGCTGAAATTTCGCTCATCATCCGGCTGAAGAGAGTGGCTACCTCCGGATAGTTTTGTGTTGGTGCAGAATTGATGCACAATCAGACATGCCAGCGAAAAAAGGAAGGAAGTTCTGGAATGACCTGTAAAACCGTAGCAACGCAACCGTTTTCCGATCAAAAGCCTGGAACATCAGGTTTACGGAAACTCGTTTCAGTCTTTCAACAGCCCCACTATTTAGAGAATTTTGTCCAAGCGATTTTCGATAGCATTGGTGATTTCAAAGGACAGACTTTAGTTGTCGGCGGTGATGGTCGATTTTACAATCGTCAGGCGACGCAAATTATTTTGAAAATGGCGGCGGCGAATGGGTTTGGTCGGGTGAAAGTTGGTCAAGGCGGAATTCTTTCAACGCCTGCGACCTCGGCTGTGATTCGCAAATACAACGCGTTTGGTGGCATTATTTTATCCGCCAGCCACAATCCGGGTGGTCCTGATGGCGATTTTGGCATCAAATACAACATCGACAATGGCGGCCCTGCACCGGAAAAAGTCACGGACGCAATTTACGATCGCAGTAAGACAATCACCGAATACAAAATCGTCGATGCCCCAGACATCAATCTTGATATTCTCGGCACTTCAACCTTGGAAGGAATGACTGTTGAAGTGATTGACTCGGTGATTGATTACGCTGCATTGATGGAATCGCTGTTTGATTTCGATCGAATTCGTCAATTGTTCACAACGGGCAAGTTCCGTATGTGCATGGATTCACTTCATGCCGTGACCGGATCGTATGCTCATGCGATTTTTGAACAACGCTTAGGCGCACCAAAAGGAACGGTTCAAAATGGCGTTCCGCTGGAAGATTTTGGCGGTGGACACCCTGATCCAAATTTGGTCTATGCACATGATTTAGTCGAAGTCATGTTTGGTGAGAACGCACCGGATTTTGGAGCCGCATCGGATGGCGATGGCGATCGTAATATGATTCTCGGTCGCAATTTCTTTGTGACTCCCAGTGATAGTTTGGCTGTCCTGGCAGCGAATGCAACGTTAGTTCCCGGATATCGCAACGGACTGGCGGGAATTGCACGATCGATGCCGACTTCTCAAGCACCCGATCGTGTTGCTGCGAAGCTTGGAATTGATTGCTATGAAACTCCGACCGGTTGGAAATTCTTCGGCAATCTGCTCGATGCGGGCAAGGCAACCCTGTGCGGTGAAGAGAGCTTTGGAACCGGATCAAATCATATTCGCGAGAAAGATGGGCTGTGGGCGGTCTTGTTCTGGTTGAACATTCTGGCAGTGACCGGAAAATCAGTTGAAGAACTGATGAAAGAGCATTGGCAGACTTACGGACGAAATTACTATTCGCGGCATGATTATGAAGCGATCGACAGCGATCGAGCAAACACGCTGATCACTCAACTGCGCGACAAATTGCCGACGCTCAAAGGTCAGAAATTCGGCAGTTACGAAGTCGAATACAGTGACGACTTTAGCTATACCGACCCGATCGATGGCAGTGTCAGCCAGAAACAAGGTGTGCGGATTGGCTTTACAGATGGGTCGCGGATTGTGTTCAGACTATCGGGCACGGGAACACAAGGAGCCACTTTGCGACTGTATGTGGAACGGTATGAGGCTGATCCGACGAAACACAATGATGATCCTCAAGTCGCATTGGGTGAATTAATTGCGATCGCGGATACAATTGCTCAGATTAAATCGTTAACGGGCATGGACAAACCGACCGTGATTACCTGATAGGTGCGTCAAATCCATTGCCCAGATTGCTCAAATTGCCCACCGGACTCTATTCGGTGGGTGTATTCTACAAACTGGTCTATGAATCCTCGCAATTCGCTTTTTATCGCTGCTTTTGCCCTCTTCCTTGGCAATGCTCTCCCGGCTCAAAGCCAAACGGTTCCCCTCGCTACTGCCGAAGCCCGAATCCGGCAGCGCCAAGACCAACTCAATTTGATTTCGCCTGCTGCCTACGATCTCACTCGCAATCCCATCAACGCTCAAACTGAAAGACGCTGGCGGCAACTGCTTTGGGCAACGGCGGTGATCGAACCTCAAGATGCGTATGTGCAAGACACGATCGCTCAAATTCTCACCCTTACCTCGCAAAAACTCACTCCTCCCCAAACTCGCATCGTCGAAATGGCGCTCCAGGTTGGAACTCAACTCTACTCAACCAATCCCACTTCGACTTTAAGAGAACGATTCACTCAAACGATCGCGCAAAGTTCAAATCCTCGCTGGGTTGCCCTTTCTCTCTCCGCATTAGTCAAAGGCGGCGCAACGGTTCAAGAGCAGCAACAATGGATCAATCAAATTGCCCAACGCTTTCCCCGCTGGTCTGAGAATGTCAGTCTCTACACAACATTTCAGGATTTAGCAGCACCGGATCGAACTCCTCCCGTTAGAGATTTACTCAACTGGTCGATCGCACCAAATCAGCAGCAGCTTTATGTGTTTTGTAGTCGCGATCGCGCTCAACTCTGTTCAGCGTTTCTCAAAGACAGACGCGGGCAATTTGTCCGAGAAAATGGTCGATTGTGGTCGATTCCTTTGTTAACGCGATCGCTGCACAATCTTTCTTGGAACTTTTCACGCGGGTATACTCCACAAGGAATTTATCGTATTGAAGGAACGATTCCCCAACCTGATACTGATTTCTTTCGTGCTTATGGTTTTTTCCCGTTAGTGAAACTATTCGCACCGTTTGAACCAGGAGTCAGAGAATTTATTCCCGGACGCAAAGGAACCTTGGCTGGAAAACTTCCAGGCTACAACGCACTCCTTCCTCCAAGTTGGCGCAACTATTTTCCGATTCAAGGAAGCTACTGGGCTGGACTGGCGGGACGCAGTGAATTTAGAATTCATGGCAGCGGTGAAGATCCAGGATTCTTTACCAACAATCAGCGCTATCCTGACAGCGCAGGCTGGAATCCTGCGATTGGGTGTCTTTCTGCACTTGAACTCTACGACGAGCAAGGACGACTCAAAACCAGCGATGTCCCACGGTTACTGAATTTATTGGGAGCAAAACCAACCGGGTACTTAATCGTGGCAGAATTGCCCACAGACAGTCGGTCAATTCCTGCTCAAATCGAAGCCGCGATCGCGCGTTAAACTCTATGCGTATTTTCTTACTCAGTCTGATTGCCGTAGTTCTCACTGCGCCCGCTACCTGGGCACAGTCTGCGGCAGATTATCGACAGCGAGGCATTCAGTACCGGACTCAAGAACAATTTCCGCAAGCGATCGAGTCTTTTCAAAAAGCAGTCGAACTCGATCAAAAAAATCTCGCGGGTCGAATTGGACTCGGTTGGACATTGCATCTTGCCAATCGGCGCACAGAAGCGATCGACATGCTGCAAAGTGCGATTCTCTACAATCCATTCAACATTGAAACCTTTAATGCGCTCGGCATTGCTTACTTGGTGAATGGCGATTTGACTCAAGCTGTGGCAGCCCATACTTGGGCAACCATGCTCGATCCGAACAACGAAATTCCGTTCTACAATCTCAGCCTGTCTTACGAACGGCTCGCAATGTACGACTGGGCGATCGAATCTGCAAAGCGCGCCGCTGAATTAGAGCCGAATAATCCGCATCCTTGGGTTGCTTTAGCGATTGCATATCAAGGTCAAGGCGATCGCACTTCCGCCAAGCAAATTTATCTGCAAGCAATGAATATGGATGCTCGGTATCGCGATCGTGCTTTCCTAAAATTCCTTGCCGAAGCTGGATTCAGTGCAGAACAGATCGCCACTGCTCAAGCATTGCTGAACGAACTAGACGGAAAATCCGCGTTTTCAGAAGACGCAAATGAGGAGATGTCGCGTCAAGCAAGCGGCTCGTTTAAACAGGTCTAGGTGGAATCTGTCACAGGAAGGGCTAAGCCTCGATAACAGGGAAATGTATACCCGTTTGCCAAATCGGAACGGAAACCGTGCCCGTCTGTAGTTCATTTGTGTAGCTTGTATGATTTCTATCTAAAAATCTGATGTAGTGTCCTCAGCTACAAAAGCAGACGCGAATAATTAAATTAGCAAGTCGTTCGTCTGTTTTATATGACTCAAACCAATCCGAAAGGTGTGAGTCGCGATGAAGTTCAGAAACTTTATCGTGATTTTCGTAAGTCGGTACTGATTTCTACTGCCCAGCAAATCACCCGCGAAAATCGCGCTCAGATTCGGCAGAAAGTTGAGATTTTAGACGTAGAAATCGACAATATCTCAAAAGCTGAATTGTTGAATCGATTAACGAGAGGCGTGATCTTCACGCCGAACGTCGATCATTTAATGAAACTGCAAACAGATCCAGAATTCAAACAAGCCTATGAGGTTGCAGATTACAAAATCTGTGACAGTCAGATTGTGTTATATGCTTCAAAATTCTTAGGCTCACCTTTGCAGGCGAAGATTTCTGGTTCTGAACTGTTCCCGACTTTCTGTGAACACCATAAAGACAACCCGAACATCACCATTTTTCTGCTTGGGGGTGCCGAGGGTGTCGCGAAACAAGCTCAAGTCAGAATCAATGCAAAGATTGGACGAGACATTATTGTGGCGGCACATTCGCCTTCTTTTGGGTTTGAGAAAGATGAGGTGGAATGTCAAGCGATCGTGGAGTTGATCAATCGTTCTGCTGCGACTGTGCTGGTGATTGGAGTCGGCGCACCGAAACAAGAGATTTGGATCGCGAAATATAAGGATCAACTGCCGAACATTGATATTTTTATGGCGGTTGGGGCTTCCATTGATTTTGAGGCAGGCGTTAAACCCAGAGCGCCGGAATGGGTCAGCGATCGCGGTTTAGAGTGGTTTTACCGCTTAATGTCTGAGCCGAAACGGCTTTGGAAACGATATCTCATCGACGATTTGCCCTTCTTTTGGCTGTTGTTGCAACAAAAATTGAAGCGGTTAAGGTAAAATCGCGCCCGTTAGAATTGCGCCCCGAAGATTTGTATGCGTCAAATTCGCCCCTGCAAAGTTCGCCTTACTCAGATTTGCCCAAGACAAATCTGCCCCCGATAAGTCTGCATCCGTGAAATCCGCCCCAAATAGATAGGCTCCAATCAGATGCGATCGCACTAATTTTGCCTGCCGAAAATTCGCTCGATACAAATGCGTTCCGCTCAACTCCGCCTCAAACAAATTTGCCCCTGCAAAATTCACATCGGCTAAATTTGCGCCCAGTAAAATGGCATTGCTCAGATCGGCTCGACACAATTCGGCTTGCATCAGATCCGCCTGCTTCAATCTCGCGCCTCTTAATTCAGTGCCAATCAAATTTGCACGAATCAAATCGGTATCACTCAAATTTGCGCCCTTCAGATCAGAGCCAATTAAATTTGCCTCAGTCAAATCCGCTGCCCGAAAATCGACTTCAACCAAATTCGCATCAATAAATTCAGCCTGTCGCAGTTTTGCACCGATCAATTTCGCTTGATGCAAATGGGCTTTATTGAACTTAGATCCACTCAGATCCGACTGATTGAGAATTGCCTCAGTCAAATTGGCGCGACAGAAATCGACTCCACGCAGATCTGCGCTTTGCAAATCTAGTCCTGATAACGCTGCATCACTTAAATCCGGCTGTAGCGTTGGATAACGCGATCGCCAATTTGACCACGCGATCGCACCTCTCTGCAATGTCATCACCTGCGTCATCACCGCCACGATCGATTACTCCTTACGATCGTCGTAATATTCGCGACCGGGCAGATTTTCCATCGTCTCAATCACCGCTTTCGAGGCTGCGATAATATCGCGTTCTTCACCGCCCAGATATAGCCGTCCAAAACTTCCCACGGCTGAGATCTGCAAAATGTTAATCAGTGCCGCTTTTTCTGCCTCATTTGCCGCCAGCGACGCATACGCCGCAGGTTCAACTTCAAACACATACAAGGTTTGCCCTGCCAGAATCATATTGCCGCGCCGAGTCCGGTTAATCAACTGCGTATGATGCGCGTCAATATTGCGAATAATCTGACTCGAGATCACGCGGGGTTTCAGGCAATCCTGCTTACGCACATCTAATGCCGCTAAAATGGCTCGTCCTGCCGCATTGACTTCGCCTTGATTGCTGGCATGAATTTCCATTAATCCATACAATCGCTCTACGACTTGCACCCCAGGACGAACAACCGCCGCTTTCAGCGCGACATCCATAATCCGGTTAATCTCGATCCCCGGCGAAATTTCAATCCAAAGCGATGCATCACCCGGCAAAGGTAAGAAGCCCAAAGACTCCGTTCCCAAATACGCGGCATGTTGCGGCTGTAAGCGATCGATATAAACGTAGCTACGAAGATCAATTCCCAAGGTGAACGAATGTAAAGTCCTCTCTTAGTATAAAGCGTGATGAATCCCCGATCTCAATTCAGCATGATTATGTCTTTAGGACTACTCCTTTCGACAGAGACGTGCCCATTGCGGGTCACGCTATCTTTCTAGGTGTATTTCTCCGATGACGATTCTGTTCATTATTAGCTAGAAAATCTGTGTTTCAATATCTTCCGCCTCTTAACGAACACAATTTACCTTATCCAGATACCATTCACCCGATTGTGATTCATTTTGTTCTTGCAATGATCTTCTTCGCATTCTTCTGCGACATTGTGGGATATTTTACAAAAAATACACGATTGTATGAGGTCTCCTGGTGGAATCTCGCTTTTGCAACTGTTTCTATTTTTATTGCAATTATTTTCGGTCAAATTGAAGCGGGTCTCGCAGAACCTTATCAAGCCGCCGCAGATACACTCAATTTACATACCTTGCTGGGATGGTCGCTCGCGGGAATTTTAGCGGGAGTCACAGGATGGCGGTATGTGATTCGATTGCGTGAAAAAGAGCAATTGCCAACGGCTTACATGGTCGTGAGCGTCCTCACGCTTTTAATCGTTTGCATTCAGACTTATTTAGGTACAGCGCTTGTCTGGATCTATGGATTGCACAGCATTCCGGTCGTCGATGCAATTCGAGAAGGAGGATTGTAATGAATCCAGACTTAATTGAGCAATTCGGTCGCCTCGGTGCAAATGGATTGCCCTATGTTGTACCGATTCACCCCCTGTTTGTGCATCTGACTTTGGGATTGTTTATTGCCGCGATCGCATTTGATATTGTTGGCGCATTTTATCCAGTTGAGAAGTCCATCTTCAAATTCTTAGCGATTCCTGCCACTCGCTCTGGGCTGTTTGATGTCGGCTGGTACAACATGCTTGCAGCCGCTGTGGTGACATTTTTTACGGTTGTAGCGGGCTACTTTGAAATTTCATTGGCTGTTCCTTTGGCGGATGTCAAAAGTGCTTGGGGTTTGCAGGCTTTAAAAACAATGGTGCTCCACGGTGTGGGAGGCATTTTGATCTTGACGCTCATTGTCGGGATGACGGTTTGGAGAGGATACCAACGATTTCTCTGGCGTAAAGATATGGCGCGGCAGGTGCAGTGGAGCTATCTAATTGCAGGGCTTGGTATCTTTCTGCTGATGTTTTTGCAAGGCACACTCGGTGCGCATTTAGGCGGAGAGTTTGGCATTCATGTCACGGCTGATCAACTACTCCATCTAGGCGAAAATCCGAATCAGGTTTTGCAATAGTACTTAGGAAACTGACGATGAAACTTCGCGCAATCCTTATCCTGACGATTTATGCTGTGGCGATCGCATTCATAAGTTTGTGGGCCGCAAAACAGTCTTACTCTTGGTTTCCGCCAGAAGCGGCGGCTGAATCGAAGCTCTTTGATGATTTATTTAGCTTGTTTACTGGCTTAGGCACGTTTATCTATCTCGGTGTGATGGGACCTTTTGTCTATTCTTTGATCTTTCATCGAGCGGCAAAATATGATCTCAGCGATGCGCCTCCGATCGAAGGCAATACTTGGCTAGAAATCATCTGGACAGCCGTGCCGTTGGTCTTAGTGCTGAGCCTTGCCTTTGCGAGCTATCAAACGTATGAAAAGATGGCCGTTCGAGGCCCGATGGAACTCGTGCATCTGCACATGCCGAAGGTTGTAGAAGCTGCATATGCCGAGCCATTTGATGATACGCCTCAAAAAGAGATCCAGAATGCTCTGCAAACGGCTCCGGTCGAGCATATTGATGTGACAGCGAAGCAATGGGCTTGGATCTTTCGATATCCAGAGCAGAATGTGACGAGTACTGAATTGCATTTGCCGATCGATCGACGAGTGAAATTCACGCTGCATTCTGACGACGTACTGCATGGCTTCTACATTCCTGCCTTTCGGCTTAAGCAAGATGTCGTTCCAAATCATGACATTGACTTTGAATTGACTCCAGTGCGAGTCGGACAGTATCGCTTACGCGATTCGATGTTAAGTGGAACTTACTTTGCTGCGAATCAGGCTGATGTGGTTGTTCAGTCTCAAGCGGATTATGAGCAATGGCTAACTGATGCCGCAACTCGCACTCCCGCTCCTGCGTTTAATCCAGCCGCAGATGAATATGCGCGCGGACAAGCCCAAGGACGGAAAACCAAAGACAAAACTGCTGTTCGGGGTTGGGCAACGTTACCGCCTGCACCGCCACCGATTGTGAACTATTCACCCCAGCATGAACCGACTAGCCCAGCGACTTGATGAGGATTATTGAATTATGGCAAATATCTCGATCGACACTCCCCAAGTCGTCCGTGGACAACCTTATCCAGGCGCACCGGATAATTGGAAGCGATTTTTTACGTTTAGTACCGATCACAAAGTGATTGGGATTCAGTACATTGCGACCTCATTCTTCTTTTTCTTAGTCGGTGGGCTGTTCGCAATGGTGATGCGGGGTGAATTGATTACCCCAGAAGCAGATTTAGTCGATCGTACGGTCTACAATGCACTGTTCACGATGCATGGTTCGGTCATGCTGTTTTTGTGGACATTTCCAGTGCTCGTCGGGTTAGGAAATTATCTCGTGCCTCTGATGATTGGCGCGCGAGATATGGCATTCCCGCGATTGAATGCAGTTTCATTTTGGATGATCCCGATCGTAGGGGTGCTGATGATGGTCAGCTTTCTCATTCCGGGAGGACCGTCTCAGTCCGGTTGGTGGGCATATCCGCCCGTCAGCTTGCAAAATCCAACCGGAAATCTGATTAACGGGCAATTTCTTTGGCTTTTGGCGGTTGCGATTTCTGGGGTTTCCTCGATTATGGGAGCCGTGAACTTCGTGACGACGATTTTCAGAATGCGTGCTCCCGGAATGACTTGGTTTAAAACCCCTGCATTTGTGTGGGCGGTTTTAGCTGCGCAATTGATTCAGCTTTATGGACTCCCGGCACTGACAGGCGGCGCAATTATGCTGCTACTCGATCTCACGGTTGGGACGAGCTTTTTCGCTCCTGAACGCGGTGGAAATCCGATTTTGTACCAGCATTTCTTCTGGTTCTATTCTCATCCTGCGGTGTATGTGATGGTACTTCCTGTGTTTGGGATCTTCTCAGAAGTGCTGCCGGTTCACGCGCGTAAGCCATTGTTTGGCTATCGCGTGATTGCTGCATCCTCGGTTTTGATCACCGTTATCAGCGCATTCGTCTGGGTGCATCATATGTTTGCGAGTGCGACTCCAGGCTGGATGCGCATGTTTTTCATGGTAACCACGATGCTGGTTGCTGTGCCCTCTGGCATTAAAGTGTTTGGCTGGGTTGCCACTATTTGGGGAGGTAAGATCCGCTTTACGACACCGATGCTATTCGCTCTAGGCGGAATTAGTAACTGGGTGTTTGCCGGAATTACGGGCATTTTCTTAGGTTCAGTGCCTTTAGATATTCACCTCAACAATACTTACTTTGTGGTGGGCCACTTCCATTATGTGTTGTATGGGGCGATTGGCATGGGCATCTATGCTGGGTTTTATCACTGGTTCCCGAAGATGACGGGGCGAATGTACTACGAAGGCTTAGGCAAACTGCATTTTGTTCTGACCTATCTCGGAATTGCGCTGACGTTTATTCCAATGCATCCGCTTGGATTTATGGGAATGCCGCGTCGAGTGGCTTCCTATGATCTAGAGTTTGCTTACTGGAATGTGATTGCAAGCTTGGGCAGCTTTTTACTCGGTGTGTCGGTTGTGCCGTTTATTCTCAATATGGTCAGTGGGTGGATTCGGGGTGAAAAAGCGGGGGACAATCCTTGGAGAGCTTACGGGTTAGAGTGGTTGACGACTTCGCCTCCAGCAGTTGAGAACTTTGAAGAAACCCCGATCGTGATTGCAGGACCTTATGGCTATGGTAGGACTGAACCTTTAGTCGCCAACAATCCAAATCCAGATTCAATCAATCCGATGCCGGGTTTGGTTGAATCTTCTACAGAACAGGAGTAAGGCTATGACAGAAAGAGCCATTGCCCAAGATGTTGAAGCTCAAGTGCGATCGCATCAAGAACACGATGAAGCGGGAAATAGTAAATTCGGCTTTATTGTGTTCTTACTGTCGGAAAGTGTAATTTTTCTTAGCTTTTTTGCGGGCTACATTATTTACAAAACCCAGACTTTAGATTGGTATCCGCCGGGAGTCACAGGGTTAGATGTGGATGCTCCTCGAATTAACACGATCGTGCTGGTGTCGAGTAGCTTTGTCATCTATGTGGCTGAGCGATACTTGCATGATAAAAAACTCTGGGGCTTTCGCCTATTTTTGATCGCAACGATGGCAATGGGAGCCTACTTTCTGTACGGGCAAGCTGTGGAATGGAGTAGCTTATCGTTTGGGCTGACCGATGGTTTGTTTGGCGGCACGTTTTACTTGCTGACTGGATTTCACGGACTTCATGTGTTGACCGGGCTGTTGTTACAGACGCTCATGCTCGGTCGATCGTTTATTCCCGGTAACTATGACAATGGCTCGTTTGGAGTCGAAGCAACCTCGCTGTTTTGGCATTTTGTCGATGTCATTTGGATTGTGCTGTTCATTCTGATCTACGTTTGGCAATAAGAGGGAATTTCCATGATTATTGATGATCAGCTTTATGATGTGATTATTATCGGCACAGGTGCAGGTGGCGGAACCTTAGTGCGGAAGCTCGCTCCCACGGGACTGAAGATTCTTGTTCTCGATCGAGGAGACTTTCAAGAAAAAGAAAGTTCAGAATTAGTCGATCTTGAAGTCTTCAAACGCGAGCAATATCATGCGCCTGAATCCTGGACAGATGAAGCAGGAGAACCGTTTTATCCGCAAACCAATTACGGAGTTGGGGGAAATACGAAGACTTGGTACGGTGTGTTGATGCGAATGCGCGATCGCGATTTTGAAGCAGTTCAGCACCAAAATGGCATTTCTCCTGAGTGGGAACTCAAAGCTGCTGACTTTGAACCTTACTACACCGAAGCAGAAAAGCTTTATCAGGTGCATGGTAAAACAGGCGACGACCCAACAGAACCGTCTCATCGCGAAGACTATCCATTTCCAGAAATTGCCCACGAGCCTTTTCCGATTCAAAGCATTTCCGAAACGCTTGCTGAGCAAAACTTGCATCCTTTTTATTTACCGCTCGGATTGGGCGATCAAGGTAGAACTGATTCCGAAGATAGTGGAGTCACTCCTGCTCTGAAATACGAAAATGTGACGCTGAAGACTTCGGCGCAAGTGCTTTGGCTGCATACCAATCCATCGGGAAGCGAAATTAAAGGGGTGCAGGCGAAAGTTGGGGATCAGTACTATCTGTTTCTCAGCCACATTGTTGTTGTCGCTTGTGGTGCAATTAACTCTGCTGCATTACTTTTAAAGTCTGCAAACGAGAAGCATCCGAATGGCATTGCAAATGGCTCCGGCATGGTCGGACGTAATTTGATGAAGCAGCAATTATCCGTTGTTGTGCAATTAATGGCTTCACAGAACTCTGGGCTATTTCCAAGAACGCTTGGGGTGAATGATTTTTACTGGGGCGACAAAGATTTCGCGTATCCGATGGGGCATATCCAAAACTCAGGCGGCATTCTGCGAGATGTTCTCTTTTCTGAAGCACCGCCGATCTTTTCTGCGATTAAAAGCCTTTTACCCAATTTTGGATTGCGACAGTTAGCAACCCGTTCGATCGGGTGGTGGTTGCAAACCGAAGACTTACCTGATCCAGACAATCGGGTGCGATTTGTCGGAGATAAACTGCGCGTTGAGTACAAGGTGAATAACTTTGAGGCACACGATCGCTTAGTTTATCGCTGGATCGATGTCTTGAAAAATGTAGAAGCAGCACGACCTTCAATCTTTAGCCGTAATGCTCATCCCCGCAGTGATATGCCCATTTCTGTTGTGGCTCATCAGGCGGGAACCTGTCGGTTTGGGTCTGATCCGACCCAATCTGTACTGAATTTGAATTGCCGCGCTCATGAGGTTAATAATCTGTATGTGGTCGATAGTAGTTTCTTCCCGTCTAGCTCCAGCGTTAGTCCAGGTCTTACCGTCATTGCAAATGCGTTGCGAGTAGGAGATCATTTGATTCAGCGATTCAAAGGATGAGACTCAATTTATTCAGGCAGAATCGGCAAACGGATCTGAGAAGATTCTCCTGAATAAAGCTCGATCGTGATGATCTGAAACTCGATCGCTCTTGCATCTTTCGGCTTTTTCCCAATTCCAGCATTGACAGCATAAGCTGGAAAACAAGCCCCACTTACACTCAACCGAATGGCACTACCTTGACGAATCCGAATACAAGTCGGTTGCAGTACGATTCGATAAGCCGCTCGCTCAGAATTTTCACTTCGTAAGTATCCCTGAGAAAAGTTCATTACACTGCCATTCGGCTGTACTTCTGATAGCACTGCACATAGATCAAAACTCGCTGCATCTGAACTAGCATAAAGCTCAACAACAATCTCTCCAGCAATGTGCAAGTCGGTTTCTAATGGATCAGTCGTATAAGTTAAAACATCGCTCCGCGCATCGATCGCGCTACGCTCAAACGATCCACAAGGATAAGCAACATGCCCTCCCAAAGCTGGAACAGGTCGCCAGGGATCATGCACAATCACATCGATCGCTGAATTTGATTGTTGCGTCGTTAACTTGCCTTCTCGATCGTCCATGCCTGCTAGACCGCTACTGTTGAGGAAAAGCAATTGTTCTGAACTATGCGGAAATTCAGAGAACGACCGCCATTGATTACTTCCCATCTCAAACAATTGCACTGGCGGATCAGTTAGCTCCGACCCTTTGAGAAAATGATCAAACCAGCGAATCTGAGCGCGATCGCAAAAACTCACAGCATCAGCTCCATAATCGATTGCACCTACTTTCCGCCCCCAAGGCAAATGTGCCCAAACACCAACAATCAAATGCTGTAGATGCTTTTTAGAGCTAGCTTGATACGATCGCAACGTGCCTCGCATATAAGTATCAAACCAGCCTCCAATATGCAACATGGGTAGCTCGATCGAACTGACATCGGGTGTCAATTTCTGCCAGTACGCCTCTTCTGAATTGAGCCAATCTTGATAGTAAGCATCATACTGTGCATATTTCTGCATCACCTCTGGATAAGCTGGAATGAGATCGCTCAAAGGCATGTTTTTTGCTGCTTGAGATAGTTCTAGAAAAGCAACCTCATCGCCTTTCAATCGAGCCGTTTCTGCTGCTAATTGAATCGCCCATCCCAGATTCGCGAATAAACAAAATGCCCCATTCTCATACGCCCAGTCGTGCTGTAAATTAGGCGCTAACATTGCCGGACAGATGGTTTTTAGGGGTTCTGGACGATTCAAAGCAGCATACAACTGAGTCATGCCTTGATAAGAAAATCCATACATCCCAACCTTGCCATTACTCCGAGGCAAGGTTGCTGCCCAATTCACCGTATCAAATCCATCTTCGATCTCATGCTCAAATAGCTTAAATTCTCCCTCCGAAGTTCCGCGTCCTCGCACATCCTGAATTACCACAATGTAACCCTGAGCCGCATACCAACTGGGATGAGCATACACAACTGTTGAAGCGATCGCGCGTCCATACGGTTGCCGCATTAATAAAACTGGGAACTCTCCCTCTGCATCGGGATAGTACACATCCGCATCTAAGCGCACGCGATCGCGCGTATACATCGAAACAGTCTGTTTCAGCATGATTGGGATTTTTGAGCATTCAACAGTGGTTGAGTTGCATAGTAATAGATCGTGAACAAAATTCCTGAAAAAATTTGTCCCCCCACGGTACCATGCCAAAACTCAAACGCATCTTTGCCCCAATACACCGCAGCTAAAACCATGACAGCAATTCTGCACACATTCAGAACTAAGGCTAAAGTAATGCCGATCACAATCAGTGCAGTCATTTGCCGCGATCGCACTCGAAATGCAATGCCGAGAATGATTGCTGTTAGCAGCATCACAAATGCCATCTCAAAGCCATCACAACCTTGGGCAACCTCAACCACCCCCGCAGGCAAGACCACATATTGTTCTTCAACTGACACAGGCTGCCCGATCGCTTTGAGTAGTCCACCTCCCCCCCAAGCCATCCATTTCGATAGGGCTTCGGGAGAAAAAGCGAAATGCCAAAGATGCCGCGCGATTCGGATTAGATTCGGGTGCAAGCTTGCGATTAAGAGCGCGATCGCCAACCACTGCTTTCGGAGAAATTGCCAGCCCTGATAGCTCAAAACTCCACCGATTAAGATGATCATGCAGCTTAGAGATTGTGGAGTCAGAGCGGGATAGTACAGATAGAAAATCCCTAATGCCCCCAAGATTAAGCTACTTCCAAGCCAACGATCTTCAGGTGGAATGTCCAGCACAGGGGAGCGCGATCGCCTGAGTTGCTGAACTGCAAGACCAATGAGCAAGACATTGAGAATTAAGTGTGGCATTCCGCTCAACACGACTGTGGCACACCCATAAAGCCAGGTTGGAAAATACACTCCCAACCCAAAAGTTGCACCAGCGAGCAGAATCCAGTTATGAATCGATCGCAGACTCGATTTGAAGAGAGAGAATTCTCGGCGCATTCTCAGCTTCTAAAGAGGTACAACCCATATCGTCCGAGAACGAGGAGTGCCGTCCCAATCACAGCTAAATTACCGATACTGAGAATCCCACTTTTCAGAATGCTATTATTTGCAGTTTGTTTCACAGATTCTGCTTGAGCACTGATACGCTGGGCAGCTTGCTCTAGTTGTCCAGGAGTCACTTTTGCTGCTGCTTCTGGATTGGCTTGAATGGATTGAATTCTAGAATTGAGTTGTGAAACTTGGGCACTGATTCGCTCATTCGCTTGTCGCTGTAGCGCTAGACTATCTTGGGCAACGACTGCACAAGACAGCAAAAAGAGAATGCCGATCGTAAAACAGAGTAACGCGAGCGATCGCAACCTTTTCCGCTGCTCAGCACCATACATGAGCAATGCGACTCCGAACAAAATCACAATACTGCGATCGCCAATTTGCTGAAGTGTTCCTAATCGCCACTGCGATAATCCAAAATTTGGCGGCAGGACAATGACGAAAAAATCGACTGCGAATGCGATGAGACAAGCAAGACCAACAATCTGACAAAGTTTTTTAGCACGAGGCGAATCAATCAACGAGGAACCCACGATTTTCTTGGAAGTAAGAGCCATAAAGAGGACTGCGACGCGAAAGAACAAGTGGTAGCCTGCGCCGAATTCCCTGATCGGTTAAGTACCCGCAATTCTAACAAGGGGGTTTTAGCACCTTGTGGAAATTACTCAAACTTTATTAAGACTCGATATTGAATTCATCTAGTTTTTATAGACTGCTTCACTAATTTTGCTGTGGGCTTCACGGATTTTTGTAATTGCGCGTTGGGTCGTGGCATTCCAATCGACTTGTTCTGGATAAGGTGCAAATACGGCTTGCCCGGTTACAGGATTGTAGATGCGACAGAATAGAACTTGTTCTGTATCTCCAGCTTCAACCGCGATCGTAATCGGTTGCCGAAAGGCTTCGACCGGAAGTTTAGACAGCATAAACACTAAGCCACGGGCGAACAGAGTGTCATATCCAGATTGGATGACATAAGCGCGATCGGCACGCATGTGCAAATTCACTTTATAGTCAGGTTTGCCGCGAAATTCTTTCTCTTCGACTTCAAGTTTTTCGATGATTCCGGTGAGGGCATGATGTTCGATCGGTTCGTGTTCAGATTTTGCACCGTTCCAGAAGTACCACAGACAATCACTGTATTGGCGATTCGCGTAGATATAGCGCGGCTTTGGAGGATGACTAAAGCCTAAATTTTGTTTAGAGGAGCGCAGTTCGTCAAGAATCGCTTGCAGAAGTTGATTGCTGTCCATAGAAGACGAGAGTGAGTTGATACACACATACTATACCCTGTATTTGGTTGTCTTGCTAGTAGGTGGAAAGGGTGGGGAGTGGGGAGTAAGCATTATGTCTGATTTTCTCCCTATCTCTCCTATCTCCCTATCCTTCTTAAGCCGACTGCCCAATCCAATCCTCGACTTCTGAGAAGTCATTACATCCTGTAATTTCCATCAACGTTTGCAGCATCGAGATATCTCGTTTTTCCCACTCTGCCAAGATCGAAGCTCGATCGTCTTGCGGTGGAAAATACTTGTAAATTCGCAAACCACCTCGTCGTCCATCGGGTGCAACGGCTCGACCTGTACAAGTCAGCTTCACTCCGATCTTGCCAAGCAAGGTTTGGACGATCGCAATCGGAGCAAGTTTCTCAGTGACAGTGAACTTAAACAATGCCTTCATGTCTTCACGGCACTCTAGTGCAGTCTTCGCCACAAATTGAACTAAGTCATCTGTAGCAAGAATCTTCTCTTCAGGCTTGAGAAATTCGAGAATTCTCAGTGATCGTAGTGCTTCAACTTGCGCGGTTAAAAGTTTGACATCCTGAATCGAAATCTTTCCGTAACCGCGTTCGAGATGATCTTCAAGTTCCTGCATATCGTGTAAACGCACATATTCAGGATTGTGAGTGAGGTAGTAATACAACCGCAATTGGGTATACCATCCATCATCATCTTTGAGTTTGATTTCAGGAGTGATCGTTTCAACGTTGTACTTGCGTTGTAGTTCGTGTTTGCGTCTGCTATGACGTTTCTGAACCGTTTGATTTGCCTGCTCTTTGAGTTCGTAGTACTCTTCTGCGGTGATCTCGGGAGAATCAGAAACCGCGATCGCTTCTGCGGTTTGATTGCGTGTGCGAATTGCGGACATGACTTGAGCAATGCGATCGCACTCTTGGGCATCATGTCGAACTGGGAGATATTCAAACCCTGGAACTTTTAAGGTTCCAGCGAGTAATTCACCTGACATTTGATCGTTATACTGTCCGAAGATTTTCTCCAAATCATCTGTGACGGTTGTGACTTGATGACCTTCCAGCAGTAAACCGTTGCGAAACTCTCGACGATAGCGCCACAGAGACGCATTGACTCGTGCTGCCATCTTTGCCCAAGTCCGAAGTGCGATCGGATCACTTTGCTCATCGAGATCGAAATCAATGTCTTTGAGTAATGCAATGTTGTACTGAACTGATTTGGTCAACGATTGCGCAACATCTCGATAGTTACAGCTACCATTGCCAATTTTTCCTGGCCCAAAATGAGCTGCCCAAATATAACGAGGAACAGATTCACGAATTCTTGCTAAAGCCTGACGCGACTCAGAATCAGGTGTAACGCCTTGGAAAATACCAAATACCGCTTTGAAATGATTGCGAATGTCGATCGATACGCCAGTTCCGATCGTTGGAGTTGCTAAAACAACATCGTAATCACCGACGACATCGTTAATCCGCTCAGCAATGTGATAAGCAGCATGATCTGGATCAGAAACGGTTTCGCTATCGATTCGGAGAACTCGCTTTTGGGGAAATTGTAAGCGCAAATAGGTTTCTAAGTTTCTAGAACTCCAGCGCCCGCGAACTTTTTGAGAATCGAGACAGACAAACACAGCTCCTTCTTCTTGCAGAACAGTGCCTAAGCGATCGAGAAGTGGTGCAGGATTTTTTGTATCGTAGAGTGAAACATTCCACGCAAGTTCAGGCTTCCACTCATTCACAACGACCCAAGGCTGAATCGCACTCTCAGCTAAGCCTCGCAGGTAATCGATACTCACGTCAGATAAATCTGCATCTTGAGCAATTAACAATCCACCCGTTTCGAGCACAACTGCAACGAGTTCGCGCAGTGTTTCTAAAATTCTGACGCGCTGTTGATAGCAAGTTGCACTATTCAAAGCATGCCAAAGCACTTGCTCGACTTCATCGAGAATGACGATCGCGCCTTCCCAATCCGCCGGATTAAACCGTGCTCTCGAATTCGGATGCAATGAATCAACACACAAACCATAGCTATGTTGATTTTCAGATTTCAAAGCATCATCAATCCAATCGATGCCAATACTTTGACAAATTGCTTTTCCGAGTTGAATCCGGTGAGTAATGACTAAAACTTTTCTTCCGGCTGATTTTTTAATTAATGCCTGTAGAGCCGTCGTTTTGCCTGTTCCTTTAGCACTTTTAATACAAGCCAAACCGGACTCTGGGTAAGGCAAATCACCCAAAAATGGCTGGTTTAATTTTAGCGAAGCAGAATAAGTTAATGACCATAGTTTGGATGCTTGCCAGAATTCAAGCTCGATCGCTGATTCATATAAGTTTGTAAATGCATCAGCACCACGAGCGACAACGAAATCATCAACGCCTTTTTCAGCGCCTGGCAGTGTAATAACTTTAACTTGACAGCCAGCATTGGTTAAAAGTTGTCCTAGTCGAGAAGTTGCAAGAAAAATATTTTGTAATGTTTTGGGTTTCGTTTCGTAGTCAAAACAGATGTGAACAGACCGCTCTTTGCTAGCGAAATATGCGAGTTCTGCAATGAGTTGCCGAGTTTCCCGGCGATAACCACTAAAAATTCCGGGCAATGCGATCGCGGGATAACCTAGTGTCAACACACATCCTGCTTTCTTCTCACCTTCCGTGAGAACGATCGGTAAATTATTTTGCCAAACCCATTCCCAGAAATTCGTCGAATCTGCGATCGGCACATTAAACCGCTGTGAAATCTTCTGCCAAATCTGTGGCGGAACATCGAGCAGAACTAATCGGCTAGAGCCTTTGCCCAAACTTGGACTGAGATATTTTGCAGGTTTGCCCTTTTTCTGGTCGAGAACTGGCGTATCCGCGTCTGGCTTAAACCGTCCCCAATCCATTCGCTGCCAATGATTGAGCGGATCAACTCCACTCACCCACCAGCCGCGCATCGAAGCGCGTGTCTGTTTACCAAACCGAGTCACCCGCCAATTCAGCAATTCCGCGATCGGGTATTCTGCCTCACGAGTAAAGGGATTGCATTCGGTATCTTCGAGCGATCGCACATTGCGGCGAATAATTTCTCGATCGACTCCGCTTGCTAACCATTCCTGTTCATGATCCGGATGAAGGTCGCCAGCCAACTGTGCCGCTGCTCCTGAAGGAGCAATTCTGAGGTAAGTCACCATCAGTTTTGCTCCTGAGTTGCGAACGGGTTCAAACAAAATGCACGGAAAAGTAGCGCAGAACGACTGCACATGATACGATGTTCAGACATAGAAATCAGCCCAATCTTTTTTGGGCAAACAAGGTTATCAACCCCTTAAGCTGACTGTGGTAGGAAGGCTTTGGGGGTTTTGCTTTTGTGTTTTTTTAGAGAATCAAAGCTTGGCGGAGTGGTGGTAGACACTCGAATCGCACAATCTTTTTTCTTAACTCCAGACAAACAAGGTCGGTCAGTTGGATGGTGGTAGACATCGCTGACGTGAGGAAGAGATTAACACCGATTTTTGATCCGCTCAAGAGGGGGTGGATCAGAAGGACGGGGGAGTTATAGAGAGAATGTACGGGGGAGTTAGGGAGATAGGGAGTGGGAAGGGGGGAGTGGGGAGGTTTGAAATTCGGGGAGATCGCGTAGAATTGAAGCGGTAGAATTTTGGGGTTCGGGGGTCGGATTTTGGACGCGGGAGTTGCAGAGGCGGCGCGCGAAATCAGACGCAGGTGTTATAGAGCTCCGCAAAAACACTACTACTGGTGGGGGCATCGTGGATCATTGGTCGGTAAGACCCCAGATATAGCGTTTTACCACTAGACAAAATTCAGAGGGTGAGGCACTATATGTGGGGTTCTCATTCTCACGAGCGATGAAACAACTAGAAGCAGCCTTTCCAGTCGATAGCCAACTTTTGATGGTCTTGCCTAGAGCAGGGGCATCTGTGCGAAATCCAGATGTGCGATTACCAATTTTGCGATCGGATGTCGATGGCTATTATTTGGAAATGCGGGTCGAGGAGGATGCTCAAGATGACAGCGAGTTTTCGGTGATTCGGCGCGTTCCTTTAGAGAATTTGTCGGATGAAGAATTAGCAGACATCAAAGCGGAATATGCCAATCTGGATTGGTCAGCTTGTGTGAATAAAGGCGTGAGTAATGGATTAGAAAAAATCCACGATCGCCGAATTCAAAGAATGTTCATGGCGTTGATGACATTCCTAAATCCACGCCAAATCTCGATCATTCTTTACCTTTATAAATTGGCAGCCGAGCAGGGAAATAACGGGACAGTTAAATTTCGATCGAACGATTTATTGGAGATTTTGGGATATACGCGGACGAAAGATGGCGGGTTTGCATCGAAATTGCGATCGCAGTTAAATCGCGATTTGGTTGCACTGCATCGAACTGAATTGGTATTAGCTCAATCTTTCAAGAAGACAAGTCTGAATCGTGGCGCAAAAGTCATGATTAAAAGCATTCTGAGAATTAAAGATTACGAGGTGGATCATGCTCCTAGAGACTTTGATATTACAAAAGCAGCTGATTATACGTATGAATTGGCTGATTCTTACACGATCTCTTTGGAATTTTTTGATGGCACAAGAAACGGAGATTGTGTCTTATTTCCAAACCAGTTTGACATTACTCAGCGACTTGGAAGTAATGCAAAATGCGACTATAAAACAAAGCTTCTGATCTATCTGGCGAGCCGCATGAAATGGGACACGCTCACAGATGGACAATTCATTTCAATTTCTAAGCAGTATTTGTTTAAGAATTTGGATTTGTTCGGAAGTAATTCTTCTCGAAATAATCAAATTTTTTGGCGAACGGTAGATGAGTTGAAAGAGGAAGGCTATCTGTTTGGAGCGCAGGAGTTATCTGGAAAACATCGGATTTCAACGATTCAATTTCAGATTAATTCGATGAAATTGAAATGTAAGTAATGTATAACTTTGCTCAACGCTGAGAGGACGTTTTAAAAGTATAAAAAGACTCTTCGCTCACGTTGTCCTCCCGCCCCGGAATGGAATTCCAGGGCTAGTAAAACGAAGTCCACTAAACTGGACTACACAGAGGTTTGAGCGATGCAGTCCTTTTAAGGACTTCGCACCGTTAGCCCTGGAATTCCATTCCGGGGCGGGTGAATGCGATGAACGATACGTTTCAAACCTCCTCTTATGCCTCATGACAGGGGCAGAGCAATATTCGATTTTGTAACTTTCTCGCTCTCTGGAATACGCTACACTTGCATCTACGAAATTAGGGCAAACGATCGTGGCTCAAGTTGTTCTCGAAAACATCTATAAGTCCTATCAGAAGGGCGATCAGAGCGAAAAAAATGCGGTCTTGAGATCGATTAATCTCCGCATCGAAGACGGCGAGTTTATGGTACTCGTCGGGCCATCGGGCTGTGGCAAAAGTACGTTGCTGAGACTGATTGCAGGACTCGAAGAACTGACCGCCGGACAGATCCGTGTCGGCGATCGCATTGTCAACGATTTGCCTCCCAAAGAGCGTGACATCGCGATGGTGTTTCAAAATTACGCGCTTTATCCGCATATGAGCGTTTATGACAACCTTGCGTTTGGATTGCGTCGCACGAAGCTCGATGGCAAGCGATCGAAATGGACAGAGAATCTTGCAGTCGGTGTGACGCGCAAATTACCGAGCGGAATGCGCTATGTCAGCGATCGAGAACAAGCCGTCCAAGAACGCGTCAAACTCGTGGCTCGGATGTTACAAATCGAGCCGTTATTGAATCGTCTGCCGAAACAACTCTCAGGCGGACAAAAACAGCGAGTTGCCCTGGGTCGTGCGATGGCAAGAAATCCGCAAGTCTTTTTGATGGATGAACCGCTCTCAAATTTAGATGCAAAACTGAGAGCCGAAACCCGCGCTCAGATTGTCAAACTCCAGCGACAGCTAGGCACAACAACCATTTATGTCACGCACGATCAGACTGAAGCGATGACGATGGGCGATCGCATTGCTGTCATGAATGCCGGACAAATTCAACAACTGGCAACCCCGCTGGAACTTTACAACACTCCCGCCAATCGCTTTGTAGCTGAATTCATCGGTTCGCCGCCAATGAACTTTATTCCAGTGCAAGTTCGCGCACCCCTCACGCTGCATCATGCGTTATTTCAACTGACTTTGCCGGAGCAGTGGGCATCTGTGCTGAAACGCTATGACGCGCAAATGATCTCGCTCGGAATTCGTCCTGAACATCTCAGCGTCAGCGACTCCACCGATCAGACCCTTTTAGTTGCAGTGGATTTGATTGAAGCTTTGGGACACGAAACTGTTCTATCGGTGCGGTTAGCTGATAACTCTGACACGATGCAAGTCCGAATTACGCCTGATCGGGCGGTAAAACTGGGTGAAGCGCTACGGCTAGCGTTGCCGATCGACAAAATTCATTTGTTTGATCAAGAAAGCGGAAATGCGATCGTGCCTGAGTTGCACTAATGCCGATTTCCATGAGACGGACAAGGTGGGGCAGAAATCGAGCGATCGAGCCAGCCGACTGCTTGTTGCAAGCGAGGAAGGGCTTCTTCTGGATTTTCTTTGAGCAGGTAGACTAATGCAACTGCTGATTGTTCGAGCGCTCTGGCTTTGCGATTCGATTTGAGGCGATGCCAATCTTGATTGGTAATGCTTAAGCGTTCGACCAAGGCTTGAGCCAGTTCAAGGGTGGTTGCTTCAGAGAGAGAGGCTGGAGAAGAAAGAGTTTCTGACATGATGAGATGTGAGTAAAATGAAGCGTTCTTCCTTTATTTTGGCGCATGTCGGCTTCGCAATCAGAATCAGAAGAAACCAATTTTGAGCAAAATTTGGAAAATGTTGAGCGATCGCTCAATGCCCTCAAAGATCGCTATGCTCAAGTTCAGCAAGATCAACAGCGAAAAGCTGAGCTAGAAACTCAGAAAGAATCGGCAAAATTGAAAACCGAATTACGGGAAATTGAGCAACAATTAGAAGAACTAGAATTAAATCTGGAAAGCCGATTGTTTTCGTGGTCTGGCTTGACAGAAATATTCTGGTTGGCGGTGCGATTCGGAGGACTGGGAATTGCGATCGGGTGGTCGCTTGCCTTCGTCACTCTGAAAAATCCAACGCCAAATTCTTCTTCGACTCCTTCTAGTTTGTCTAGCCCCAAGTGATTTATGACTCGACGTATTGCAGAACTTCTCCGCGCTGGTCAACCTGACGAAACTGTAACGATTCAAGGTTGGGTGAGAACAAAGCGTGAGCAAAAAGGTTTCTCATTTATTGAAGTGAATGATGGCTCTTCAATGGCTGGGCTGCAAGTTGTGATTAATCAAGACGTGTCCGATTATGAGGCAAGTCTCAAACGCATCAGTACCGGAGCTTCGGTGGAAGTGTCGGGCGTGCTGGTTCCGTCTCCTGGCAAAGGTCAGCGGATTGAATTAAAAGCTGATTCGGTCAAAGTCTATGGCGAGGCTGATCCTGAAACTTATCCGTTGCAGAAGAAGCGGCATTCGTTTGAGTTTTTAAGAGAGATTGGACATTTACGATCGCGCACCAATACTTTAGGTGCGGTGTTCCGGGTGCGGAATGCCTGCGCGACTGCGATTCACCAATTTTTCCAAGAGCGCGGATTTTTGTGGGTTCACACCCCTGTGATTACGGCGAGTGACTGCGAAGGTGCAGGTGAAATGTTCGCTGTGACGAGCTTGAATCTGAAACAGCCTCCGCTGAATGACCAGAAAGAGATTGATTACAGCCAAGATTTCTTTGGTAAGCCTGCTTATCTGACTGTGAGTGGGCAACTTGAAGCTGAGATCATGGCAATGGCATTCAGCAATGTCTATACGTTTGGGCCAACCTTCCGGGCAGAAAACTCGAATACTTCGCGGCACTTAGCAGAATTCTGGATGGTTGAACCTGAGATGGCATTCTGCGATCTCGACGGAGATATGGATTTAGCCGAAGCCTTTTTGAAATACATCTTCAGCTATGTGATGGAGCATTGTCCTGAAGATATGGAGTTTTTCAATAAGCTGATTGATCAGTCAGTGTTGTCAACGGCTGAAAATATTATCAACAATCAGTTTGAGCGGATTACTTATACCAAAGCGATCGAGCTTCTAGAAAAAGCCGACAAGAAATTTGAGTATCCGGTTGAATGGGGCTTAGATCTGCAATCCGAGCATGAGCGCTATTTAGCAGAGGATTTGTTTAAAAAGCCAACGATCGTCACCGATTATCCGGCTGAGATTAAAGCGTTCTACATGCGGCTGAGTGATGACGGCAAGACCGTTCGAGCGATGGACATTCTCGCGCCGAAAATTGGCGAAATCATCGGCGGATCGCAGCGCGAAGAACGGTTGGATGTGTTGGAACGGCGGATTGTTCAGCAAGGCTTAGATCCAGCAACCTACTGGTGGTATCTAGATCTGCGTCGGTATGGAACTGTTCCCCATGCCGGGTTTGGATTGGGATTTGAGCGATTGGTGCAATTTATGACCGGAATGGCAAACATTCGCGATGTGATTCCATTCCCGCGCACACCTCAGAATGTAGAGTTTTAGAGTTCAAGATTTCTGATCGATTTTCGATTGTGTCAAATCTTTCTACTGAACTGTGCTTGTATATTTGCGCTATCCATTTTTCTTAAATGGACGAGAAATCTGCAAGGGGTTGAATTATAAGCCCCTTTGCAGCTGCAGCTCTCACCTGACGCTCATCTAGCGAAATGAGGGGAAGATCTAATTGCTCAGCAAGCGCGATGTAGAGCGAGTCATAGATTGCAAGTTGATACGTTAATCCAATTTGCAGCGCGTTGGGCAATAGCGAGATGACTGGCTCGATTTGCAATGGTAGGCGTTGCAACTCTGTAATAATTTGAGATGCGATCGAGGGCGCTAGATTATTAAACCGAACAGCCTTCCAAATCACGTTTGTACATTCTAGAAGACAAAACTCAGGCAGATATAAACGATCTACCTGATACATCCGCGCAATCAAAACTCTTACTTCTGGTGTGTATTCCTGTGTGATTGCGTATTGAATTACAACACTGGCATCGACGACGTAAGCAGACATTATTGATCTCGATCCTCACGAATCATCTCTGAAGTCGTTTTTGCATCAGGTGGCGGAGTCCAGCGAATCTGATCCATTGCTGCCAAAACTTCTTCTACAGTACGATCGTCTTCCGGGACGCGATGCAGTTTTTCATCCACAATTTGAGTCACGAATGTCTTAAGTTCCTCGATCGTCATGTCTGAAACTCGCTGTGTTCTCATAAGCTCAAACCTCTGAAGAAAATGTTAACTGAGTCTATCCGAAAGATAGTCAGCGGTCGCCTCAACCAAGGCGATCGTATCTTCATACAGCATTCGAGTTGGCCCCAAAACACCGATACTTCCGACTGGAACCGTGCCGCGATTGTAAGTCGATGAAATCAGCGAACAAGCGCGGATCGGTTCAAGTGGATTTTCAGAACCAATTCGGATCGAGACGCGCCGACCTTCTGAATCCGGTTGATCAAAAATCAAAGGCACAAGCTGATCCTGTTCTTCCTCCAATAGATGCAGGATCATTTGCACTTGGTTGAGTTCTGAGAATTCAGGCTGACGCAATACTTCAGCTACGCCGCTAATCATCAATTGAGACGGCAGCGCCGATTGAGCGAGACGATTGAGTAAATCTGTCAGGACAGACGTGAGTAAGGAACTATAGCGATCGAACTCTCGCCCCAATTCGCCCCAGTCTAAAGTTTGTAACTCCGTCAAAGAGCGACCGCGCAATTGCTCAGACAAAAAGTTCGAGAGAATTTTGAGTTCGCGATCGATGACTTCTGGATCATCTTCAGACGGTGGCAGTTCCATCAAGACAGATTGGGTTTCATACGTGTCGGTCACCACAATCAACATGATGCGACTCGCATCGATAGGAACCAGTTGTAAATGGCGGAGTTGCGTCGTGTGCGTCATCGGCATCGTGACGATCGCGATGTATCCACTCAGCGTGGATAGAATTTGTGCTGCCCCTTTTAAAACAGACTCAAAGCTCCATTTGTCCCAATTTAAGCGATCGCTCAACATCTGCTCTAATTGCATCGAGACTGCTGACGATGGCTGAATCAGTTGATCCACATAAATTCGATAGCCCGAATCCGAAGGCACACGACCTGCTGAAGTATGCGGCTGAAACAATAGCCCAACTTTTTCCAGGTGTCCCATCGCATTGCGAATCGTCGCAGAACTAACGCTGAGATTAAACTCTTTCACTAATGCGCCTGATCCGACAGGTTCGGCAGTGGCAATGTAATGCCTGACCGTTGCCCAGAGAACTTGCTGCTGGCGATGATTAAGGGGAGGATTTATCGGCATTTTTAAGAACAAGCGCTTTATATCGAATTGAGACTACGATAGCATTTTCATTATGTTTACTTCAGATTCTGGCGAAGTATCGTAGCAAAACCGACGAAATCCTTAAATTTATCTTTGAGCGCTGGACAATTTTTAGGGCAGTCAGACTGGCGCAACTGAGATCGAGGAAAGCTGGCCATCTTCCATATTGATAATGCGATCGGCAATATCCAAAATGCGGTTATCATGCGTCACTAGCAAAATTGCTGCGCCCTGCTGCTTTGCTAGATTTTGCATAATCTCGACGACATCTCGACCTGATTTTTTATCGAGTGCCGCAGTGGGTTCGTCTGCTAGAACAATTTTTGGATTACACACTAAAGCTCTGGCGATCGCAACTCTTTGCTTTTGTCCTCCAGAAAGCTCATGAGGATATTGATTGATCCACTCTCCAAGTCCAACTGCCGCTAACATCGACTCTGCCATCGAATAGGCTTTGACTTTTGGAATATCCGTATGCAGCTCGATCGACATCTGGACATTCTGTCGAGCGGTCAAAGAATTCAGCAAATTGTGGGCTTGAAAGATATAGCCAATGTTGCGCCGTAGCTCAACGAGTTTACTTTCAGGCGCATCTCTCAATTCTTCTCCTAAGACTTGCATACTGCCTTCTTGAGTCGATCGTAATGCTCCAATTAAAGTGAGAAGCGTTGTCTTTCCAGAACCAGATGGCCCGGTCATAATCACAACTTCGCCAGGCTCGATCGAGGCTGTGACATCAAATAAAACCTGCTTCCGTAATCGTCCAGAACCATAGTAGTGATTGACGTTTTGAATCTTGATGATGGAATCGCTTGCCATAGTTGGAAAATATCAGGTTAAAAAATGTCAGCCGGATCAGCTTGTTGGACTTTACGAACCGCGATCGTTCCAGAGATCACACACATTAAGATGGTCAGACACAAGACAAAGATTCCTCTTGAGAGCGTCATCGCGAGCGGTAATGAAGTTGCATTGCGAGTTAAATGGTATAAGCCAATGCAGAGAACATAGCCAGGGATATATCCCATGACTGATAAGATGATTGCTTCTTGAAACACAACAGATAACAGATAGCGATTCTTATAGCCCATTGCTTTGAGCGTGGCATATTCAGCTAAATGATCTGCGACATCCGTATAGAGAATTTGGTAAACAATCACTGTTCCGACAATAAATCCGATCGCAGTTCCCAAGGTAAAAATAAACCCGATCGCAGTACTGTCTTTCCAGTAGTTCATCTCAAAAGCGATAAATGCTGCTTTCGACATCACACGCACATCACCAATGACAAAATCCTCGCGATTGTCTTGTTTTTTCGGGTCAATTCGGCGTTCTCCTGGTAAATTCTTGAACCGTTCTAAACTTGCATACAAGTCTGCTCCTGGTTCGAGCTTAATTACCCCGATATCAATCTGCCTCGGATCACGGCTCGGAAAAATGCGATGGAAAGTGAGATCGCTTGTCATTAAGTTGCCATCTGCGCCAAAGGAAGCCCCTAGTCGAAATAAGCCTCCAATCTCAATCTGCCGACTTTCAACTTCAGTCCGAATCGGTGGATCAGATGGGCTGAGCGACTGAAGCTTTTCTGGAATCGGCCCAAACTCAGGACGAGACGCACTATCAAATAGCACGACATCAGTCAGACGAATCTTCGATCGATTCTCTTCTACGCCTGGAACTGAAAATAACGTATCTCCTGGATTCGTTCCAAGCACCAAAATACTGCGCGTCTGAGGGGTCGGTAGACCCTGCCAATACGGATTCTTCCAAATTCCAAACCCAATGTAAATCGGACTAATCGACTTCACTCCGGCAAAGCCTAACGACTGATAGAGCCGCCGCTCTGGAAAGCTTTTCATGGCAATCAAGGAAGTCGATTGTGGACTGACCAAGAAAATATCGCCTTCAATGTTCTGATGTAGTGTGACAGCGCTATCAAATAAGGCATCCTGAAATCCTAACTGCAGAAACATCAGAATGACGGCAAAGCCAATTCCAGCTAATGCAACAAGCAACCGAATTTTCTCGCGCTTAAGTTGTAACCAAGCTAGAGGAATTGCAAACATTAACCGCTCCCCCTATGGTTCGATCACAACTTTCACTTGCAAGTTCGTCAATCCTGCAACGGGTTCACTGTTGTCTAGGCGAATTTTGACTTCTACGACTCGCGTATCGGTTTTATCGACCGGATCAGTGTTCAAAACTTCGTTCTTACGCACTTGTAAGCCAACGCGATCGACGGTTCCGGTGAGTTCTCCCGGAAAAGCAAACCCTGTGATTTTCGCACGTTGTCCCGGTTTTACTCGACGGATAAAATTCTCATCGATTTCAGCAACAACATACATCTGATTGGTGCGACCGAGATCCATGACTCCTTCATTTCCAACAACTTCGCCTGGATCGCTATGAATTTTCAAGACTTGACCTTCAGCAGGCGCACGGACGATCGCTTTATCTAAATCTGCTTTTGCTCGCTGAAAGTTTGCCATCGCAACCTGTACGCCTGCTGCTGCTTGCTGTACATCGGTTGGGCGCACTTCGGCAACACTTTCTAACGTTTGCTTTGCCCCTTCAAACTCAAGCTGTGCTTGTGCGACCGCTGCGGAAGCTTGTTGTCGCTGTTTTTCTGTGGTGTCCAGAGCCAGCTTACGATTTCTCACCTCTGATTCGTTCACGGCTCCTTCTTTGAAGAGTGTCGAAAAGCGATCGTAATCCCACTTTGCTTTCTGAAATTCTGCATCGACTCGCGCATACTCTGCTTCTGCTTTCGGCAATTCTGCCTGTGCGCGCAGTACAGTTGCCCGTTGAGCGTTGATATCGCCTCGTTTTGCTCCGGCTTGCACTTGTGCCAATCTCGATTCCGCTTCTTTGACTTGTGCTTCTGCCTGCATGGCAGTGGCTAACAGCGATTGGTAAGTATCGAGAACAGCTAAGGGCTGATTTGCTTTAACGTTTGCGCCTTCTTTGACTAAAACTCGTTCAATTCGCGATCCGCCAAATCCGCCCGCAGCAGACGCACTCGGAGCCGAAACTTTAATCACACCGCCTTCTGGCTCTAATCGTCCTAGTGCGCTGACTGCATCGGGTTGAGAGGATGGTTCTTGCTGGGATGGGCTAGCAGACGATTGCGATGTGGGACGAAAAATTGAATAAGAGAAAATGCCAAAGCCAGTTAAAGCGAGTGCGATCGCAGACCCAATCAACACCACGCGCGCACCACCAGGTTTCATCAGCGGTTTCAGACTCACAACGGAACTCCTAGCTTATGGTAAGCAAGAAAAAAGAACGGGAGCGAAGTTCTTCTATTATGAACCAATTATTACTGAATATGAAGAATTTAACAGCAAACTTCTGTTGCCCCCATTCTCCCAACTTGCAACCCTTTGAGGACTGCGATAAAACCGATTACCGAGGTTCCATCGTTGGCATTTGTTCAGGTGAGATCGCGATCGCAACGGTGCGATCTTTTCGTCTGACTTGGACATTTAATCTGCCATGAATTCCGGCTTCATCGACCTGTTGTTGAATCATTTTGACTTGTTGAACAGGCTGATCGTTAATCATTTCAATCACGTCTCCGGCACGGAGTCCAGCTTTTGCAGCAGGTGTTCCTTGACCAACTTGCACGACTAAGATCCCTTGATCTTGCTCAACTTTTAGACGGCTATTCGGTAACTGATTGACATAGTTCTTGACATTCGGATCTAGCGCGACTAATTGCACTCCGATGTAAGGATGCGTTGCTGCTCCTGTTGCGATTAATTGTTCTGCAATTGTCTTAGCTGTGTTAATTGGGATCGCAAAGCCTAATCCTTGTGTGCCCTGAATGATAGCTGTATTGATCCCAATAACTTCGCCTTGAGCATTGAGCAATGGACCGCCAGAATTACCCGGATTGATGGCTGCATCTGTTTGCAAAAAGCCGACACGTTTATCTGGAACACCAATATCGACACTCGATCGCTCTGTGCCACTAATCACACCGACGGTCACGGTTTCTTGGAGCCCGAGCGGATTCCCAATTGCGATCGCCCACTGTCCTTGCCGCACTTGATCCGAATCACCTAATGTCACTGTGGGCAAATTATCAGTTTCTACTTTAATCACAGCAACATCTGTGACGGGGTCTTTTCCGAGCACTTTGCCTTCTAAAACACGCCCATCTTGAAATGTTACGGTGACGGTATCTGCGCTATCTACAACATGGGCATTGGTAAGGATTTGCCCGACTTTGTTGATCACAAATCCCGAACCTAACCCGCGCAATACCCGACCTGGCGCTGCTTGCGGATTTCCTAAAAATGGACGTAATGCTGTGGGAACTTCACCCCCTAAAGTTCGAGAGACATTGACCTGCACGACCGCATTTTCCGCGCGATCGACAGCATTCATCACAAAGTTGTCATCTAAATTTCCGAAGGGAGCCGCTTGTGCTGGGAAGCTGAGCCATAGCAGTCCAATCCATACGATCGCGCTACTGAGCCAACCCCACTGAAATGGTTTATGCATAATTGTTCCCTTATGTTTAGATCGGAAAGTTTTAACTAAAAAATTAGCCTATTCACAGCGTAGAGGTTGTCGTCAAATCGCCTTCATTCCTACGATAGAACTTCGCACTGATGCGATACAAATGTGTTTGGGCTTTCAAAAATCAAAAATAACGGATAAACTCTATTACTTCTCAAACCAATCTTTTGAACATTCCTTTGACATTTCTCACTTCTCTCCCTTCAGGAGTATTCTCATCGTTAAGAGGAGTGGTCATTCTCTAGAGAGTTTGTGTGAAGACAATCAGTCCTACCTCAACGCATCACTCTGAGCCTGAATAGCATTGATAACCCAGATTATCGTCGCATTGTCAATTTTATCGATCGTATGACCTGTTCTACTCAAACGCTGCTTCTCATTGGAGATTGCCTGCCGGATCGAGAGAGATATCGGCAGTATTTGATGTCGGATTCGGAGTACGCCTATCGCTTGTTGGAAGCTGAATCGATTGCAGAGGCATTAGAAATATGTCGAACCCAAGCGATCGATGTGATTCTCTTAGAGTATGTGCTACCCGATGGGAATGGTCTTGAGATGATTCAAGCACTTCACGCGCAGAGTAAGGATGGAAGCCCACCGATGGTGATGATTACAGATGGAGGAGATGAAAGACTTGCAGTACAAGCGATGAAGCGAGGAGCAGAAGATTACCTAGTAAAACATTATCTCACACCAGAACTCTTGCAGGTGACGATACGAAGCGCGATCGAGAGTGCTCGATTACGATTACAACTGCAACAGGCGGAATCTGAGCAACTGCGGTACGAAAACGATCTCAAATATCATCAGCACCAGCTTCAAGAATCAGAGCAACAATTACAACTCGGTATCAAAGTCGCGGGCGTTGCCTTGGCTCGATTTGATTATGTCTCGAATACAGTCACGCTTTCTCCCGAAGCGGCAGTTCTCTATGGAATTGAAATTACAGATTTAACCGTCACCCGCGATCGCTTTCACGCGAACGTTCATCCTGACGATCGCGATGAACTGGCTCGCCTGATTGCACAAGCGATGCATCCCGCTGGAGCGGGTTGGTTTGCTCATGAATATCGGATTCGGGGGCGAGATGGCGCGGTGCGTTGGCTAAGTGTGCGAAAACAAATCTTCTTCGATCGTTCGGGTCAAACACCCCGTCCAGATTATGCAATTTTGGCAGCGATCGATGTGACTCAAGCGAAACAGCACCAAGCCGAACGCCAACAAGTTGAAGAAACACTACGCCAAAGTGAAGAACGCTATCGGTATCTATCCGGTCTGATTCCGCAGTTAGTTTGGATTGCAACTGCGGAGGGCGTAATGCTCGATGTGAATCAACGCTGGACGGAGTTCACTGGATTGACGCTACAGCAAGCTCAAACCGATGGCTGGCAGCAGATCGTTCATCCTGAAGATGTTCCTATTCTCACTCAAGCCTGGCAACAGGCACAGCAAGAAGGCAACTCTTATCAAGCCGAAGGGCGGATACAACGAGTAGACGGCATTTATCGCTGGCATTTGCATCAAGCGACACCGTTGAAAAATGCTCAGGGGAAAATCATCAAATGGTTTGGAACAGCAACCGATATTCATGACCTCAAGCAGATTGAGGCAGATCGAACTCGATTGCTGATGGAAGCGCAAGCCGCACGAGAAGAAGCTGAAGCAGCGAATCGGAGTAAAGATGAGTTTGTCGCTGTCGTCGCGCACGAACTGAGATCGCCTCTTAACTCGATCGCAGGCTGGGCAAAGCTTTTACAAACTCGCAAGCTCGATGAAGCAACAATGGCAAAAGCGCTTGATACAATCTGGCGCAATACTCAAGCACAAGTGCAACTCGTCGAAGATTTGCTCGATATTTCTCGCATGGTTCGAGGAACATTGCATCTGCAAATTGCGGCTGTGAATTTGATCGAAGTGATTGAATCGGCTTTAGATGTCGTTCGCCCCATGACCGAGGCTAAGCCGATTCAGATCGAAATGCACTTCGCTGCTGTACCACACATTGCAGGGGACTTTCATCGTCTTCAGCAGATTGTCGTTAACTTGATGACAAATGCAATTAAATTCACACCTGCGGGGGGACGAGTCGAGATTTCTCTATCTGCGATCGAGTCTGAAGTGATGCTGCAAGTTCAGGATACGGGAAAGGGCATTGCGCCTGAGATCTTGCCGCAAATTTTTGAGCGCTTTAAGCAAGGTCAGCAGAATATGGGGTCGAAAGATGGTTTAGGCTTGGGACTAGCGATCGTCAAAAATCTCGTTGAATTACATCACGGCACGGTTACGATAGAAAGCCCTGGCATTGGGCAAGGAGCAACTGTTACAGTACGCTTACCAAGATACAGTCCCCGTGCTGCTTTGTTGGATCACAGATAGACAGAAAAGATAAAAGCAGAGTACGGCTCATGCACTTCGGAGACGATGGTACAGACTCGTTTTACCTTGAACTGCTTCAAATCGAGAATCCAAGTGAAAAGTAGTTTCGCCGCCGCCTAGAAACAAGTAGCCATCCTGCTGTAAATAGGTCTGAACTTTGTTCAAAATCGATCGCTTGGTCTCAACATCAAAGTAAATCAGAACATTTCTGAGAAAAATAACATCCATTTTTGGCAGGACGCTCCAAGATTGAATCAGGTTCAGGGGTCGAAACTCAACCATCTGTTGAATTTCATGAATGATTTGCCAAGATTGCTCAGTCTTATAGAAATAGCGATCGCGCAACTTAGGTGTTAATCCTCGCTCGACCTCTAAACTGCTATACCGTCCCTGCTCGGCTCGATCCAAAGCCTGCTGAGAAAAATCACTCGCAATAATCCGAACTGTCCAAGTGGAAAGTTCTGGAAAATTTTCTCGAATCAACATCGCAACGCTATAGGGTTCCTGCCCGGTTGAGCAAGCTGCGCACCAAATATGAATGGTTTTCTGTATGGCTCGCGCTGCAATCAGCGCCGGAAGCACACAAGATTGCAGTGCTTCAAAAGGATAGCGATCGCGAAAAAAAGACGTTTCATGGATCACTAAAGCTTCGATAGCTTGATGATGCACATGACTCAAAGGACTTGTCTTCAGATATTCAACGAATGGCGCGAGAGATGCAAATCCAGCTTGAGTCGCAAGTTCACTCAGATATAAGGTAGCGAGATAGTCTTTGTGTGGCTCTAGCACAACTCCAGACTGCTCTCGCACCAAATGACGAAGATACTCAAAATCAAACGAAGAATTGGGCATTAGGTAGTGCTCCGCATCGAGTTGGACGCGCGACTGACCCGGCGTAAAATCTCGGGCATCATGTCATCGATCGCGAACACTGCATCTGCAAGTCCTGCATTCACTACAAATTTCGGCATTCCCCAAACCACACTGCTCGCTTCATCTTGAGCCAAGATTTGCCCATGCGATGCGCGAATTTTGTAGCAACCTTGTAGCCCATCTTGTCCCATGCCTGTTAAAACGACACCTAAAGCACGATCGCCATAAGTCTCTGCGACGGATGCAAATAAAACATCGACCGACGGACGGCAAGAATTGCGAGGCGGAGTTTGATCCAATACAAGCTGCACCTCTGATCGAGTGTGTTGCACGCTCAGATGATAATCTCCGGGTGCAATCCAAATCGTGCCGGGCTTCAAACATGCGCCCATCGTTGCTTCGCGCACAGACAAAGGGCATTTTGCCGTCAGTCGTTCGGCGAGTAGCTTTGTAAACATGGGTGGCATATGTTGCACAATCAGGATGGGAACTGGAAAATCAGCAGGTAAGGTTGAAAGTATCCGAGCGAGTGCATTCGGTCCGCCCGTTGAAACTCCGATCGCGACAACCTCAGCGAGGGCATTAGTTCTAGTTGAGGTTGTAGAAACCGCAGGTAGGGAAGATGCGATCGAAGGTTTCATGCTTTCTCTGCGGCTTAAGACTTTGATTTTTGGAATTAGAGTTGCTTCTAGATATTGAGTGACATCTCCTGTATTGAGCATGTGGTCTGGCTTTGTCACATAGTCTGAGGCTCCCAAAGCGAGTGCGTCTAACGTAATAGATGCTCCTTTGAGAGTCATTGCACTAAACATAATCACAGGGATCTTTGGGTCAAGGTTGCGGATATGACTTAAAGTTTGTAGCCCATTGAGATCAGGCATTTCTATATCGAGAATGATCACGTCGGGCTTAAGCTGTGGCAGTTTTGCAAGAGCAATTCGTCCTGTTGCTGCAACTCCTACGACTTCGATGTGCGGATCGGTCGCTAAGATTTTACTCAAACGGCTTCGCACCATGACCGCATCATCCACAATCAAAACTCGAATTTTTTGCATCATGCTCACAGGATAAAGGGCAGTGCCGATTTGATGTTGACTATAACCTGTTCTCAGATGCTTTCTAAGAGCACAACTGACAGTTGAGTGAGCCTGTATTGTCGCAAATTCTCTTCCCTAGAAATGTTCAACTGCTTAGACCTCGAAACTGCTGAACAATGTTTTGCAGGTTGACTGCCATTCGTGCTAGTTCCGTTGCTGCTTGGGCTGTGTTGTCTGCTCCAGTGGTTGTCATTTGAGCATTGTCTGCCAAAACCCCAATATTTTTCGCAATATCAGAGCTTCCCTGTGCAGCTTCTGTAACATTACGAGCAATTTCATTCGTCGTTGCTGTTTGTTCTTCTACAGAACTCGCGATCGTATTTTGAATATCATTAATTTGATTAATGACTGCGGTAATCTGAGTAATTGCTTCGACTGCACCTTTTGTATCGGTCTGAATCGCTTCAATTCGCTGGCTGATATCTTCTGTTGCATGAGCAGTTTGTTTCGCTAATTCTTTCACTTCGCTGGCAACAACGGCAAATCCTCGACCTGCATCGCCTGCTCGTGCTGCTTCAATTGTGGCATTCAAGGCGAGGAGATTTGTTTGCTGAGCGATCGAGGTAATGACTTTGATCACCTTACCAATTTCAACACTGCTTTGACCGAGTTTCGTAATCGTGGCATTCGTCTGATCCGAGGTTTTTACTGCATCCATCGCGACCTGTGCTCCTGCTGCTGCATTTTTAGCAATTTCGCGAATGCTCAGGTTCATTTCTTCGATCGCGGTCGCAACGGTGGCAGCGTTCTGGCTGACTTGTTCTGCTGAGACAGACGCAGAAGTCGCTTGTTCAGAAGTTTGTCCGGCGTTACTTGTCATTTCTCGGCTCACGGCTGTTAATTCTTCTGATGCGCTTGCAACGGTTGCCGAAATTTCTCCAATTTCACCTAATGAGTCCCGCAGGTTCTGAATCATTTGATTGATATCATCAGTGAGCACCCGAAACTCTCCGACATTTTCTGCTGTAATTTGGTTTGCGAAGTCTCCTTGAGCAACTGCACGCGAAATGTGAGCAATACTGCGAATCTGCTCGTTGACTTGACTCGACATCTGATTGACGCTCTCAATCAGGGCTTGCCAGTCTCCGGATATATCTTTGACGGTTGCAACTGAGTCGAGCTTGCCTTGTGTTCCAATTTCGCGGGTAACACGGGTGACTTCACTTGCGACTAACTGGAGTTGATCTGCTATGGCATTGACCTGTGTTGCCACTTGCAGCACTTCGCCTGCAAGTGGTTGCTCCTCAATTTCTAGCGCAATTCTTGCATTCAGGTTTCCTTGTGCGATCGCGCTGAGGACTCGTTCTACTTCACTCATGCCTTGAGCAAAGTGCTGATGATGGCTGACCCATTGATTAAATTCTTGAGCAATCTCCTCAAGTCCGTTACTTTCATCGAGGCGGACTGAAAGATCGCCTGCATTGACTGCCTGCATTGCTGCGAGCAGTGTTGCTTTCATTGCAACTATCGAATCTTGCTTTTGTGATGAGTTAGAAACCATTGCTCTCTCCTAATCTAGAATCTTTGCAGTATTGAGAACGAGTAAAAAATCTTGCTCAAGTTTGTATGCTCCTTTTAGAAAAGTTCGCATCTGAGGATTCAAATTACTCGGAGGTGGATCAAATGTGCTGCTCGAACAGTGCAGCACATCTCCAATGTCATCCACAACGAAACTGACCGTATCCTCGATCGTATGAACAATGATGTTGTAGATGGTTTCATCGCTTCTGACGCAGGGTGTCGATCTCAGGGCTAAACGACAAGCTAAATCAACGACTGGAATGATTTGCCCACGGAGATTCATCAATCCGCAAATCTCCGGCGGTGCGAGGGGAATTCGGGTGAGTGAGGGTTGACAAATAATTTCTTGAACATCCTCAATTTCAATGCCAAAGTAAGAACCATTGAGATAGAAGGTGCAGATCTGTTGAGTCACTACAGTTTACCTCCAGCTCTCGTCAGAGACGAGGTAGGGATTTGCTAGCTTGACGATCGCATCTAAATCTAACATCTCAGTAATTTGACCTTGCACACTGGCATAGCAGGACGAACCCGGACGAATCGCTGCTCCAGTCACCGTGAGCGATTCTTCTACAATGTCGAGAATCTGATCCACAATCAATCCAATCACCTGATTGTGTTCACGCTCGATGACAACGACCGCAATAGATTCCTCGAATTCATGGCTCGATCGAGGAATTCGGCTCAACACAGCTTGCAGATCAATGAGCGCTACAACGCGATCTCGATACTGCATCAAATATTGTTCTCCGACTTTTTCGATCTTTTGGCTAGCAATCATTTCAAGCCGAGTTGACTGAGTGAGAACAATGCCCATCCGAGTATTGTGATGCCCTAGAACAATCAAGATCAATTGCCGATTTTCCGGGGTTGGTTCAGCAGCAATGATCTGGTTGAATGAGGGCTGAATTCCTGCATATCGTGCCACTCCGACTGCATCCAGAATCAATGCTGCACTGCCATCTCCTAACACTGTCGCACCTGCAAATACTTCTAGCGACTTTATCTGTTTGCTCAGTGGCTTTACGACAATCTCTTGGGTATCTTCGATTTGATCGACAATCAGCCCAAATCGATAGCTCTCTGCGTCAATGACAACAAAGTAAAGCAGATCACTCGAAGACATCGGAAGCTGGAGCACAGTAGCCAGATTGACCAAGGGAAGAATGTGTCCTCGTAGTCGATAAACGGGCGCATCGAATAAGGTTTCAATCTGCTGATCGATGCGATCGCGTCCTTCGATCCGAATCAGTTCTTGGACACTCGACTGAGGAATTGCAAATCGTTCCCCGCCACTTTTCACAAGCAAGGTCGGAATGATCGCTAGAGTAAGCGGAATGTTCAGGCGAAAGGTAGTTCCTTGCCCGACCTGGCTTTCAACTTCAATCGAACCATTGACGGATTCAATGTTCCGCCGCACAACATCCATACCAACGCCACGACCTGAAAGATGAGTCGCTTCATTGAGGGTCGAGAATCCAGGAATAAAAATCAGATCGAGCGCTTCGCGATCGCGCATCGATTCGGCTTGCGCTGCACTAATCAGTCCAAGCTGCTGCGATCGCGCTTTCAGTTGAGCCGGATCAATTCCAGCCCCATCCTCTCGAATTTCTAGGATCACTTTCCCATTTTCTTGCGAAGCTCTCAGCTTTAACGATCCTTGAGCCGATTTCCCGGCTGCAACTCTCACCTCCGGTGGCTCAATCCCATGATCAATACAATTGCGAACGAGATGCATCAGTGGATCTTTAATCGCGGCAATGATATTGCGATCGAGTTCCGTTTCACTGCCTTCGAGTTCGAGTGCAATTTCTTTACCACAGGCGATCTCTAGCTCTCGGACTAATCGAGGTAAATTGCGCCAAAGCGTATTAATTGGCTGCATTCGCGCCCGCATGATACTATCTTGCAGTTCATTGGTAATCAAATCAATCTGTCGGCACGTAGCCATCAAGGCTACATCACTGCTATCCGTAGTCAGCTGTAGCACTCGATTCCGGGCAATAACGAGTTCCCCAACGAGATTCATGACCTGATCCAGCAAGTCAACCTGCACGCGAATCGTTGAATCAAGCGTAGTTAAGCTTGTTGAGTCCGAATCTTCTAGCACTCCTGAACGAGTTGCAGCCTGGTGCTCTGAGCTATAGAGTACTGTCAGCTTGGTGATGAAACGCGAATAGTCTGCGGTTCCTTCGGTTTTAGTCGTTTCAATCGTTTTAAGCAGTTGCCGAATGGTATCGGTTAAGTCAAGTAAAACGGTTGCTACACCAGGTGTCATTTTAAACTCGGCGGTGCGAATTCCTTCTAAAAGCGTTTCTCCAGCATGAGCGATCGCGGCAAGCGTCGGTAAAGGCAAAAAACCACAATTGCCTTTAATTGTATGGAGGGCACGATAGAGCCGATTGAGGCGATCCGGATCAAGCGCATGCCGTTCTAAGTCCAAAACATCTTGCTCAAACTGGTTCAAAATCTCGTAACTCTCAACCAGAAAAGCTGCTAAATCCTCTGCATCGATTTCATGTAGAGACTCCATATTTTCAAGCGTACTCCAGCTTTATCCTTCAACATCCTAAGCAGCATCCTTATCTGTCAGGATCTATCTTAAGATAGATGTTTAAGCAGTAGACAACGCTGAACACTAATGATATTTTCATTTGAAAGCATCGCCATGGAATGCCCAAACTGTGGTTCGCATCAGTTACAGCGCAATGGATACCGCAGTCAGATCCAGTGCTACAAATGCAAGGACTGTGGACGGCAATTTCTTGAGACTTACAAGCAGATGCGATACTCAGAGGAGGTGAAGCACTTTTGCATTCGGATGTATTTTCAGGGCATGAGTGCTCGTAGCATTGAACAAGTTACGAACATTCACCACACAACGATTTTGTCATGGCTGCGTGAAACAGATGTTGACGTCTTAGAGCTGCTCTGTGCAGAGCAGCATTCTATAGAAAAATTAGAATTGTAAATATTTGCTGAATTATCTCCTTCCAAGAGGCATAAGTAGACTGTGGATACATCGAATTTGGTATCAGTGTTAATTGTGGATGATGCAGCCTTTTCGCGCCGAATGCTGCGGAAATACGTCGAGGCAGAAGGTTGCACGGTTCTAGAAGCAACTAATGGGCAAGAAGCACTAGAGATGGTGAGTCAGCATCAACCGGACTGTATTTTCGTCGATTTACTGATGCCCAACATTGATGGGTTTCAATTTTTACAGAAGCTTCGGGAAGAGGGCTGTGCGATTCCGGTCGCGATCGTCAGTGCAGACATTCAAGATTCTTCTCGGCAGCGTGGACTCGAACTTGGAGCCGCAGCATTTCTGAATAAACCCGCAAAAGAAGCTGAAGTTCGCCAGACGGTTCAACAACTTTTGCAGTGCTGAGGAGCAATGAATGACTTTAATCACTGAGAAGCAGTTAGATGCTTTGCAAGAATTCATTAATATTGGCATCGGGCGGGCGGCTGGAATGCTCAATGAAATGCTGGATACTCCGATTCAGCTCTGTGTTCCGATGCTCCAGATGTTTGAGGGTGCAGCTCTTAAGCAAAAGCTCGCCCAACGACTCGATCCGCATCACTTTTCTGCAGTGAGATTAGGCTTTAGTGGGAGCTTTAGTGGGAGTGCCGAACTGCTCTTTCCGACCGAAAGTGCTTCAGCCCTAGTCGCACTCCTGACTGGCGAAGACCGAGATTCTCCAGACCTCGATGGTGTCAAGATTGGCACTCTGACCGAAGTAGGCAATATCGTCATCAATGGCATTCTCGGATCGATTAGTAACTTACTCAGTGAGCATATGAGCTATGCTCTCCCGTCTTACCATGAAGACACGATGGAGCACTTGTTACTGTCGAACCATCTCTTCAAAGTTGATACCATTTTTTTGCTTGCACAGGCTCGATTTGAGATTAAACAGCTTGAAATTGTGGGTGAGATTATTTTAATTTTTGAGATGACTTCTTTTAGTGAGCTACTAGCGTGTATCGATCGAGAACTTGCGCTAATCTCGCAATCTTCAGAAAAAGGAGCCGTTTGATCTCATGTCCTACCTCGACGATCGCTTTAGTCTGCTCGATCAAATGCCACTCGGGATTTGTGTGCTCCGATCGGACTATCAAGTCGTATTTTGGAACAGTGCGCTAGAAGAATGGACGCAGATTGGGCGCAAGCGGATTGAGGGGCAAGCGATTTGTGACTTTTTTCCTCACTTTCGTCAATCGCTTTATACCAATCGCCTCGCTCCGATTTTTGAGGGAGGACCACCGACAATTTTCTCCTCACAGCTTCACAAATACATCATTCCAACTGCGTTCTCGGATGGCAGACAGCGGATTCAACATACCACCGTGACTTCGATTCCCGCGACTCAAGGAGACGGATTTTATGCAATGCTGTCGATTCAAGATGTCACCGATTTGACCTTTCAGGTGCAAGAGTATCGTCAAATGCGCGATCGCGCTTTAGCTGAAGCTGAGAACCGCAAACTCGCTCAAGAAAGCGCTGAAGTTGCCAATCGAGTCAAAGACGAGTTTCTGGCGATCGTCTCTCATGAACTCCGTACCCCGCTTAACCCGATTTTAGGCTGGTCGAAACTGCTCTGTGAAGGCAAGCTTTCAGGCGAGGTCGCTCAACGCGCGCTCAATACGATCTTTAGAAATGCAGCGTTGCAAGTGCAATTGATCGATGATTTGCTCGATGTGTCTCGCATTCTGCGCGGCAAATTAAGCCTCAAGTGGGGGATCATTGATCTCATCGCTGTGGTGCATTCTGCGCTCGATACGGTTCGTTTGATGGCAGATAACAAAAGAATTAAACTGCAGTTTGATGCTGAGGCTTCGATGATGATTCGGGGTGATGCGACTCGCTTGCAGCAAGTCGTGTGGAATTTGCTCACGAACGCGATTAAATTTACACCTGAAGCAGGACAGATTGAGATTTCCTTAAGCGATGCAGAAAATTTTGCAGTTTTATCTGTTCAAGATACGGGTAGAGGCATCACCTCAGACTTTCTGCCTTATGTGTTCGAGTCGTTTCGGCAAGAAGATGCTTCTAGTACGCGCAAAATTGGCGGGCTAGGACTCGGATTAGCAATTACTCGGCATTTAGTTGAACTGCATGGCGGAACGATTGAAGTGCACAGTGGCGGGGCGGGGCAAGGCTCAGTGTTTATTATCAAGCTGCCGATCGCTGAGCCTCGATTTCAGGCTCATTTACACCCAACCGACTTCAAAGGTGATGAGTTACCTAGCTTGGCTGGACTGCATATTTTAGCTGTGGATGATGAGCAGGATGGGCTGGATTTCCTAAAGTTTCTATTGGAAAGTTGTGGTGCGACCGTCACGGCTGTCGATTCTGTGTCAGAGGCAATGACTGCACTGAATCGTGCTCGATTCGACTTGATTGTGACGGATCTCAGTATGCCGAGTGCGGATGGATTTGAATTGATTGAATCGGTACGATCGCGCTCGGATGCCGCGCGATTGATTCCCGCGATCGCACTGACGGCTTATGCCTCTGAAGCGACTCAGCAACAAGCGATTCTGGCTGGATTTCAACGGCATTTAGTCAAGCCTCTGAATCCTGACGAACTGATTCAAACCGTCAACCAACTTGCAACGACTCAGGCATGATTGAATACCTTCACGATCGCATTAATCAAGTCATCGGGTTCTACAGGCTTCGCTAAATGGGCTTGGAATCCAGCCCCCAAGGCGCGATCGCAGTCTTCGGGTTTAGCAAAAGCAGTCAGCGCGATCGCCTTGACAGATTGACCTTGTGGTAATTGTCGAATTCGCTGCAACAACAAATACCCATCTTCTTCTGGCATACCAATATCACTCAGCAGTACATCTGGCACAAACTGTTGAAATATCCCATACGCTTGTGCCGCAGAATGAGCGATGGCAACGGTTGCTCCAAAATCGCTCAGGACAAACTGAAGATAGTCACAAGTATCAAGGACATCATCGACAATGAGGATCTTGACCTTGCTCAAGTCTGCGATCGTAGGATTCGGCTCAATCGAGGTCGGTTGAGCAACCTGATCAATCAGTGGAAACCTGACTGTAAACGTTGCACCTTGATTTAGCCCCGGACTCTCAACCTGAACGGTTCCGCCATGCAATTCAACTAAATGCCGCACAATTGCAAGTCCTAGCCCTAATCCATCTTTCGATCGGGTGGTGCTATTTTCCACTTGTCGAAATCGCTCAAAGATATACGGCAAAAAATCAGCACTGATGCCTTGTCCTGTGTCGGTTACACTGATAGCAGCATCATTGCCGACCTGCTCTAACGAGACGGTAACATGTCCGCCGTTGGGGGTAAATTTAATCGCATTCGTCACGATATTTGTCAGGATTTGCTGCAGCCGATTGGCATCTCCTAAAATCCGTCCGACTTCTGGCTCAATGGTCGAACAGAGTCGAATTTGCTTTGTGGTTGCTGCAAGCTGTCCGTTTGCAACGACAACTGTGATAATTGGGGCTAAATGTATGGGCACACAATCTAAGCGGAGTTGACCGCGCAGAATGCGAGACACATCGAGCAAATCTTCGATTAACTTGACTTGAGCTTGCGTATTGCGCTCGATCGTTTCTAACGCTTGTTCAACTCTCGCAGAATCAAACTGACGAGAACGCAGCAGTTTTGTCCAGCCCAGAATCGCATTCAGGGGCGATCGCAGTTCGTGAGAGACGATCGCGAGAAACTCATCTTTGGTTCGATTTGCCAGTTCAGCCGCAGCACGAGCGTTCTGAGCTTCGGCAAGTAACATTTCTCGCTCGCGCTGGAGCTGTTTTTGTTCGGTTAAATCGACCACAAAGCTAATGCCGCGATGGTGTGATCCTTCAAACATCACCCCCCCCAAAAGCACACTAATGCGGCTACCATCTTTGCGAATGTATTCTTTCTCTAAGGTGTCCGAGGTTTGCTGGCGCATTTTCTCGATCGACGCATCGCTAAGCTGGATCTGTTCTGGCGGGGTCAAAGCTCTCCAGTTTACTTTCCCAGCATGTAAGTCTTCACGCGTGTAGCCAACTAAATTGAGAAAAGCATCATTCGCATCTAAAACTGTTCCATCTGCATCCCAGAATTCAATGCCGATTAGATTCAAATCAACCAATCGTTTGAGTCGAGCTTCGCTCTCTCGCAAGTCTGCTTCGGTTTGCTTACGATTACTAATATCAATCGTACTTCCTACAATGCGGATCGGTTGACCTGTAATGTCTTTGACGACTAAACCCCGATCTTCAACCCACAGATAATGCCCGTTGCGATGGCGCACTCGATATTCTGCACAATAGCGATCGAGGCTTTCTAAGTGCTCATTTAAGTTACTGAAATCAAATCGAGCCAGGTCTTCAGGATGGATTTGTTGCCACCACCATTGCAGCGAAGGATCGACTTCTTCAGGACAATAGCCACACAGATCCATCAAGCCTCGTGAACGGTAAACGGTATTATTTTTGAAATTCCAATCGTAAATCAAACCATTGGTCGCCATGACGGCAAGCTCAAAGCGTTCGGTTGCTTGCTGCAAGGACAATTCAGTCGCTTTTTGCTCGCTGATGTCTCGTCCTGCGGCTTGAAATTCGATGATTTGATCTGCTGAATTGAAAATGGCGCGATTTGTCCACTGCTGCCAGCCTATCTCCCCGTTCGATCTGCAAACTAAATGTTCTTGAATCAGAGTCGGACGATCTGGAGTTAATGTATTGAGTACATCAATCTGTTGCTGAATCTGCTCACGAGCACCTTCGGGGATCAGGTGCAAAAAATTCTGTCCGAGCAAGGTTTCGGCAGTCGTCCCAAAGTAGCGACAGTAAGCAGGATTGACAAAAGTCAGTGTTCCATCGGGAAGAAAGTGGCAAATCAAAACGGCTTGATCTTGCACGATCGCCTGATAGCGTTCCTCGCTGTCTCGCAAAGCCTGTTGTGTTTGCTGGAGTGCTCGTCTCAGTGCAGTATGTTCGATCGCAGTTTGAAGGGTCAATCTCAAGCGGTTTGGCGTAATCTGACTTTTGACTAAATAATCTTCTGCACCGCTTTTCATCGCCTGATCTGCGATAGATTCATCTTCTTGCTCGATGATCATCACGATCGGCGGAAAAGTTTTGCCCCCTTGAGCTTTCAACTTTGCCAAAAACTGAAGCCCATCTAAATCTGGCAGCCGAAAGTCAAGCAAAATTCCATCGATTTGCTGCAACTCGCATACCTTCAACCCATCGAAAGCTGATTCTGCCTCTAAAATTGTGTAGGTTATTCCTGGATCATTCGTTAAGTAACGGCGATACATTTGCCGATCTTGAAAAAAGTCATCAACAATTAGAACCGTCTGTTGGCTTTGCGTCATTGTGCTCATCAACAAGGAAACGAATGAAAACAGGACATACTTTCTAGGCTTATATCAAAGTTTGAATGCCAGTTCAGCAAAGATAAATTGGTTCAGCACTCTCTTTCCTCTAAGATGCGTTCGATCTGAGCTTGATCTCAGTCACACAATTAACAGCAACGTAAGAATGCATATCAAAATCTCTCGTGATTAAGCAAAAATCATATCTATCTACAGAGGGGTTTAAGTTAATCTGTGAAGTGATAGGAGTATCAATTTCAAAAAGGAATGAGCGTTGATTCACCGAGAATTTCCCGAATGCGTTGCTGTCTCTAGATTCCCTCTCAGCCTCGAAGAGGGGAACAAAACGCCCGGTTTTTCTGCTGCATTTGGAAAGAAGAAATCCTTGGATGAGAGCAAACTCAGACGATTTAGGCTGGTGAGTAATTGAATTGATAATTCTAGGCGGATGATCGATTTCCTAAAGTAATTCTGCTGGCTCTAAATCGTTTTTCTAAATAGGAATAAGATTATCATTTTCCAGACGAATTGCGTCTACAAATAAACTCAGGATTTCTCCAAAATTTCTTCAAATTTAAAAAGTACAATAAAAGGCTTTTTAGAATTGATCATGAACGCGAATTATTCTGTTAAGGCTCTTGCCAATCTTTCTAGCCAAGATATTTCAACACAGATGACAAGTTGCTTCATTACAAGGTTGCCCCAAGCTGAAGATGTGAGTGAACGAGGGTAAACGATCACGATGCTGCACAACGTTCAGAACATGAGGGTGAATTTTGAAGATGAATTTATGATCCGCATGAAACGATGCAATCGTACAGTTCCATTAGGGGTAAATTATCTATAAGAAGTCTTAGTGACAGCAAGACTTTCGATAGCAACGGTTCTATGTTCTCGACAGCTTTGTATTGCTCCATACTTAAGAAGCTAAATATCCGATACAGGGAAGATGTAAAAGATAATGGAGAAGATACTTCGCAAAGAGAGAAATATCCACTTCAATCTGGCTTAGAGTTTATGTTAGCCAAGCGGATTCTGCTGATTGATGATGAAAGAAGACTGGCTCGGGTCATTCAAGCCTGTCTGAGCAAACTTGGAGGTTGGACAGTGATCGTTGCAACATCAGGGGCAGACGGATTGACGAAGGCTGAAACAGAACAGCCAGATGCAATCTTACTAGATATCATGATGCCGGACATGGATGGAATCATGCTCTTACGACACTTGAAGAAACATCCAGTCACCGCAGCCATTCCAGTTATTCTTTTGACTGCCAAGCTACCTGCGATCGCGGCTGATCCAAACCATCCCCTACCGATTTCCGGCATGATTGCAAAACCATTTGAGCCGTTAAATTTAGCAGAACAAATTGCAGAAATTTTGGCATGGTAACTACCAGGTCACATTTATAAGACTGGTACGGCAACGCTCAATTCCACTTCCGCGCAGCAGACAGGACTGCCATAGTAAATTTAAGCTTTTCTTAAAAGCCTGTTCTATCGCGTGGAAGATTTGTGATGAACTCTTGACCTAGTAAGCTACCCATAGCATTAGCAACGAGTTGGGTTTGGCTTAGCATGAACGCTTCAAATCAATGTTTTATTTGCTCTCATACTTTACTCTCCCATGTACTGCATGGAGAGAAGAATTGGTATTGTAGCCACTGTCGTGAATACTTTCCGGCTTCATTTCACCAACGGATACATGCAATGAATACGATTAGACATGAAAGTCTGACCCGAACTCGCCAACCTTCGCATCGGCTACTACAACCTGCCGCGATCGCTTAAAAAGCAAGCTTGCCCTCTAAATTCCTAAGATTTGTGAGTTTAGAGAGCAAGACTGAGTAACAAGCAATTAGCGAACGGGCTGTTTTTCCCGTGCCAAGAACTTTTCAAGTTCAGTTAGCGCATCAGCGTCTACTTTCGTTTGCATGGGGCAGAACTTCGGTCCACACATCGAGCAGAACTCAGCAGTCTTATAAATGTCTGCTGGTAATGTTTCATCGTGGTATTCCTTGGCTCGCTCTGGATCCAGCGAAAGTTCAAATTGCCGATTCCAGTCAAAGTTATACCGTGCAGCCGAAAGCTCATCATCGCGATCGCGCGCTCCCGGTCGATGCCGTGCAATATCTGCCGCATGTGCCGCAATCTTATAAGCAATCAACCCATTACGAACATCTTCCGCATTCGGCAAGCCTAAATGCTCTTTCGGAGTCACGTAACACAGCATAGCAGTCCCATACCAACCTGCCATCGCAGCCCCGATCGCGGAAGTAATATGGTCATAGCCTGGAGCAATATCGGTGACTAATGGACCCAAGACATAGAAAGGTGCTTCCGAACACTCTTCCATTTGCTTGCGAACATTGAACTCGATCTGATCCATCGGCACATGTCCTGGTCCTTCAACCATGACTTGAATATCATGTTCCCACGCTTTACGGGTCAGTTGTCCGAGTGTTTTTAATTCCGAAAGCTGAGCTTCATCCGACGCGTCGTGAGTACAACCCGGACGCAGTGAATCTCCTAAACTAAACGACACATCGTACTTCTTGAAAATTTCGATAATGTCATCAAAGTGGGTGTAGAGCGGATTCTGCTTGTGATGCTGCAACATCCAGCGCGCAATAATTCCACCACCACGAGAAACAATCCCAGTAATTCGAGATTTCACGAGCGGCAAGTATTCGATCAACAATCCCGCATGAATGGTCATGTAATCCACGCCTTGTTGAGCGTGCTTTTCAATCACATGTAGAAAATCATCTGGGGTTAAGCGATCGAGATTGCCATGCACACTTTCGAGAACCTGATAAATCGGCACAGTTCCGATCGGCACAGGAGAAGCATTGATGATCGCAGTCCGAATCTCATCTAAGTTTCCGCCCCCGGTTGACAAATCCATCACGGTATCAGCACCGTACTTGACCGCGAGTTTGAGTTTGTCTACTTCTTCATCAATGTTCGAGGAATTGGGCGATGCCCCAATGTTCGCGTTCACCTTACATTTTGAAGCAATCCCGATCGCCATCGGCTCCAAATTGGGGTGATTGATATTCGCCGGAATGATCATCCGACCGCGTGCGACTTCATCGCGAATCAATTCAACAGGAAGATTTTCCCGCTGAGCGACATAGTGCATTTCTTCGGTAATGACTCCGTTGCGAGCGTAGTGCATTTGAGAAACATTCTTCTGTCCTCGGCGTTTTGCGATCCATTCTGTCCGCATTAGTTTTTCCTCTGATTAATGAGCTTCCCTTCGCTGGCATTACCCAGTCTCAGGTTCTAAGGGTTTGTTCTCAGCCCAGTCGGGCACCCCTAGCTTGATTGTCTATCGTACCAGTCTGAGCGCAGAAATGCAGGATATGTCGCGATCGTTTCAGTCAAGAAAAGTTTGATGTAGAAGCGCGATCGTAGATAAACAAGCTGCCCACAAAAGGAAGCCCTCGATTGCAGAACAATCGAGGGCTTTATCATTCAACCGACTTTAGTTAGAGCAAATTAGATCGAAGTCGCATCTAGATTGCGCTTGTAGGGAACGACATCTTCGCCAAAGAAGCGAGCATACTCAGTTCCATCGACGATCGCATGTACAACAGCACTCAACCCTTGACCCGATAAGATCTGATTGTATTCGTGCAGCTCTTCCTGACTGATCGGCGCCCGACCTAGCAAATGACGGAACAATAGCTCGATCGCTTTTGCATTCGGATAGGGAGTATAGAAGCGCTGGCTATAGCTCGGTGAACTTGCCAATGCGCGAACAAACTCCCGCACTGAAATTTCGCCCTGCTGCAACTGAGCTTCGAGATCCGATCGCTTAAACTCAACCGGAACTTGATCCGCTGGTACATTCATCACTTGAGCATAAATGGCATTGATCACCATCTCACTCTCGTGCTGCATCATGCCAGGATTCATCCGGTAGATGCGAGCAGGCTTACGGCGCATGTCCAACTCTGCCGGGACGAAGGGAGTCGAAGAACGACCCACTTGAGCTACATCTTTGCCATTTGCCGCGATCGCGCTAGAAGTCAACGGCATCGTGGAAATATCTAGGCGCGAATTCGTGGGCGAAAAGCTCGGAACTTCAACCTTATCGTTTTGCTTCGTCAGCTTGTTGTACAAGGTTTGAGAGTTCGGGAAGTTCGCAGCCGGCAAGGTTAAGAAACGGTTGTATGGAACCACATCTTCACCAAACGCTTCGTTGTACTCGACGGTGTTGACCATCTCGGTGATAAACGCCTTCAAGCCTTGAGTCGCCAGAATCGTGTTGTACTTGCGGATTTCAGCTTGATCCAGAGGAGCACGTCCTAAGAAATGCTTCGTTCCTAGCTCGATCACTTTCGTGTTCGGGTAAGGCGTGTAGAACTCCTTGACATACAGACTGGAAGAACCAAGCCCTGCAATAAACTCTTTCAAGGTGATATCGCCATTGCTGAGTTGAGTTTCCAAGACCGAGAATTCGTTTTGGATCACATACGGAGCAATGTCGCGCTCGAAGACTTGACGATAAGCCGCACCGATCACAGTCTTGAGGTTCGCCTTGTCGTTGAGTTGGGTAAGCTTGAAGACTTTCGTTTGTTCGCGCTTCTTGCTGACCCCTTGGTTGATCCGGAAGTCTACATCGGGTTGAGTCCGTAGACCAGTCGAAGTTCCCAATTGAACGAACAGAGGTGTTTCCTCTTTCGTAATCTTGGTGCCTTTGTCTTGAATCGAACCGACGCGGTTCATTCTCAGAGAAACACCTGCGGGGGTGAGATAGCGCTCATAAGGAACGGTATCTTCGCCAAAGGTTACGTTGTACTCTTCCGTGTCAAGAATCGCATCGACTAATGCGTAAACGCCTTTCTTCGCACTGATATCAAAGTACTTGTTGGTTTCTTGGCGACCGTAGGTTGGACGACCCAACAAGCGACGGTGAATGTATTCCACCGCTTTCATCACATACAGTTTTTCCCAGTACAGACTGCGGAATAGCGGTGACTTCGCCAAGCGACGGACGAATTCTTTAATGGTGATTTCGCCGTTTTCCAGCTTGATTTCATCGACTTTGAGGCGTTGTCCTTCATAGACATCGCGCCCGAAAACTTGCAGATAAGCCGCTTTGATCACCGCTTGGGTGGAGCTTTCTGAGAATTTGGTACTAATGCCTTTTGTGCCAGTAGACCGCTTTCCAAATGACTTGGTAAAGCTAGGACTTTGGTCGTATTTGAAGACTTTTGGACCAAGCGTGCCAGGAGCAACACCGCGCGCGCTTGGATTGCTGAGCTGGTTGTTGATGCCAGGTCCGCGATTGATCAAGATTCGACGTGTATCTTTGCCGAATGGAGCAGGGCTTGCGCTAGGAGTACGAGTTTCTTTCGGGAAGATCGCACCAAACTGGATTTCTAGTGGATCGTTTCCAGAACCGTAAACGTGCTGATCCGGCAACGGCTGATCGTAAGAGGCAAACGTGGTGAGAAACTGCGGAATCTTGCGGAAGGGTGCACTGTAGTTAAACAGGTTTTGTTGCGGACCCCAGTTGCGACATTCTTGAGCTTCTTGACCTAAGCCACGCAGGTACGGAACGGTTTCTTCTCCGAAGTAGTCGCTGTACTCTTGCGAATCGACCAAAGCATCGACGAGGGCATTCAACCCACCGCTCGATACGATCGAGAAATATTTCTGCACCTCTTCACGCGAAGAAGGACCCCGACCGAGAATGTGACGGAATGCCAATTCAAGAGCGCGGCTATTGATGTACGGCTCGAAGAAGTTCTTGCGGTACAAGGGTGATTTTGCCAAGCGACGGATGAATTCCTTCATCGAGATTTCGCTGTTTTTCACCTTCGATTCGAGGTCAGAGATGCTCAATGAGTAAGCGCGAGTGATGTCCCGCTCAAATACCTGGCGGTAAGCTGCCTTGACTGCTTCGTTTTTCTCGCTTGCCGACAGTCCTGGTTTCATCACAAACTTCGGACGGCGTTCTGCTGCATTGAAGTAGATTTGCGGCAGTTGTAAGCCCTGTTGGTCGGGAGAAGGACGTTGACGCAGTTTGGTTGAAGGTGTGGGCGCTTTAAATTCAGTGATCAGAACATCGAAGTACTGATCGACGATCGCTTTTGCATCTGCATCCCCCCGGAAATAAATTCCGGCTGCGACTTTCATTTCTTGCAGTGCCACGATGGTTGCTTCACCGGAACATGCTCGTTCAATAATTTCGCGCAACCCGCGAGTATTGACTGAGATGATGCTCGGATCGCCTGCCACGATCGCATAGGTCGTATAGCGTAAGAACCAGCTTAAGTCGCGGAGCGACTTCGCCATATTGCTCGGGCCATAGCGTGCCACGTTAATTGGACGGAACCCTGGAGGGATTGCACCTGCGCTCGGCGTTAGGAAGAAGTTCCGAATGCCGCCAAATAATCCGCCGCCGGAGCCTTCCGCATAAGTGACAGTTCCCAGTTTCATCCCTTCTTCGGTATTCAGGGTTGTGCCTGCCACCGTTTTCACAGGTTCTGCGTCAACATTTGGCTTTTCAAGGAATGCCATCGGAGAGCCGCCTGTAAAAATGCGGTTTGCCGATCGCGAGACGATCAGTTCAGAGTTCCGTGTCAGAATTTCAGCGATTTCTAGACGTTTTTGCCCAGATTTGAAATACTGCACGAGTTCATCGAGTTCGCCCCGCCCTAAAAAGCGGTCTTGTTGCTCTGCCTGTGAAATCGTTGCAACTGGTACTGTTTGGTATAGTTGCGGGCGCGCAACCGAGCTTCCACCACTTGCCTTAACACTCATTGGATTTCTAAAGCTCCCATTTACGGATCGTTACTGTGTTAAATCTGACCAGAGCTTCACCTGGAACAGCCAATTTAGATTTTGGATTGGCGATTTTGGATTGACTATATATGATTTCATCCACATGCTGAGGCTGATGGAATTTAGGGATCGGGTTCTGAACAAAAATTCAAAATCCAAGATCTAAAATCCAAAATCAGAAGTCAAACACCGCCCAGGGTCAACCAGTTCATTTTTAAGATTAAAACGATTCGGGTTCCTACACTTGAATTATTAAAAAGTGTGTAGAACTCGATCGCTGCTGAATCGACTTCTCATCATAAAAGATAGCGGGTGCGCTGATGAGAGACGGTATAAGTTTTGTAACAAACGCCCGATAAATCTTAATTGCCCGTCCGTACGATTAAACGATACTCTCGATTGGTGTTTGGAGTTACGGTTCCCACCCAGACTTGGTAAGTGCCGGGTTGCAAGTCTTTCTCTCGTAAGCGAGCATCTTTTTTAGAGCCAGCATCGGCACAGCGTACTCCGCCGGGTCCTGACATCAGTAAAGTGGTGTCGCTGCCGCCGCTATCGACTCGAAGCGTCAGAGTAGAGACTGGTTTTTTCAGCACGATCGTATGATCGGGATTCGGATCGCCAAAGCCAAGACATTTGCGTTCGGATCGATCGCTGTTGCTGACAACGGCAGGTAGGGAAGTTGTTCCTCCAGTCGATCCCATCATCATTCCCGATGAAGTTTGATCGTCGATGGTCAAAGTTTTAAAGTTATTGGGTTGTGCCAGTGCAGGCAGAGTAAGAGTGATCGCACTCACTAGCACTCCGCTCAAAAGTCGCCTGATCATTGTAAAATTCCCTGCGTGAAGTGTGAATAATCGTTTCTTAACCGCATCTAATTTGTATTCTAGAACCGAAGAGAGGGGCGATCGTCAGTGAGTGTTCGCTTTTCAGACTGCCGTTGGCAAGCGTCCTGTAGCGCCATATAAATCAGCATTTATTGATACATTCAGAGTCAGGAGAGTCATGCCATTTTTCATTTTGGCTGTGCTACCATTTCTAGGGCTTAGCGTGGTTAAAGTAATCTTATTTCCTTCAGAAGTCCTCACATATTTCCAGGTTCCCGTTTGGGTCTTCTGGTTTACCATACTCAGTGGATTGACTTGGCTCCTGAAAGATTGACCATTTTTTAGTGCGGCTCTCATATCCGTATCGCAGCGATTAATAGCGATTAATACAGTTGCGCACTGTTTGACCTGGTATAAAAAAACCGCCAGTTGTCCGCGAAGAAAATTATGATCGCATCCCCGGAACAAGAAGCGGCGAGACTCATCACCCTCTACGGGTACGGCATTCTAGACCAGTCCTGTCGGGAACTGTTTGATAGCCTAACTCACTTGGCAGCACAGATTTGTGACGTTCCGATCGCACTGTTAGGGTTGATGGATACCGATCGCTTAGTCTTTAAGTCCAGTGTCGGAATCGATGCGACTGAAATGCCTCGCCGTAAATCCATGTGTAACCATACATTGACGAAATCGGATGTCGTCGTCGTCGTGGATGCGTCTGGAGATGAACGGTTTATTTGTCATCCTTTAGGATCGTCGGCTACTCCCCCCATTCGATTTTATGCAGGAATGCCATTAATTGATGCAGAGGGGTACGCGTTGGGGACGCTTTGCGTGATGGATTATGTGCCCCAGAGTTTAGATGCGCAGCAGAAAACGGCGTTGCGATCGCTGGCTCAACAAGCTGTGACATTACTAGAGCAGCAACGAAAAATCTTTGAACTAGAGCAAAGGGCTGCACAAGGGCGATCCACAGGAATGCAGCTTCAGCTCCAGCTTCAGCATCTTGTGACACGCGTTCTCGCGGAAGCGCCATCGTTAAATGAAGCAACACCACGATTGCTGCAGACAATCTGTGAACATACCAATTGGGATTTTGGGGAGTTGTGGATTGCCGATCGTACTGCCAACGTGATTCGCTGTCAGGCACATTGGAGTCGATTAGCCGCTCAGTTTCATGAGTTTTCAAATTCCTCGGAATCGTGGGTATTTGCACCGGGTTATGGGTTGCCCGGACGAGTTTGGAGCAGTGGGCAACCGCTTTGGATGAGCGATGTGGTCTACGACAAAATGTTTTTACGATCGCATATTGCGGCTCGAGTCGGACTGCACGCGGCAATGGGCTGTCCGATTCTGAGCCGAGAGCAGACGGTTGGTATCATTGCGCTGTTTAGTCATCGGGTACGACCGCCGGATGCGGAAATGATGACCGCGATGATGGTGGCAATCGCGGCACAAGTTGGACAATTTATTGAGCGCAAACAAGCCGAAGAAGAAGCGCAACGGCAAAATGCGCGATCTCAATTACTCGCAGCCATTACGTTGAAGATTCGGCAATCGTTGCATCTGAATGAAATTCTAGAAACGACTGTGGCAGAAGTGCGGCAGTTTTTGCAAACTGATCGAGTGATCATTTATCGATTTGAGCGAGAGCTATCAGGAACAGTAGTCGTTGAATCTGTTCGTGCGGGCTGGAGTTCGGCACTGGGTGCACACTTTGAGGAAGCCTGCTTCAGAGAGGGACCTTGGAAATGGTATCAGCAGGGCGGAACGATCGTGGTCGATGATACTGAACTTGCTGATCTGATGCCGTATCAGCTGCGATTACTCCAACAGCTTGAAGTCAAGGCGACCTTAGTCGTTCCAATTTTGCAGCATCAAGACGATGCAGTAGAACCGCAATTATGGGGGTTGTTAATTGCGCACCAGTGCGAAAGCACGCGTCAATGGCAAGCGTTTGAAGTCGAGTTTTTAGTGCAGCTCGCGAATCAAGTGGCGATCGCTTTAATGCAGGCAAGACTGCTCGATCAAGAGCAACAGCAGCGATCGCGCTTAACCGAGCAAAATTTAGCCTTAGAGCAAGCGAGAGCCGCAGCAGAACGAGTTTCTCAGATGAAAAGTACGTTTCTTGCCACCATCAGCCATGAGATTCGGACACCCATGAATGCTGTCCTCGGGATGACTGGATTGCTCTTAGATACAGACCTGAATCCGACTCAGCGAGATTTTGTCGGAACCATTCGGGCGAGCGGCGATAACTTACTGACCCTGATGAATCAGATTCTCGATTTCTCGAAGCTAGAAGCGGGAGAAATGGAGCTAGAAACGCTCGATTTTAATCTCACGACTTGTATCGAAGAAGTCGCTGATCTGTTTGCACCTGCTGCTTTTGCGAAGGAATTAGAGATTGCAACATTGATTCATCATGATTTACCGATCGCGCTGCGCGGCGATGTTAGCCGATTACGCCAAATTCTCACGAATCTCGTTGGGAACGCGATTAAATTCACCAAACGGGGTGAAGTCCTGATCGAAGCGATTTTAGACTCCCAAACCGCTAGCGAAGCAACGATTCTCTTTTGTGTCAGCGATACAGGAATTGGAATTCCTCAAGAGGCTCAAGCACGGCTTTTTCAACCCTTTGCTCAAGTCGATGCATCAATGACTCGGCAATATGGGGGAACCGGGCTAGGATTAGCGATTTCGCGGCAACTCGTCGAATTGATGGGTGGTTCGATCTCGGTTGAAAGCGCGCCAAACGCTGGCTCCAAATTCTGGTTTTCCTTGACGTTTGCAAAGCAATCTCAACCGCTTGTTGCACAAGATAGTGATGACAATGCTCTGACCCAAATTCCAGATTTAGCCAATTTGCGATTGCTGGTTGTCGATGATCACGAAACGAATCGAACGATTGTTCGCTCTCAAGTTTCGGCGTGGGGGCTTGAGGTCGAAGAGGCGGAGAATGCAACGATCGCTCTGCAAAAATTACGCGATCGCGCTCATGCTGGAATGCCTTACGATCTTGCGATTCTTGATATGCAAATGCCTGAGATTGATGGCGAAATGTTAGGCGCACAGATTAAAGCCGATCCAACACTTGCGCATACCCGGTTAATTATGCTCACCTCTGCCCATCGCTGGGGCGGTGCGAAACGTATGAAAGAGCTTGGGTTTTCCGCATATCTGATCAAGCCAGTCAAACAATCCCGGTTGCTTGACTGCATGATGAATACGATGCAGAACGTGGACGCGATCGAGAAAAACACAGCAATTCCGGTGTTGTCTGAAAAAACAAACTCAAAGCTCAAAATTCTCTTGGTTGAAGACAATATTGTCAATCAGAAAGTAACTTTGAATCAACTGAAACATTTAGGCTACACTGCTGACGTTGCGGCAAACGGAAAAGAAGCGATCGACATACTGCATCAAATTCCATACAACCTTGTATTGATGGATTGTCAGATGCCAATTGTCGATGGCTACGAAGCGACCCGCTTGATCCGATCTCAGCAATCCTCGCGTCGCATTGTGATTATTGCGCTCACAGCAAATGCCATGCTTGAAGATCGCGATCTCTGCTTAGCATCAGGAATGGATGACTATTTGAGTAAGCCAATTTCCAAAGAGAAGCTAAGCGAAAAGCTGACCTACTGGGGTGAGTTTTTAGAACAACAAGTAGTAAAACAGACTATGACTTTAGCGATCGATTGGGAGCATCTCCATCAAATCTCAGACGAAAATGAAGCGTTTGAGAGAGAATTATTGCAAATTTTTGCAGAAGATTCGCATCAGCATCTCAATGCTGCAAAAACTGCATTAGCCAGCGAAAACGCGATCGACCTTTCTCGTGCAGCGCATCACATTAAAGGGGCAAGTGCAAATGTGGGTTTATATGAAATGCAATCAGTTGCATCAATGCTAGAAGTTCAGGCATTGCAAAATGATTTAACACAAGCCCCCCTGCTCATCATGCAACTCGTGGAAATGCTGGAAGCGTTGAATCAATTTCTGACGAATCAAACCTAATCAGGGGGGTGTGAGAATGTTTTGAAAGTAATCATTGAGACGCATTCACCTGCCCTGAAATTCCATTCCAGGTTAGCAGTGCGAAGTCCTTTGACGAGAACTGGATTGCTCAAACCTTTGTATTAGAAAGTTGCACAGACTTCACTTCACTAGCCCCGAATTTCATTCCAGGGTGAGATGGCAAGGTGAGCAAAGAGACTTTTTATACTTCTAAAGCCTCCTTTGAAAACAGCGATCGATTTAACCGATCGTTGTTCTTTTCATACTCACTTCTTAATGTTGCTATGAAATGCTACTGCTTATGAGAAAACTGTTTCACAAAAGCTGGATTGCACCGTTCTTAGCAATCGTATTGCTCATTCTTTTTCTCAGATCTGCTGTAACCGCTCAAAATCTGACGACCTTAGTTGGATTTGCTGCTTTGCCTGCGGATGTATTTGTTCCGGGTGCAAATTCAGGTGCAAAAATCTCAGCAAACGGGCGGACGGGCAGTTTTAATGGACAACCGATTCAAGGATTGAGCGCGGTGCAATTTGCCGATCGCGATTCTTTCTGGTTCTTGACAGACAACGGATTTGGATCAAAAGAGAACAGCTCAGACTTCTTACTCAGACTTTATCAAGTCACACCGAATTTCCGAGGCAGAGGCGGAAACGGAGAAGTGAAACCACTCAAATTTTTTCAACTGATCGATCACGATCGCAAAGTGCCCTTTAAGTTGGTCAACGAAGAGAGCCGTATGCTCACGGGTGCAGATTTCGATCCTGAATCCTTGGTGATTGCCAGCGATCGCTCAGTTTGGATCGGGGATGAATTCGGTCCTTATTTATTGCATTTTGATCAATACGGCAAGCTTCTAGCTCCACCGATTTCGACTCCCGATCTCAAAGGAGGATGGGTACGATCGCCTCAAAGTTCGGACAAGCCCAACCTCGCTGCATCAAAGGGATTTGAAGCGATGGCAATCAATCCCGATCGCACCAAAATTTATCCAATGCTTGAAGGAACTGTGAAAGGTGATCCTGAAGGAGTGTTGAGAATTTATCAAGTGGATGCACAAACGGGGAAATTTAACGGATTAGCTGGTTATTACAAGCTCGAAAATTCAGAACATGCACCGGGTGACATGACTGTCATTAATGAAAATGAATATTTAGTGATTGAGCGAGATGCAAAACAGGGAAAAGAAGCGAAATTCAAAAAAATATACAAAATTGATTTAACCAGGAAAGATAAAAATCAGTATTTTGAAAAACAAGAGATTGCTGACTTATTAAATATTGAAGATCCAAATGATCTGAATCGAGATAAAAACAAACAGTTTCAGTTTCCATTCGTCACGATCGAAAATCTGCTCGTGCTTGATGCCAACACCATTCTGGTTGCAAATGACAATAATTACCCATTCACAATGGCTCGTCCTCCCTATATCGACAATACGGAAATTATCTTACTCAGACTAGCTCGATCGCTCAATTTAGATTCTCGTATCGGTTTACCCAAACGTTAGACTATGAATCACTTTCGCGTTCTCAAACTCATTCCTTTTGTAGCTCTCTTTGTGACTCTGGCAGGTTGTGAAAAAACTTTAGATACTGAAAAAATCGAAGAAATCATCAAATCTGGCATCACAAAACAAGGTGGAAGCGCTGTAAAATCCGTCATTTGTCCTGCCAATATCAAACCAAAAGCAGCGAGCACCTTTGAATGTGTCGGTGTCCTCGACGAAAAGGTTGGATTTGCGATTTCTGTTCAACAGCGAGACGACCAAGGCAGTATCACTTGGGACGCAACCAGCGTCAAAGGCTTGCTCAATATGGCACAACTGAAAACCGAATTTGAGCAAGGGCTGCAAAAAGAAATGGGTCGAGCTGCGATCGATTGTGGGGGAACAAATCTTTATCGACCCGTCAAACCTGGCGAAACTTTTGAATGTCAGCTCCTCAAGCATGAAGAGAAATCTGAAAAAACTGTTCGTTCCAATCAACCAGAAGACAAACCAGCAAAGCAACCCGATCAACCCAAGGAAACAATTCAAGTCACGGTTCAACCTTCTGGTGCGATTAACTGGCAGCGCATCATCAAGGTCAGCGATCCCAAACCAGCCGCGATCGCAACGAATGCAGGCACACCATCCCTAGCCTCCACAGCACCAATGATCTCTGAATCCAAGCCACCAGAAACCTCCACAGATGCTTCTGGTCAATCCTCTGGGCTGCCTGCACAAACCGCTGAAGAAGCGCTGAATACGCAACCGCCCCCAGAGGATTAACTAGAAAATTAACTGCGGAACACCTGTTTCAGCACCTCTAGGCGAGAACACTCCCAATAATCCACATGTTCTGAAATCAGACCATCTGAGTTCACGTGCAACTCACTCCATCCTGGAATCCTCATCCGGGGCTTCCAGGGTAGAGGCGCATTCCAACTCAAAATCCATCGCGTCTTGATTTCATTCTCGGTTTGTACGATCGAGATCAAATCCATCTGGACATCCACAAACCAAGTCTCGATAAACCGGATCATTTTTTGATAGCGATCAATGCCACGAAACTCATTCATCGGATCTTTGAACCAAACATCCGGTGCATAAATGCTGTACGTTTGGTTAGCTGGAAATCTCGCATAATCTTCGCGCAACACTTTCACCAAATTCATACGTCTTCTCCCTCATCCCAGAGTCGTCGCAGTTGACGCTGCCAAGCGTCCATGGTTTGTTCCCTCGACTGCACTCCCATCGCCAAATCACCCATCATTCCTTCTTGATAAAAGCGATCGAGCATCTGAATCGTTGCTTCCAAGGATTGCCCCTGAAGCTTCGCTGCCTGCACAATTTGTCGGATCTGCTTCTCCACAAAGGCATTGAACAGATCTGTTAATCCTGCCTGCTGTAACGCGATCATTCGTTCAAGCGCAGCTTGAAAATCTCTGGTCGTCAATCCCGCGATCGCATGTTGAAACACTGCCCAAAGTACGCCTTGATGCAACCCATAGCGCACCTCTTGCGTGACATCAAAATTCGATTCGAGTAGCTGTTCTAAATAAGGTTCCGCATCTTGAGCAGGTGCGATCGGGAGCAATGCCCTGACCCAAGACTCATCTTCTGAAAGTAATATCAATAATCGAAACTGGGGAGTTTCAACTTGAAATGAACCTGGAGCCAACGCCTGGACTTGATCCCCAAACAGAACAGTCAACGTCGAAGACAATTCATCTAACGTCATAATTCATCAAATTCATCAATAGAGCACAGATAACTAGAGAATGCAGAACACTAACCACTTAGCGTCGTGTCTCATCCCTCTAATGTAATCAGGATTCTGCCCATAAAAAAAATCGATCGAGTACTCGATCGATTGGAAGGGAGAACTGAGAACGAGGTGAGCCGAAGCGCTGCTCACCTCTTGGCATTACATTAGACGAGCCATTCTTCGATCGCTTCTTCTTTCGTATTCGTACGACGCGCAGGCGTTTCACGCTCGAACTTCATATGAATCTCGCGATTTTGTTCGCCATCTGCGGCAACCGCCATGATCGGGAAGTCGATCAAACCGTCCTGGAAGGACATTTGGAATCGGAACGTACCATCGGGATTCAGCGTGATGGGGCGACCGCCGATCGTCACAGTTGCATCTGGCTCAGTTGCACCGTATACAATCAATTCCGCATCCGCAATCAACCAGAATTTCCGGGGACGAATTGGCGGAGCAGACGCTGAGAACCCAACACCCGACATATTGACTCCCGAAGCAGTCGGCAATGCCCACATGCCTACACCCGATGGGAAGACGTAAGAACTGATCGTGTCTAGATGCGAGACAGAAGCAGAGTGCTGCATCGAACCGTAGAGCGATCCCGCAATTCGCATTGCTTCGGTCGTTTGCGCCATGCCAAAGATTTCGTCGTAAATCGGATTGCTTTGAGCACCGCCAACGCCTGTGCCCATTGCTTGCTTCTTAGTCGGCGGAACCAATTCCAGAAGCGTCTTGCCGCGCAGATCTTCATCCCAAGCCAAGGTGATGAAATGATCTTCGATCCAGTCAGACGGGTAAACCGGAGGAACGCGCACCGATGCGGAGCGTGCCAGAACTAACCAGCGACCATCTCCCGCCCGGTAGCCAATTTCAATCGCATAATCGCGATCGCTGACCGGAACAGGCAAATACCATTCCCGCGCCATCTCATCACAGGGATATTCTTGAACGCTGTGCGGGCTTTGGTAATCCAAATTTACGTCAGTGACATCGTACACACGCAGTGCTAATTGCTGTCCACCTTGGCGACGTAGGTCTTGCTTGTGCTCATTGGGAATGTCCCAGTATGTATATGCCCATTGAGGATCGCGGGGCATCAATACAATGCGGCTTTCTCCATATCCTTCTGGAAGATCCATTAAATCGGCATCAACCGTTGCTAAAGTCGTTGCCGTGAAGGATTGAGCGTCGTCTTGTCCAACATCGAATTTAGTTGCTTCCACAGCTTCTTGTGCCTCTATGGTACGGGGGGACGGGGTAGGGGTCGAAAATCGTGTCCGTTCAATCTCCTGAATCGATGCGAGAAGCTGGTCTTTTCGCATTCGGCTATAGCGAGATACGCCATATTCGCTAGCAACTCGACGCAATTGCCGCAAGGTCATTTCAGTGAGAGGGGGACGTTCTGTAGCCATATCACTTCTCCGTGATTGTGTTGATTGTCCTTATCTCAAGCGGTCGGGGGATCACCCAACTTAATTTCTCTTAATCTTTGGGGATCGCAAGATGCCTTACATAGTGCCGGAATCTTCTCCCAGGATCAAGGGGTGAAAGCGCTTGATTGATCAGGCTTTTACGATTTTTCAGGCAATTCAGGGATCGCAATGTCATCAAATCATAACAATTTGGGATCACTTTAGCGTTCTGGGATCGCATAATGTCAAGATTTGATGACAAATGCAGTTCGCAGGGGCTTTCCTGTACACTGCTCTAAAGCCTCTTTACTGAATGACATATGACTTTGAGCGATCGCGATACGAATGAAATTGAGACTGCTGCAACAGGAACTCGATTAATCAGTAAAGTTTTGGCTCCGGCTGTTCGACTCTGGTTAAGATCTCAAGTCGAGCAAGTTGAGGAGTTACAAGTTCAGATTGAATCAGGAGATCGGCAAATTCTCTCAGGCTGTATTCCTCAACTTGCGCTGACCGCGAGAAATGCGATTTATCAAGGTCTTGCATTCAGCCAGATTCAACTGACAGGGCAAAATATTCGCGTAAACGCTGGTCAAATTGTCCGAGGCAAGCCGTTACGACTGCTTGAGCCGATCTCTGTTCAGGGATCAGTTTTATTAGAAGCGACGGATCTGAGTTCGTCTCTAAATGCGCCTTTACTGAGAACTGGCGTGATTGAATTTTTACAGACTCTTCTGAGATCAGGTGCCGCAGGAGTCAGTAGCAATCGCGAATTGAATTTGCAGAATCTCTCGATTCAACTGCGCTCCAATCTCGTGGTGTTAGGGGCAGATTTGATCTCAGATAGTGGAAATGCAACGCCGATCGCAATTCGGACAGGTTTTGATTTAGCTGCACCCAATTTATTGAAATTGGTCAATCCGCAATGGCTACCTCATGCAACTGCCAAACGAGGCTTACCGCTTTCAGATCTAGACGGGTATACCTTTAATTTAGGCAGCGAGACGGAGATTCACGAATTGACGATCGAACCTGACAAGGTGACTTGTATTGGTAAATTAATGGTGCTTCCCTAGCCATTTGGGGAGTGGGAAGTGGGGAGATAGGGAGCAGAAATCTTGAATTTCTCCCTATCCCCCTATCAGACTGATTGTGATGAACGACAGGGCTGAGCACGATTGAGCATCAAGTCTTAGGAAGCAGCGGCAAAACTAAGGTGACGAAATAATAGACGAGCGGTGCTGTAAAGACGTAGCTATCTGCGCGATCGAGAATTCCGCCATGTCCTGGAATCAGTTGCCCTGAATCTTTTACGCCTGCATCACGTTTCATCATCGACTCGGTTAAATCTCCGAGTAGACTAGCGATTCCAATCAACAAGCCGAAAATAACTCCGGTAATTGGCCATCCTGACCAATCGAGATACCAAGAGCCAATAACTGCTACAGCAACACTGGCAGAAACTCCAAACACTGCGCCTTCAACCGTTTTCTTCGGGCTGATATCCGATAAGCGAGTTCTACCAATCCAACGACCCACGGTGTAGGCTCCGATATCTGCTGCCCACATACAAACGAAAGCGAGTAGGGTGTGGGTTAAGCCTTGAGGTAAGTTCTCAAACCCCTGCCAGGACAAAATCCAGAACCCGTCCAGTGGAAGATTGCTGAGATCGGCTTGTCCAAGCGATCGCAATCGAATCCAAAAACTGGGCAGATATCCTACGTAGAAGAGTCCCATGATCGAAGCGGAGATATCCGCGATCGTGGCGAATTTTGGCTGAAATAGTAGGTAGAAGCAAATCAACGTTCCGGCTACCGGAAAGATGGCATCGGCAAGCGAAGGATTGAGATTTGAGATGAACAATAGGATCTGAGTGACAACGAGTGTTGTTTTTCCAGCAGGAGCGATGCCTTTGGCGCGGACAAGCTCGAAGTATTCTAGCTGCCCCAGATAAATGATGACGCCAAAAAAAGCGGTGAAATACCAGCCGCCCAGCAGAAACATCACCAACGCGATCACGATCGCTACAATTCCACTAAAGATGCGAGACCAAGGCATAAGACTGTTTAGCGTTCACGACAAGAACTTGGTCTAACTGTCCCTTCTTAAGTCAACTGATCTGGCACACTCCTGAATCTGGGACTGGATAAGATTTTGGTTAAGAAGGTTAAGAGTCATTTGGATCACTTTATCAGAGTGACGTGTCCAGGATGTGGAATTTTTTATTCAAGTTTTTCGCCGCTCAATACAAAAATTGGATCAACTCCGACGAAAGATTGGCTTGTACCACGGGTTTCCAGGCGATTGATTGCGGATTGGACAACTTCAATATTGCGGGCGTGAAGTTCAGCGAAACTTTCTGAAATTTTATAGAGGTTTTCTAAATTTGCAGCAGTAGCGACGATTCGACCTTGAGGTTTGAGGTGTTTCCAGACTTCGCTAAGGGTTTCTTTGATGGATTTTGTGCCTTCAATACAGACTCGATCGGGCATTTGCTTCAGCGTTTTCAGACAGTCGGGCGCACTGCCCTCGATGACTTTGACGTTTTTTACGCCGAAGCGATCGCAGTTGCGCTGGATGAGATTAGCAACATCTTCATCGCGCTCGATCGCGATAATTTGCCCTTGAGGACAAAGTAATCCCGCTTCGACCGGAATCGTTCCGGTTCCGGCTCCAATGTCCCACAAGACTGAATTTGATTTGAGCCGAAGCTGACACAGCATGAGCAGTCGAATTTCACGCTGGCTCATGGGAATTCCAGGTAAGTTTTCAAATAACTCATCAGGAATACCGGGAGTCACATAAGACCAGAGAGGAGAAGACATAATAAACGCGAGGCAAGAGGCTTAACCTTATTGTGATTCAGGAATCGTGATTCAGAAATCGAAATCTAGCGTAAGACTTTTAACGTATTGAGAGAGGAATCGCTACAGCCGCTAATAAATCCGCCTGCTGCAAGGACTGCTTTGAGAGACGCGATCGCGCCTTTTGTAATTCGCTCTCCTGGTAGCAAGACTGGAATGCCAGGCGGGTAAGGACAAATCAATTCAGCACTGACGCGATCGATTGCCAGATGAGTTTCAACTGTTTCTGATCCTGCAAAGAACGCTTCTCGCGGAGACATGACCGTTTCAGGCAAATCAAACTCAGAAATTTGCATCGGCGAAAATGACCCAGAAGGAAGCTGTTTCAAGGCTTGCACTAATTGATCGATGTCCGTTTCTGTATTTCCTAAACTGATGATAAAAGTCAAATGCTGAAGCGAGGGTAATTCAGCCGTTACACCCAGATTTTGGTGGAGGATTTCGTCTGCTGTAAATCCATCGATTCCGAGTTGAGAAACGGTAACAGTCAGACGAGTTCGATCGAATTGAAATGGTTCTGGGGGCTGAAAAACTGAAAGATTTGGAATTTCTGCAATACTCGATCGAGCTTGATCGGCAAGCTCTAAAGTTCTTGCCATCAACTCTTTTCCTTCAATTGCCATCTGTGCCCGTGCCGCATCCAGAGAAGCTAAGAGTAAATAATTTGGACTCGTGGATTGAACGAGTTGCATTGATCGAGCAATCCGATCTCGATCAATGCGCTCTCCCTGAACATGCAGCATCGAGGCTTGAGTGAGTGCAGAGAGCGTTTTATGCGTTGATTGCACTGTTAGATCTGCGCCTGCTGATAGGGCTGAAATAGGCAAATCAGGATGAAAGGCGAAATGTGCGCCATGTGCTTCATCCACTAAAAGCGGAATTCCCGCAGCATGGGCAAGATTTGCGATCGCTTGAATCTCCGCACAGACCCCGTAATAGGTTGGATAAACGATAAGAATCGCTTTGACATCAGGATGAGTTTGAAGTGCGATCGCAACTGTTTCAGGTGTAACACTGTGCGCGATGTCTAGATTTGCATCATATTCAGGCTGTAAAAAAATCGGCATCGCACCCGACAAGATCAAGCCAGAAATTGCCGACTGATGCACATTTCGAGGCAGAAGAATTTTATCGCCTGGATTGCAGGTTGCCAGAATCGCCGCAATGATGCCCGCAGTTGAGCCATTGGCAAGAAACCAGGTTTGCCCAGCCCCAAAAGTTTGGGCAGCTAAAGTTTGAGCTTGCGCGATCGCACCTTGAGGCGCAAATAAATTATCGAGTTCCGGCAATTCGGGCAAATCGGCTTGTAATGTGCGATCGCCAACGAGTTGCTGAAATGCCTTGAAACTCCCCTGACCACGCTTATGCCCCGGTGTATGAAACGCAGCATTTTGGCTTTCAGCACACTCTGCCAAGATTTCGAGTAATGGGAGTCGATCAAACTGCATTCTTGTGACGCTTGAGCATTTCAAGTTCTTCGCGCAGTTGTCCAGGACTCATGACGGGATTGCAATCGTCAAACGTCACCGCATCAATATCCAGGAATTGAGCTAACGCCATCTCAATCACGAGTTCGATCGGAAATTGATTTGCAGTCGCATAGGCTTCCAGCGCCTGCCGAATTTTCTCAGGAACCTGAATGTTTAGCTGCGTTTCGGTTTGAGACTGCTGCACTGCGCTTCATGAAGAAGGACACTGGACATTATAAATCTGTTCACCAATCGATCGTGATCTGACTCCACCCTCAAACGCTGACCGAATGACAGATGAATCTTGATTTCTGACTTTCTAGGTTAGAGAAGCCAAATTATCGTTAGGATATCTTATGGTTTATTCGCCGCCGAATCCGGTTCCATCGCCGTTGCCAAATCCGACTCCAGAACCGAGTCCGATCCCCGCACCGATACCTGATCCGACTCCGGAACCTGTTCCTGGAACTGAACCGGAGCCGATGCCTGACCCTGTTCCGACTCCGTCGTAACCGATTTATCCTTTTATTTCACACACAAACATGTTAAGAGCCGGGATTGTTGGACTGCCCAACGTTGGAAAATCAACCTTATTTAATGCGGTCGTTGCCAATGCAAAAGCCCAAGCCGCCAACTATCCCTTTTGTACGATCGAACCCAATGTCGGGACGGTCGCTGTGCCAGACGATCGCTTGAAAGTTCTCTCTGACATCTCAAAATCAGAAGAAATTATTCCAGCCCGCGTTGAGTTTGTAGACATTGCGGGACTCGTCAAAGGTGCATCTCAGGGTGAAGGCTTGGGAAATAAGTTTTTGGCAAATATCCGCGAAGTCGATGCGATCGTGCATGTCGTCCGCTGTTTCGATGACGATGACATTATTCACGTCTCTGGCTCAGTTGATCCAGCACGAGATGTCGAAGTGATCAACTTAGAATTGGGACTAGCGGATTTAGATCAAATCGATCGTAGAATCGAGCGCAGTCGCAAACAAGCTCGTACCAGTAATGAAGCCCAACAAGAAGTCGAAATTCTAGAACGGCTAAGTGCTGCCTTGAACGAGGGAAAATCGGCTCGTCAAGTGGTTCTGAATGAGGAAGAAGAACTAATTATCAAACCGCTAGGATTGCTCTCGCGTAAGCCTGTCATCTATGCCTGTAACGTTTCGGAAGATGATTTAGCCACCGGAAATGAATGGGTTGAACAAGTGCGGAAACTTGCAGCCCAAGAGAATGCTCAAGTCGTTGTCATTTCGGCACAAGTCGAATCTGAACTCATCGAACTGCCTGAAGAAGATCGCGCTGACTTTCTTGCCTCGTTAGGCGTTGAAGAAGGCGGATTGAAATCGTTAATCCGCGCAACTTATGCATTGCTTGGACTACAGACTTACTTTACAACCGGGCCTAAAGAGACCCGCGCTTGGACAATTCGCGCTGGTATGCTCGCTCCCCAAGCCGCAGGTGTAATTCATACTGACTTTGAACGGGGATTTATTCGAGCAGAAACAGTGGCATATAAAGATTTAGTCGAACTCGGTTCGATGAATGCTGCTAAAGAGAAAGGGCTAGTTCGTAGTGAGGGCAAGGAATACACCGTCCAAGAAGGCGATGTGATGCTGTTCCGATTTAATGTGTAGTTTCTGTAAATACGGTTACGTATTTGCGCTAACACCACTGTATAATCACGTACATAAGGTTTTTGCGGGAACTTCTACGCCACCCCTCAAAGAACTGCCTTGAATTTGCCCTCGATCAATTATTTGATCGGGGGTTTTTAGTTCGGAGAAACTGTCGATCGACGCTAGAATTAAGTAAAAGAATGTAAAGAAATTCTCAGACAGGACTCGATTAAATGCGCGTAATTCTGATGACAGGGAAGGGCGGAGTCGGTAAAACTTCGGTCGCAGCAGCAACAGGACTTCGCTGTGCCGAATTGGGATACCGGACTTTAGTATTGAGTACTGATCCAGCACACTCTCTCGCCGATAGCTTTGATCTGGAGTTGGGACATGAGCCAAAACAAGTTCGCCCAAATCTCTGGGGAGCAGAACTCGACGCGCTGATGGAATTAGAGGGCAATTGGGGAGCGGTCAAACGCTATATCACCCAAGTCTTGCAGGCGCGCGGTTTAGAAGGCGTTCAGGCAGAAGAGTTGGCGATTTTGCCGGGAATGGATGAGATCTTTGGATTAGTGCGGATGAAGCGGCACTATGACGAAGGCGAATTTGATGTGCTGATTATTGACTCGGCTCCGACGGGAACAGCATTGCGATTGCTGAGTTTGCCGGAAGTTGGCGGTTGGTATATGCGGAAGTTTTACAAACCGTTTCAGGGCATTTCGGTCGCGTTACGTCCTCTGGTTGAGCCGATTTTTCGCCCGATCGCTGGCTTTTCCTTGCCGGACAAAGAGGTGATGGATGCGCCCTATGAGTTTTACGAGCAGATTGAAGCGTTAGAAAAAGTGCTCACTGATCCCACTCAGACCACGGTGCGATTAGTGATGAATCCCGAAAAAATGGTGATTAAAGAATCGCTGCGTGCTCATGCCTATTTGAGTTTGTACAACGTTGCGACGGATTTAGTTGTGGCAAACCGGATTATTCCTGAATCAGTGACTGATCCCTTTTTCCAACAGTGGAAAGAGAACCAAAAACAATATCGCGAAGAGATTCACTCGAATTTTACGCCCTTGCCGATTAAGGAAGTCCCGTTATATTCGCAAGAAATGTGTGGATTAGAGGCGCTCGATCGCTTAAAAGAAACGCTGTATCCCAACAACGAAGATCCGTCACAGGTTTACTACAAAGAAACGACCTTGCGAGTTGTTCAAGAGCAGAACCAGTACAGCTTGGAGCTTTATTTGCCAGGGATCGAGAAATCTCAGATTGAACTGAGCAAAACAGGCGATGAACTGAATGTACGCATCGGGAATCATCGGCGCAATTTGGTGTTGCCGCAAGCGTTAGCAGCCCTGCAGCCGTCTGGAGCAAAAATGGAAGAGGACTATCTCAAAATTCGATTTAGCGATCCCGCAAGAGCTTGAGACATACTGCTTTCATCTTCTAACCACTCCGCAGTTGAACTCTAAATCAAAAAGAACTCCAGTTTTTCTAACAACTTGGAGTTCTTTTTGAGTTTGACGGCTAGACGAAGGATTAACCGAAACGACCGCTTACATAAGCTTGAGTTGCTTGTTCTTGGGGGTTTTGGAAGATTCTTTCTGTGCGATCGTATTCCACAATGTAGCCTGTTCTATGCCCCTTCGCATTCGCTTCCACATTGAAAAATGCCGTGTAGTCTGACGCACGAGAAGCCTGCTGCATGTTATGAGTCACGATCACGATCGTATATTTCTCTTTCAACTCTTGCAGCAGATCCTCAACCTTCAGCGTCGAAATTGGGTCAAGTGCCGAACAGGGTTCATCCATCAGAATGACATCCGGCTGCACCGCAACCGCACGCGCGATACAAAGCCGTTGCTGTTGACCACCAGACAGATCGGTTCCGTACGCTTTTAGCTTATCTTTCACATCGTCCCAGAGTGCAGCCTGCTTGAGCGATCGCTCGACCAACTCATCCATATCGCCTTTGAAGCCTAACAAGCGAGGTCCAAACGCAACGTTGTCATAAATCGACTTCGGAAATGGATTCGGCTTCTGGAACACCATCCCAATCCGTCGGCGCACCTCGACCGGATCAATATCCTTCGCATACAGATCTTGGTCGTGGTAGTACATCTTGCCATCCAGATGGAATGACTTGATCAAATCGTTCAGGCGATTGAAGCAACGCAGTACCGTACTTTTACCGCATCCCGAAGGACCGATAAACGCAGTGACTGCGTTTTTGGCAATCTCGATCGACACATCGCGCACCGCCAAGAAATTCCCATAATAGATGTTCACATCTTGCGTGCGAAAGACTGATTCGGTTGTGCGAGCGTCTTGAGTTCTGGAAGTCATACCGTTTATATAAGGAAATAAAGTTGAATGCGTTGCAAATCGGCACTTAGCGACGTTTGATTACCATCCGAGACAGGATACTCGTGATTAACACGAGTGCAACCAAGACGAGAGAACCTGCCCAAGCTAGCTCTTGTTGAGCCTTGAAAGGCGATGTGGCAAAGTCAAACACCAAACGCGACATCGTTGCTGTCGGCTGCCACAAGGTTGTATTCCAAAATCGATTAAAGGAAGCCGTAAACAGCACTGGAGCCGTTTCTCCTGCGGCACGCGCTACCGCAAGCATAATTCCAGTCACGATCGCTGGAATTGCAGCAGGTAAAACAATTTTGAGCGTTGTCTGCATCTTTGTCGATCCTAACCCAATTGCAGCCTGACGGTATTCATTTGGAACCGACTCTAAGGCTTCAGCAGAGGTTCTAACAATGGTTGGCAGCATCAATACTGCTAAAGCAAAGCCGCCAGCTACAGCAGAAAAGGTTCCAGTTCGCAGCACCACAAGCGCATAAGCAAATGCCCCAATCACGATCGAGGGCACTCCACTCAAAACGTTGGTCAAGAAGTTGACCGTTTCTGCAAACTTCGTATCGCGCCCAAATTCCGAAAGATAAATGGCACCAACAATCCCGAAAGGAATTGCCATCAATGAGGCAATGCCGACCGTCAACAACGTTCCGACAAACGCATTCCCAAATCCACCGCCAGCTAGCCCTGGTGCAGGGGGAAGCTCCAGAAAGACAGAAGGCGTGAGTCGCGACAAACCATTTGCCAAGACATAAATCATGACCGCTGCTAGCGGAATCAAGGCAAGTCCGGCACACGCAAAGGCGAGAACGGTCATTCCTGAAGAAAATAGCGTTCGCGGGGAAGTTGGCGATCGCTTTAAGCTTCTTGCGGCAGATGAAGTTGAAAATTCTGGAGAAGTCATATAGTGAGAGTCCTAAATCTGCCTAGAGCTTCATGCTAAAGCGGCGAACAATCCACTCGGCTAGCACGTTCACAATCAGCGTCAAGATAAAGAGAATCAGTGCCGCATACATCAGCGAGGCAACCTGCAGTCCACTTGCCTCAGCAAACTGGTTCGCGAGCAAAGAAGCAACCGTTGAGCCTTGCGACAAAATCGAGAAAGTTCGGATCGAATCGACGTTTCCGATCACCATGGTGACTGCCATTGTCTCGCCCATGGCACGACCCAGCGCCAGCATAATTCCACCCACAATGCCCGAAAAGGCAGCTGGCAGTAAAACCCTGAATATTGTCTCCCATCGAGTTGCTCCTAATCCATACGCAGCTTGGCGTAATTCAGACGGAACGGCGACCAAGGCATCTCGGGAAATCGCAGCAATAATCGGCAAAATCATAATTGCCAAAATAATGCCTGCTGCATAAATTCCAGGTCCCGCAGGAGCTGTACTAAAAATGGGAATCCAACCAAAAGCTGCATTTAACCAAATTCCGAACGGGCGCAGAACGGGGATCAACACGAAGATACCCCACAATCCGTACACCACACTGGGAATCGCCGCCAGCAATTCCACCATAAACACGATCGGTTGTTTGACCCGCGGCGGCAAAAAGTCTTCACTCAGAAATAACGCGACTCCAATTCCCACCGGAACCGCTAGGAGCAGCGCTAGAAACGAGGTGATTAGCGTTCCATAAATTTGAGTTAGCGCTCCAAACACTTCATCATTCACGCTCCAACGACTAGTCGTGAGAAACCCGAATCCAAATTTCTGAATGGCTGGAAATGCATCCGTTCCGACTCGACCTGCGATCGTCAACAGCAGGATGCCAATCCCGAGCGCAAAAGCAGCCGTCAACCAAACAAAGCCATCGTCAATCCATCGGGACGCATCTGAGCGTTTCCAAGACATGCGCGAAGATCGATCAGCAGGCGAAGCCATAAAAAACCTATTCAGAGAAAGTAATACAACAAAAAGTGATGCAACAATATCACGGGATTGGGACGGGAATCAGCCGGGGAGCAATTTTTCTATATGCTCCCCTAACTTCATCTTATTTCCCTGCGACCTTCACTGTCTCTAATGCAGCCGCAGCTTTTGTCGATAAATCCTCTGGCAGAGGAATGAATCCTAGCTCTGTTGCAAATGCTTTGCCATCGCTGTACGCCCATTTAACGAATTCATTGAATGCTTTCGCTTTCGCTGGATCCTTGGGATTTTCGTACAACAGCAAGTAAGTCAAGCCTGCGATCGGGTAAGCCTCTTTGCCCTCTGGATCAGGAACCTTCATCGCAAAATCAGCGGGAACTGTAGCCCCAACGAATGCTTTCGCTGCCGATTCAGGGGTTGGAGCAATAAATTCACCTGCTTTATTCTGTAAGCTTGCAGTCGCAATGTTATTTTCCTTAGCAAAGGAATACTCGATATAGCCGATCGCTCCTGCGGTTTGCTGAATTTGAGCCGTGACTCCCTCGTTTCCTTTCCCGCCCGTTCCAGTCGGCCACTCTACAGATTTGCCTGCTCCTGCTTTCCAGTTAGGGCAAGCTGCTTTAATGTGATTGGTAAAAATTGCGGTCGTTCCACTGCCATCAGAACGGTGAACAAAGGTCAAAGGCTGGCTTGGTGCGGATGGATTGTTTGCCTTGATCTTGGGGTCATCCCAGGATTTGATCGAACCATCGACAATGCCACACAGAGCTTCACGAGTCAGTTTTAGATCGGTCAAACCCGGTGCATTGTAGCCCATCACAATAAACAGACCCGTCGATGGAACTTGTACCGCTTTACCCCGATCGCTAGGAACTTTCGAGCGATCTTCGTCTTTGAGTGGATCATCCGAAGCGCCAAAATCGACCGTTTGATCAATGAAGCGTTTCACCCCTGCACCACTTCCGACCGAATCGTAGCTAATCTGAACGCCTGGATTTTTCTTGTTGTACTCTTGGAACCAACGCTGGTAGAGCAAGCTGGGCGCACTCGCGCCAGCACCATTAATTGAAGTTGCACCTCCCGGAGCAGCGGCGGGTGCAGCCGGAGCATTGCCTGTTGCACCTTGAGGAGGAGTATTCGCTGTCTGAGGCGCACATGCCGCGAGTCCCATGATCAGAGCAGCGAGGGAGGTCATCGACACTCCCAAATGAAGTTTTCGGTGAGAAAATGCCATAAATAAAACGCAGGGCAACATGATTTATAGGTATCTCCCACAGAGTACACCTATAGATTTAAGACAAGATTAAGGGCAGAAATTTTCTACTCTTAAACCAATCTTATGTTGCCTGCGTTACAGACAGAAGTGGCTCTTCTTGCAAAGGATCGCTAAGATTCACCACAACATATAAACTCGATCACTCTAGATTCAGCGAACTAGCACTGACTCTTTTTCAAGGTTCTCTAATATTGTAACGTTTTGTCAACTTTCTGAGACAAGTTTCTCAGAGCAAATTACATCTAGAAATAGTTCGTTGCCTTCTCTAGCATAAGAATTAACGACTCTGTTTATCGACTTGATAAAAATTCCTATTTTTACAGGTAGACGAATGGCAGGTCTTGTGCTTCTCATTCTAGAGAGGGTCAGGTATAATACTCTAACAACGAAAGTTTGGCGATCGCGATTTGGGGGAGAGGATATCGATTCCTGCTGAATTGACAATCACCGACTTTGCCCCTCACACGAATGGTTTGGAGAGTAACGTGACTATTTACATTGGAAACTTGTCTTTTCAGGCAACTGAAGAAGATCTGAAGGAAGTGTTTGCAGAATACGGCGAAGTCAGCCGAGTTAGCCTTCCGACAGACCGCGAGACAGGTAGAAAACGTGGATTTGCCTTTGTCGAGATGGCAGATGATGCTCAAGAAGATGCCGCGATCGCTGAACTGGACGGCGCAGAGTGGTTGGGTCGCGAGCTAAAAGTCAATAAAGCGAAACCGCGTGAGCCTCGTGCAGGTGCGGCTGGAGGCGGTCCACGCGGCGCTAGAAATAATTATTAATCTTGAGACCCAAAGCGGACTGAATTCACGTGATACAGTCCGCTTTCGCGTTTCTACCCGCGTTGGCTGAGAAATTGACCAGCCATCCCCATCATGTCGCCAATATCAACATCGCCATCGCGATCGGCATCTAGAAAAGCATTCAGGACGGGATTACCCGACTGAGCGCTCTGCTGTTGTGCGGGCGCTCCACTTTTTAGCATGTTGAGAACGAGCGGCACCAGTACTGGCAGCATCGACATTATCAAATTGGAGTCGATGCCTGTATGTTGTGAGATGCTTTCGGCGACTTGCTGCTGCATGGAGCCAGGAAAGATTGCATTCACCGCTTGGGGATTGTTGCCGAGTCCAGCAAATTGGTTGACCAGCGAGTAAGCTTGGTCGTTTCCTTGGTTTTGTAGCGAGGAACGAACATGTCCGCCGAGGAGCGACATGACCGCTTGAGTTGCGCCAGAATCGATACCTTGATTGCCAGCCACTTGCTGAGCAATGCCTAGAATATTGCCAAGCTGGTCGGTTGAACCTTGTTGCTGCGGATTCGCAACTGCACTGATGATTTGATCAAATAGACTCATAAGGTTTTTCCTTGAAGCGTTTCTATTTTGAAAGCGCACGAACTTTTTGACGATAAAAAATTTGTCTGAGGAAATCAAGAGGTGGTTCTGTATCGTTAGGATTGCTTCAGAATCATTGAATTGGCAAAATTCATCAGAATATTCGTCAGAATAAAGGTTGCCCCTCACGTTTTGACCAACGCTATGCCTTTATCTCGACTGGTAACACTGATTGTCGGCGTTTCTGTCATTTTGGGATTGATCATTTGGCTTGTCAGTTCGCTGACTCAGTTAACTTGGGCGATCGGGAATCCGTTGCTGGCAAATGCGCTGATTGGGTTGGTGATGATTTTGCTGGTTGGGCTGATTGCAGCGTTTGCGTATTATTTTTTCTGGTTGCCAAAGCAGGCAAAGCGGAAAAAACAACGGCGATCGCTGCCGAGAGTTTCAGCGGTCAAATCCGAGGCGGCGCAGGAGAATCTCCAGGCTGTGCGGCAGCAGATGGCGCAGATTCAAGATGAAGTGGCGCGGCGTGAATTGATTCTGCGATCGAAAGAGATCGAGCAGAATTTAGCGCGAGGGGAGTTGAAGGTTGTTGTATTTGGCACAGGTTCGTCGGGTAAAACTTCACTCGTCAATGCATTGATGGGGCAAATTGTGGGTGAAGTCGGCGCACCGATGGGGACAACTGATGTGAGTGCAACGTATCGATTAAAGGTAAAGGGAGTCGATCGAGAAGTGATTCTCATTGACACTCCTGGAATTCTCGAAGCTGGAGTTGCGGGAACTGATCGCGAAACTTTGGCACGGCGTTATGCAACTGAGGCGGATCTTTTACTATTTGTGCTGGATAATGATTTGCGCCAGTCGGAGTATGACCCATTGAAAGGCTTAGCAGAAATTGGCAAGCGATCGATCGTGGTTCTCAACAAAGCAGATTTATACACGCAAGAGGATTTAGACGCGATTTTAGCTCGGTTAAGAGAGCGGGTTCGGGGCGTTGTAAGGGTTGAAGATGTTGTGGCGATCGCAGCGAATCCGCCGATGATGCAAACTGAAGAGGGCGAATGGTTACAGCCTGATCCAGAAGTCATGATGTTGATTGAGCGAGTCGCGGAGATTTTACGAACCGAAGGTGAGGATTTACTTGCCGAAAATATCTTGATTCAATCTCAGCGCTTGGGAGAAGAGGCGCGGCGATTAATTGATCAGCAGCGGCGCAGACAGGCAGAAAAACTGGTCGATCGATATCAATGGATTGGCGCAGGCGTAATTGCTGTTACTGCGATTCCCGGTGTGGATTTACTAGCAACGGCTGCAGTCAATGCTCAAATGATTGTTGAGATTGGTCGGATTTATGGCTGTGAGATCTCGACAGAGCAGGCGAAAGAGATGGCTTTGTCGTTAGCAAAAACGATGGTTGGATTGGGAATTGTGAAAGGTGCGATCGAGCTTGTGAGTACAGCATTGCAAGTAAGCATCGGCGGATTTTTACTCGGTCGAGCGATTCAAGGGGTGAGTGCGGCTTACTTGACGCGAATTGCAGGTAGAGCTTTTATTGAGTACTTCCGCAATGATCAAGATTGGGGAGATGGCGGTGTAACAGAAGTCGTGCAGCGACAGTTTCAGTTAAATCGGCGCGATGAATTTATCAAAGCCTTTATGCAAGAGGCGGTGATGCGAGTGGTTCGCCCCTTACAGCTTGAGATGAGAGAAGAACCGCTTGAAGAGTTGAGAATGCCAGAGTATGAGGAAGTTTTGCTCGATCGAGAAGAAACGATCGACGATTGGAAATAGATAAGTAGATTCAGAAACGCTCGCTTACCCTAGCAGCAATTACGGCGTTGATGTAGCTAAAAATTTCGTCGAGTTCTGAGATCGCCTCTAGTTCTAATATTTCTTCTGAACTCAGGGTGTCGGCTTTTTTCTTATCCAGAAGAGTTTGTAGGCGATCGCTCAACTCATCCGTAAATTTAAACAAAGTGAGGTGATTGATCTGCTGAATCTGTAATCCTTTTGGAAGCAAGGTAGAGGGCTTAGGCAAGGTTGTCATGATTGGAGTTTACCAGTGCAGCACAGAGCGATCGTAGCAGCTTGTTTAGAGGAAGTCAGGCTCGATTGAGCAAAAAAGACCGACGATTGGAAATAATTTTTTGCCAAATCTGCATAAGGCTCGATCGCTGTCCCTACTGAGTGAGTGTAGAGGATGAAACACCTTAAACACACACTCAATCAGAGGAAACAATCATGAAACTCATTCAATTCTCCAGCGCTTTGGTTCTTGCTTCGACTCTCTTTACTGGTTTACTTCCCATGCAGGCTCGTGCAAATGATGATTTGTTCGGGAAATTGGCAGACAAGATTCAGTGCAGTACAGCGGATGTTGCGCTCGGTAACAATACTCGCAATAACATTCAACGCAACAGTTCTTCTCGTCAATCTGCGGCTTCTAACAGCAATTCGGCTTGGGGCAATGCCTCGAACAGCCAATCGGGCAAGAAAACGCATAACGATGGCGGTGGCGGATCGGTGAGTGTGCTTGGATTGTTCAGCGTGGGTGGATCAGGTGGTTCACAAGGCAGCCAAGAGAGCAAGTCGAGCAGTTCCAGCGCTTACGGTCGGAACAATGCTGCTCAAAACTCCAGCCGCTCTAGCAATTCTTCTTACAGCGATCGTAGTACTTCTACCGTGGCAGTTGGAAAAGTGAAAGATTGCGATTCTAACAACGCCGCTGCTGCTGCAATTATCACAACGGTTGATACAAACCGGACTGCAAAAGATATCGCAAACATCAATGCTGATGTGAACAAGTATGGAATCGATGCTCAAGTGAAGATCAACTCTGATAACAACAAAACGGCAGTTGATTTGTTTAATGCTCAACGTCGCTCTGGTCAAGTCAACAACTTGATTCAATGGTACACACCGCAACGCTAATCGAAACGTTCAGAAATCTAGGATGAACTAAGGGAATGAGGAGGTCGATCGACCTCCTTTTTTGTGATCTTGATTAGCGAGGTAACACATCGTCCAGTCTTAAATTGATATGAGGAAACAAAGGAGAGATAATATTTTCACCTAAGCGAAATTGCTGCGGTTCGTAGAGCTTCCCAACTCGCTGATTGACCGTAAAAGTAGGTTGTTTTGGATCACCGATGAATCGGATGCCTCCAAGCCCACGAAAGTCGATAATCCAGTATTCAGCAATGCCCATCAGCGCGTATTCTTCAACTTTTCGCGCGTAGTCATTTTCCCAATTGGTACTGACAACTTCAACAACCATTTTGACCGATTCACCTCGCACAATCACGGGTTCTTGTTGCCAGTAGGGTTCATTCATTAATGCAGCTTCATCTAGCACAATCACATCTGGACGGCGGGCAGTTGCCTCGTCTCCCGAAGGACGCAAGATACAGCTTTTTGGGATCAAGAACGGTAAGTTTTGTCGATCGATTTCTAAGCTCACTTTGCTGGCAACTTTTCCCGCAACAGCTTCGTGAGGCCCGGTTGGTTCCATATCAATGATTTCTCCGTTCGCCAGTTCGTAGCGAGACTGATCGCCGTACTGTTGAATGAATTCCTCGAAACTGAGCAGTCTGAGCGGTGTATATGCCATAGAAAGCTGCCTCTATTCCCGATCGATATCATATCTTTTCTTGCTGTCTTCGGGCTTCGTACAGGATCAAAGCAGTCGCGATCGCAACATTCAAAGACTCTACTCCCGGAGCTAATGGAATAGTGACTTGAATATCTGCGAGTTCAATCAATTCGTCAGACAATCCGGCTCCCTCATTCCCCATCAAGACCAAACTCGGCTGAGTAAAATCAATTTCCCAGTACGTTTGAGTTGCACTTGGAACAGTTGCAATGACTTGCATTCCCTGTTGTTTTGCTTTCAGAATATCGGTTCTGAGATCTGAAGTAGACATTGGTAGGCGGAACCATTGCCCAGAAGACGATCGTAAAACTTTCGGGCTTTCTAAATCCACACAATCAGCACTTAGCCAAAGTCCTTCTACTCCCGCTGCTGCTGCGGTGCGAATAATTGTGCCGAGATTGCCAGGGTCTTGAATCGTTTCGAGCACTAGACCGAGTTTTGTAAACTGAACGGGCTGAGTGTGAAAGCGATCGACAGTTGCGACAATTCCATCGGGTTCAACGGTGGTTGCGATCGCTTTTAAAACTTCAGGTGAAACCAGTTCGATGCGGCTCGATCGAGCTTGAATCTTTTGCCATAGCGATTCATGATTTTGCTGCCAATGCTCGGTGTAGCAAACCGTATTCAGCGCCACCCCAACTGCACAGGCTTCTTCAATTAAATGCGTTCCTTCCAATAAAAAAAGCTGCTGTTCTCGCCGTTCTTTGGCGCGATGCAGCTTTCGGAGTTGCTTAACTAATGGATTTTGGAGACTGGTGAGCATGACAGAAAGTAGGGAGTGGGGGGCAAGAATCTAGAATACTATCTCCCCACTCCCTACTCCCCAACAAACTTACGCTTCGTCTAGCGCTGCAATTCCTGGAAGCTCTTTACCTTCGAGCAGTTCCAAACTTGCACCACCACCTGTAGAAATGTGGCTCATTTGATCCGCTAAGCCAACTTTCTCAACGGCTGCAACAGAGTCGCCACCACCGATGATCGTGGAGGTTCCTTTGGGAGTTAATTCTGCTAGGGTATGTGCGATCGCTTCGGTGCCTTTCGCGAATTTGTCCATTTCAAATACGCCCATCGGCCCGTTCCAGATTACGCTCTTGCACTGTTCCAAAGCGGCTTGGAAGGTTTTCACAGAATCGGGACCAATGTCTAAGCCCATCCAGCCGTCAGGAATGCTGTCAACACTGACGGTTTGGGTATTTGCATCCGGTGAGAAATTGTCCGCAACCACAACATCAGTTGGGAGGAGTAAATCTACTCCTTTTTCTTTGGCTTTCGCTTCTAAGGCTTTTGCCAATTCCAATTTGTCTTCTTCAACCAAAGACTTACCGACTGCCAAGCCGCGCGCTTTATAGAAGGTGAAGACCATACCGCCACCGATCAGCAGTTTGTCTACTTTGTCGAGCAGGGTTTCGATGACACCGATTTTGCTCGAAACTTTCGAGCCACCGACGATCGCTGCTAACGGACGTTTGGGGTTCTCGATCGCGCTTTGCAGATACTCTAGCTCTTTCTCGATCAACAAACCTGCAACCGAAGGCTTCAGATACTTCGTGACCCCTTCAGTCGAAGCATGCGCCCGATGCGCAGTTCCGAATGCATCGTTAACATAGAGATCAGCAACAGATGCCAATTTCTCAGCAAATGCAGGATCGTTCTTTTCTTCTTCTTTGTAGAACCGAACGTTTTCGAGCAGAACGACATCACCGGGCTGCATTGCATTCACGGCTGCCGTTGCTTCGTCGCCAATACAATCATTGGTTTTGACGACGGGTTTACCCAGAAGTTCTGACAGGCGAGTGCCGACGGGGGTGAGACGATATTTATCTTCGGGACCGTTTTTCGGACGACCAAAATGGCTGCACAAAATCACTTTTGCGCCTTTGGAAGTTAAAGCGTTGATTGTTGGCAGCGCGGCACGAATTCTCGTATCGTCAGTGATATTGCCTTGTTCATCTAACGGTACGTTAAAATCTGCGCGAACCAAAACACGCTTGCCTTGTAAATCGGCGGACGATAAATCATTAATAGTTTTCTTCGGCACAGTGCTGGCTCCTAAGTGAGTCTTTCTACCTATTTCTTATTTTTCCATTAATCGCGTCACCTACGATCGAAGATTCTGCGATGCTGATAAGTAAGTTGAGAAATTCTGGACATTATGTTTAAAACTGTGTTGTTTCCAATCGATGAAAGCCGCGATTCTCGTCAAGCCGTCGAGACTGTTGTAGAGCTTGTCAAATTTCACCAGAGTCGCCTGATTTTATTATCTGTGGTGGAAGCAAATTCTGATCACCCCGATGCAATGGCTTCGGCAGAAGCGGTAGCGAATTTGCTGCAAAATGCAAAATCGGTATTTTCTCAGAGTGGAATTGAAGCAGAAGCGATCGAGCGTGAGGGCAAGCCTGCCTTTACGATTTGCGATGTTGCAGATGAGATAGGGGCGGATCTCATTATCATGGGCTGTCGAGGATTGGGACTGACGACCGAAGGCGCATCGGATAGCGTTACGAATCGGGTGATCAGTCTTTCTCCTTGTCCTGTTTTAGTCGTTCCTTAAATCGGATAAAAAAGTCGAGCAATTGCAGAGAAAGCGGGCAATCGTCTCCGCTCAATTTTCATTCTCAATTTCCGCAATCCGTGCTGAGGTCGAAGCATTTGTTTAACCGATAAGAGCGCGATCGTACTAGCATGGATTGTCACTCTAGATCTTTGCTATGTCTTCCCCGCCGATTCAATGGTATCCCGGTCATATTGCCAAAGCTGAAAAAGCGCTGCTCGAACAGTTGAAGCGCGTGGATGTCGTGCTAGAAGTTCGAGACGCGCGGATTCCGCTTTCGACGCATCATCCGCAGGTCGATCAGTGGATTGGAGAGAAAGGGCGGATTTTGGTGATGAATCGGATGGATATGATCCCGCCGAAAGCTAAAGAGCAGTGGACAGAGTGGTTTCGTGATCGCGGAGAGGAGCCTTTATTCACAGATGCTCAGCATGGCAAAGGAATTGAAGCGATCTCCAAAGCGGCTCAGGCAGCGGGGGTGAAAATGAATCAAAGACGGCTCGATCGAGGAATGTTGACTCGTCCGGTTCGTGCAGTGGTGATTGGATTCCCGAATGTCGGTAAGTCGGCTTTGATTAATCGGTTGCTGAAAAAGCGAGTGGTCGAAAGTGCTCGGCGCGCTGGCGTGACTCGGCAATTGCGATGGGTGAGAATTTCCGATCAGATTGAGCTACTGGATGCACCGGGAGTTTTGCCGAATAAATTGACGAATCAGGAGGCAGCAATTAAGTTAGCCATCTGTGATGATATTGGAGAGGCAGCGTATGACAATCAGCGAGTTGCTTCAGAGTTGATTGAACTGATCAGATCGTCTTCGGCATTGGAGACCCGATATGGATTGGAACTTGGAGATTTAACCGGAGAAAGTTATCTCAAAGCTTTGGCAGAGGCGAACTATAAAAATGATGCAGAGCGGACAGCGCGGCAGATTTTGACGGATTTTCGCAAAGGCAATTTAGGCGCGATCGCATTAGAAATGCCTCCCGAAGATTAATCTTTCGCTAGATAGGCTCTGGATTTTTTCGACTCACCTACAATCTTCGCATGCAGGATTTTAGTCAGTTACTCAAAGACAAAGTGGATTCAATTCGGCATGACTGGGCAGATGCTGTCGCTCACGATCGCCAAATTCCCAGCGCAGAAAGTCTGAGTCAAACTGCGATCGAAGATCACATTGATTTAGTCTTAGTCGCAATGTCACAAGCATTGTCCCAGATTGAAGAAGATGATACCGCAGCAGTTGAGGCAGCTAGTATTTCTCATGGGGTGCTGCGGGCGAATCAGGGATTTGATCCGACAGAAATCGCCCAAGAATATCATTTGCTGCGAAAAGTCATTTTTGAGAGTATCCGATCTGAATTGCTCAAAGGAACGGCTGAAGAATTATTTCGAGCGGTCAATGTGATTGATTCTGTCATTGATTCTGCGATCTCACAGTGTTTTAAAAGCTATGTGAATGAGCGATTACAGGAACTTGAGCAAGTTCAAAGTCAGCTTTCGTTGACGGTTTCAGAATTGAAGCGATTAGCTCGATCGAATGAAAATAGCCTCGCGACTTTGGCACATGAACTGAGAACGCCGCTGACCTCGATTATTGGATATGCTGACCTGTTTTTAAGACAATCGAAACAGGAGCACGATACCTCTGGCATCCGCAAACGTGACCGTGATTCGCTCTCCAGCCTCGATCACATTGAGCAAGTCTTGCAAGGTGGGCGAAGATTACTGCGATTAATCAATGATGCACTAGAGCTATCACGATACGAAGCGGGGAAAAAGCAGGTGATTCCAGAAGCGATCGAAGTATCAGAGTTGATGCAAGCAGTGGGGAAAGTGATTCAGCCCTTAGTTGATAATCGCAAGTTGCAGCTAAAGGTCAACCTTGAGTTTGCACCGAAACAAGTCATTAGCGATCCGCTACGATTGCAGCAAGTTCTGACCAATCTGTTGAGTAATGCAGTCCGCTATACAGAGACAGGGACGATCACGCTAACCTGCCAAGAACTCAGTCATAATCGATGGTCGATTTCTATTGCTGATACTGGAATTGGCATTGCACCAGAAGATCAGTTACGTCTGTTTGTCCCATTTGAACAGGTTGGGTCATTCAAGTCGCCGGATAGTACGGGGTTAGGATTAGCGATCGTGGCTCGGCTAGTAGAACTGTTGCAGGGTCAGATTTATCTTTCATCGCAACTCGACGAAGGCTCAACATTTACGGTGATTTTGCCGATAGAAATTGATTAATCTCAATCTCTTGTAGGATTTGCATTTCGGCTCCGCTCACCCCATGCGAAGGGCGAAGCGAAGCCGAAATGCAGCTAGTTACAATCCGGTTTCAGAATCGTGTTCGACAGCGTTCGGGTCAACGCCCATCGGTGCAACATAGTTCCGGAAGAAAGTAATTTGTTGCTCAAATTCCATTGCTTTTACACGATCGAGCAATTGCTGTGCCTCTTGAGGAAGCTGATAATCTGCTGGCATCGGGATGATCGTTCCATTGTCCATTCCCTGTGATAAGAGATACCAGAACAGCAATTTTGTTGTATCTCCCACTGCACCGTATTCCCGAGTCAGTTGAGTATTTCGACGAGCGATCAGATCACGCTGGACGTTTAATTGTTCTTCACGAGGCAGGTCTTTGACTTGATTAAACAATCCTTCTGCGATCGCGGGAGAAACAGTACTTGCTCCAGGAGCAGCAGGCGTGACCGCTCCGCCCATTTCCTTGTAGATAAAATAGAACAATGCAAGCTGTGTATCCGCATCTAAGCCCTGAAATGCTTCGACTAAATCACTAGCAGTGTTTGAAGTCACGTAAGACATAAAATAATTCTCATTCGACCTCAAAACCGTAACAAAGCGAACAAACTCGCTCGACTTGCGCGAGACAGACGTTTTAACCTAACTGGAGACAGAGGCATGATCCCGGAATCCTCAGCACTGTAGAAAGCGATGTTTCAGCCTTTCGACTTATGCCTCAAGTTTTTGGAAAGCTCCCGACCACCCGACAGCCTTGGATTTCCTTAGGAAACGTCGATCACATTGAAAAGCACGATCGCGGAGTAATTCTCACTTGTGGCACAGCAAAGCTAAAGCTCACGATTCTAGCTGCTAACCTCGTTCGAGTTCAACTTGCACCCCAAGGTGAATTTCTTCCAAGGCGATCGTGGGCAGTCAATCGACCCGATGAAGAATGGGAGCAAGTACCATTTGAGCTAGAAGAAAACGAGATTAGAACCTCTCAAATTCGAGTCGTGATTCAGCGATCGCCCTGTCGGATTCAATGGTTTGATCAATCTGGGCAACCCTTCGCGCATGATACAGACATGGGCTGGCGAATGGGTCAAATTGCCTGCTGGAAGCGGATTGAAACAGAAGAGCATTTCTATGGATTCGGAGAGAGAGCGGGACTGTTAGATAAGCGATCTGAAGTCAAGACCAATTGGACAAAAGATGCGCTAGATTACGACGCGATCGACGATGAAATGTACCAAGCTATTCCATTCTTCATCACACTCCGTCCGCAGCTTACCTATGGCATCTTTCTCAACATTACACACCTCAGCCAATTTGATTTAGGTGCGTCTGAGCCAGGAATATGGCGAATGCAAGCTCAAAGCCAAGAATTAGACTACTACGTGATTCACGGTGATGCTCCAGCCCAAATTTTAGAAACGTATACCGCTTTAACCGGACGGATGCCTTTGCCGCCAAAATGGGCACTTGGCTATCATCAATGTCGATGGAGCTATGAAACGGCTGAGGTTGTGCAGCAAATCGCGCATGAATTTCGATCGCGCAAAATCCCCTGTGATGTAATTCACTTCGATATCGATTATATGAATGGATATCGAGTGTTTACTTGGAGTCCAAAGCGGTTTCCTGATCCAGCCAAGTTGATCCAACAGCTTAAACAAGAAGGCTTTAAAACCGTCACGATCGTTGATCCAGGCGTGAAGTATGAACCAGATGGAGACTATCTTCCCTATCACGAAGGCTTAGCAAAAGATTGCTTTGTTAGAAATGCAGATGGCAGCTTAGTGTATGGGTATGTATGGCCTGATAAAGCTGTCTTTCCGGATTTCTTACGGGCTGAAGTCAGGCAATGGTGGGGAGAATGGCAGCGTACTCTCACAGAGGTCGGAGTCGAAGGCATTTGGAATGATATGAATGAACCTGCGCTCACCGATCGACCATTCGGTGATGAGGGAGTCCATATTCCTTTTCCTATGGATGCGCCTCAAGGCAATCCTGGAGAAGGGGGAACTCACGCAGAAACGCATAATCTGTATGGCTATAACATGGCAAGAGCTTCAGCAGAAGGATTAAGACAGCTTCGAGATCAGCGATCGTTTGTGCTGACTCGCTCTGGTTTTGCTGGAATTCAGCGCTGGTCGGCTGTATGGACAGGAGACAATCAATCGCTGTGGGAACACCTCGAAATGTCATTGCCGATGCTGATGAATTTGGGACTCTCTGGAGTGAGCTTTGTGGGTTCGGATATTGGGGGATTTGCTGGCAATGCAACCGGAGAACTTTTTGCCCGATGGATGCAGATCGGAATGTTTTATCCATTGATGCGCGGGCATTCTTCGCTCACAACTGCGCAACATGAACCGTGGGTATTTGGAGAACGAGTCGAAGCCATTTGTCGCGAATATATCGAACTTCGGTATCAATTGCTTCCTTACCTCTACACCTTGTTTTGGCAGTCTTCTCAAACGGGCGCACCGATCCTTCGACCTCTGCTTTATGAATATCCGAATGATTCAAAAACCTACCATCTGCATGATCAATTACTCCTCGGTTCGTATCTCATGGCGGCTCCTGTGTATCGTCCTGGCGTAGAGTGTCGAGCAGTTTACTTACCCGAAGGAACTTGGTTTGATTGGTGGACAGGTGAAAAATATGAGGGCAATCAACATATCTTGGCTCATGCTCCACTAGAAAGGATGCCGATGTATGTCAAAGCAGGAGCAATTATTCCCATGCAGCCAGTCATGCAGTATGTGGATGAACATCCGATCGCTCAACTGAAAGTCCGGATTTATCCAGGTGTAGGAGAGTTTACGCTGTACGAAGATGATGGTCGATCGCTGAATCCAGACTATCGAACGACTACTTTCCAGGTGAACGATACGATCGTCAAAATTCAGCCGAGTCACGCCGTTCGCGATCGCACAATGCTGGTCAAAATGGTCGGAGTGGGCGAACAATCAGTTTCAGAAGATGGCAGTGCGAAACAATTGAATTTTCATTCCCATACCTAACAACAAGCTGAATTGTAATTCTTTTACTCAGTAGCAATGTCTCACTTAAAACTCATTGCAATGCGTTGCAATGAGTTATCGTTACCCAAGCCAAAACCATTACTTCAAGTCGCTATGTAACCGACACAAATCCATTTCTGCTCAAAATCAAAAATCTGCTGACGATCGAACCGTACAACCGGGGAACGCTGAACTTAATTGTTTAGATAATCGAACTCAGCGATTTCAGGGGACAGATGAAAAAAATTCTGAGCATTGATGGTGGTGGAATCCGGGGAATTATTCCTGCGCTGGTTCTCGCAGAATTAGAGCAAAAAATTGGCAAGCCGACTTCAGAAATTTTTGACTTAATTGCTGGCACTTCAACTGGTGGAATTTTAGCTCTAGCATTGAGCCAAGACGACGGACAAGGAAATCCTCAGTATTCCGCCAAAGATCTGATCCAGCTCTACGAGCAAGAAGGAAAAAACATTTTCCCTAAATCAGTGTGGCAAGATGTTTCTACCCTGTGTGGTCTAGCAGACGAAAAATATCCCAGAGAAGGCATTGATACAGTCCTGGCAAACTACTTTGGCTCGGCTCGGCTCGGCTCATGTCTGACCAAAACGGTAGTCACTGCATATGATATTCAAAATCGTGAACCCCTCTTTCTAAAAAGCTGGCGACCCGGACATCAATCCATTAAATCGGTTGATGCTGCACGTGCAACTTCGGCGGCTCCGACTTATTTTGCACCTGTGAAAATGTCTATCGAAAACAAAGATAGAGTGCTGATTGATGGCGGCATTTTCATCAATACGCCGTCGGTGTCTGCGTATGTTGAAGCTTTAAGGATTTTCCCAGAGGAGAAAGATTTTCTGGTTGTTTCCTTGGGAACAGGTGAGCTAAACCGACCGATTCCGTACCGTCAAGCAAAAGATTGGGGAATCGTCGAGTGGCTCAACCCCTTGCTGAGTTGTGTGTTTGATGGAGTCTGCGATGCAGCCAACTATCAAATGAGCCTACTACTAGAAGGAAATTATTACCGCCTGCAAACCTGGCTTGATAAGGCAGTAGATGAGATGGATAATGTGAGCGATGAAAACATGGCAGCCCTGAAAGCTGAAGCTGCTACCTTGCTCAAAGAGCATCAAGATGACATTCAGAGACTGTGTAGCATTCTGTAGGCATCGAAATTTTCGGAGTCTAGCCGTTACGTGTATTGAGTGTGGGAAGTGGGGAGCAAGTTGGAGGTGGGTTCTCTCTATCAGATTTATTGGGATGAATTAGTAGGTTTACGGCGTAGAGGAAACAGCGATCGTCCTAACAGCGATTGAAAATAGGCTCCACCAACTGTAATTAGAAAGACGAAATATGCGATCGCTTGAACCAAATACAAGCGATCGGTATACCCCAACAATGCGCTCAAAATTGAGCCTGGAAACTGTTCAGCAGGCATGATCTTGCTGAAATTCCACACCATTGGACCTAAAACACAATCTCGATCTTGAGGTTTCGCAAATCGTTCATAGTAAAAACAAAGCGAAGCCGATTTGCGATCGACTTGAGCTAATGCGTTCATGCCAGCATCAAAATGTCCCAGTGCTGTGACAACCAAGCCAGAAACAATCATCAACAGCAAGATGCCCATAATCATAAAGAACTTCCGGATATCTAGCCGAACTCCATATCGAAACAGCAGTGCTCCAATACCAGTGGCAAACCCGATACCAGCCAATGCTCCTAGAGTTGGAACGACTCCCTGCTGAAACTTCCCTGCAATAAATAAAACGGTTTCAAATCCTTCTCGCACAACGGCAAAAAAGATCAGTCCAAAGATCCCCCAACCTGCTTGAGCATCTTGTTTGATGGTTGATGCGATCGCACCTTCCACATCCTGCTTCAGCGATCGGGCATTCCGAGTCATCCAAATCAGCATCCAACTCAAACAAGCGATCGCAAGCACACTAAAACTGGCTTCTAAAAATTGCTCGATCGAAACTCCTGCTGTGCCTGCCTGTTCTACAATCCATCCAAATAACACTCCAATCATTCCACTTGCAGCCAGCCCAACACCAACGCCAGCCCAAACCCAACCTTTCAAATTCCGTCGATTCGCTTTATTCAGGTATGCCAAAACAATGCCAACAATTAAAGCAGCTTCAACACCTTCACGTAGGGTAATCACAAAGGTAGGGATTGCAGAACTCAGATCCATAATCACTCCAAATAACATTCAATCCTTAGGAGTCAGAGTTTTACAAGAACTCTGACTCCTTGCCACATATAGAATTTAGCTTTTAAGAAGCCTTGGCTACCTTTTGAGTGTTGCCCTCAATCTCTTTGACGAGCGCTGAAACCTGATCACTGGTTTTAGCAGGAGTTGCAGGAGGTGTAACTGCTGCCCAGGTTGTGGTCAGTTCAGCCATTTTCGTTGAAATGACTTGATGAGCGTCCGGTTGCGTCTTCAGCATTGCATCAGAAATGCCCTTATAGAGTTCATTTGCATAAAGCACAAAGCCGCGCGAATCCTGGTATTCAATCACTTGAGTAATTTTATTATTTGCGATCGCGGCTCCATACTCTGAGTTTGCAGTATCTAATAATCCATTGATGACTTGCAAGACAAAGGCAGGATTTTGACGTTGCGATTCGGGTAACGCATTGATGGCGGTATCAATTGCCTTGATCGAAGTATCATAGCCAGAAGCAACTTTACTCGCATTTTTTGCACCTGCCTTGACTTCATCTTGCAGTGCAATCAGCGGATCTTTGAATTCTGGAACTTTGCGATCGTTCAGTTGCTCTTCCACATCGGCATAAATCTCTTCGACAGGATGCCCAATATGAGGTTCTGCTTGATCCGGCTTTTGCAGGTCAAGTAGCTCTTTTGCAACATAGAGATGCCCTTTCATCAAACCGAGCTTCGTCATGTAATCAACATCTCTGGCTTCACCTTCGAGTTTAATATCCTCGATCGTCACCATGTCTTTGATTTGATCAAACTGAGCTTGATTGATCACATTTTTAGCAACTAACTCTTCCGTTTTTCCATAGGGACGACTTGCTTGGATTTTATTAGAAAGCGCAGGAACACCGAGCTTTGCTTCTAGCTTATCTAGCTCGGACAAGATCGCACTGTTAATGTTAATCTTTCTGCCGCCATGTGCAGGCTGGCTCGCGGTTGTCGTTGTTGTAGGAGCAGAGCTTGTATTGTTCGCAGTCTGAGAACTACAGGCGATGAGCACACTCAATCCTAGAGCGCATAGGAAATAAGCAAGGAATTTAAGTTGTTTCAGCATGATGGTGTTGATGAAGACAGAAAGAGATCGTTTTATAGGAAAAAACCTATCTCAGGGATTGAATTTAGTCATTGTGTAGCTTAAGTAGAATCTTTGTCAATAATGTGATTATTAAGTTCAGCTAAGCTTTTGAATTCGCAATCACCTCAAACGCGCCCATGCAGCCAGATTCCGCGATGTAGTCTTGATGCGGATGGAACATAAATTTGCCCGTGTGATGAAAACTAAACTCTAAAATATGCCGTTCTGCGGTTCCCATCGTAATCACATCGGTTTCTTCACTCGGTTCTAAGGTGCGTCCTGTGCGATAGACCCGGAACATGTTGGCATGGAGATGAAACGTTGCAACTGGATCGAATTCGATGAGATTCAAGACATAGAGCCGAATCAGTTGATCTTGCTGGATGGGAATTGGATGCTTCATGTAGTAATCCGGCAAGCCATTGAAAGCAAAAAGCTCGTTTTTACGATCGTCATTGACGTCATAGCCTGCCATGATCAACACGATTTCATCGGCAGGCGGTCGCGGAGTCGGGGGATCAACAATGAACATACCGTATAGACCTTTGCCTACATGTCGCGAGATTGGCTCGATATGACAGTGATAAAGATGGACTCCAAATGGCTCTGCGTCAAATTCGTAGATCTGAACAGCATTGTGTTTGACAGGTTTTACACCATCCATTTCAGCCGAGTGGACTCCGTGAAAGTGAAGTGAATGCGAGTGCCCGGCTTTGTTGTAGAAAATCACGCGAATGCGATCGCCTTGGGTTGCCCGAAAGGTTGGTCCTGGAACTCGTCCGTTCAGATTCCAAGTGACAAAAGACGTGGATTGATTGAGTTGCAGCGCCGAGGTGCGGGCTTCGACTCGAAATTCTCTAACCGTTCGCCCATTTTCCTGAGTAACTGTGCCGTAATCAAAATCGCGCAAAACAGCCGCCGGATTCGCTGCATCTTTGGTTTGAGGAATGTCAAACGGTGGAACAATCACGTTTTGACGGTTTTTTGACTGAGCGAGCAGGTTGATTCCAAAAGCTGAGCCAGCGAGTCCTACACCGGATAACAGCCCTAATTGGATCAATTGTCGTCGGCTTAAATGTTGAAAAAGATTAGAAGCTGGCATCGCAGATTTTGAGAATAAACGAGAAGTCGATCGCTCAAACTTCGTCGCTCAAAATTATCAATTATTCTGGTTCTGGAATCAAGTGTATTAATAATTATTGTCAGTAATGTTTGTGAAAAGCTCAGTCTTTCCGATTTCTAACGTGCTTGCAGTCAACTTTTGATGCCGATCAAATTTGATCCCGAATCAAGTCAAGCGGACTGATTCGGGAGACTGAACGGGATCACTAGAGTAGACTTTAACCAAAGCAAATCTATTTCTATCGATCGCGTTTTACCTGAGCAACTTTCTGAGAAATTTCAGGATTGTACAGCCGCAAATAGTTCCAATAGTTACCGAGCACTGCTTTCACATATCCATAGGTTTCAGGATAAGGAATCGCTTCAACAAACTCATCTGGATCTTGCGATTTTGCTTTGCCAAGCCAGCCTGCAACTGCACCAGGCCCAGCATTATAGCTTGCTACGGCTAGCATCGAATTGTTGTTATACTCCAAATGCGTATGATCCAAATACCAGGTTCCAAACTGAATACTCGTTTCAGGATCACTGAGTTTGTACTCTTTCACCTTGATATTATTTGCAATGAAAGCTCCCGTCTCAGGCATCACCTGCATCAATCCCACAGCACCCACACTCGATTTGATATCTGGCTCAAATCGGGACTCTTGCCGAATCAAAGCTGTCACGAGCATCGGATTCATTTGCCGTTGCTGTGACCAGTTTTCAATGTAATTCACAAACGGAAAAGGATACAGTGCTTGCCAATACGCAGGCTGTTTTCTCAATTGTTCATACTGAGCTTTTTCTTCTGCTTTTTCGCGATCGCGCAGACTCCCAATCATATACAGTCCGTCTAGATTTTCGCCCACACCCAATCGCATCACACCATCGGTAAACTGTTCGGCGATCGAAGGTTGAACTCGATTCCGAAATTCAATCTGCCAATGCGACCAAGCATCGCGTTCTTGACCTAACTGATAAAGTTCTTTTAGCGCTGGAGATCCGGCTGGTAATTCGGCTCGGAGACTAGGTTTTTCTACTTTTGGATTCAGCGATCGTACCGTATTGAAGTCGCCGACATTCCAGCCCAAAATTGCAGCCGATCGCCAAGCATAATAAGACTCATAATGCTCACTGAGCACTTTCTGAAACAGTTGGGCTGCTTGATCATTGTCGCCCAATTTTTGTGCCCATTTACCCGCCCAGAATCCAGCTTCAGCGGCAACTTCACTGGTCGGATTGTTCGTCAGAACTGGCTCTGCCCACTGTTTTGCCAGTTTGATATTGCCTGCTTTGGCAGCTTGCTGAGCATAAGTCCAGCGCATTTCTGCGGCAGCATCGGATTGAGCATATTGAGTCAAAACCAACTGACGAACTTGAGCCGCTGTCTTTTCGCTTTTCATTTTGTCGAGGAGTTTTGACTTCTCAACTAAGGCAGTCGGCGCACGATCGGGAAAATTCTGAGCAATTTGATCCAAATAAGCGATTGCGGTTTGCGGCGTTTCTGCTAACTGAGCCAACCGAGTCAAGGCTAATCCAGCTTCATCCGACTGCGGAAATTGTTGAATCATTTGGCGGTAGCGTTGCTCTCCCCCCGGCTTGCCGCTGAGATGTAATCCTCTCGCAGATCGATAAGCCGTTAAGGGAGTTTGAGGCGCGCGCGAATACGCGATCGCACCTTTGTCATACACTTGATTTTCCCAGTATCCAAATGCGATCGCGTCCCAATCTTCAGGCTTTAACTGGCTACCAAACTCGGCAACCAATTTATCCATTAATGCCGTATACCCGTCGCTGGTGATGCCATATTTCGCAACCAGCATCAGCAATGGAAGCTGTTTCGGATTTTTCTTTAAAAGCGTTTTAGCAATCTCAACGGTTCTCGGATGAGAGGGAAATTGAGCGATCGCTTGATTCCAATATTGAGGATCTTTTTTGCCTAACTCAAAGAGAGCTTCTACCGTGGCAGGCTCTTTCGGGTATTTTTTCACGACTGCTTGCCATGCCTGAGCCGCTTCTTGGCGTTTGCCTGCGACTTCATATGCCTGAGCACGTTTCACCCCAATCTGCGCTGCCAAAACTGGATAATTTTGCTCTAAATCTTTTAACTGCTCTAGCGCTTTATCGCCTTGCTTTTGTGAAATAAAATCTGTTGCTAACAAATAGCGGGCGCGATTGCGCTCTAGCATCGTGCTCGACCGATCGGCAGCAAACTTTAGAGCGTCTGTCCGTTCTCCTGCAGGCTTTGTCACCAAAGGACTGATGACTTGGCTCGGTGTGCCGATTCCGCTCCCCTCAGATTGTCCCTGAAACGACTGAAGCGATCCCATTAAGCCATTCGGTGCTTGAGACGCTTCTTTGAGTTTCTCAACGGGTAATAACGCTCCTGCAATCAACCCGATCGCACCCGCGCCACCCGCTAACATCAACCAAAAACGCCGCTCTTTCAACAGTTGCTTCAGCATTCAAACTCTTCCTGGAAAAGGGGGCAGATCTACGCAGAACTCTAAGCAGTTATAGCAAAGATTCACCGAAGATGAGGAATAAATCAGCACATTCAATGAAAGTATTACGTATGACATTTCGCGACGGTTTCGAGCGTTTTGATCGATACTGAATATCAGACATTAAGAACCCACGATTTAGGGATAGATATGAACGTAACAGTCACGGGAACGTCGCTCCTCGATTGGTCAGGAGATGGTCTAGCGATCGCGTTATTTGAAGGCGCAGAATTATCTGGCGATGTCGCTGCGCTCGATCAAAAATTGTCCGGTGCGATCGCAGAATTAATTGCAGAGGTAGAATTTAAGGGCAAATTAGGCAATACTGCCTCAACTCGTATCGCAGGCAGTTCTATCCGTAAGATTCTATTAGTTGGACTCGGCAACCCTGACGATCTGAAATTAGAAAAGCTCCGCCAAGCGGCTGCATCGGTTGCAAAATTGGCAAAGCGCGAACGGTGTAAAACGCTTGCACTCAGTTTCCCGACCGTTGAGGATGCAGCAGCGACGACGCAAGCGATCGTAGGGTAGTGTTCTAGATGTGTGGGCATAACGTTATACTGCTCGCCCGAACTCATGACGATTGATGAATAATCCAATCACAGTATCATGCATCTTCTCAGTCTTGGAAAAACAGATCGTCTTTCTGGCAAGCCGCTTGATCCGAGTTCTCAAAGTTAGATGTTTCCGCTCAATGCGCTGTGTGTTGGCTTTGCCAACCGTATGGTGCTGCTCATCTAGCAATCGCAAGTAAGCTCCCCAACTATCGGTGTAAAACCGTTGAATCGAAAAAGGAGCTAACAGTTGCTGAAGTTGCTTAAGAGCTGAGTCTTCATGGGTGGCTAGCACATAGGCAAGGACTTTTCCAGTTTGATGGTCAATCGCGTGCCACAACCATCGTTGATGCTGCTTTGACTCGACAAAACTCCACATCTCGTCCATCTCCGCCGCCTCGACTCTGACGACCATGACTGCCGTGTTATCCGGTTGGTGCTGTTCGAGCAGACTTATGTTTACTTGTTCAAGTTGACTTGACTTTTTTTCAGCGTTTCAATCACAGTCGTTGGGCTAATCTTCAACACTCTGGCGGTATCACGAATACCACTGCCGTTGATTGCCATGTCGCTGATTTGCGCTTTGACTTCAGGCAGTCGTCCTCGATAGCTAAAGTTCAAGATAAATGATCGTCTCGAACACTCTAAGTTACGGCAACAATACCGTTGTTTTCCAGCAGCACTGCGACCATGCTTAACGACATCCACACTCTGGCAATCGGGACATTGAACAGGTTCTAGGACCATCTCGACTCAGCCCTCTAACACATCGTTTTCATTCTGCCATATATCCACATATCTAGAACACTACCCGATCGTAGAAGGACTCGAACTTGCGCTGTATAAAGATGTGCGCTTCAAATCAGAGCCGGATCAAAATGGCAAAATCGAATCCGTCGAACTGCTAGGTTTGGTAGGTCAAGAAGCGGCGATTCAAAAAGCTCGCCAAATCTGTTCGGGTGTATTCCTAGCCCGTGAACTCGTTGCGGCTCCTGCAAATTACGTTACGCCGATCACGATGGCAGAAACGGCGTTAGCGATCGCGAATGAGCATGGTTTAGAAATTCAAATTCTCGAAAAAGAGGATTGTGAAAAACTCGGCATGGGCGCATTTCTTGGCGTTGCTCAAGCTTCTGATTTGCCACCTAAATTCATCCATCTGACCTATAAGCCGCAAGGTACACCGAGACGAAAACTGGCAATTATCGGTAAAGGACTGACCTTCGATTCGGGCGGTTTGAATATTAAAGGGGCTGGCAGCGGCATCGAAATGATGAAAACCGATATGGGAGGAGCAGGCGCAACCTTAGGAGCCGCAAAAGCGATCGCTCAACTCAAACCCGATGTCGAAGTGCATTTTATTACTGCCGTCACTGAAAATATGATCAGCGGGCGAGCCATTCACCCAGGCGACATTCTCACCGCCTCAAATGGCAAAACGATCGAGATCAATAACACCGACGCAGAAGGACGATTAACCCTTGCAGACGCATTGGTATATACCGAGAAACTGGAAGTAGACGCGATCGTCGATCTCGCAACGTTGACCGGAGCTTGTGTGATTGCTTTGGGTGATAACATTGCGGGCTTGTGGAGTCCGAACGATGAACTCGCAGATCAGCTGCTCAAAGCCAGTGGAGAGTCCGGTGAAAAACTGTGGCGGATGCCGATGGAAGAGAAGTACTTCGAGAGTATGAAGTCGGGCATTGCAGATATGAAAAACACGGGTGCGCGTGCTGGTGGTGCTATCTCCGCCGCAATCTTTCTGAAGCAATTTGTCAAAGATACGCCTTGGGCGCATTTAGATGTAGCAGGTCCCGTTTGGGCAGATAAAGAGAATGGCTACAACGGAGCAGGCGCGACTGGATATGGAGTGAGATTGCTCGTTGATTGGGTGATGAGTTAAGCGATCGTAATTTGTGAGATGACTCAGTTCATCTCACAAATTACCAAGATTCGTACTGAGTTAAAAACATTACTTGATGTAAGAGCATGACTTAAGTTCTCCCCCCGGACAAGAATTCTTGAGAAAAGTTCAACTCTTTTCTCAAGAAGGGAATTCTGGGTGAAACTTCCTTTCTCTTACTTATGGCAGATGTCAATTACAGGCTCTTGGAGTTACATCGTTTTCCCATCGGTCTGAAACAAAATCCACTTCAACTTCTAAACCATCTTTGGGAAGGAGTAAGTTATGGGCTTGCTCTGCTAGAAGTCTTAAAGCAAGAACAAACATTTCGCTACGTCGCAGCAAATTCAAAATTTGCTGCGATGAGTTCGGTTGACATCGAGCATTTAATTGGTCAAACCCTCAACGAAGCTCTACCAACAGAAACTACCCGAATCTATCACGACTGTTGTTGGCAGTGTATTCACTCAAATCAGCCGATTACTTTTGAACAAAGCTTCGATCGCAATGGACAGAAAAGTTGGTGGCAGATCACGATCAATCCCCTGAAAAATCAAGACGAACAGATTGATCAAGTCCTGATCAGTGCTATCGACATCAGCGATCGCATCCAAACAGACATGGAACAACAGCAAGCTTATGCCACTCTGGCAAAAAGTGAAGCAAAATTCCGTCATTTAGTTGAAAATGCGAATGATTTAATCACAACCTGGACTCTAGACGGTACGATTACTTACCTCTCTCCCGGTTTCTATACCCTGTACGGTCATTCGCCAGACAAGTGGGTGGGTCGATCGTTTGCTCCACTTGCTCATCCTGACGATCTGCCTGGATGTCTCATGGCAAGTCAACAAGCGGTTGAAACAGGCAAAAAACATTCAGGTATTGAGTTTCGGCGACAGTACCAACAAGGGAACTGGCTATGGTCATCGATCAACATGGTTCCGATTCAAGATGCAGACGGAAAAATCACGTCTGTGCAAGGCATTATCCGAGATATTCATGCCTCCAAACAGCAGCAAGCGGCACTTCGCTTTATTGTGGAAGAAACCGTGTCAAAAACGGGAGACGAGTTCTTTCGCAGTTGTGTGCGATCGCTGAGTGAGATTTTTCAAACGCAGTACGCTTTTATTACTCAGTGTACTGATCAAACTTATTCTCAGTGTGACATGCTGGTGTTCTGGACAGGGCAACACTTTGCCGAGCCTTATACTTTTAATCTGGCGAAAACACCTTGCGAATATGTGTTGCAGAACAAAGTGGGTCTCTTTCTAGAATCGCTGCAAACTCAATTTCCAGATGACCCCAATCTCGCGACTTTACAGGCTGAAAGCTATCTCGGTGCAGCGATTACCGATTCTCAAGGTCAAGCGATCGGAACGATCGGGGTCATCGATACGCGACATTTCGCCGAGAATGTGGAAACCGCTCAATCTATTTTGCAACTTTTTGCGGCAAGAGTTGGCGTAGAAATGGAGCGGAATACTGCCGAAGCTGCACTCAGAGAGTATGCGGAACGTCAAGCCTTGATCAATCGGTTAACGAATCAGATCCGGAATTCACTCGATGTGAACAGTATTCTCGAAACTACGATTCAGGAGCTTTACACATTACTCCAAGTCGATTGGTGCGCCTTTACTTGGTACGATCCGAGCGTAACGCCTGCGGTTTGGAAGGTTGTCGCTGATCAATCTCATCATCAATCGAGTTTGGTGGGTTCCTGTTCACCTGATCTCATTGGCTCAACGGATGAAATTATCCCCCACCTAGATACAATTCGCATTGATCAAGCCGAGAGCTATCAAGAACCGAGCCATCGAGCCTCTCTGATGGCATCGGGAGTTCAGTCACGGCTCTGTGTTCCCATTCAAACTCAACGGGAACAGATCGGCATGATTCTCTGTGACCATCAGCAACAGCAGCATACCTGGACAGATCGAGAAGTTGAGCTAGTTCAGGCAGTTGCCGATCAACTCGCGATCGCAATTAATCAAGCCGATCTCTATGAGCAAAGTCGGAGCAAGAGCAAGACACTCCAAGCAACCTTGAAAGAGCTACGGCAAACTCAAGCCCAGATGATTCAGAGTGAAAAAATGTCGAGTTTGGGGCAGTTGGTCGCAGGAATTGCTCATGAGATCAATAATCCGGTCAACTTCATTCATGGCAATGTGAATTATGTGGATGAATACGCTCGCGGTTTATTAGAGCTTGTGACGCTCTATCAGCAAAGCTACCCCGAATCGACGGATGCAATCTCAGAGAAAATCGAAGACCTAGATCTCGATTTTGTTCGCCACGATTTACCTAAGCTTTTAGACTCGATGCAGGTTGGCACTGAGCGAATTCGAGAAATTGTGAAATCACTGCGTTTGTTTTCTCGGTTGGACGAGTCCGAATTTAAGCCTGTCAATCTTCATGATGGGATTGAGAGTACGTTGATGATTCTACAAAATCGTCTCAAATCAAGGCAAAGTGACTCTGAAATTGAAGTCATCAAAAATTATGGGGCACTTCCCCTCATTGAATGCTTTGCTGGACAACTCAACCAAGTGTTTATGAATATTCTCACCAATGCGATCGATGCTGTGGAAGAGAAGCGATCGCGAATTCCATCTCATCCTGCGACCATTCAGATTACTACGGCAGTCACCGAGGATCAGCAAGCGATTATCCGCTTTGCAGATAATGGGATTGGAATTCCAGAATCGATTCAGGCACAAATTTTTGACCCATTTTTTACAACTAAACCGATCGGTCAAGGAACAGGGATGGGCATGTCGATTAGTTATCAAATTGTGACTGAAAAGCATCGTGGGCAGATCATTTGTCACTCTACTCCTGATCACGGGACTGAATTTGTAGTTCAGATTCCGATCCACCAAATCCGCCCTCAACAGTAGATTGGATGCGCCCAAGTAGGGTGATGACATTGAAGTGAAGAAGCTGCTGAGATTTTCTTCATCAGCGTACGATGCAAACTCCAAGTTCTATCAATTAACTTTGCTATGAAATGTCTTGTTGTCATTGCTCATCCACTTCCAGATAGCTTGTGCTACACCATGGCACATTCTGCGATCGCGGCACTCACTGCCGCAGGTCACGAAGTCGAAATCGAGGATCTCTATCAAAACAGCTTCTCTCCAGTGATCACGAGCAGTGAACGTCAAAGCTATTTTCAGCCTCCGTTCGATGCAACGACTGTTCAGCCACAGGTTGAACGGTTGCTTGCTGCTGAAGCAGTTGTGCTTGTCTTTCCAACCTGGTGGTTTAGTCTACCTGCCATTCTCAAAGGTTGGTTTGATCGAGTGTGGTCACCGGGTCTTGCTTTCGACCATGCGCCTCAGCCGGGTGGTTTACTCCAGCCAAAACTTCACAACCTTCAGAGAGCGCTTGCGATTACATCGCTCAATTCGCCTTGGTGGGTTGATTACCTCCTGTTGTGGCAACCTGTGAAACGGGTGCTCAAGATGGCAATTTTGGGCATGTGTGCTCCTAGGTGTCGGTTTGGAATGTTGACCTGCTACGAAGCCGAGTCGCTGACTCAAGAAAAAGTTGAGCGATTTTGTTCGCAGATTCAGAAAACGATTCACAAATGGTCTGCCTCATGAGCTTTGCCCTGACTGCCATAGTTCAGAGAATAGGCTTCGGATTTTTGCTCTGCCTCGAATGCTCGCATCCGTTCATTCATGTTTTGAATAAAATTGCGGAGAAAGGTCTTGAGTCTGGGTGTAGTGTGTTGAGATTCCACACCTTTTGCTAGAAATCGACCCACTTGATTGCGATGAAAAATGCGCCATTCCTTCATCACTTCCCATAAGGTAAGTTTTAGGGATTCGAGTTGCGCTTTTTGTGCAGGCGGCATTTGAGCACAAATTGTGTCAAATGGAGCATGTGTCTGACAAGACTCTAAGATTGCAGCCAGTTCCGGTAGGAGAAAAGAGCGGGATGCTCTTACTTTCTCCAGGTACGGGCTTGACTCAGACGTAAAGCCGAAAAACTCATCCAGAAAAGGAACCAAAAATCCTGTGACACCAGGCGTGCTTTTACGTTCTGAAAGCTTAATTGCAGGAGTAAATTGAGCGATCGCGAGTGCTTCTTTAGGGATGTCTTGGTTTGCTTCTAAGTGCTGCGTCAACGCTTCGATCGACCATCGAATCATCACCGCTAAACAATCTGCCACTCTTTCAGGAGATTGATGTGTGACGAAAGCGTTCAGGGCTGTTTCAGCCCAGGCACAAATTCGCCGACCCACAATTTCAGAGTACAGAAATATCTTGAGAAATTCGCAATACATCTGTCGATGCTGAACATTCTCGTGATTGCAAAACTGCATCGCAGATTGTGCTAACCGAGTTCGCTGATGCAGAATTAAGCGATCGATATTGTGAAGTTCCTCCAACGGATCGGTATAAATCGGCAGATCGGACAGGTTACAGGAAAAGTTGCAGTAAACCAGCGCGGTGAGCGAGGTGGATGCTTCAATTCCCAAGCGCTTTGCGACGACTGTCCAGAGCGTCGATAGCTTTTCTGGAAATTGAATTGACTGCTCACTGACGATCGGGGTGGCTGCTAGCTTTTCAGGATCTTTTTCGATATAAGGGCGACGAAATCCTAATGCTAAATAGGTCAGCAGAGCAAGATAAGCCGCTAATTGGTTGGGATTATCCGTGATGTCAGGATGAAAGTCTTGCAAGAACGAATTGATCGCGGCTCTTGGATCTGCCTCTGCGGCTAAAATTTGCGGCAGTTGATCTCTGACAAATTGGCGATCGCAGGCTGAAATCAGGCGATGCTCTGCAATAAAAGGCCACCGCTCTCCCCACTTTGTATTGAATTGAGAGAGGCTCGCTAGAGTTTCTGATACACCTTGATTGGTTGCTACAGTGACTTGCATGGTTCGACGGCACCTAAATAATGTTCAGTTTGACAATAACCTCGTGCAAAAGACCTAGCTCTTTGCGGATAAACGAGAGGGTTGAACCGAACCGTGTGAAGCTGCTGCTGGAATTCGCAAAGCCTTGAGCGATGCATAATAGTGATCGGCTTCACGGCGTTTGTTGGAAGCTTTAGCATTTTGATGGTTAACCCAAGCTCTTTGAATCAAGCAAAAGCTTGCATGTGAATAAATCCATGCCCCAAAATGCAGCCAGGATAAGAACCAAGGCACACGTTTACCGATTGGAGTTACGATCGCAAGCCCGCCACAGGGTAAATTTCTGGTGTGGCGAATGTAGCTCTGCGTTTGGTAAGTCTGCATCCAAACTTGAACCATTCTTGGAACCATCTCGATCGCGCTGCCGCGTCCCGGACAGGATCGATTGCTGGCAACACCAAAAATAAACGTTTGTCCAAGCCAGTTTTTAGCTTGCCAGCGCTGCCAATTGTATTGAAGCGCATCTTTGCCAAAAATATCAGTTCGACGGTGATAGTTTACGTAATTGAGGCTGTATAGACAGGTATTATCATTGCTAGGTCTTGTCGATCGCGTGAATAACGGATATAACCTCAATGCTTCATAAAAAGCGAGTGCAAATTCATCCAAACTTGTCGGAGTTGGGGCATGTTGTGCGAGAGCGATCACCGTATGTGCAAAGCCCTCGCTCAGTTCATCCACACTCGAAACAATGAGTGCAAAGATCACCTCATGAATGTTAGTAAAAGTTTCCTGCAACTCTATTTCCTGCAACTCTAATTGAGGGTTGAGTCCTAGCTTCACAGCATCAGCCACTAATGCGATCGCATTTCGCCTAGATTTTATATCAACTGTTTCCCTGTTCTTGACGACCATCAAGATGTTATGAGCCGCTTTGACTACAAGATCGGGGTTAGGGCAGGCTCTAGCAAAAAACGCAAACCAAACTTCATCCAAGACCGCACCAAAAGCAGAATCTCGAATCGAGCAAACAGGATAAGCTGGTAGATTCGATGCCCAGTAAGCTTTGAGGCGATTTTCAAACCCCTGTTTACAGTTGCTCTCAAGGACTTTAGAAACCTGTTTTGCTAGCGAAGAAATCGCTTCAAACTGAGGATCTTCTGAATCAATGTTTTCTAGAAAACGATGACCAACGGGAGACATGGAATAGAAAAGGCGATTTTGCCGAGGATCTTTCGATCGATTCATCGCAGATTTAGACAGATACACATTCACAATGTCCTTGACAGGACATTGTGTTAAATCCTTTACTTCCATAAGTGCTGTCGTGTCGTTAGGGATAAGACTATTGAAGCAATCCAATCGATCGAACTGCTTCCATTGCTTCTGACGTTAGAGATCGCTTCACGTTGCAACGAAACTATAGCCTGAGTGCTTTAGCCTCTAGAGCAGCAGTAGAAAATGACGGTAGAAAATTGCTATTTAAGCCCCCTATACTCACTTGAACGAAGTGAGCTATCGAATAGGCTTGATTTAGGTAGATACACTATGTAGTTATAGAAACTTTCTAGCATTAGTCTTCAGACTTTGTAAAGCCTGAAGACTATTAGGACACTTAGTATGTGATACCGCAAAGTAGAATAATAACAATCACATCAGGCTTGCCCTTGAAGAGGCAAAAAATGTTTCTCTAAAAGGTTAAATTAAAGACGCAAGCTATTAAACAATGGTACAAATCGAGGAGAATACTGGTTCGTTTTTGTAAGAAAAGAAACAATTATTTCGGCAGAAAATCAGCAATTATAGTGACTGTTGTTGACTATACATCCACTGGGGTAAATTACCTTGTAAAAACTGCTCTTCTTCGGGGGTTGATTGTCGATTTAATGCGCGATTACGATGTGGAAATCTGCCGAAGTGCTGAATGACTTTATGGTGTTGTTGTGCTTCAGGATCAACTTGAGCGAGTTGCTGCTTGACCTTCTCACTCAACCAGTTCTGAGTCAGTACTTCTTGGGCAAACTGCTGACTTAAGTGCAGAGAGCGTTCCTGAGTTTCTTTGTTTTCTGAATGGCTCAGGCAAATGAGAACCATAAATTGATGACTCAGACAAATCGGAGAAGCTAAGCCCATGTCACCCAGAGGGGTAGATTCGAGAAAACGATTCGCCCAAAAAAGTGCTTGCTCATCAAAAGCAAATGCTCTTGCAGTCCGCCGAAAGCAACCTCTAGTAATTTGATCGTAGAGGATTACTCTGGCGAGTTGTCCCTCAAGTGTATCCGTCCAGGTTTCTGTCTCCGGCGATACTGAATCCCACAGGGATTGCTGTATATCGTCTTCTTTGCCCCCAAACCAACGATCGAAGGAGTCGTTTAGATTCGGTAACTGAGCAAGAACGGCATTCGAGGGACAGTATTCAAACCAGTAGTTCAGAACTTGATGCATTGATGTAGGCTGGTTCATGTTCTACCTGCTTGAACTATTGGGGTTAAATTGTACCTTGAACGCTTCCCCTTCAGGAGCATAGTGATTGAGTTGTGTTCCTTGGTTGGGTCTGGATTTCGACTTCACTCAACTCACACATCCCTCGGATTTTGAGCGTTGAGCAAAGTCGAAATGCAATGACTCAATCGTTTCCCTCGTGAAAAACCAATGTTACTCTACTTGACTAATCCAGCTTTCAGTTGATTCTTTGCTTCTGTCAAAGCTTCGGATAACTTACTTGCATCTCGTCCACCTGCTTGTGCAAGATTTGGACGACCGCCGCCACCGCCACCGCAGATTTTCGCGATCGCGCCGACTAATTTTCCAGCTTGCATTCCCTGCTTGACAACAGCCGGACTAAAGGCAGCCACAAAGCTGACTTTTCCGGCTTCTGGGACAGATCCTAAAACGACTGCTCCTTCACCCATCTTCTGCAACAATTGCTCGGCTGCTTTTTGTAAAGAAGCGGGATCAACAGCTTCTAACTGAGAAACAAGCACTTTGAAGTCGCCAACAGTGTCAACTTCAGCCAGAAGTTGATCAGCTTTCGCGATCGCTAATTGTCCCTTAACGGCTTCGAGTTGCTTCTGAGTGTTTTTAAGCTCGGTTTGTAGAGCAGTAATGCGATCGGGAATCTCTTCAGGCTTCGACTTAAAGCGATCGCTCAAATCTTTCACTACACTGTCTCGAACATTCAAATATTCCAGCACCGATGCTCCAGAAATTGCTTCAATCCGACGAATCCCCGCTGCAACGCCCGTTTCAGACACAATCTTGAAGAGTCCAATTTCAGCGGTGTTCGCAACGTGAGTTCCGCCACAAAGTTCCATCGAAACGCCAGGAAAATCGATGACACGAACTTCATCGCCATACTTTTCACCAAACATTGCGATCGCACCTTTTGCTTTAGCATCGGCAATCGGCATGACTGCAATCTCAGCTTGATGACCTTCTGCAATCCAGGTATTGATCTGTTCTTCAATTTGCTGAATTTGCTCTGAGGTGAGTGGCTTGGAATAGTTGAAATCGAATCTTAAGCGATCGAAGTCTACTAGCGATCCAGCTTGAGAAATGCCTTCATCGACAATCTTCCGCAGTGCCGCTTGAAGTAGGTGCGTTGCAGAGTGATTTGCAGCCGCTCGACGACGACACGAGAGATCAATTTGCGCCGTGACTTTATCGCCAGATCGAACTGTGCCACGCTCAACTCGTCCAAAGTGAACAAAGAAAGCCGATTCTTTCTTCACATCTTCGACTCGAATCACCAGATCCTCGCCAGAGAGATAACCGCGATCGCCAATCTGTCCGCCCGATTCTGCATAGAACGGAGTCTGATTTAAGATCACCTGAACGTCTGTACCCGCTTCGACTCGATCAACAGGTTCACCATTGACTAACAAGAGTTGAATTTCAGCTTGAGTAGAAGGTTGCTTGTAGCCTAGAAACTCAGTGCCTTGTAAGTTTTCAGCTAAGGTATCTAAGGTTCCTTGAACGGTTAAATCAATGGTTTTGTGAGCATCGCGACCGCGTTGGCGTTGGGCTTGCATTTCAGCTTCAAAGCCTTTCATATCGACCGTTAAGCCTTTCTCGATCGCGACTTCTTCTGTGAGTTCCACCGGGAAGCCGTAAGTATCGTATAGCTCAAACGCATCTTTGCCAGAGATTTGCTTGGTTTCTCGGTTCAGAATTTCTTCGAGTAGTTTTTCGCCGCGATCGAGCGTTTTACGGAACCGTTCTTCTTCGATCTTGAGTTCCGATTTCACAACCGTTTCTTTCATCCGGACATTCGGATAAGCCGATTCAGAAAGCGCGATCGCAGTTTCGGCAACATCAGTTGTAAAATCTCGATCAATGCCAATCAATCGCCCTTGTCGAACGACCCGCCGGATTAATCGCCGCAGCACATAGCCCCGCCCTTCATTCGATGCCGTGATGCCGTCTGCAATCATATGCACGACTGCTCGAATGTGATCCCCAATGACTTTGAGCGAGACTTTTGTTGATTCATCTGCGGTTGAGTAGTCAATGCCAGCGATCTTTGCGGCAGTTTGAACGATCGGGAAAATCAAATCCGTTTCGTAGTTGTTCGGCACTTTCTGCAAAATCTGTGCCATCCGCTCTAAGCCCATTCCAGTATCAATGTTCTTATTCTGGAGTGGCGTTAAGTTTCCATCAATGTCCTGGTTGTATTGCATAAAAACCAGGTTGTAATACTCAATAAATCGCGTGTCGTCTTCGAGGTCGATATGGTCGTCTCCCAATTCTGGATGAAAGTCGTAATACAACTCTGAGCAAGGACCACACGGTCCTGTAGGCCCTGAATTCCAGAAATTATCTTTCGCACCCATGCGCTGAATTCGGTGAGCGGGAATTCCGACTTCATCTCGCCAGATTGCAAAGGCTTCGTCGTCTTCCTCAAAAACGCTGACGACAATCCGCTCCGGAGGCAAGCCGAACGTTTTCGTCGATAACTCCCATGCCCAAGCGATCGCTTGCGACTTGAAGTAGTCTCCAAAACTAAAGTTTCCCAACATCTCAAAGAAGGTGTGATGTCGAGCCGTCCGTCCGACATTCTCGATATCATTTGTCCGAATACACTTTTGAGAGGTCGTTGCCCGCGGAAATTCCGATTTTTGCTGACCCAGAAAAATCGGTTTGAAGGGAAGCATTCCCGCGATCGTTAACAGAACGGTTGGATCTTCAGGCACAAGCGACGCACTAGGCAACGGTTGATGTCCGCGCTGTGCAAAGAAATCAAGAAATGTTTGCCGAATTTGAGCGCCGCTGAGAGGAGTAGCCATTGAAGTCCAAAAAATTGATAAGTGCGATATTTATCTTATCTTGCCGCAGGTTGATTGACTTGATTGGCAATTTAGGGAAACTGGCAGCCAGGTTAACGATCGCCTTCTTCCCGTTTCTCCGAATGCTGCAATGTCAATAAATCTAGACATGCCAGTGCGATCGCAATTCGTTCATAGAATCGTCAGTTCTGGGCTTTGTGGCTCGCAATCAGAATGATTCAAAAGACCCAACGTTCTGCCAGTCTTCAGGAATCCCTTGTGATAGTAAAGCGTCAATACGATCGCAGTAAAGCTGAGCCATACGATCGTCAGGATGAATGCTAAGCACCTGCTCGAAACAAGTTTTAGCTTCTGTCAAGGCGCGATCTTGGTAGTAAGCAATCCCCTGCTGAAACTGAGGTAGAGTCCGGAGTTTTAGCGTTCGCATTGCTTCGACTTCAGCATTCAAGATCTCATACACAGAAATCGGCTCAGTCCGTCCTTTCACGATCGTATTGGCTAGAAAACGAACGTCATACGCTTCAGGATTGCTCAATTGTTCGAGCGTTTGCCCAGTAATCAGGAGAGCACTGCCATAAACTTTCGTCAGACCTTCTAATCGAGACGTGAGATTAACATTGTCAGAAAAAGCATCTCCTTGAATGCGGTTACTTTCCCCAACCATACCGAGCATCATATGCCCCACGTGAATTCCAATGCCAATCCGGATAGGGCGATCGCCTCTTGCTAAACGCTGTTGGTTATATTCCCAAACGCGCTGATGCTTGGCAATTCCAGCAGCGATCGCATCATCGGCTCCATCCGGAAAAACTGCCATCATGCCATCGCCTAAGAACTTGACGATAATGCCATAGTGATTGCGAATTTCAGGGCTGACTCGTTTGAGGTAAGCATTGATAAAGTCAAAGTTTTCGCGGGGAGACATGTTCTCAGAAATCGTCGTAAAAGAACGAATGTCACTAAACATCACTGCCATGGTTTTACTAACAAAGTCGCCCAGCTGAACATCAATCACACTATCTTTTCGTAGAAATTGCAGATACTCCTCTGGAAAAAACCGAGCTAGAGAATCCTTTAATCGCTCCAGTTCAGCCTCTCGAACTTTCACCGTTTTGACCATCTGGGTGAAAACGCGTGCCAGTTGTCCTAGCTCATCTTGTCGATCGACTACTTCATCTAACTGCTTTGCCTCGAACTGATTTTGCTCCACAGCAAAAGCTGCGTCCGTAATTTTATTCACTTGTTCAATATAAAGTGCCTGTTCCTCATTTTCCTGGCGGAGTAGCGCTTCTGCCTCTTCGCGCTTGAGCAAGTTGGTGTAAGCTCTAGAGTGATAGCGGATTCGAGCCAGGAGTTCAACGCGATCGGGCAATTTAACCAGATAATCGTTTGCCCCGTACTCAAAAGCTTGAGCTTTAATCACGGGATCTTCCTTGCTCGATAAAACAATTAAGGGAATCTGATGAGTCGGTGCATCTGACGATCGTAAAAGTCGAACGAGCAACAGCCCTTCTATTTGGGGCATGACGAGATCTTGGAGAATCACAGTCGGACGGCAAGTTTGCACCACTTTTAATGTTTGCAGTGGATTATTACAGTAGTGAAAGCTGATATCGGGTTCTGAAGCAAGCATCTGCTGCACTGCTTCTGCGATGATGGTTTGGTCGTCAATGAGTAAGACTGTAATCGGCTCGTTCATAGGACATCACGAATGTTTTGCAGTTAAGTGGCGAGCAATTTCTGTTGGAGTCCAAACTTCTGATGCGGCATGTAGCTCGATCGCTGCTTTTGGCATCCCATACACAACGCTACTCGCTTCATCTTGAGCGATCGTGTACCAACCTTGTTGCTGAAGCAGGCTTAATCCCTCGGCTCCATCACGCCCCATTCCAGTCAATAGAATTGCGGTTCCAGGCGGTCGCCAGTACTGTGCCAAACTCTTAAACAGAACATTCACAGAGGGACGGTAAGGATAGTAAAGCGGTTCTTTCACATAAGCTAAAGTACGATTTGACTGCATCGCTAAATGATCATCCGTACAAGCAACAAAGGCTGTGGCGCTCGTCAATCGATCTCCGGTCATAGCTTTTTTTACCGTCAGTGCTGTTTGATCATTCAGCCAATCGATCAAGCCTTCGGCAAACTGTGCATCAATATGCTGAACAATCAGAATGGCTGCATCAAAGCTAGCGGGTAGGGGAGCCAGAATCGTTGCTAGAGCTTTAGGACCACCTGTCGATGCACCGATCGCTATTAGATCAGGCGCAGTAGAAACAGACGGCATAAAAGACCGAGTCGGAGTTGTGCGAATCATAGTAGAAGGGTGAGCAGATTTGCAGATCAGTTTCTCGATCGTTGAAATTTTACGAAGCAGGGCTTGCGTCATTTCGGGATCGCCGGAACTGCCGAGAATCGGCGTATTCACGACATCTAGCGCACCATAACTCATCGCCTCAAATACTTTTGCTGCGCTCTGTTTCATGTCGGCAGTCACAATCAGAATCGCACAGGGGGCTTTCTGCATGATCTGCTGAGTTGCTTCAACGCCATCCATCACAGGCATGAACAAATCCATTAAAATCAGGTCAGGGGTGTCCTGAATACATTTCGCGATCGCTTCTGCTCCATTCTTTGCAATCCAAACGACTTGATAGTCCGCGACAGAGAGTAGAACTCGCCGCATCGCCTCAATCGCAATCACCATATCGTTTACAATTGCAATTCTCATCTCTTCTACTCGCCAATTAGGTCAGTAACCGCTCGAATCAACGTATCGTCATGAAAGCTATTTTTAGTCAGATAGTAATCTGCCCCTGCTTCTAATCCTTGAATTCGATCGTCTTCGCGATCGCGATAAGACACAACAATCACCGGAATTGCGTGAAACCGGGAATGTTGTTTAATCGCTTTGATCAACTCAATGCCATTCATTCGCGGCATATCAATATCACTAATCACGAGATCATAAGGGTAAGACCTGACCGCATTCCATCCTTCCATACCATCGACTGCAATATCGACGACATAGCCATGATTTTGAAGTAGCTTCCGTTCGAGTTCTCGCACGGTGATCGAATCATCAACGACTAAGACTCGTTTTGCATTCTGCTGATGTTGCAGCGATCGGGGTTCGCTGACTTTTGCAAGGCGCGTATTTTGTAAGAGTCGATTGGTGGAGCGAATGAGGTCAGACACATCTAGAATCAGCACAAGAGAACCATCATTCATCAATGCTGCTGCACTCACATCCTGAACTTTTCCGAGTCGCGGATCAAGCGGACGCACAACCAGTTCTTTCTCTCCCAAACAGCGATCGACGATCAAACCATAAGTAGCAGATTGATCACTGAGCATCACCACCCAAGAGCGTTCAGAAGTGCCCGTTGGACGAGATAAATCTAGTACCTGGTAGAGCGGAATTAGTCCAATATTATTCTGATCAAAGGTGAAGTATTGACGATTTTCAGCCGTAAAAATCTCAGACTGCTCTACTGTGACAATCTGATCAATGCGCGACAATGGGAATGCATAAACTTCTCCTGCGACATCGACGAGTAAAGTTCGGACAACTGAGAGGGTCAGCGGCAACTGAAAGTAAAACCCTGTTCCTTTGCCTGGCTGAGAAGTCACCCGCACTGTTCCGCCGACTTCCTGCGCCATACTTTTAACAATATCGAGTCCAACGCCTCGACCGGATAGTTCAGTCACTTGTTCTGATAGAGAGAACCCAGGTAGAAATAGGAATTCCATCAATTCGCTGTGACTCAGTTTTGCGGCTATCTCTGGAGCTACAAGCTGTCGGGCAATGATTGCTTGCCGCAATTTCTGAGTATCAATTCCTATTCCATCATCCGTAATTGCGATCGCGAGCATTCCACCCCGATGAGCGGCTTCGATCTGGATTGTTCCCTCAGCAGATTTGCCTGCTGCAACGCGCGTTTCAGGGGACTCAATCCCATGATCGATCGCATTGCGTAAGATGTGCGTGATCGGGGCTTCTAATCTGGCGAGAATATCACGATCGACCGAAGTTGTTTGACCGATAATTTCTAGTTTGACCTGTTTATTGAGACTACGAGCTAGGTCACGTACCATCCGAGGAAAGTTTTGCATTCCTTCTTCAAAGGGTCGCATATGAGAAGTAATGACTTCCTGGTAAAGACGCTCGGATAAATTGGTGGTACGACGAATAAAATCTTCGAGTTCTGATAAGCGATCGCTGAGGAGATTTCGGCATTGCTGCTCCTGCTGGCGAACTGTTTCAAATAATGCTTGAGTCACTTTATTCGACATCGCATTTACATGCTGCTCTAAGGTTTCTAGAGTCGTTGAGAGTTCAATTTGTCGCGATCGTACCTGCCTCAAGCTATCCGCAAAAGCAGGTAAAGCATTTGCCTCAATCAGCGATTCTCCTGCCAGTCCCATCATACGAGTCAGATTATCTGCACTCACCCGCACAACTCGCTGAGAAGAGGGAGCACTATCCTGAGTTGATGAGTCAGACGAGTTCAGATCTTTGCCGTTTTGGATCGGAGAAAGCTGATTCAGGTTGAGACTCTGCGGCGGCGATGCTATCGGGAGTAAGGCAACATCAGAGACTTGTGCGGGGGATTGTCGTAGGGTTTGAATGCTCGATTGTACAGCCGCGATCGCGGCTTGGTGGTGCTCGATCCAGTTCGGTAAATCCTGATCACTGACTTGGCTAAGATACTGCAAGAGATCAACACCACTCAGCAATGAATCAACGAGTTCAGCAGTCAGGGTTAAGCTACGATTCTGAGCCGCGACAAAGCAATCTTCCATCGTATGAGCTAAACCGACTGCCGCATCAATGCCGACAATTCGCGCTGCACCCTTAATCGAGTGAGCCGCACGCATTAATGCTTCTAAAGGTTGGGTCACTGTCGGATTTGCTTCTAAGGTCAGTAACTCTTGATTGAGGGTTTTGGCTTGTTCTTCAACCTCTAAACGAAACAGATCCATCATCTGGGAATCAACCAGAGCAAGAGAAACATTGCTTTGAGTCCGGGAATCTGGAGTAAGGGGTAAGGAATCTGTTGTCGGACTTGTCTGGATTTCTACGATCGCTTGCTGGTGATTTGCAATCCAATTGTGACGCTCTGAGTCCTCTAATAAGCTCATTTCAAGTAGCCAATCTGCTGATTGAATCAAGCGATCGCACTCTATACTGTCCAAACGCTTTTCAGGCTGAATGATTTTCAATCGGCTCTGCATCGCTTCAGAGAGCGTAACAGCTGCTTCTACTTCGACAATCTGCGCTAACCCATGCACCGTTTCTAAAGCATGAAGTGCATCTTGGATCTCATTTGCAGACGGAGACTGATGCTCAAACAGCATAAAATTCTGCTTCAGGCGAGTGACCTGAACCTTCACTTCTTGGCGAAATAGTTCTAGCATCGAGTAGTCGGACATAGGTTTAGAGTAACCGACGATCAAGAGTATCGAGCAGAGAATCAATCTCCAGATAATTGACCTTTCCGTTAGTCCAGTCAATCATCCCTGCGGTATAGGCTTGGCTTGCTTTGGCAATGACAACAGGTGGATCTCGCAGTTCAGATGGATCAAATCGATGCACACAATACACTTCGTCTACTGGAAAGACCCAAAGCGGTCTGTGCTGCCCAACGACCATCATTCGCTTTAAATTCAAACGACTATAAGTTGGATCAATCGGCATTTCAACTTGGAGAAACTGACTTAATGAGACACAGGGCAAAATTTCGCCTCGACAATTGACTAATCCTAGAAACGGGTCATTGCTGCGATGCGGCAGTGTGTGAATGGGAATAGGACGAATAACCTCTTGCAGAAGACACACAGGTAAGGCAAAACGCTCACTCCCAAGACGAAAAATCATCGCAGATAGAGTTTGTCGAACCTGGCTGATTTCAAGCAGATCGGATTGTGATCTGGAAAGCTGCGATTCGAGCGGTTGTGCCAGCGTTTGTGTCCATTCTTGCAGGTAATCGAATGGAATTTCACGATCGAGTAAGCTACGTCCGCCTGCGCTGTACATCGGACAGTTTCGACAATGCTGCACGTTTTCTAGGCGTTCACAAGAACGATCGCCTTCAACACCAATCTGATTCCAGCAGTTCTCGATCGCCATTACACTTTAAATTGAGAAATTTCTCGTTGTAGCCCCTGCGCTGCATCATCAAGCTGAGTCAGCGCATTATTCGTCTCTTGAAGGGATTGCATTGTTTGCAAGTGAGCATCACTCAATTGAGCGATCGCGATACTAATTTGCTCGGCACCATGATATTGCTCATCCATACGCTGAGTAATCGTTGCAAACTGGGGCGCAAGTCCTTGGACTTCTTGAATAAAGCTCGCAATCTGGTGGCTAATGTCTCCGACTTCATAGACATACTGCGTCACCTCGCGGCTAAATCGATCCATTTCCATCACTCCCGAAGACACAGACGTTTGCATCCCTTTGACCATCTGCTCAATTTCTAAGGTTGCTAAAGCAGATTGATCCGCCAGACGACGAATCTCTCTTGCCACGACCGCAAATCCTGCTCCGTATTCTCCTGCTTTTTCCGCTTCGATCGCTGCATTCAGCGAGAGTAAATTCGTCTGATCCGCGACTTTTGTAATCGTGGTGACGACATTGTTAATACTGTTTGCTTTTTCATCCATCACTTTGAGTTTGGACGCGATCGACTGCGTGGCACTGACTAAGCCTTGCATCGCTGTTTGAATTTTGTTGAGATTGTCCTGGCTACTTGAGGCAGCTTGAGTAGTCGCTTGAGCAATGTCTTCGACATCATTCATCGCTTTTGCGAGTTCTCCACTGGTCGCTGCAATCTGACGAGACGTTGCTTTGACTTCATGCATTGAGGCAACTTGTTCATTGACTGTCGCTTCAAGCTGTCTGCCTGCTGCTGCGATTTGTGTCGTCGAAGTACTGATTTGAATTCCCGATCGCTGAGATTGTCTAATCAGACTATTGAGGCTTTTGGTCATGCCCTCAAAGGCTCTCAGCAATCGTCCAATTTCAGTCGAGTCGGTGCTGTGGGGAATCGATTGAGTCAGATCACCTTGCGCGATCGCAGTCGCTGCATCGACAACGGGAGGAAGCTGTCGCCGCAAGGGTAACGTTGTTGCTAAGGCAGCCACTAAAGTTGCTAAGAAGGTCAATCCAGTTCCGATCACAATCAACCTAAGGAGACCATTTTGTGCATCTTGAACTGCTTGATTGTTGCGATCGAGTTGAGTTTGGAGTTCTTGCACAACGCGATCGCGCTGAGCGACTGCATCGACAATTCGAGATTTTCGGACTGCTGCTCTTGCTTGGGGGATCTGTTTTTCATCCACAAGCTGAAACACCGTTTGTAAGGCTCGATCATAGTTCTCACCTGATTGAGTCAAGCTGATGACGTCGGGTCGGGTTTGAGCATCTGCGACCGTGGCTGCATTTCTGGCATTTTCTGCAAACGATCGACGCGCATCCTCATAAGCATTGGTCGCAGTCTGATCGCCCGGAAAAATCACATAAGCGCGAGCATGACCAATCATCCGATTCAGCCCATCGACTAAGCCGTTGACGTTGCGGATTTGCCGCTCGATGCGATTGCTTTCCTGCTGAAGTTGAAAAGTGCGTGTGGTTGAGCCATACACGATCGCACTCAATCCCAACAAAGCGAGAAGCGGGATAGAATAACCGAGTAAAATGCGATTTGTGCTGTTGTTCCACATGGATCGAATCATTGTTAACTACCTGATGAAGACGAATATCCTGAATTGATCAGCCGCGCTGCTCGCTTTCTAAACCGCTGTGATTCTATGTTATTGCCTTGCTGCTCTTTCAACAGCGCAAGATAGATTAATGCTTCGTAGGTGTCTGGGTTCAGATAGAGTGCTTTTTGAAACGATTGTTCTGCCTGTTTAAGCCGATTGAGTCCTTGATAAATCTGTCCGAGGAGCAAGTATGCAGGAGCTTGCCCTGGATAGGTTCTGATATAGGATTCGCAGAGTTCTGCAGCGGATAGGAGTTTTCCGCGATCGGCGAGGTCTTGAGCCGTCTCTAATAAAGTAGGTGCAGACTGCAGAGGGGGCAGAGCGATCGAATTCGATCTCTGTCTGATGAGACTCGGTGAATTTGAGGATTGATGAGGTTGTTTCTGCTTGATCAGTTTAGAGTCGGGTGTAAGTAACCGATTGTCTGGAGACTGCTTCTGAAAGGCAAATGCAGCAGGATAATGGATCAATTGATAAGCTCGATGAGCAAGTTGGGGAGTTTCGACCGCTCCTAAAAACAGTAAACCGAGGGGCAAAAGAACTTGGTCAAGTGCATCAAGCGATTGCAGGCGAGCAGAGCGGTCGAGATAAATTAATAAATTGCGACAAAAAACAACGTGATACTGTTTTGCGATCAAGAAATGCGGTTGCAAAATGTTGCCATGTATAAAATTGATGGTTTTACGTATTTCTGCGCGCACTGCATAACCGTCATTCGTCTGCTGAAAATAGCGATCGCACTCTGCAAGACTGTTGCCTCGAAATGACTTTTGACTGTAAATTGCTCGTTCTGCCTTCGCTAACGCTTGTTGACTCACATCGATCGCATCGATCTGAAATTGATCAGGAGTGAATCCTGCTTTTAACAGTGTTATCGCGATCGAATAAGGCTCTTCTCCAGTCGAGCAGGGCAAACTTAACAGTTTCATCCTCTGCTGAGGATGGCAAATTCTTTGCGTTTCCGCATATTCTTGCAGCGCTGCAAACGCTCCTTGGTCTCGAAAAAACCAGGTTTCCGGAATCACAACGGCTTCGATCAATTGATTAAGCTCTTGAGGCGAAGATTGAACTAAAGCGAGATAAGCTGCATCATCCGCGATCTGGCACGCAGTCCGTCGTTGTGCAATCGCACGGGCAATGATTCGCGAACCTACACTATTCGCATCGAGTCCTAACTTCTGTTTCAGAATGAGTTCAATCGAGTCTTGCACTCTTCGCCCTCCTTAGCTTCATTCGGGAGTGCGGCAAGCACATCTGAGACAAGATGCTCCCAGTGAATCAGTTGAACCATCCCCTGTTCGGTGAGTAAGAGTTTGCCCAGTTCAGGGGATTCCGTGATGAACTCTGCTGTTTCTGCGTCTTCGATCGAGATTTTTAAGGTTTCAGTGACTCGGGCTGCAATTAAACCGATCGGTCTTGCAGCAGAAGTACTTTGTACCAAAATAATCCGAGTACGATAACAAATCTGGCTAGGCTGATCGCTGATCAGATGACACAGATCAACGACAGGAATCATTCGCCCACGATAGTTGAAAACTCCGACCACAGAATTACGATCGAGTTGAATCCTTCTCAGTATCACCATGGGTAGGATCTCAACGATCTTACTTGTGTCGATCGCACAGAGATTGTTTCCAATGTGAAACAGGAGCAGTAGCATTGCTTTAGAGACAATTTACGGATTTAGTTAGATTAAAACTTAAAAGAGCATTTTGAGAGTTATTGCTGATACACATTCGCCTCCCTAAAACGATACTGGGAGCGCAGAGTCTTTTTATACGTTTAAAGCGCCCTCTCAATTTTGCTGAGTCAAGATAACTTGTGTAATCCTATCCATAGCTGCGTATTGCCTACATCTTCCTTGAGGTTGGAAATTTGTATCTCAACAGAAATTTCCGTTTTATCCTAAATATGTCCGAAGTAGGAAATTACGAGTTGAACAGTCTAGACTTGTACGAAGTTCTATAGGATAAGCACATCTAGATTAAGTTTCTATTTTTATTCTTCAATTGCAGTGATTCCTATCGCAGAGTCCAAATCAGCAGCTACAGGATTTATGATCTCAAATAGTATTGCAGGCGCAATCATGGGTCTGCTCACCGTGACGAGTGCAGTATCGTTTGGGGCGCTTATCTTCTCAGGAGAGCTAGAACCCTATATGCCGTTTGGAATCGGGCTACTTCTTTTTAGCTCGGTGATCATCAGTGCTGTGATTTCTGCCCTCAGTTCCTATCCTGCGATCGTGGCGACGATCGCAGAAGTGACAGTTCCGATCTTTGGTCTGATTGCTCGCCAGATTGTGACAGCAATGCCAGATGCATCGGTAGAGCAAAAGCTGATGACCGTTGTCGCAACGTTAGCGATTAATAGTTTAGTGACCGGCATCATTTTTCTGGGATTGGGCTGGTTCAAACTCGGCAGTTTTGTCCGATTTATTCCCTATCCAGTTGTGGGTGGCTTTCTCGCAGGTATCGGTGCGCTGCTTTTGGTCGCTGCATTTCAGACTGTATCGGGGTTAGATCTAGAGCCGTTTTCGCTGGCAGCTTTCTTTCAAACCAATGCGGTGCTGCAATGGCTTCCAGGAGCATTGTTTGCTGTAGCGATGTTTGTGTTACCGCAGCGAATTACGCATGTCTTAGTTTATCCCGGCATTATTGCCGGAACAGTGGCACTGTTTTATGCGGCTCTCGCAGTCACAGGAACCTCGATCGCTGACGCAACAGAACGAGGCTGGCTGTTAGGCAATGTTCCTAGTGATGGGCTGTATCGCTTTGTTAGTTTTGCAGCCATTCAGCAGGCAGACTGGAATGTAATTATTCAGCAGATTCCGACGCTGGCAGCGCTTTGGTTGGTTTCCGCGATCGCGCTGCTGCTGCACTGTAATGGCGTTGAACTGGTTGCATCGCGGGATCTCGACCTCAATCAGGAATTGAAAGCCGCAGGAATTGCGTCGTTGTTGGCAGGATTGGGAGGCGGAGTCGGCGGATTTGCCAGTGCCGGGGAGAATGCTTTGTCTCACCAGTTAGGAGCGCGAGGCAGATTAGTAGGATGGATCGTTGCAGCACTGTGTCTTGCAATGCTGTTAGGCGGAGCATCATTGCTCTCTTTCTTTCCCAAGTTTATTTTGATTGGGATGCCGCTGCTGATTACGATCGAGTTCTTTAACGAATGGCTCTATGAAGCTTGGTTTAAGTTTGCTCGTGCCGATTATGCGATCATTCTGCTGATCGTGATTGTGACGGTGACGGTTGGCTTTCTCCAAGCCATTGGCGTAGGATTAGTGGCGGCGATTGTCCTGTTTGTGATTAGCTACAGTCGGTTGACGGTGATTCGTCGGATTAGCAATGGAGCCTACCATCACAGCAATGTGTTGTGGACTTCTGATGAGCTAGAAACCCTTGAAGCACAAGGAAACCAGGCTTACATCGTCGAATTACAGGGCTTGATCTTTTTTGGGACAGCTAACAAGTTGCTGAATCAAGTGCGCGATCGCATTCATGACGAACAGCTACCGCCTGTGTGCTATGTGATTTTAGATTTTCGGATGGTGAGAGATCTCGATGCTTCAGCCGTTCTGAGCTTTGCTAAACTCAAGCAGGTTGCAACCCAAAAGCAGATTCATCTGGTCTACACTCATCTGTCTACGCAAGCAAAACGGCGATTGGAACAGGGGGAATGTCTTGAGGAAGCTGATCCGTTCTGCCATCTTTTTGCAGATTTAGACCGAGGGCTAGAATGGTACGAAGGCAAAGTGCTGCAACAATATCATCCCTTGTGTGAAGATCAAGGACTGACACCCGAAGCGGCGTTAGCGGCTCATCTCAAAGCTGACTTTTCTGATCCAAAACAAGTCGATCGCTTAATGAGTTGCCTGGAAGTTTGCCATTTAGCAGAAGGAGAATATCTTTTTCATCAAGGCGATCCGTTTGATGGATTGTATTTTGTTGCGTCGGGACAAGTCAGTGTGGTGCTAAATTTCAGCGATGAACAGAACAAACGCATCCGAACCTACACCATTGGTAACACAATCGGGGAAATGGGGCTTTATCGTCGCACAGCACGCATGGCATCTGTGGTTGCTGATAAGCCGAGCACCTTGTATTTCTTATCGGCTGAAACGTTCGAGCGGATTGAAACCTCTGACCCAATGCTGGCATCGAACATTCACCGTTTTATTGTGGCTTTACTCGCTGAGCGACTCCAACATCGGGAGAATGAACTCAGTCACCTGTTGGAATCCGTCTAAATCGTTGGATTTGAGGTTGAATCGATTCAGAAGTACGTTATTCCGTTGATCGCGGCACATATTTTTCAAACTGAAAGAACTTGAGTAGAACATTCAAAGCAGTATCCGGTTCAGTCGGTGTGATCGCTTCGAGCGTTTGAATTGTTGCAGGAGATAGATGCCGAAATATCTTGGTTAGTAATACAGGGTGTATCGCTGCGGGAAAACCTTGAAGCTCTTGTTCTAGGTGAGACAAACGACTCTTGGCAAAATTGACCTGGAAACGGCATCGCTTGAGTAGACGCTGACGAATATTCTCAGCAAGTGTCGGGTCAGTTTCCACAAGCTGATAGATTTCACCACTTTGCACAAGAGAAACAACATCAGGATTTTCTTCTAGAAACAGTAAGCTACCTTCTCGGTTGTAAACTTCAATCCCATCAATTCCCAGAGTTCCTAAGTCTGCTAAAGCAAGAATTCGACTGACGATCGACAAAGGTTCGCCACTATACAGTAAAGGTTGGTAGATGGCTTGTTCTTGTAAATTATAAGTACAAATCGTCGCTGTAATTGCTTGCTGAATGACTGCAATATCCGTCTCAGTCAGTTGTGCAGCACGGTCAGAAGTCTGTTGATTGTGCTGATCAATCAGGCGCATGAGTTGCTCGATCGTCATTCTTTCACTGACACCAGGCTGCCGCTGACGAGTCGTATGAGGTGGAGAATTCGGGTCAAACTGCTGCACTAGATCATGCGCGATCGCACAAAAATCGAGCAGCGATTGAGTCCGCTCTCGATCAATTTCAGGAGTAAGCGTCGGAGCAATCAAAGCAAAAATCTGCTGCGAACGTCGCTGCACATCTCGAACATGGTCTTGGTTGTGATAAAAAAGCTGTTTCTCGGCTGCTTCTTGAGCAAACCGATCGAGCACCCTTGTTGTCAGATGATCAATCGTTGCTGCAAACGTTTGGGAGATCTGAGACGAAGGATTTAAGTTTGACAAATTTGGCTGTTCGTCTCCGCTCATACATCTTTCTCCCCCACCGCAGATCAATTATCTGCTGAATTGCAATTCGTCGCATGTGTCTTTTGCAGGAGGAAGAAACAAGGTTAGCGAATCGGAACAGTAAAATAGAAGGTGCTGCCCTCACCTAGCGTACTCTCTACCCAAATTTGCCCACCGTGCAGCTGCACCAGATCGCGACTGATTGCCAATCCCAAGCCAGTCCCTCCATGTTGTCGCGCATCCGTGGCATTCGCCTGTTGAAATCGCTCAAAAATCAGGTCAAGCTTATCTTGCGGAATTCCTCTGCCCCAATCTCTAACTTGGAAACGTACCCACTGATCGCCGTTGACCAATTCTGCCTTCAAATAGACCTCACTGCCTTCAGAGGAGAATTTAATCGCATTCCCTAATAGATTAATCAGCGTTTGTACAATGCGATCGCCATCGACAAAAATTTCGACGTTCAACGGCTGGCAAACTAGGGTTAATCGTGACTCTTCTGCCAGAAGTTGCAAACTCTCAATCGATCGACGCATTAAACTCGCTGTATCACACCATTGTTTCGTTAAAATTAGCTGATGAGCCTCTAAACGTTCTAGATCGAGCAGATCATCAACCAAGCGCACGAGCCGTTCTGTATCTACTTTCGCAATTTCGAGCATTTCTTGAGCAGTTTCGGGATCATCTAATAAACGACCGCTCGATAAAAGTGCTAGCGCTCCTCGCATCGAAGTCAGGGGCGTTTTTAATTCATGCGACACGATCGACAAAAACTCACGTTTCATTCGCTCGATCACATTGCGTTCAGTCACATCTTCGATCGTGCCAACATGCCCAATCAGCTCACCCGTATCCGACAAAATTGGAGCCGTTGTTGCCCGCACAAGATGCACGGTATGGTCGCGATGAACAAACCGGATCTCTTCTAAAAATTCAGTTTGAGCTTTCGCCGAGTCTATCCAGTGCGGTAGCACTTGCTGATAATCATCCGGGTGAATTAATTGCTGCCATCCATCACCCAGTGCTTCTTCAAACGTATAGCCACAAATGGCTTGAGCACGAGGGTTGACATAGATACAGCCGCCTTGAGCATCCGTGCGAAAAATGCCAACCGGAGCAGCTTCACTCAAAACGCGAAACTCAGCTTCTATAGGTTGACGTTCTCGGAAGTTCTGCTGAAACTGGGGATTGGCTTTGAGAAGATCTGCTGTGTGATCTCGGAAGCGCTGTTCTAAGTCTTCGTTTGCTTTCTGTAATGCAAGTTCGAGCCGCTTTTTTTCAGAAATATCAAGCCAACATACCACAAATCCATCTTCAAGTTTTGCGACACTGACCTCAAAGGCTTGAGCCGCTGAATCACAAGAGGGATTCCTAAACACTAACTCACGTCTCTGCGGTCTTCCAGTTTCAACGACAGAGCAACAGCCTGCAAAGATGTTGGCATAATAGTCTTCAGCAATAAAATCAGACAGGGATTTCCCAACTTGTTCGCTCGCCTCCATTTGATTGGCAGCGCAGGTTGCAGCATTCACATAATCCACGACAAAATCAACAATCTGTCCTTGAGCGTCTCGAACACTCTGATAAATTGCACAACACTCTAGCATGTTGTCGATCGACGTATAAAAACGGCGCTGACTGCGCTCAAGTTGCCGCTTCAATTCAGCTTTCTCAATGACCTGATCTACGGCTCGTCTCAGTTTCTCGGGTGTCGTTTTATTTTTTGCTAAATAGTCAGATGCCCCGCTTTTCAGTGCAGCGACTGCAATTTCCTCATCGCCGCGTTCAGTCAACAGAATCACAGGAGTGAACTGGTGATCTTGCTGCGGCTGTAACTGCTGTAAAAACTCTAATCCTGTCATATCGGGCAGCGAAAAATCTAGCAAAATGACATCAGGTGACTCCTGTTGATAGAGAAACAATCCCGTTGCTCCCGATTCTGCTTGCCAAATTTGATCAGTCTGACCGCCATCTTGTTGTAGATAGCGGCGATAGATTTCATGATCTATGAGCGAATCATCTACGATCAGAATTTTTCGGTAATCGTCTGTCATAGTCGGTCACTCCAAGTTTTATTATCGGTTTCGTTTGCGTAGGCGTGTCCATTCCAAGCGGCGCGTAATGCGAGCAATGAGTTCTGGCGGAATTATCGGCTTGCCGACAAAGTCATCTGCTCCTGCATCAAATACACGATGAATCACCTCAGAATCGCCATAGCTCGTCATCAATAAAATGGGCAAATCTGCCCACTGCGGATCTTGACGCACCACTTGACAGAGTTCAATGCCGCTAAACTCTGGCATTTCGACATCTAAAATCAGCAAGTCAGGAACCGTTGCCGTCAAGATTTCCCAAAATTGCTCGGGATCAGCTAAGGTCGTAACTTGCAACCCCCACGGAGGTAGGAGTTCAATAATCTGTTCGAGGATTTGTGATTCATGAGCGACAACCAGCACCTTTGCTTCTGAAGGTGGAGCCGGGTTTAGCAGTTTGGTCACAACTCGCAACACCTCCGTGAGTGAAATGGGTTTATGCAGAAAAGCTTGTCCACCAAGACGAGCGACTGTAATGCGATCGCGCAAACTATTTCTCACAGTTAATGCCACAACTGGAATGGTTGAATTTTGCGCAGCCAATTCTGATAGTAGGCTCAATCCATCTTCCTCGGAATCTGCAAAAATCAAATCAAGTAAGACAACATCAGGAGGCGGAATTTCTCCACTATAGGAGCGACGTAATGCCGCGCGACCTTGCTCTAAGGTTGTTGCGACTTCTACTTCAAATCCAGTCGCGATCGCGGCTCGTCTCAGCACTTTGGTCAGCGTTGTATCATCATCGATAATCAGGAGTCGAATCGAATCCACGTTGGGACTCAGAGCGGGAATGGCAATACTGGGTGCGGCTGCAATCGCGATCGAGAGTGACGCCACTAGTTGTAAGAGACGCTCTGCGTCAGCTTGTCCTAATGATCCCGAGGTCTGGAGAAGTTGATCGATTTGCTGGGCAACTTGAGATCCTTCTGAAAGCCCTAACGAGCCGAGCGTACCGATGAGTTGATGAGCTTGATATTGGGCTTGCGACAGCAAGCTCTGATTAAGTTGTCCAGCCACTAATTGCGCTGCAAATTGCTCAAAGATGGCAACTTCTTCATCCAAGCTTTCTCTCAAGTCGGCTTGCATTGCAGCGACTTCTGCTAAAACTTCTTGTTGTAAGACAGCGCGATCGGGAGATGAAAGAGTAGACTTATTTTTTGCATCCGGGGGTGGCGTGAGCCGATATCCCAGTCCATAAATGGTTTCAATCACTTCATAGGTGATCCCGCTTGCCTTGAGCTTTTGTCGAAGTCCTTTGATATGCGATGCGACTGTTCCTTCTCCCGGTGCTTCTGAAGCGTCCCACAAGCGATCGAGAATGACATCTTTGCTAAAAATTCGCAGTGGGTTTTCAAGAAAAAGCTGCAACAGCCGAAATTCTTTCGCTGTCAAGCTCAGGGGATTATCTTGCCAAGTGACCCGACGGCTATCGGGATAAAGTTTAAGCGCATCCCAGTCTAGGCTTGAAGTAAAGACTGCTTGCCGACGGCGGAGCAGGGATTGAACTCGTGCGACAAGTTCTGCAATATCAAAGGGTTTGGCTAAACAATCGTCTGCTCCTGCATTGAGGGCGAGCACACGATCGCGACTATTGTTCGTCGTCATCAACATCAGAATCGGCGCAGAGTAATTTTGCGATCGTAATGTTCGACACCAACGAATCTCCGCAAGTTCTGCTCCAGCGGTCATGATCAGCAGATCATATTCATAAGCTTGCACCATTTCGATCGCGACTTGACCCTGATCGACAGCATCGATCGCATACTGTTGAGCATTCAGAGCGGTGGTAATCGCAGCAGTCGTCTGGGATTCGGATTCAATCAACAGGATTCTCACACAGGCTCCTCATCCGAACGATACTTTACTGAGAGAAGGAGTTATGGAAGAACTCAGCCATTCTAAAACCATCACAACTGAAGGTTTTGAGTTGTAATGGTTTTGTAAAAAGAAGGTAAATTGTGGGAGCATTTTGAACATAAACTGCACAAACAGGCTGCGTCATCAAGTGTTGCCCGAAAGGGGAAGAACCACAGTTGCAAGCTGTTTTTTTCAGGTTATATTGTGCAGCTTAAACCCCAAATTTGAAGGGATTTTGAAAAAACCATTAAGTTTTACAACACGTCAAATATTTATCTATTGGAATTAGCCTATTACTTGTTAAAAAATCGGTTTTAGATACTACGCATAAGAGATTGAAAATAAGAGATTGAAATCTTGCATATATCGTTGTTTTCTTCTCTCGATTTTTCTGATCTATGCGATCGCTAAAAACATACAATCTCCCCTACATCGCGCCATGTTCCAATGCCACCGCAAGAAAAAAGCACTGCCGATATGCAGTGCTTTCTGAAGTTGTAAGGAAGACGACGTTAGAACTGATCATCGTTGCCAATTGTGGGCGTTGAAGCGCCGCCAAGGAAGAGATTCTTGGCATTGTCGCTTTGGTAGACGCAATCGATCGAGACTTTATCTTTATTGTCGAGATTGCCCACATAGCCGAAGGTGTTCATCTTCTGACGGCATTCGCGAGTCTGATCAGAAGTCAGCAATTTACGCTGCTCTAAGACTGTCCAGTTGGCGCGTCTCAAAATACAAGCCGGCTCCATTGCAGCTTGAGCCACAAACACTTTGAACGGGTTCAGGGTCACATACAGGCGCGTATTCACCGAAATCGCACTGGCTCCGTTTTGGATACAAAGTTCGGGATTAGGAGCTTGTTGATCAATTTGTAAGTTCGTGACGACGCTCGTGGGATTCGTCGGCGTTGCAGCACTAAAAGCAATCCCAACACCAATTCCTAAGATGAAAATACCTGCAATCACCGCGATCGCGGTTGCATTGAACCAAGAGGGTGTCTTGTTCACAGGAGGAGTTCCTCGATTAGGGGGTAGGTATTCATCATAACGATCGTCGTAGCGATCGTCGTTGTAGGAGTTGCCTCTAGGTCTACGCTTCATAGGTGTCATTGAGAAGGGGTGGATTCTATTTTATCTAAGAAGTCAAGTCTGTTGCGCCCTGGCTCTCTTTCAGCAGGTCGTAATAGGCTTGGGCTGAGTCTTTCATGAATTGATATTCGGATTTGACGCGAGTGTATTGTTCGTCTAAAGGAACATGCAGATCCAAAAGCAGATCCGGATTAAATTCGGCAATTCGAGTTCCAATTAAGGCTTCTTTGACCATACGGACATAGATGCGGCTAAGTTCTTCAACTTTGCAGATCAGTTTTTCGGTTTCGTCGATCGCTCTTTCATAAGTTCCGAGTTGCGATGCATAGAGGTCGGAGACTGCAACTAATTCCGCAAGTTTTTGAATTTTAGTCAGTTGGTTTTCCAGCGCAACCCGGTCGAGTTCGAGCCGTAGATGTTCTTTGATCAAAGGGGCAAGTTCTGCCATGACTCGCACTTTGTTTTGGCGATGGTCACGAGATAACGTCATCGGAGTCACTGCCCGCAGACTGTGCCAAGAGTAGAGATATTCCACGTCGCCTGCGTCGGTGAGCATGGGGAAAACGACTTGAACCCGATCAGGGCTGCGAAATCGATTCGGAACAGCAAAATTTCCCAATGGCAAATTCGGATAGCGATCGATCGCGCCTTCGACCACGACAACATCACTGTCTCGAACCGTTTGAATTTGGCGATTGTGGTGAGACAGAAAGAAATATGCGATCGCGCCTATTGTAAGTAGAACAAGCAGCAAGTTCACCGAGGCATCTCCAAACTTTCTTCTGCCTATTGTGACGAATTTGAAGGGGATTATGCTACCTGCGGAGTGGAGAGTAGGGAATAGGGAGTGGGGAGTGGGGGTGAACTGATTCAGAAACGCTCCCAAATAATGCGAAAATGTCCTCACCGTAAAGATTTATCAACAGATTCACAACTTATGCGTTCTGCTCAACTGCGTCGTTCTCCGTTGTCTACCTTGCTGCAAGATAGTTTGACTGTCTTTTGGGGCGATTGGCTGGATTTGCGGGTGCGGATTGTGCAGATTGTCTCTTCGGGGCTGGTTTCGCCCTTAATTTATATTTTGGCGTTTGGATTAGGTCTAGGCAGTTCTTTAGATACTGTGACGAAGCCGAGTGCCGGAGACAATTATTTGCAGTTCATTCTGCCGGGAATGGTTGCACTGTCTTCGATGGTGATTAGTTTTGGAGGAACGACGTTTTCGATCTGTGGCGATCGCTTATTTACGAAAACGTTTGAGGAGATGCTATTGATGCCCGTTCACCCGTTAGCAGTACATCTGGGCAAAATGATGGCGGGAATTCTGCGGGGATTACTCACAGCTAGCTCAGTGATTCTGGTTGCTATCATCTTTACAGGAAAAGTTTGGAGCTTTCTGAATCCGCTATTTTTGCTGGTACTCACCCTCAATTGTGCTGTGTTTGCTGGATTGGGGGTGATTGTTGGGCTGAATGTAAAATCGCTCGAAGGCGTTGGAATTTACAACAATTTTGTGATTGTTCCCATGTCTTTTCTAGGTGGGACATTTTTTGACGCTTCTACTTTACCGATCGCACTCAAAGCGATCGTCTATTTACTGCCACTGACTTACACAACCTTGGGAATGCGGGCGGCAGCTTACTTGCCGATTCAGCAATTTCCTTGGTTTGTGATTCCGGTGCTGCTCGTCATGGCGATCGTGCTATCCGGCATTGGAGCCTATCAATTTTCACATTTGCAGGATTGATGGAATCTCCTTGCTCTCAACCCAAAATTTCTAATAGGTTGTCACTAAGACTTCGGTGATTTTGCCACGTTTTTCAGCATTGCAGTTAATATTGCGAGTTGCGTGAATTGTATGAATATTGAAATCTTGGTATAAGTCGCGCACAAACTCACAATCGGAATTCGATAACATCACCTTCACGCCGCGATCGCTTAATTCTTTCACCACATCGCGCAACTGGATCTGCTTTTCTTCGCCAAAGGCATAGCGATTGTAAGCTGTAAAATTGCTCGTCGGGCTAATCGGGTAGTAAGGCGGATCGAAATAGACAAAATCATCAGACGTGTGAGCATATTGCAGCACTTGATCAAACGATCCCGGTTGAATCTCAGCCGACTGAAGCGCGATCGAATCTGCTCGCAAAATCTCTGGATCATAAATCGCCGGGTTCTTATAACTTCCTAACGGCACATTGAAATGCCCTTTAGAATTTTCGCGATACAACCCATTGAAGCAAGTTTTATTGAGATAAATAAATCGTGCTGCTCGATCAACATTCGAGCCTTGAGCAAACCAATCTTCGGATTTTGAGATTTGCATAGCAGCACGCACGGCATAGTAATGTTCAGAACTATGCTGTTCGTGATGTTCTTCTAAGCGATCGACTAATTCCTCCAGCCGATCGCGCACACAGCGATACACATTCACCAATTCGAGATTAATATCAAACAATACCGCGCTCGTCGGTTGCAGGTGGAAAAAGATCGCACCGCCACCGACAAATGGCTCATAGTAATTCAAATAGCGATCGGGAAAATAGTCAGCGTACTGCGAAATTAGTTGAGTTTTTCCGCCTGCCCACTTAATAAAAGGACGCGGCGAAACCGGGGTTTTCACTTGAGTCATCATGACTATTATTTAACATCTAAAATACATTTGATCTGATCAGAATTCTATAAATCGCGACGGCAATTTGATCAGGTTTCGTAATTGATCGTCTTCTCGATATGATGAGTCCCCAGGAGTTTTCTTGCGCTTCTGTATCACACCGCAGAAGTCCCTATCAAAACCCCGATTCTCTCGTCATAAAGTGGCATCAATGCTAACGAGAGAATCGGGGTTTCCGAATATAACCAAAAAGCGATTTAATCCAAATTTAGTCCAACTGAAAATTACCATCGGCGATCGCGCTCCAAATCAAAAACAACCTTTTCTAAAATCCATTGCTCTGAGCGATCGGGATAGCGCGATCGGGCTTGCCTCAAAAGTCGATCAGCCGTCGCCCGATCGCCGTATACCAGCTGATAGAGGCGCTGCTGAATTGCGGGTTTTGAAGAAGTGCGCACGGGTGTCGATCGTCGTGAAGGCGAGTTACTGAGTTGTGGCAACACCCAACAAAGGACACAGATGATTAAGACGAGCAGGGCGAGTTCAAACATTGGGAAACTCAGAATCTCTTTCATGCCCTTTGTGGCATTGGAGAATGCGTTTCTGCTGTGATTTGCATCATTGCAGGGATTAATAAGCCCGTAGCAAGGCTTAAATCAACATGACTGCACTCAACATTTCAAACCAAATTCCACCCGCAATTAACACGGTTGAGGACATCGCCGCCTGGGCGCTGCTCGCCCTTCAAGCGATGAATCCACAAATGCGAGTTCTCGAAACCGACTTAGCAAATGAGCGTGTAGTCGATTCTGGAATCTTCAAAGCAGCAGACGGTACAACCCGCTTATGGATGCGAGCGAGCTTTGAAATCGATCCGGCATGGGCTTCTGACAACTCTAAAAAGCTATGGCTTCACGTTAGGGAGTTCTCACAGACTCAAATCCCCTCGGCATATACCTCGAATTAATTTCAACCTCACAGCCGTTGTTTGGAGTGTCGCAAGGCACTCCTTTTCTGTTTAGGAGATTGTTATGTCATTTAGCGAAGCGTATGCCCGTACTTACTTCACCGATAGTACAGGTCGGATTGATTATGCAAAATACTGGGATACTATCACCGGAAAAAATTACACCGGAAATGCAAGGAATCCGGAGCCGCCGCCTTCTAAACCGATTCAGCCTCATGCCGTCTCTCAGGGTTCCTATGATGCACGCATGGCGGAAGCCTTAAGAGTCAATGCAGCTTTCGACCGCAACACAGGCAGAATCGACGTAGACCGCCTCATCAAGATGGCAGAGGCAGATCGCCGCCAAGGGTTCAGTACCAACGAAATTCAGATTCGTAGCAATGACTCGTCATCAGCGATCGTCAAATATGGAACAGACCGCAATCGAATCAGCGCTCAGCAAAGATTCGATCAGGGCTTTACCTCTGCTCAACCCTTCCCGCGTGGACAAGGGAACGCAGCGCCGCCGCCCGTTCAAGTCAATCGTGGCGGATTTGGCGGTGGCATGGGTGCAGCTGCGATTGGTGGCGCTGCGATTAGTGCAGTGGGTGACTGGATTATCAGAACCCAAGGCAACAAGGCGCGCGATACCCTATCAGATTGGATTCGACAGGCGATCGGGAAACCTCCACTCACTCAGCAAGAAAAGCAAGAAATCGCGCGTATTCAAGAGGAGCCTAACCCGTTTGAGCGAGCTAGAAAGCTACAAGAGTTTCAGCAAAGAAAAACACAGGATGCGCGCACTAGCTGGAAGCCGTGGGAGCAAGGAAAAGTCCAAGATGCGACGATTTACAACTTTGAACCCTCTGAAGTTCAAACATTTGTAGTGTTCGTTGTGGCGAGTCGTTATAACCGGAACACCGGATCGGTAGCAAATCCGGGCGATAAATCGCTAACTCTCAGACCGGGAGAAGAAGACACGAATGTTAGCAATTTTCAGCCGAGAATCGGAATTCCCTTATCGATCGAGCGTGAAACAGCGGATGAAAGTACCCCTCATTCGACTAACCCACAAACGATCGATGAATCTGGCATGAGAATTGTCAATCGCTTCTATTTGGTGTGGAAAAACGCGAATGGCGAGCAGATTAGGGAGTTGATTGGAGAGCCAGTTTCTACCGCTAGTTTATGGTTTGGTAATTTTCGAGTGCGATACAACTCCGACGCGGCAAAGCCCTTTAACGGCGGGGGTGAAGTCCAAGGCGATCGCCAAAATGGAATTGATCCAAATCTTGAGCCGCCGCCGTTTCAATTTATCTTTGCACCGCCGCCGCCTGGGAGGCGAGTAACTGATCCACCGCCACCGCCGAATCGAAGGCTTGAGCCACCGCCACCGCCAGAGCGAAGACTTGAGTCACCGCCACCAGAGCGAAGACTTGAGCCACCGCCGCCCGTAGTCTTTGCGCCACCGCCACCAGGTCAAAGAATTGAGCCGCCGCCGCCGCCGCCAATTAGACCCGGAATCGACCCCAAGCCCCGCTATGAAATTCGACAGGAAATTAGGACAGATCAGCGCCCTAACTTCGCTCCAGAAGTCAATTTAAGACAGCGCCCTAACTTTGCTCCAGAAGTTGGGCTAAGACAGCGATTAGACGGCAGAGTGACTACTGATTTCCTCAAAGATGGCAAAATCAAGCCTGACAAAATTCAGGAAATTCAAGACAAGGCAGAGCGCAGAGTTGAGCCTGATTTGTCTACTCCTCCACTTTGTCAAAATGATTGCATTGCTAACTTACAGCGAGGGCAACAGAACCAGAATCAGACTGTCACAGTCACAGTCGATAAATTTGTGACGTGGAACCGACTCACTGGCGCTGTGTTTGTGAAAGAACCTGTACAAGTTCCCGCAAATATGGCTCCATTTGCCCAAATGATGGGCGATCGCACTGCCAACATCAGATCGCGCTTTGGTTTGGCAGAGTTGCGAGCGCGGCTCACTCAAGTGATGAACACACTCAGCACCGCTGCATCGTTGCATAATGCCGCGATGCTGTCTGCAAATCTGGGTCAGACTATGGGCGATGTCGTTACGCAGTCCGTCCAAACCTTTGCCCCGATGTTTGGCGTAGATAAGACCGCCGCTGAAGCTTTTGACTTTAACGAAGTACTAGGTAAGGCAGTCAATGAAACGATGGAGAATGCGCTAGGGGCAGAAACCTGGAACGGGACCAAAGCAACCTTTACTAAGCTCAATCGCATTGTCACCACTGCGAGCCAAATTGTTTGGACAGTCAGATCGATCGCTGACTCATCCCGCGAAATTGCCGAATGGACGGCAGAAAATACCGGAAAAATTGGCAACGCGCTGAAACGCTTCCGAGTCGTGGGCGAGAATGCTTATCCCTGGATGCCAGAGCGGGTTACAGCCCAGAGCAAATGGCAGCAGAGAATGCAGAAATTTAGGGATGGTCAAGAAAACCTAGATGATGCCGCAAGCTCAATTGCTAGTGTTGTGGGCGAGGTTCGATCAATCACTGAAGAAGTGAACGAATTTAGGGAGCAGAAAGAAGCCTTTGACAAGGCAATCAAGGAAGCAACCCCCAACAGTCGCCCCGATAACGATTCGACAAAAGCCACGGCTGATCAGTCGAATGCCGCAAGTAAATCGCCCACTCTGCAACCAACAGACCGCACAAAAGGAGATGCAGAGTAATGCCTTTACCGAACAATTTCAGCCCCGCTGAACACCTGCAAGACACCATTCGACGCACCTATAACCCAGAGGTGCGCGAATGGTTCAGCGACATTACGACTGATGACCCGGATATCAGTACCCCTAGAGCAAGTCTGAGAACCGCTTGCACTCATGCAGAGCTAGACACAATGGATATGACTCTATCGAGAATGCTGCTCTTTGACATGCTGATTAAACAGCGATGGAATCAGGGCATAGCGAGCAGCGATCGCGATTTGAATTACCGCGTGTTACGTCGCACCCGTCCACAAGTGACGCTCTACTTTCTGGAAGACCTAGAAGACGTTGAACCCGGTTATGATGCGGTTTCGGGCGAAATTTCATTCCGTCTAATGACTCAAACGAGTACAACCTTTTCTAATTCCGAAGCGCTCGCCCTTGCCAACAAAATCAAGACCGAATTTGGCACGGGTCAAGGGTTTATTTGGAGGAAAGGCAAGGAACTTTGCTCTTACACTGACTGGGATAAAGGCTATCAGCTTCAATTGCTTACCCGCAATGAAACCGACGCAAGAACCCTTGTCGGCAAAGTGCTAGACCTGCAATCACACACACCCGACTGGGAGTTCTTCAACCGTATCGAAAACGGTAGCCCTTCTGAAGCCTTTCCCACCATTCCACCGAGAGAGACAATTCTGGGCAAATCCCGCCGTCTTCCCCGCCGTCGCCCAATTGCTGAAGTGCGGTTTCAATACGCCACGGTGAAGCTCGCAGGTCTAGCCAAACCCGTGTACTTATTCGACCGTTCTGGACGGTATGACAATGCTTTGGTGACAAGCTATCGAACCTAAAATTTTCGGTATCACTGGGAAAGGTTCAACCTTTCCAGAAACTCGTATAGGTGTTTTTGGGTGGGTAGATTGAAGGCACGCTTCTCATACAGCTACTCACTCTCAAACACTCTTACAACGTATGTCAACAGCACCGAGATTTTCCCGCGTTCTACGCGGAATGCGTGGCGCAACCGCTCGCACAAGATACCTTAACTACTTGCAAGGACTGGCTGAACAAGGCGAGGGAATTGGAACGAAAGGCAACCGTCCCGACTCGATTAAGCTCTACCTCGACCCCTTCGCTCTACCTCTCGGCACTGCGGTAAAAATTCAAGCCTCTGCCCTGGTTCCGTCCTGGAACTTGTTCAGCAACTTGAGCGAAGCAAATACCCGTGTCACGGCAACCTTGGGCACAAACACCCCGATCAAGATGAGCACCTACCGACCCGCTCGCGTGGTGCGTCGTCAGCAGTCTAGCCAGACTGGTACAGCTGCTACTTCCAAGCTCACTGGATTGAAGTATCTCAAGTACAACACTGAAAGCGCTTCGATTCCATTTGGCAAGAAAGGCGCAACCGATACGATGGTGGATGCCTTCAACGAAATCGCAACTCAGGCGAAAGGGTCTTCGACTAACCTGAAGTTTACTTTGGTTGAAGAGAAGGTCTAATCCATGCACGTTCTAGAGCCGTTCCTGCTTGATCTGGGACTCACCCCAGATCACAACAAAAGCGATATTGCAGCTGAAATTGATGCTCATTTCACGATTCAACGCCTAACTGAGAAGTTTCTCAAGGGAGAAGCGACGATCGATGAATTAGAAGACTGTCTCGCTCAATTTGGCGTAGAGCCAGGTGAGTACTGGGGCATTGTTGACGAGAACATTGACGCTGTGATTGATCAGGGAACGGCTCTAGAAGATGCAGACACGATCATCTGGTTGCCTCATGTATGAGCCGATTAATCATCAATCCCGCTAACGGTACAAACTGGCGCTTACTCTATCAGCACCAATTTACGACTCAGCAAATCAGCGTGAGAGAGCGATCGCTGATTCCTGACACGGTGCTACCCGTGCAAGCAGAATCGCGCATTCTGGCGGTTAAAACGTTCAGCCAGTACGCCAGATCAACCTGGAAAAGCGGCGGATCACTCACGCCCCTAGTCGATTCTGGCGTTTCTGACATTGGGCAGCTGGCGCTTAGTCGCTATCAACTGCCCTGCAATGGTGCAAGATTGCTGATTTTTCCGAAGTTCTCAACCACTTATCAACTGAAATTTAGTTGTCCGTGGTGGTTTAGCGATCTGGCTTTGACGCTCTACGAGTACATCGGCTCAGAGAGCGATAGTACTGAAGACTTGATTCGAGAACTGCAAACGCAAGTTCAACTTTTATTCTGATGACCTGGACAACGATCGCGACGATTACCGCAGGGCAAGACTGGCAATCTACTCCAGTAATTAGCTCAGAGTTAGGTTATGTCAGGCTCACGTTTGAGACGGCTGGTGTTCCGGTTTGGCTTGCTCAAGTTGATCCGGACTCCACTGATATCTATGACGAGCGCCGCATTACTGCGACCCCTCACGCCCGGATTCTCGAATTTGAAGCGCCCCCATTTTTCAGCGATCGCGCTCTTGCCCTCAGAGTGCCGAATTTTGCAACGCCCTTTGATGTTCAGATTGAGGTTTCTTCTATGCCCATTTCTCGCGGCGGTTCAAGCCAAATTACTGTAAATACTCCAACTAGCGCAAACGTCGTAGCTTCGAGCGTCACAGCTTCGACAACTTCTGTGCAGCTGCTCGCTGCAAACGCAAACCGAAAGAGCGCTTCTATCTTGAACAACGGCACGGGTATTTTGTATGTCGAGCTAGGTGCAACCGCTTCGACTTCTGCGTTTACTATCTCGCTCAACAATGGCGATTTGTATGAGCTTCCGATTGCCTACACAGGCAACATCGCCGGGATTTGGTCGGCTACGGGTGGAAACGCTTTAGTACGAGAGTTTGTCTAATGCCAGTAACCCGCGCTGCTAGGGCTTCTACTACACCGCCCACAATTTCAAATCCTCCATCGAACCCAACGAACGAGCAATTGAGGACAACGAGCGTGGCGATTCTAGATTGCTTGAGGAACGCGGGCTTAGTGTCTAACACAATCTCAAGCCGCAATACAGCGCAGCTTGACCCGCTGACCTACACGCCGATCAATAACGGAAGCTACACCTATCACGGCACAGCCTACACAATGAGCGCTTTGCGTGATGGTAGTAACACCGTTGGAATGATGGTGACGAATGCCTCAACGGTATTCGTACAAGTGCAGTTTTCAACCGCTGTCTACCTTAATCAAGTGCAGCTTTGGTTAGGGCAGTTCAACGGAAATTTCAATCATCCTAGAGATTTGAGCATCTTTGCTGGAGCAGTGACCAGCACAGCTGGTACACCGTTATACTCTGGCACTCTGGCAACTGTAGCCACAGTCCAAACGATCAACCTCGCTAGTGATACAGATTTCAACACCGCTCACACGATTTACACGTTTGTCTTTTCTAACAGCACAGGCGGGGTAAACGTTTCGGTCGGTGAAATGCTGATCTGGGGGCAAGCAACATGAGCAATATTTCAGCGATGACCGCTCAACCGCTTCAACCCTCACCCCTCCCAACTGCTACCCCTCCTCTAATGGAAGGTGGGCTGATGGTGGCGATCGTGGTTTACCTGATCAAAGAAGGCGTAGGGTTTTTCAAGCAGAAGGATGCCAGCGAAGAAAAGCTGATGGCAATTTTGATTGAGGATGTTCGCAACGATCGCAATATCCACTTCAAACAGCAAGCCGAAATGCTGATCCAGCTGAAAGGCAGTCACGATAAAATTGCGCTCGCGATCGAGCGAATGGGTGCAGCTACGACAGATATTAATCTCGCTTTGCAGATGAGCAAGCGGACGGAAACCGAGATTTTCCACGCCCTTCAGCAGATTCAGCAAGAGATGAGTTTATTCAACGAAAAACTTGATCGCCTCACCACACCTGAGACAGCCAATGGAAAATATGGACCTGGAGAACGTGAGAGCCGTTAAGACTCACGTTGGATTTTTAGTGATTCACTTGCCAGAAATAGGCGGCATTTCACATTTAGAGCTTGCGTTGGGATTAGAGCAGCTGGCTCAAGAGTATCGAGCGATCGCAGCTTCGAGAACTGCGATCGCAGAGTATCCCGCATTCACATCTGAGTGACGATCGCGCTCAACCCCTAGAACAAGTCCAACTGCTTATACCGCCGCTTCTCCCTCGCTCGTCGTGAGGGAGAATTCTTTTTTTTTGGCACAACTTCCACAGCGATCGGTAATGCCAATTGCTTACCACGCGCCATCTTTAGCAATGCCTCGCGAGCGGATTCAATTTGAGTCCAGCTAACCATTGCGTTTCCTCAGCAACGAAACGTCAGCCAGTTGGTAGACGCTATTGCGCCCGGTCTTTTGATTGCGAACCTTGATTCGTTCACCATTGATGGCAATCACACGGCTCACGTCCGTTAATTCAAAGAAAAGCTTGCCCTCGATTGCATTAACCGGAATGGTCTTGCTACTGCTGGTGTAAGGCTTAGGGATATCTCGCCAGGGTAGCTTGTCACTTCCGCTACTGTGCCACGTAGAAGTTGCATTAGGAGTGACCAGATCGCCCACCTCAATCAAGTCGATCGCGTTCTCAATAAGCGGGGTGTCGATCGACCCTGCGATCGACGTGCGATCGACCTCGCGATCGACATCATTTTCTATATTTTTCAAGGGTTTGACCGGGCTAGTGATCGGTCGATCGCCATTTTGAGGGTTTTGCAACAGTGAAATTTGCTCACTTTTCGCGATCGACCGATCACTAGCCTCAGTTTTTCCCGGATTTGCTGGATTTTTGTGTCGATCGCAGGGTCGATCGCTAGTCGATCGCGCCTCATCTGGCGATCGACGTTCGCCCACGTAGTAGACCATTGTGTTTCCTTGTCGCTTTGGATATCTCATCACAGAACCCTTTGCCCACATCTCCTTCAAAACTTTGCGGACAGTATTTTTATTCAGTCCGAGATATTGGGCAATTTCTTCGACTTCATAGCCAATGCCGCGATGCTCATCTTCATTCAGCCAAAGCTCGATCCGCTTTTCGGTGTGGGCTGTTTCTTCTCCAGATTCGTCACCCTCACGTCCCAAGTAGGTGAAGGTGAAATTCTCCTCTTCAAACTGGAATTTATAGCGCCCTGGCGGTCGTCCCATGCGCGTTTTCTGCACTCGCAAAATGCGATCGCCCGTCGATTCATCGGCAACCATCAAGCCCCAAACTTCGGAAGCCGAGTTGTATAAGGCTTTCGTCCCTCGCGACTCGCCATCAGAATTGGAGTGGTGAACAACGATGAAGGTGCAACCGTAGCGATCGCCCAGATCATTCAGTTGCAGCATGAAGCGAGCATACTCGGTGTCGTTCTCGGAAATCAGCGTGTTGCGATTGATAGCCGTCACAGAATCCACCATGCACAGCCTGACTGGATCGCCCATTTCGGCATATTCTTTCAGCCGCGCTTCCAATCGCGCCATGTTTTCCACTTGCCAGCCGGGTACGACGGTAACGGGATACTCGCGGCTGAGTTCGCGAATTTGCATACGCTCGCGGGTAACGATGACGGGTTCATCCGATTGCAGGATGAGCGCTCTGCCCTGCTTGACCTGATAGCCGTTCCACGGTTGCCCTTTGACCACGCATTCGATCAACTCGTAAATCATGAGTGATTTGCCAGCGCCGCCGAGGGCATGGAGCAGCATGACGATGCCTTGGGGAATCCAGCCACTCACAAGCCAGTCTTTAACCTGGGTGCAAAGCTGATCGAGTTGGTCAAGGGTGTAATCGACAAAGGGAGCCTGATTAATCAGCGCTTTGTAGTAGGAATTCATCATGTCGGTCTTCGGCATTCTCAGGCGCTTCGCGAGCCGAGAGAGTTTGAAGTTTCTCAATCCCTCATCTACGATCGATTCGATTTGCCGCACAGTTTGCACCATTGAGGTGAATTCCTGTTCTTCCAGGTCTACGCCCATGTTGCTGACTAAGAGTTGGGCGATTTCTTCCACCGTCTCGATCGACGTGTCATAGGAACGAGCAATTTGAGTGAGATAGTGCTTGCGGTGTGCAGGTTCCCAAAGATTCTGAAGCGACTTCTTGAGAATTTCGTCCTCAAAGCGCCGCTTACCTTCTAGCTCCATCATCATCAGCCCATCTTGCTGAGGATGGATTGGTAAAACTTTCGGTTCAGGTTGGACGGGGGTGTTATGGCTTGCTACCATTTGACTAGCCTCATAGGGGTATGCGGTTACGTGGTTTCTCGCGTGCGAAATTGCCAGCAAGCGAGTATTTGTTGGGTCGGCAGATGATTAGTGTTATGGAACAAGCCAGCGGGGAAAGGCTCCAATCTTCCCGCTGGCTTGTTTGGTATTAGAAGGTTTTAGGCTGAGGATTCAGCGATCGAATCGCCTCAATCCGGTTGCCAATTGAAAGCTGTTTCTTGCTCAGTTCGATTGCCCTCGGATGGCTTGGATCGTAGAGGGTGTAAAGTTCTCCGACCACATGCCACAAATCAGTGTTTGTGATCGCCAGTTGGGTGATCAAGATGCTGACGTGGTTTTCTAGCCGACGAATGCGGTTTCGTTCGAGGTCATTCATGGGTAGTCCTTCAGAGATTGAGCCAGCGCGATCGACAAAGTGAGCAGCCCATTTCTCGACAGCCGCCCCGCCAGTAAACCGAACTTTCGAGGAAGTGACATCGTGGAAATGGACAGGGCAAAATGATTTGCCGCCAGGTAGATCGAGCCTGTATAGGTTGTGAGCGAAATCAGGAGTAAGGCTTCACGGCGCTGTTCTGGGGTGAAAAATTCAAGGTAGTCCCCAAATTCCAGCGCGATCACCGCCAAAATATCAGCGTCGCGATTTGTTGGTCTTGATTGGAGTTGCATAAGCTATCCTTTGGTTACATCTTTAAGCAATTTTTTGAGCGATCCCACTCGGACAGAGGCTGCGACCGCTTTTTTTTGTCAGGAATTACGCTCGTGATTCAAGTCCGCCCGTAGCTGGTGAGCCGCAGCAATCACCAGGGCACAGAGCGTGTCGTTAGACATCGAATCGAGTGAGTCACGCAGTTCCTGCGGGCAGAGTGCAGCGTCGGTTCGGTCTTCCATTCGTCCGGCGATCGCGATAATTAAATCGAGTCGTTGCGTTGAACTGAGCTTTTCCAGTCGATCGCCGTAAGTTCTGGCGATATCAACAATCTCTGCTGAGTCCTCAGAGTCGCTGTGATGGTAGGTGATCGATTCGAGTTTGGTAAAAGGTCGAGTCATCCCCGCGCCTCACCACTTCTTGCAAGACTCACCATCAGGTCGTTACGCAGCTGTTCTAAGTCAGCGGCGCTGGAGTTGTCCGTGATGATTTTGCCGATCGCAGCCGCCAGAATGGCTGGACTGCCAGTGATGCCAAGATTCATCGTGATGACCTGGCCACTGATTCGGTTGCTCAACTCATCCAGTAATTCGGCTGCTTGCTCCTGTTGGTCATCAGCGAGCCATGTGGTCAGTCGGCGTAAGCGATCGATGATTTCTTCGTTAGTCATGAGATAGCCTCGTTTCAGGTAAGCGCGATCGCACCTTCCGGAGAAATGCGATCGCGCTTTTTTTTCGGACTTAAATCTGAGTACTTTTTTCACTGGTGTAAAGAGAATCGGAAGTGTATGTCCGATTCGTTAGATCATTTGGTTAGCCGTGCAGGGCTAGATTTGGCAGTCCTTCCCCGCACGGATGCACACCGGACATGGGTGTCCTGTCCTTAAGGATACCAGACATCTATGTCCGACGGACACGGATGTCTGATAATATGGAGGTCAATACTTCAGTTCGAGGTAATGCAGGCTTGAAAGCTCTAAGAGAAAAAGCTGGACTTAACAGGTCGCAGATGGCGAAAGCTGTCGGCGTGTCGCCTCGCATGTGGCAGAGATACGAGAACGAAGGACGCTTGCCTGACAAGATTGATTTTGTTCTCAAGGTGTCTGTACTCGCAGAAACGCCTGTTGACGAGGTTTTGAAAGCTATAGGCTTCGAGTTTCCAGACAGGAACGCGCTACTTGCAGAAACAGAAAACGCTGAAGCGTAGTCCTTATCTACACTTCAGCGCACACAGTAACTCGATAGGAGGTGAAATCGCAGCCAAAATAAATTCTGAATTCGGGGGAGATGAACTCCCCCTAGCCCCGTACAAGCATCACCCAGACGGAGCAGTCCAATAATTATGAACGCATCATCAAGCATCAATCAATGAAATCAGCGATCGTACTTTCTCCACGGAAGTGCGATCGCTGATTTGTTTGTGCAAATCTACTCATCCATATCATGCCAAATCTAACCAAACATCAGCCAATTCAATGGCATAGCACCAAACCGACCGATTACCCGGTCTACCGTCACAACGGCACAGACTATCGCCTGGTTCCTGACTCTGCACTCGTCAAGCTACTTTCCGATAAAGACGGCTTGTTCTGGTTCGCAGTGGGCATGGCTGCCGTCGCGATCGCCGCCGTCACTCACGTCGCGATCAACCTGCTCGCGCCGCCAGCTGCCGCCACGGCTCAGCCGCAAATTATCGAAAAGCCTGTAATCGTCACTCAAGAAAAGGTGGTCCCGACTAACTGCCTTGCATTCTGCAATCGCTAAATTCATTCTGCAAATTAAGGAGCAAATCAAATGAGACTCGGAAGTTCAAACGGTAAAATGTCTAAGGTCAATCAAATCATGACCCCAAACGACGTGATGAATGTCGCCAGCGGCGCGCCTACTCCCTGGAATCCCGGTGACAGTAGCGAAATTCGCACCGAGAAGGTTGTCAGCAGACACCGCAACTTCACCCAAGAGGAAGCGGACAAACTGAGAATCACCGCCGCCACTCGCAAGCGTCAGGCGAAAAATAACCGTCAGGCTTATCAGGCATTGCGATCGATTGAATCCTCAGATGCAGCGGATCAATCCAGCTTCCGCGCTTATCAAACGACCGTGGCTCGCACAACTGCCACCAAGAAAAAAGCGGATGTCAGCAAGGCGAAGACGCTTTACAACCTCACCCCGGCATACGCTCAAATGGGCTACAGCTTGGGCGCGTCTCACCACGATGCTCAGATGAAAGTCTCGGAATACCAAGCGCTCTACTCTGACGTAAGCAACCGCTGGAGCTAATCGAATATGTTCAAAATGGCTAGATTCGCGACCCTATTGGGGTTAGGTCTAGCCATTAGTTCTTTTATTGGGCTAATGGCGCGCCACCTTCCCCCGCTCACAGTCGGATTATGGGTCGTTCTTCTCATCCTGCTCGTTCTCACCCTCATGAGTTACTTCGCGGGTCCACTGCTCGATCAGCATTTTGGATGGGGGGAGGACACCTCACTCGGTTTAGCGATCGCACTTTTCCTGGTATTCATGATTGGAGGTCTAATCGGATGGCTCGCTTCATGACCTGGATGCCTCAAGCCGACTACGGGCAACAATGGGCAGTCACGTTTGGTGCAGGTTGTTTTACCTGGTTTATCCTCATCTGCTTTGCCAAACTCTTGCCGCCGTCGATCCAGCTGCTCACTTTTCTAATTCCGATTCTCTGCTTCATTCATGCCTTGCACATTCTCCCCAAGTGGCAGAAAGAAGGACGCAGACAGGAACTCACCGAGTCGCTGATCGAGCGAGAAATCTCACACGGCATGATGAATCAGCATCACCGAAACCTAGCAACGATGGATCTTGATCACAATCAGCAGATGCAGGAGTTAGGCAACCTCTATCCGGAGCAGAGTGGGGAGTGGGGTGTAACCCCACACTCTGCACTTGCACCACCAGAACAAGCCACCTACCTACTCAAACTCAAGCAAGACGTGATGCAAGCATGTGGGGATATCGGATGGCTATGTGTTGAGTATTTGAGTAGTCAAGGCGCGCAATACTGCGACAAAGAAGGATGGATTTCAGTTGAGAAATTGCGCTCAAACTGGGCTAAAAAATACGGCTTGAACACTGATCAAGTCAGGCAATTGCTAACAGCATTAAACGGAATTCAAGCAGGCGAATGGCGCAACTCTGACCAGAAAGAATGGCGACTTCTCCTAACTCTTTGACCCGTCCGTTCGGACAAACTTCGGATTTTCGGACAAATCGGATTCGGACAGAAAAGCCTAGCGGATTTCCATCCGATCAGGTTTTCCGATACTTTTCCGAAATCCGTCCGATACTTTTCCGATTTCAGTCCGCCTGATGATTTTGCCAAACTCAGCAAATGAAACAGACATAATTCGGATGTTTAAATCCCTCGATTGAATGCCTGATTATGTCTGTCGCGGCATGAGTCCCGCGCTTTCAAAGTGAAGTAGGCATATTGCCTTTCTATTCTCCTAAGCGCGGTTGATCGTCCCGTGGCTTTTAGCTAAGCGCTTTCATGATGAAGTAGGCTCATGTGCCTCTAGTTCCCTTAAGCGCGGCTCAAAGTCTTTCAACTTGTCAATCTCAACGCCTGAAAAGTGAATTAATCTCACCGATTGTGGGGACTCGTAGGCTTGATTGACACAATTCCACTCAATTTAGTCCCCGGATAGAAAGTATGAACAGCCCCCGCGTCGTCGGAATCGATATTGGTTCCGGCAAAATTGTTGCGTGCCTACTCACCGAGCGCCCCACGCATCCGCAGACCTTTTACCAGCAATACGACTTTCATGAATTCACCCTCAATCGGGAGGGCTTAAATCAGCTGCTTGCTCTCAAACCCGCGATCGCGATTTATGAACCCACCGGAACGGCTTATTCTGCGTTGTGGGTAGCGCGACTCGAAGAAGCAGGAGTTGAGTGTCGTGCTGTTGATCACGGCAAGGCGCGAGCTTACCGTAAATCATTAGGGCTACCCGACAAGGATGACTTTGCCGACTCGCTGGCACTTGCTTGCTATGGACTCGATCCATTTAAACAAAGCAAGTTCGACTATCTGAGAAAACGTGAGCCTAAAATTCAACAGATTCGCTCACTCGTTCTTCGGCTCCAGCACCTCGATCGCCGCAAAAACCCGATCGTCAATCGACTGCGGCAAGATCTGGCGCAAGCTTTTCCGGAGAAGATGAACGCACACTGCGATGGTGCGCCGCTATTCTGGGGCTGGCTCGCTGGAGAACGCAACTCAAAGCGCTACGATAGGCTGCTAGAGCAGTCGATCGGGTTTGGGATTACCGACGAAATTGAGCTACAAGCCAAAGCGCTCACCGCCTGCTTTCGAGAGGAGCAGTTCATCACCCAAAAGCTGCGCCACTTAGTGCAGAGCGATCCGCAATTCACACCCTACTTGAAAGTGTTTGCAGAATTTGGCTTCGGTGAAAAAGTTTCAGCCCTATTGCTATCAGCGATCTATCCACTCGAAGACTTTCTACTCAATGGCAAACCAGAAGTGCATATTCGCAAGGGCAGAAATTCAGGCAATCCCACCACGCGCTATCTGTCGCTGAGACGATTTCAAAAAGCGATCGGATGTGCTCCAGTCCGTGAAGACTCAGGCAGTAGCAAAAAATCGCGCGCCGGCGGCTCATCCTTGTGTCGAAAAGCTCTCTGGCTATGGATATTCACCCGGATTGAAACGAGCACTAAAACGAGCAATGCTCGCATCCTGGAAGCGCGCCAACTGCATCAAGCTGCACTTGATCGCTACAGTTTACACAGCAACGAAAAACCCAAAGGCGTGAAAGTTAAGCTGGCGCGGGCTTATACTCGCCGCAAGGTGTCGATTTGGTTGTTTGATGCATTAGTCAAAGCAGTTACGAGTGGACAAAATTGATAAAGTGAGAATAGTTTAGGAACCTAACGTTATGATGCAAGACCTTTGGAATACTGTTTCTAAGTATCCACGTTTTATCTTTGGTGTCATTTTCGGTGTCATTCTCAACGTGCTTGCACCCTTTGCGCCTCTATTCAAACGCCCTGTTACCGCAATCGCGACCGTTGGCATCCTCCTCGCGAGTTTTGCTTTTCTTTCTTTCACCTTACGGGCGATGTTGGGCTTAAATCCTGTGTAGAACATCGGAAATGTTAGAATCAAAACCTTAAGCACCTCATAGGAACGAATTGTTATGGCGACAGATCGAAGAATGGCTCGTGTCGCAGAATCGATCAGACGCGAAGTGAGTCAAATGTTGTTAAATGGCATCAAAGACGATCGCGTCGGAACGGGTATGGTGAGCGTCACTGATGTCGATGTCTCAGGCGACTTACAACATGCCAAGATTTTTGTCAGCATCTATGGCGACGAAACAGCCAAAGCTGAAACGATGGCAGGATTAAAATCTGCGACAGGCTATGTTCGGAGTGAATTAGGACAACGGATTCGGCTGCGCCGCACCCCAGAAGTTATCTTTATCGAAGATCGATCCCTAGAGCGCGGCGATCAAGTCCTGAATTTGATCAATCGCCTCAGCCAAGAACGCAAAGACGAAGAAATTTAGCCTGCTTCATTGAACCCAGAGCCTCAGCGGACTTCGCGATCGCTGAGGCTTTACTGTATCGTATGGTCTTTGAGAGAACCCTCATCAAGCCGGGCAGGACAGATTCCAGTTGCTAGTCAATTTTGATGAAATGCTATGAGTGTTATTTACGATCTCGAACATATCACCACGTATCGGTATCAAAACCCGGTCACATTTGGGGAGCACCGGGCGATTTTTCTGCCCAATATGGGATTTGGTGGGCGCATCCTCAGCTATTCGCTTGAGACCAATATTCCCTGTGAGATGCGCTGGATGATGGATACGCTCTCGAATAATGTGACGTTACTAACATTTAGCCAGCCTGCCAAGGAATTGATCGTGACCTACCGAATGCGAGGCGAGCATTTTGGGATTCCAGCGATCGCGGATTTTCCCCTCGATCACCGTGCAGAAGAGATCCCCGTTCAATACACACCAGACGAATGGAATGATTTATCGAGTTTCATTCGTCCCCACACTGAAGATCCCGAAGGTCATCTCGCTGCATGGACAAAACATTTTGTCGCAGGGGATCAAGACAATACCTTGGATGTCTTGCACCGGATGATGGATGCCATTAACCAGACGTTGACTTATCAAGGGCGCGAAGTCGAAGGAACTCAGAGTCCAGCAGAAACCTTGCGCTTAAAGTCGGGAACTTGCCGGGATTATGCTTGGCTCATGATTGAAGCATTGCGGCGATTGGGGCTTGCTTGTCGATTTGTCAGTGGCTATCTCTATGATTCTGCTTTAGATGGCGGTGAAGTTGGAATGACAGGTTCAGGAGCGACTCATGCTTGGGTGCAGGTTTACTTACCCGGTGCGGGATGGCGAGCGTATGATCCCACGAACCGAATTACAGCAGGATATGATTTGATTCGAGTGGCGATCGCGCGGCATCCAGGGCAGGTGATTCCTTTGTCGGGATCATGGTTTGGCGAAACTGGCGATTACTTGAATATGGATGTTCATGTTTCGATTCGTAAGCTAGCAACGCTACCTGAATTTGATGAATCTCAGGCAATTCCGATGTCTACTCCACTCTGAAAGTCAATTCCGATCCCAGCGCGACAATCGCTCAAAGAGCACCCGATCTGATGAGCTATGATCCAGACATTGAACCTATCTCACTGATGGCGCTCTAGAATGCTGCACTATCTACGATCGAATATTCTGCCTTCCAAGCCTGCCCAATTGCTGATTCGGACAGGAATGAAGTGGAATCACGATAATTGCCCTGGAATGGCAGCTTCTCTGTCTTATTTTGCACTATTTTCTCTGTTCCCTATGCTTCTCGTGCTTTTGAGCGTGATTGGCTCATGGGTTCAACCCGGAACAGAAGCATTTCAACAAATTCAAGCAGCAGGACAGCGTTTTCTACCCCCTGAAGTTCATGGCTTAGTCAGAAACACACTGCTTGCACTGTACAGAAATAGTGCTGGCGCTGGAATTATTGGGTTTGGAGTGCTATTGTGGACAGCTAGCTCGGTGTTTGAGATTTTGAGAGCTTCAGTGAATAAGATTTGGCGATCGTCCAGTCGATCGCCTGAAAGTAGCTCAGTTCCAAAGATCGTGCTTTTCTTTATTGTGAACAAATTGTTTTCGTTTTTATTGATGATGGGAGCAGGTTTATTGCTGCTCTCCTCGCTGATAACTAGCATTGCGATTAAAGCAATTCTGCAACTTGTGTCTACGTTTCAAGCGACCTTTGCTTTTCTCCAGATCGACGAATCACAATTGAGCCAAGGGCTGCAAACTGGATCAGCATTTTTTATTTTGGCATTAGCAACTTGTGTGTTGTTCAAGATTTTGCCCTCGGTGCGGGTGGCTTGGCAAGATGTGTGGTTAGGCGCATTACTGACGACTGCTGGATTAGTCGGATTACAACAGTTAGTCAGTAATAGTGTGATCTCGCTTGGGGCTGCTTTTCTATCTTATGGTGTGATTGGCAGTGTGATGATTTTGATGCTGTGGATTTTTCTGACGTTTCAGATTGTGCTCTTTGGATGTGTGTTTACTTATGTGTATGCTCATCTGTTTGGCAGTCGGCAGGGGAGAGCGATCGAGTGATCGGGTTGCTATTGAGGGCATTGTACTTTGGGGAGTGGGGAGTGGGGGAACAATTACAAGGGATCGTGTCCGAATCTAAAGTTTGGCTTTGCGATCGCGGTTTGACCCGCAGCACAAAACAAATCTCCTGCGTTAAATCCTTTTTGAATTTCTTTCTGGCTCAATCCCACTGAAGCACTGGTAATATACAAATCTCTGAGTTCAGCCCCGCCGAAGGTAACACTCGTTGGTCGCTGAACAGGTAATTGAATGCTGTGAATCTCTTCACCGTTCGGATTAAAGCAAGCGACTCGCCAACCATTCCAGAGAGCTATCCAGAGATTTCCGGCTTGGTCGATCGTCATGCCATCTGGTTCAACTACGACACCATCGACACTCTCCTTGCTCAAATCGATCAGGACACGACGATTCGCGATCGCGCCACTTTTCGCATCAAAGTCATAAGCATAGATTAAGTGCTTAGCCGAATCGGTCAAATAGAACGTTGCATCATCCGGACTCCACCCCAATCCATTTGAGATTGTTAGTCCCGTTTCCATCACATGCATCGAACCATCAGGATCATAGCGATAAAGTTCTGCTTGCTCTGGCGCATCACTCACCGCACCAATCCAAAATCGCCCTTGAGAATCGCACTTGCCATCATTGAAGCGAGTGTTCGGACAGGGGAATTTTATTTGATACACAACCTCGATCGCGCCTGTGTTTACATCGAGAAAAGCAAGCCGATCGCGTAATGCGATGAGTAAGCGATCTTGACCCGCTAGCACGATTGCACTGACGATATCGCCCGTTTCCAAATAGCGATTTCTCCGAGTTGCTGGATCAAATTGATGCACTCGATGATTGTAAGCATCGACCCAAAATAAGACTCGTCGCTCGGTATCCCACACTGGACATTCGCCCAAACGGGCACGTGCCGCAACAACTGGACTAGGCTGACCAGGATTCTCGGAAATCTGCATACAGCGTCAGCCCCCCATCAATAAATAGTGTTTGCCCAGTAATATAGGCCGCTTCCTCAGATGCAAGAAATGCAGCCGAAGCCGCCATCTCTTCAGGATATCCCGCTCGCGCCATCGGGATATGACTTTCGACGATCGCTTTTTGCTGCGGATCTTCGACCCAACTCTCATTGATCGGAGTGATCGTTGCTCCAGGTGCGATCGCATTCACGCGAATTCCGCGACTAGCGTATTCCAGCGCTAGGGTTTTCGTCAAGTTGCCCATTCCACCCTTACTGATGGAATAGCTCAAATACATCGGACGGGGAATGATCTCATGAACGCTAGAAACATTCAGAATCACACCAGAACGGTGTTGTGCTAGGAAATGCTTGATCGACTCGCGCGCACAGAGAAAGGCTCCTCGCAAATTGACATTGATCACTTGATCAAATTTCTCAGTGGGCAACTCGTGAGACGCGAATTCTGATTGAATGCCAGCATTATTCACCAGAATATCAAAGCCTCCAAACTGTTCGATTGTAGAATGCACCATCCGCAGAATATCAGCTTCTTGAGCAACATCACCTTGAGCTAAAAGCGTTTGCACAGAATGTCCCGCTTCGGTTGCGCTCTGTTGCGCGATCGCTGCGGTCTGTTCTGCTTCTTCAGAATCACTTCGATAGTTCAGGACGACATTGCAGCCCTCTTGAGCAAAACGAATCGCGATCGCTTGACCAATTCCAGAACTTGCTCCCGTCACTAAAACCGTCTTGCCTGCTAATCCTTTCATGTATCCTCTGCGCTAACGTAGAATGCCACAAGGGCGAAATCGCTCTCAGCATAGAATATGAAAATGCGAAGCGATTCGTATCGCTCTTGAGGCTTAGCTCACGCTCAACTTGAAGCATGGAAGTTCTAGAGTGAATCCACCTTGAGAGGAGTGATTCTACTCTATGAGTCATCTGGAGAACTTAAGCCATACAACGAGAGCAGTACAAAGTTATGATGCTGAAATCCATTCATTCGGATTCGTAATCGTTTGGGAAAATTCCCAACGTGATTTAAGAAGGGCGGAACACTGAGTCCTTCTGAAGAAAGCTATCAACAGTTCTCTATTGAATGGAGCGACCTAATGTTTGCACAACTGCCAGAACGTCAAATGCACGTCATTCGATGGGTTCTTACGATCGGGTGGCTTCTTGTTATTGCCTCTCTGTTTTATGACCCTTGGACTCCAGCCTTGACAGAACAAAGTCATCCTTGGAGTCCATTGCGCCTGACTGGAGAATGTGTGCAAGTTCAAGGAACCTGTATTGCTGAAGCACCTTACGCGATCGGAGCTATCCTATTTTGGGGGGCGATCGTTCCTGCTGGAATTTTTATCCTGCTTGTGTTTGGACACGAACTCTGGCGGCGCATCTGTCCGCTGAGTTTTCTCTCTCAAATTCCACGCGCCCTCGGTTGGCAGCGTCAGTTCAAACGGGAAAATCAGAAAACAGGGAAAGTCCGCTATGAGTTAGCAAAGGTTAATTCTGATTCATGGCTCGGTCGGAACTATCTTTATGTACAGTTTGGCTGGCTGTTTGTAGGACTGTGTGGACGAATTCTGTTCTTTAATGCCGATCGCTTCGTTTTGGGCTTATGGCTGGTCTTTACCATCATTGCTGCGATCGCAGTTGGCTATTTCTATAGCGGCAAATCTTGGTGTCAGTACTTTTGTCCGATGGCTCCGGTACAGACTGTTTTTAGTGAGCCGAGAGGACTACTTGGCAGTAAAGCGCACATGAGTGATAGCCAAATTACGCAATCGATGTGTCGGACAGTCGAGACCGATGGCAAAGAAAAAAGTGCGTGTGTTGCCTGTCAAAGCCCTTGTCTTGACATTGACTCTGAGCGAACTTACTGGGATGGCTTGAATAAGCCGGAAGAATCATTGATTCGATATGGCTATGTTGGATTAGTGATCGGTTACTTTGTTTACTACTATCTCTATGCGGGTAATTGGGACTATTACTTTTCTGGAGCATGGAATCGTGATGCTGATCAGCTTGCATCTTTGATGAGTCCTGGGCTGTACTTGAACGGGCAACCCCTTCCAATCCCTAAGATTTTGGCAGTTCCTCTCGTCTTAGGTGCATCGACTACGATCGCTTATTTCATAGGACGATTGATCGAGCACCGTCTCAAATCTCAACTCAAGCTGCATCCTGATATCATTCAGCATCGCATTTTTGTAATTTGTACATTCGGTGTTTTTAACTTTTTCTTCTTTTTTGCAGGTCGTCCTTTACTGCGATTGATGCCGTCCTGGGTGCAAGCGAGTTTTGATATTGCGATCGTCTTTCTCAGTACACTGTGGTTACAACAGGCTTGGCGACGGAGTTCTGATCTCTATTCACGTGAGAATTTAGCGAGTCGCTTCCGCAAGCAGTTAGCAAAATTACAGATTGATGTTTCGCAGTATCTAGAGGGACGATCGCTCGATGATCTGCATACTAACGAAGTGTATGTTCTTGCGAAAATTCTGCCCGGTTTCACCCGTGAGAAACGCCATGAAGCTTACAAAGGTGTCGTGAAAGAGGCATTAGAAGAAGGGTATGTGAACTACTCTAGTAGCTTAGAAGTCTTAAAGCAAATGCGGCAAGAGTTGGGCGTTTCCGATGATGAACACCGTGAAGTGCTAGAAGAATTGGGAATTGAAGATCCAGAGATTTTGAATCCAAATCGTCAGCGATCGCTCGAAAACCAAATCCGATTAACAGGCTATCAAAAATCGCTTGAACGCTTGATGCGTCTTCAACAGCAAGATGGTGCAACAATTCGCACACTCAATCAACAATACTCAATTAGCCAACAAGAGGAAGATTGGATTCAGAGCGGTCTTTCTCCAGAAGCAGATCAGAAACTAGCAGGTTTGCAGGCGCGATTGTCCGAATGGATCGAATGCGATCGAGCTTTGAATCATCCGATGCTTCAAAGTCAGGCAGCAGTGCTCAAAGTCCTCAAAGACACGGTTCAGCGCAAACAGGAGTTAATCGTCGTAGAGTTAAGGAAGCAGAATTCAGATGCGACTTCAGTACAACCGAATTCAGCAGAAATCTCAACTCAAGATACGATCAGCTACTTAGAGCTATTGCTTTCACATTACAATCCAATTGTTCAAGCAGCCACCCTTTTTGCGATCGCTCAATTGAATGGTGATCGCGTGCAATCGTTGGCGCACAAGCTTCCTGATCATCCTCTTGTTCAAGACACTGCGAAACAACTCCCATCTTCAGATCTCAGAAAGCTCCCGACGCTTGAGAAGTTAGTTTATTTATCAAACAGTGATTTCTTCCACCGAATTCAGTCTCAAACTTTAATCGAGATTGAGCAACGCTCCCAAGTCAAGCCGTATTCAAAAGGAGAGGTGATCACAGAGACAGGCGATACTTGCCGCGAATTGCTTCTACTGCTAGAAGGTGCAGCAGGAATTCACTACTCATCCGAGAACGGAGTTCGGGTTGAGCATTTGCATCCTGGGCAGATTTTAGATGAGCTAGAGGTGCTGACGCATAGCAATTCCGAAAATACGATCGTTGCAGAAAGCGAAGTGACCCGCATCCTTGCTATTCCAATCGATGCGATCGATGATTTACTCGATCGTGATCCTGATTTTGCTCGACGCATTTTAGAGCTAGAGAGCCGCCAACTTCAGCGACTTGTACGAGCTTAAACCTCAAGGAAGCTCAGCAATTGCGATCGCGATCGCGGTTTCACGATTCGACTTCTAGGTGATGAGAATTCATCAGCAGTTTCGGATCAGCATCATTGAGACATGCGATCGCGGCAATTTCAAGGTGATCCTAAAAATCTAATTGGCAGGAGGTGTGACCGAAGCAGTTGATCTCTCAGGAACTTTAAACTTAAGCTCATACACCAAAAGATAGGCTTGAGCTTTATTTCTATCGTTCTCTGCTTTTGCCGCTTCGTATTTCTGGATCAGATCGACGACTTTCTCTGGAGTTGCATTGGCTCGAACAATTTCTTCTGCCTTCTGATTCAAAAGCCCATAGCCAGTACTTGCAAGAAGCTGAGGCTTGTCTAACAGTTTGCCGTCTTTGTCCACAAGTACCGCGATCGCAGCAGGATGTTGACGTTCTTGATAATTTTGCAGCACAAAACCATCAGGAAAAGGAACTTCTTGAATCGGATCGTCAGGCTTTCTCAGCAGAATCCGCTCCCACACCAATCCTTTGTCTTTCAGAGATTGCGTAAAGTTTTGGGAATTGACAGCAATGTCTTGGTTTGTCGTGCCTTGAGGATTGTAGCGCGTCAGTGCGAGAAGTTGATCGGTACGGGTTTGCGGAACGGGTGTAGGCGGTGTAGAAGGTTGCGGTTGCTCAGACTGATTGGGGGTTCCAGGCGGAACTGGAGTCGTACCTCGTGCCACTTCAGCCGGATTCGCCTCAGTTAGCCCTGAAGGAGATTGTGGGTTCGTTGGGGCAGGAGTTGCGGGAGGAGTTGTGGGCTTGGTTTGAGGAGGAGTTGGAGGCTGTTGAAGCGCTTGAAATTTTCTGATGCGTTCTCGAATCGCATCAATCTCTGCTTGCGTGAGACTTCTACCCAGGTTGCGCCGCTGCGGAAGCGGAGAAGAAGGAATCGGCAGCGGCGTGAGATCAGGAAGCGTGTAGAGGGGATTTGGAACTGGGGGAATCGTCTGTCCAGTTTGAGGAAGTTGAATTTTGCTGTTAGCAGTGTTCGGGATAGGAGGAAGTCCAAGACGGGACGTTGAAGCTTGAGGAGCGCTGCTGCTCTGAGGAGGTTCGAGCAGACGGACGCGGCGAATCTCGGACTGCGCGGGGTCTGGGGAGGAAGTAAAAGCAGGAAGAGTCGCAAACAGGATCAGATGTGCGCCCACAGAGCCGAGCATCGCCAACGCCGCAGGTTGCTGCAGGGTTTCGGGGAGGTCGCGGAGAAAGTTGGAGAAGGCAGAAGAAGACATCATATGCAGTCGGGGTTCAGCGATCGAGCATGTGGGACTATCTCAGCATTTTAGGACAGCGATCGAACAATCGAGTGTCAGGTTTGTGAAATGGAAACGAAAACTATTCTCTTTTACAACAGATTAATGATTTGACCAGGATTGTTTAACGCCAAATCATAGACAAAACCTTAGACGGAAGCAAGGTCGCATCCGATTTTATAGAACAAATATACGATCGAGGAAATTCCTGCTACGCTAATTTAGTACGCTCGAACTAAGAAAAAATGATCCACTTTCGAGAAAGATGGTGTAGAGTAGATCGCTATTAGACAAAACGCTATATATGGCGTTGCTCATCTCTTTAAATTCAATTCAGGACGCTAGACCTAGACAAAGGGAGTTTCGCATGGTTCAAGATATCGCACGCCCAATAGGGTCGTCTGGCTCTGATTTGCCAGAGTTTGACTCAAAGAACAGTCAATTTCCGGCTTCGGCTCCTGCCGCAAATCCGGTTTTTTACCGAACCTATAGCCGCAAGCTGAGCGAAACTCGTCGCGAGTCTTGGGCACAAGTCAGCCAGCGGACGATCCAAGGACTCGCTGACCTTGGCAATTTTACCCCAGAAGAGCAAGAATTGATCGAACAGATGCAGCGATCGCTGCACTGTTTGCCGTCGGGTCGGTGGCTCTGGGTCGGTGGAACAAATTGGATTGCCAAACCAGAAAATTTCTCAGGATCGTACAACTGTACGAGTACGAATCTGATCGACTGGCGCGCCTTTGGTCTGATGATGGATCTTGCCATGATGGGCAGTGGAACAGGGGCAATATTAGAACCGAAATATACCGATCGTTTACCTGCCATTCGCAATCGCTTGAATGTGACTGTAACCCGCGAAATTGGCGAAGTAGCGGACTTTTTAAGAGAAGAAGCAACCGAGCTTGAGATCAACGGCAATCAAGTCACGATTCAAGTGGGTGATAGTCGTCAAGGTTGGGTGAAGTCCTATCAGAGTTTGCTAGAACTCTCAACCGATGAGCGGTTTACAGGCGATGTCGAAGTCTCGATCGATTTAGGTCACGTCCGTCCCGCAGGTGAAAGATTGAAAGGATTTGGGGGCGTTGCGAATCCGATCAAATTACCTGAACTCTATGCACGTTGTGCCAAAGTTCTCAATCGCGCACTCGGTCGCAAGCTTAGCCCAATTGAATGCTGCTTACTGATTGATGAAGCTGCCGCTTGTGTTGTTGCTGGTAACATTCGACGATCTGCCGGGATGCGTCAAGGCAGCAGTGAAGATGCTGAGTTTGCTGGTGCAAAAGACAACCTCTGGCAGCAAGATGAGCAAGGAAACTGGCGAATTGATCCCGATCGTGACGTGCTCCGCATGGCAAATCACACTCGGGTTTATCACCACAAGCCAACCTTAGAAGAATGTGTAGAAGCAGTTCGCAAGCAGTTCTATTCGGGCGAAGGTGCGATTCAGTATGCTCCAGAAGCAATTGCTCGATCGAATGCTGATATTCTGACTACTCCCGAATTAAAATCCGAGTTTCTTCGGGCGTATGAAGCAGGCAATGGGCAGCAATGGATTCAAGCCAAACATCCAAACATGCCGCTCAAGGAACTTGAGCATCGGTTGGGACGGTACGGGCTGAATCCATGTGGAGAAATTCTTGGTGAAGACTTCCACTGTAACTTGTCTGAGGTTCACCTCAATCAGATTGATCCGCTGGACTACGAAGCTCAAGAGCAGGCATTTACAGCAGGCGCACTTTCAGTTGCAGCTTTGCTCAATCACCGATTTGCTGAGCCTCGCTATCAGTATTCGCGAGAAGTAGATCCGATCGTTGGAGTTTCCTTCACCGGACTGTTTGACTTCTTTGTGAATGCATTCGGAACAGAGTGGTTGCGCTGGTGGGAAGCAGGTAGACCCGATACTTTGACTGGAATGCAGTTCAAAGAGCGCGAGAAAGAATATCTATCGCGCTGGAAAGAGATTGTGCATCGAGTAGTCGGTGAGTACTGCGATCGCCAAGGGATTCGTCGCCCGAATCGTTGTACCACGGTTCAGCCTGCTGGAACAAAATCGTTGTTAACAGGTGCGAGTTCAGGTTGGCATCCGCCCAAAGCTCAGCGCTTTATTCGACGCATTACTTTCCGGAAGAATGATCCGGTTGCACTGGCGTGTTTGGATTATGGATACAGCATTGTTCCGTCTCAGTCCGATAAGGATGAAAACGGCAATTTGTTGAATGATCCATTTGATCCACGGTGTACAGAATGGCTAGTTGAGATTCCCGTGGAAGTGCCTTGGGCAAACATTCCAGGAGCCGACCAGATTGAGATTGAGAAGTTCTCGGCTCTCGCTCAAATGGACTTCTATCTCCAAGTTCAGAAATACTATACTGCTCACAATACCAGCGCTACGATCGAGCTTCGAGAAGATGAAGTAGAAGGGTTAGCACATCGGATTCATCAAGCGATCGAAAACGATGAAGGCTACATTAGTGCAGCGTTACTAGCGCGCTTTGATGCTCCTTTCCCTCGCCTGCCGTTTGAGAAAATCGATCAAGCGACCTATCAGAAATTGCAGGCTGAAGTGTTAGAACGTCGATCGACCGATGACTTCTATGCAGCTTTGGTACGACATGATGGTGGTGACTTGATTGAAGCAGGCCCAGCAGGATGTGATTCTGATAAGTGTCTGTTCTCTGAGACAAAGAAAGAATCTTAGCTTGAGTATTGATAGATAGAACTGAGCCTCCAGGATACTCTGGAGGCTTTTTTGATCAACTCAAATTGCGTGATGGGAAAGCGATCGCATAATATTTGCCTAGTTGCTGTGATGCTAGTGCATAGTGTTGATCATTGACTAACCTTCAATCCGAATGATTTCACAGCGATCGCAAATCTCCGCATTGTTCATCCGCAAACGATCGCATAAAAAAACCAGAGTTCAGTCTTTACTGAACTCTGGTATTGAGTGAACATTTTCAGTGAGATCAGATTACGTATCGCACCATCTGATTAGCGACTTTCTTGCTGTTGCAAGAACTGACGCACTTCTCTACCTGGAACATAACCATAACCGAAAGAAGCCTGATCGCCATCATCAATGACTTGTGGAGTGACCATCACCACAACTTCCTGACGAGTGTTGTTGCGGTTCGTGCTTCTAAACAATGCTCCGAGTAACGGCAGATCTCCTAGGATAGGAACCTTCGTGACAGAAGCTCGATCGGTCTCTTGAATGATTCCAGAAAGAATCAGCGTTTGTCCATCGCGGACTCGAATCGCACCCGACTCAACACTCCGACCGCTGATCAGCGTAATCGGACCTTGAGGCGAATTGACTGCGTTAGAAGGCGCAGAAATGACAGGGTTCACGCGCAACGTAACGAAACCATTGTCATCAATACGATCGACAATCAGATTCAGAATCAAACCTGCTTCCCGGATGATTGGCTCATTCGTTTCAGTACTCTGCGTTCCATTCACCTGAGAATTTCTTCTAAATCCGCTGAAGACTTCTTGCGTCAGCCGAACCGTCGAGCGCTCTCCATCTTGAACAACAACCGTTGGAGAAGCAAGAATCTTTGCGTTACCACTTGTAACCTGAGATTGCAAGCGAGCTAAGAATTGGGTTGGAAACTGAAATAAAGATGGTAGAGCACCAGTAACCGTTCCAAATGCTCCCGGTGTAACGGTTACAGTCGGAGGGGAACCATTTGTCCCAGGAGTTCTAGTAATTACAGTTGGTGTTGCTGTGGTTGCTTCAGTGATTCCTGCTTGAAATGGATCAGACGAAATCCCAGCGCGCTGACTGTACCAGTTTCCATCTCGAATGCTGAGAGGCGGTGGATTCTCAGTAACCTGATCTCCATTGATGATTCTTGTGCCTGGGGCGGTGTTCGCAATAGTAACAGGTTGACCATTCAGATCATAGAAGATGTTAGCACCTGAATAAGGATTATCGATCGTCGGACGACCTGTCAAACTACCTGCTGCTTCTGCATTCGTTGCTGGTCGCGTCGAGCCGAAGTTAAAGACGGCTGCTCCTCGATCGACGTTAAAGAAATTGTTGCCAATCCCAAACGAGAAACTCGTATTGAAGTCTTCGGTCTTCAGCAAGTTAACATCTACAATTTTCACATTCAGTGCAACCTGGCGCTTACGGGCATCAAGTTGACCCAAAAGGCGAGTTGCAACTTCAACTTTACGAGGTGAACCCGTCAACGTAATCGAATTTAATCGATCGTTCGAGGAAACAGCGAGTCCGCGTAATACGAGTGGTGCGCTGCCTTCTGTTGCTCTGAGAGACAAAATCGTAGGAGTGCGAGTTTCGATCGTTCGTGCTGCTGCACCTTCTCCGATCGTCTGAATTTGCACCTGCTCAAAAGGACGCTGTGTTTCTGCCCCTTGTGTCGTTAAAAAGGCTGAAGCATCTGCAACTGAAACCTGGTTGAGACGAATCGTGCGAGTAATGATATTGCGCGCATCATCCGGCAAGCGAGGACCAACAAAGATGGTTCGTCCCACTCGATTCACATCGAGTGCTGCACATGCACCACCACCATTTGCGCCTGCTGCTGGTCCTGCATTTGCAACCGGAATACAAGCAACTCGCAACACATAGTTGAACACGTCCTGAACCGCTTCGTTCTGGATATCCAAAGAAATCGTAGGTCCATTGGGTCTTGCAGCCTGTCCTGCTCCTGCTGCTCCTGCCGCTGCTCCTGCACCAGATTCGCTATAAGCCAAGTTCAGATTCGCTGCCCGTGCTAGCAAAGAAAGCACTTCCCGAACGGGTGCATCTCTCAAGACCAATCGTGGAATTCGTTCATTCGTTCCCAGGTCAATGGTCGTCGGAGACGCATCAATTTGTGACACCGCTTGATCGCCGACAGGAGGAGCAACTGCTCGTCTCATCAGAGGCGGAGTCGGGGCAACTGGAACCGTTGGCTGAGCTTGACTCGGAACTTGCGCGCTCGGCACAAATGGAGTCACCGGAGTCGTCGAAGTCGGTCTTGCTTGCGCGATCGCAGTTCCGGGTAACGATGTCGAAGGCGCTGCTTGAGCCATCGGAGCAAGCGGAACATTCAACGGAACCGCAGCAGTCGGAGCATTCGCTGGAACACTCGCAGGAGCATCCGGCGCACTGCCACCCCCCGCACCCGACACATTCAAGATCACACCTTGAGCATTGCGGCTCGCAATTTGCCCGATCGGTGCAGTTGTTGTTCCCACAACCGTTACCTGCACCCCATTCGCACCCGAAGGAACTACAGAAACTTGAGCAATTCCAGGCGCAGGATTTGCCTGACGGAAGGGTTGGCTAATTTGAGCATTAAAAACGTAAGCATTCCAAGTATTGCCTTGATTGACATTGAAAACTTGAGGCGCTTTTCCACCTTGGGTTTCTAGGATCACATCAAAGCCAGCACCATTCGGATTGATGCGAACATTAGTGACTTGCGTCGGATTAGCAGATGCAGCTTGACCACTGAATAAGGCAACGGTCGCGGCAGTTGCTAGACTGATTGCTCGAAGCTCTTTCACGAGTTAACACTCCTCTTGGGGGTAAATAGGAAATAAAGGTTCAATCTTTAGCTATTTCGCCGGAGTTAAAGGCGGAACAGCTTGCAGTGCCTTACGATCAGCATCGGTCAACGGCAACAGCGCATCCATCTCGAATGTGGTTGCAATCTGGTTGTCCGGTTGGCAGTTCGTCAAGTAGCGAATCGTGCCATCCGGCTGAATCTCATACAACCCTTCGGAAATCTTGTTATCGATCACTTTGACATCGAGATTGCGAATCAGCAGTAACGGCTGAAGTCGCTCGATCGTTCTAAAAATCGATTGAGTCTGATTAAAGTTACCTCGGATATCAATACTGATCGATTGCCGCTTTAACTTCCCGTTAATCGGTGTGCCGAGTGAACCATCGCTAATCACCACAGCACCTTTCTCATCCGGCTTAAACCGCTTGAGTTTGGCTTCAGCGACTAAATCTCCAAACTTATCTTTAAACTCTTGAGCACCACCCGGAGTCGCAAACAACTGCTGCACATACACTGGGCAAGCATTGAGCTTGGTATTTGTCGCAGCTAGTAAACCTGCATTATTTCTTTCAATCAGTTGATTGAGATCGAGCAGCAAGGTATTCAACGTTTTTTCACTCGCAAACAAGCCATAGACCTGATCGCGCTTTTGCTTGGCTTTTGCTAATTGATCCTTTGCATTCTGAATCTGTTTCCGGATTTCTCCTTGCTGTTCAAGCTGTTCGGTCTTCTCTCTAACGCTGCTATTTAAGGATTGATTCGTCTCCCAAGCAGGCATGACCAGATAAGAGACGATGCCACCTGCTGCAACAAGCCCGAGCACTCCTAACAACACTCCGCCAATTGCTGGAGTAAAAGTAACTCCAAACGCAGTCGGATAGCTTGGAGAATTCTCCAACTCCGATTCCGTCATAAAATCAGTCGTCATGGCTTCTTCGCTCCATTCTTTTCAGTCGCATCAGGTTTAGCAGGTGCTTTGGGGGTCGTCGAAATCACACCGCGTTCTTTCAAAGATTCAATCCGAGTCACAAGACCCACTGCCCCTTTACGATCGAGTTCTCGAATCAGTTCCGAAGCAGGCACATCGTTAATCGCGGCTGAAATGACAAATTGCACTTTTCTCGGCAAGCGGGGCGGCTTAATCTCACCTTCGCGCTTCAGCCCAGGAAAATCGGGTAATTGCAGCGTTTTCTCCTCACCCAACTCCGCACTGACCACTTTAGTTGCTTCTGCTTTCAAGAAGTTCGACTGTTGTAACGTCAACAAGAAATCATTGACATCATTCATCGAATTCGCCAGCCCTCTGATTTCGATCTGCCCAGAAACTGGAGGTTTTGCTGCTGCTGCCGGAGTTCCTGCTGCTGGGGCGGCTGGAGCAGGTTGAGCCTGATTGATCTCGACTTTCTGCTGAGTAATCGATGCCAGTTGAATACTCGAAGGCAAGCGATCGCGAATATCCTGGGTCATCGCTGACCAAGGCTTGATTTGGTTAAAGACCGATGCGAGTGCCTGGGCTTCTTCTTCGACCTGTTTCGTCTCCGCTTGAATCGATGAGAGATTCTTCTTCTCAGTTTCTAAATTACCGAGTTGAGTATCGAGATCCGCTTGCTGACGTTCTAAGTCGCCATTGCGCAAGGTGAGAATCCCGAAGAGGACACCTGCAAGCACTGGGAAAAAGATCAGTGCCGCAAACCCAAAATATAAAGGACGCTTTTCTTCAGGTGAACCTGTCGGTTTTGGACGACCGACACTCCGTCGCTTATCGGGCTTAATATCCGGTCTATCGTTGAGAAAATTGACATCTAAACTGTACATTTACCACGCCTCCCGCAGTCCTAAACCCAGCACGACACCCAGACCTGGACGGAGATTGACTGGAATATCCTCGCCACTGATCGATAGGGCTGAGATCGGATCGATTAAGTTACAAGGCAAGCTCAATCGCTGGGTAAAGAACTCGTCAATCTGTCCGATTGCGGCTCCAGGTCCTGCTAACATCAATTGAGCAATTTCTAAGTTCTCGCCTTGATTCAGGTAAAAATCAATCGATCGCCGCAGTTCATCTCCTAGCTCGCCCAACACTCGCAGCATGGCTGCTGCACCCGGATTGCCACCTGGACGATTAGAATCAGCCGTTGGAATCGTCATACCTTGCAGCAGGTCAATGTTGCGCGAAGGCGGTAAATTCATCGCACGAGAGAGTGCAGACTGAATTTGATAAGTTCCGATCGGAACCGTTCGCGAGAATTGAGGCACACCATCTACTGTGATTGAGATTTCAGTGCTCTCGAATTCGATATCGACGATCGCAACAGCTTCTTGAGGAGCAAACTGCCGTAATTGTTCGCGAATCGTACGAATCAGTGAGAAACTGCTAACTTCTAAGACATCTATTTTCAGCCCTGCTTGCTGGAACGTATTGATATACGAATCCGTTACCTCTTTCCGAGTTGCAACCAGTAAGACTTGGACTTTCTCGATCCCATCTTCATCGATAAATAGCCCTAATTTCTGATAGTCTACGTCCGCTTCTTCCCGAGGGAATGGAAGATATAGACCCGCTTCTTGATTCAGCACCATTTCGCGCAGTTCTCGATCGTCGAGTTCTGCTGGAACGGGGATAATTCGAGTCACCGTATCACGTCCACCAGATACCGCAGTTGCCACCTGTTTCACTTTAATTTTGTGTTCGGCTAACGCAGACTGAATGATCTCTGCCATTGCAGGCGGATCGGTGATTTGTCCTTCATGAAAGACACCTTCAGGAATGGGAACGGTTGCATAAGTGCCAAGCCGAAATCCTTGCCCCTGCTTGCGAAGTACCGCAATGTTGAGGCGATCGGCGGCTAACTCAATGCCAACCCCCTTTGACTGTTTTGAGAATAAACTCTTGATACCGTTAACCACAGTTTTGTTAGCCCGCTATTGAGTGAATGAGTGACAGGTTTCGCAATAAAAATATTGCAAGTTTGCTGCTGTTTGGGTGCTGAACTCGACTCAGAAAATTCTGGGTAATCATACGGAAAACAACAGGAAAAATCTGCTATTTTATGAATGATTGAGTTCAACAAACATCTGGTGTAACGAATTTAGACTGCCCAGGTTTTTACAAGAATAAACATCTCAATCCAAAAAGTTAAAAATCCTGAAAGCCCAGTATTTACGGTACTTTTAAGCAATGAAAATGGAGCAGTTTTAGATAAGAAACTACTCTAATTTGATCAGTTTGATGTAATTGTTTCGTTGCTTTTCGCGCACATGAGAGATCGCATTTCGCAATCCTAAAAAGGTGTTGTTTCAATCAGTTCAGCGTCGATACTTAGACCTCCTCTGTATGATTAGAGACACCTATTTGTGCATACTACACGCGATTTGAAAAATGGCACGACTAATTTTTAAGACATAGAATTTATACGGAAACAGCCGATCGTTGAAACCACGATCGGCTGTTTTTGCTGAGAAACAAATTGTGTGAGATTATGCACCTGCAAATGCAGGTTCGCGCATTAACAGGGGCATCACATCACTGACAGAAGCACCGAACACTTCACAAGAATTATTCGGGCTTTCAATCAGCTTCACTTTATAGAGGCGTGCCCCAATTTGCTGAATGGGATCTTCTAGTAAGTCGCGAATATGCACGGCAATATTTTCCGCAGTCGGCACAACTTTCTCAAAGTAAGGAATATCTTTGTTCAGAAACGTATGATCAAATGGCTCAACAACATAGTCATCTACTGCTTTCTGAAAGGCGACGAGATCAGCAATCATTCCGGTGCGGGGGTCGATTTCGCCTTTGATCGTGACTTCTAAATGATAGTTATGACCATGACCATTCGGACGAGCGCACTTGCCGTAGATTTCGCAGTTTTTCTCAAAACTTAAATCAGGACGAGCGAGACGATGAGCCGCACTAAAGTGAGTGCTAATAGTGAGATAGGCTTCCATATTGTTTCCTAGATAATCTGCCCAGAGTTCAGGATGTTCGTAGAGCCGGATATTGACGATCGGTAAATGCGATTCCAGCCTTTTCCAAATCGATCGAGCAATATTTTCGGTGGTGGGAAGAGTCTGTTGAAACTCAGGCCACGCATCATTTAAGTAAGAGAAGTCAAGCTGACTGGTCACTTCTTGCCGGATGACATGCTTCACATCAGACAAGTTTAGAACCATGCCGTATTCGTCTAAATCTCCCAACATGGAGACATACAGCACATAGTTGTGTCCATGTCCGGGAAACCGAGTACATGCCCCAAAGCGTTCAATATTCTCCGCTTCGCTGAGTTCCGGCAGATAGTACCGATGACTTGCCGAAAATTGGGCACGGCGATCGATAATACATTTCGTAGAGTCTTGGAGAAAGGGTTAAGCGTTCAGTTTAAAAAACTTCACACTATTCTTAGGATACGACTTTCATCGGCGTTTTGGATTTTAGATTTGGGATTGTGGATTGAAAGAAACGAGTGAAGCAATAGAGTTGGGCGCGATCAGCCATTCTGAAATCTTTTCGATTTGAGCCATTGGAGCAAGATCACTGGGCGCGTTGGGAAGATTCACAACTGTTTTACCAGCGAATTCTTCTAATCTTTGAGTTGCGCGATTATTGACGATAAACCGCTGATGAATCTGCAATGGTTCGAGCGATCGCACTAAGCGCTCGGTTTCGGCAAAAATCGTCGATCGTGCCTGAACCACGCCAATAAATTCGGTATGCTCAGCGTTTTGAAGCTGTTTGTGAGTCTTGATAATTCGCAGTCTTAACGTGCGTAAGCGGCTCATCAGTTCAGTATGTCCCGCGACGTTCTGATATTTCAGCCAGAGCTTAAAAATCCAGGTGAGCCAATCCGTTAACACAGACGGCATTTCGAGAAAGCGCAAGAGATGCCCAGTCGGAGCTGTATCGAGAATGATCAGATCTTGTGCATTCGATTCCAGCAGTTCCATAACTTCGAGGAGCGCGAGCATTTCATCAATGCCCGGAAGGGCTTGAGCCATGATTTTGCGCCATGCTTCTGGCGTGTAAGCAATTTGCAGCGATTCATCTTGAGTTTTGCCACTCATCATGTCCGCTAATTCCCAAAGATACTCTTCCCGAAAGCGATCGAGCAAGGTTCGAGCATCGACTTCTTGAGCGCTGAGGTTGGGAAGAATGTCAGTTGGCTCATGTCCAAGCTGAGTGCCAAAAGCATCGCCCAAGGAATGAGCCGGATCGATCGAGATGACTCGAATTTTCCGATCTGGATGCTGTTGAGCAAGATTGAGCGCGATCGCGGCTGCAACTGTCGTTTTGCCCACCCCTCCTTTTCCGCCGACCAGAATTAACTTACGCTGTTCTAGGATGAAATCGGGAAGAGACTGAGACGGTGCAATTGGAATCGCTGAAGGGACGAATTCTGAATGAGTTGTAATTAAGCGATCGAGGGCTGCAATTCCAATCGGTTCCTGAGACTGTTGTGAGAATGTCAGCACCGGATCTGCAATCTCTTGAAACTTGCGAACCAATTCCTCCCGTTCAGCGTGAACTTGATTGAGGAACACTCCGCCAAAAGGAATTTTAAGCGCTTCTAGAGCTTTGATTAATCTCTGAGATTCCAGCAAACTGAGCCATTCTGCGATCGCGACAACAAAACAAGCAGATCTTGCTGAATCTTGAAGTAATTGGCGACCGTCGGTTAAATCTCGGCGCATCGATTCTAGAAAGAGATCGACTTCATCCGGTGTGTAGCGACCTGTAAAAGCCTCGCTCATTGTTCGATGCTTGAGCTGAAAGAGTTCGAGAGCCGATAAAAACTCTTCGAGAAACTCCATCAGATTAAACAGTGCCAGCGTATGACCGCTTGGAGCCATATCCACTACGATCCGATCCACAACGCGATCGCGCAATAATCGCTGAATTTCAAGAATCCCCATCAATTCATCTAAGCCTGACCAGCCCAATTCCCAAACTGACGCTAAATCACCTTGCCCAACAAAGCTGCCTCGCTCGACTAATCGCTCTAGAATCTCCCCATATTCCGCTTTGAAGTCTTTCAGCAGCAATTCAGCATCCAATGCCCTGACGCTTAAATTCGGCAAGCTCTCGATGGTTTGAGCCGTATTGCTAACTTCCATCTGCAAAACATCACCTAAAGAGTGAGCCGGATCAGTGGAAAGCAGCAAAATACGATCGTTAGGAAACTGTTTTGCCCAGCGACAAGCAAATGCGCTTGATAGTGTCGATTTCCCAACACCGCCTTTACCGCTAAACATTGCCAGATGGAGAGAATCAAACGAATTCAACATAGTTCTGCGATCGAGTTTGGGCACAATCCTTGTACTGAATGAATTCGAGTTTGGTGCAAATTCTTGGGAGATTCTCTTCAGTGCAGAAACTGAAGAAGCTCAAAACCCATCGCCACCCCGATCCAATCAGTATTTGTAGTCTTCCCACCCAGTACCACCCAATGAGTGAGCTATTTAAAGGATTTGAGCAACTTTTAGAACTTGCCAAAGTGCTAGAAGAAAAAGCCGAAAAAGGTGAACTCAAAGCCAATATTCAAGTCAATCGTGCCGCTTTTAGCAGCATTCCCCGCAACACAGGCGGCATCGGCGTGAGTAGCATGGGCGCGAATCGTTCTCCTCAAGCTCCGACTCAAGATGTAATCGTGACTCCACCGCCTGCCAATTCGACTGCTTCACTTCAGGATGTGGGCGGACTGGGTGAAGTTCTTAAAGAACTCAGAGAATTAGTTGAATTGCCCCTCAAACGTCCAGAAGTTCTCGCAAAATTGGGACTTGAACCGATTCGAGGTGTATTGCTAGCCGGATCGCCAGGAACCGGAAAAACTTTGACTGCACGGGCACTAGCGGAAGAGTTGGGTGTCAATTACATCGCGATCGCTGCTCCTGAGGTAATGGGCAAATACTACGGTGAAGCAGAAGGGCGACTTCGCAGTATTTTTGAGAAAGCGGCAGCGTCGGCTCCTTGCATTATCTTTATCGACGAAATCGACAGCTTAGCGCCTGATCGGGCCAAAGTCGAAGGCGAAGTCGAAAAGCGAGTCGTCGCCCAATTACTCACCTTAATGGATGGATTTGCACAGACAAAAGGTGTAATTGTTCTCGCAGCAACGAATCGTCCGGATCATCTTGATCCAGCTTTACGAAGACCGGGAAGATTCGATCGAGAAATTCAGTTCCGCGTCCCCGATCGCGATGGACGCTTGGAAATTCTCAAAATTCTGACGCGATCGATGCCTCTCAAATCTGTCAATCTCGACTCGGTTGCCGATCTCACGATTGGCATGGTCGGCGCAGACCTCAAAGCAGTCTGTCAAAAAGCAGCTTATACAGCCTTGCGACGGCAAGTTCCCTCATTAAATGCAGTTCCCGATGAATTAACGATCGACCAATCCGATTTTCTACAAGCCTTGAAAGAAGTAAAACCGTCTGTTCTGCGATCGGTTGAAGTCGAATCACCGCAGGTCAATTGGGATCAAATCGGTGGATTAGAAGCCACAAAACGCACCTTACAAGAAGCAGCAGAAGGTGCAATGCTTTATCCTGAACTCTATCAACAAACAGGAGCCAAAGCACCGCGAGGAATTCTCCTGTGGGGATTACCTGGAACCGGGAAAACTTTACTCGCGAAAGCGGTCGCTTCTCAAGCAAGAGCGAATTTTATCTCGGTGACCGGTGCAGAATTGATGAGCCGTTGGGTTGGAGCAGCAGAACAAGAAGTTCGAGATCTGTTTAACAAAGCACGTCAAGCTTCCCCTTGTGTTGTGTTCATTGATGAGATTGATACGCTCGCTCCCGTCCGTGGCAAATTTAACGGCGATTCGGGAGTCAGCGATCGCGTCGTCGGTCAACTCCTGACTGAACTTGATGGATTACAAGACTGTGGTGCGATTCTGTTAATTGCAGCAACCAATCGCCCGGATGAACTCGATCCTGCTTTACTGCGTGCAGGGCGTTTGGATCTGCAAATTCAAGTCAATCTACCCGATGAAGCAAGTCGTTTAGAAATTCTGCGAGTTCACAATCTCGATCGACCTTTATCCGAAGTTGACTTAGCCGCGATCGCAGCTCAGACCGAAGGCTGGAACGGGGCGGACTTAGCGCTTTTAAGCAATCAAGCAGCACTGCAAGCGATTCGACGCTATCGTGCTCAAGGAATGACTGAACCAGAAAATCTAGCAATTAACGGGGAAGACTTCGCGATCGCGTATCAAGCACTCCTAAGCCAACGTCGGTAGAAGCGTGCTGCTATTCGATAGCAGCACAATCCGTGAAACTGCGGGACTGAAAGACTTGAAATATAAAGATTACGTGATTGTTCTCGATAGTCTTAAATCAGAATCTGTCCATGTTAAGTGTGGAAGACTAATCCATCAGAATCTGAGCCGGAACACTTCCACATTCAACTACTCTTAATCACGGAATTACAAACCATCATGGCTGTTGAAAAAGTAAACTCTTCTTCGAGCTTGGCAGAAGTTGTGGATCGCATTCTCGACAAAGGTATTGTTGTTGATGCTTGGGTGCGTGTTTCGCTCGTAGGGATTGAATTGTTAGCAATTGAAGCTCGCGTCGTCATCGCATCTGTAGAAACCTACTTGAAATATGCTGAAGCTGTCGGCTTGACGGCTCAAGCTGCAGTTCCTGCTGCATAGTTTTACGAAACAGAGGAGATCGAGATCTCCTCTGTTTTTTCAATTTTAAACTCAAGTACTTACAGCAATGGCTTTCAAAGATTCCTGGCAACAGCAACGACAAGTAAGACTGCAACAGGTAGCACAGCGTCGTCAAGCCGTTTCTGCGCTCCTCCAAGCAACGCATGAACAACGTCAACTGAATGCGTCTCAACTCCGAAGTGATCTGAGTTTATTTCGCGAAACCTTCGCTTACGACACCAGCTTGCGCCGTCAAAATTTGCATCAGTTCTGTGAAACGCTCCAAGAACAGACTCAAGAATTTTTAGCGGTCGCCCAAGCTGAGCGCAGTCTCATTTCACAACAGTTGAGACATGACCTCAGTGCATTTCGATCTACACTCAAGCAAACTGTAGAATCACTCCGGCGAGAAATTCAAGCCGATCTTCAGATCCTTCAGATTGAAGTTCAAGCGCAGCTAGATGACGCACGCCAGCAGAGAATCAAAAATCAGGTTCGACACTCGCGAAACCTACGCATCTTTGTTGAGCAACTTCACACAACTGTTGACGCATTCCTCGCAGATTGTGCCTTAGAGCGCCAGGAAAAAGCAGCACAAGCTCAACTCGATCGCGAAACTGAATTAGCCGCACTGTTCAAGAAATTTGCTGAATTTCGAGCACAGCTACAACAGTATCGCACTGAACTTTCCCATAGCGTTTGGGGAGACCTTTCTGAGCCAGCGTCTCAACCCGCCCAACCCGCTACACCGAAGCCTGTAGCAGTTGTAGAATCTGTAGAACCTCCTGTCGTAAAACCTGCTGCTAAGCCGATTATTGTCTTGAAAAAGCCCGAAAAGAGAGGGCGAGGGTTCCAAGTTGCGACATCAGCAACATCAGCTTCTCCCAAACCTGCACTCAAGGTAGAGGAAGCTCCTACACTCTCCTCAGATGAGCAGAGAATTTATGACTACATCGAAGACATGCAAGGTGCGCGATTAACTGAAATTGAATCCGCACTCGGCATTACTCGACTTCAGGCTGTAGAAGGACTGCGATCGCTCATTCAGCAAGGCAAAATCACTCAAAAAGATCGCGTTTATTTAATCCATCAATAAGGAAAGGACACGCCCTGTGACGACTGTATTAAGAGCTAGCCCCCGCCACTTTGTCAGTACGCCCGCGCTCGATCGCATTACGCTGCGCGCACTACGTTATTTGCAGTCTGGTTTTTCAGTTCACTTGCGCGGCTGTGCAGGGGTCGGTAAAACGACCCTAGCACTGCACTTAGCTGATTTGCTAGCTCGTCCCATCATGCTGATGTATGGCGATGACGACTCGAAAAGTTCAGACATGATTGGCGCGCAAGCAGGCTACACCCGTAAGAAAGTCGTCGATAACTTCATTCATAGCGTGATGAAGGTTGAAGACGAGATGAAACACACTTGGGTAGATTCTCGATTGACATTAGCTTGCCGAGAAGGATTCACACTCGTCTATGACGAATTTAATCGATCGCGTCCTGAAGTCAATAATGTGCTGCTCTCAGCCTTAGAAGAAAAGCTACTCGTCTTACCTCCGACGAGCAATCAGACCGAATACATTCGAGTCAATCCGCATTTTCGAGCGATTCTTACCTCGAATCCAGAAGAATATTGTGGCGTGCATTCGACCCAGGACGCTTTGATGGATCGCTTGGTCACCATCAATATGCCTGAGCCAGATGAACTGACGCAGCAAGAAATTCTGATTCAGAAGACAGAAATTGAGCGATCGAGTGCTGCATTTATTGTGCGATTTGTGCGAGCGTTTCGACAAAAAACAGGCGCAGAGAAAGCTTCTGGCTTGAGATCGTGCTTGATGATTGCAAAAGTCTGCCAAGAACATCACATTGCTGTCCTCCCTGAAGACGCAGAATTTCGGGATATCTGCTCAGATGTCTTGCTCTCACGCATTGGCATCGCGCTTGAAGATGCAACCAAAATCTTGTGGGCACTTCTCAATGAGCAAATTGGAGCAATTGAAATCCCCGTCATTTCAACACCACAAGCAACCGTTGAGCAAATTGCTCAAACTGTTCAAGCATCCCTCAATGAGCAAACTGAAGCAATTGAAATCCCTGTAATTTCAACGATACAAGCAGCAGTTGAGCAAATTGCAAGTGCTCAACCCGTACAAGCACCCTTTTTAGATGCAGAAGAACGTGCAGAATTAGCACTTCAAGAGCCACTCGAAGCGGCTCCTCTCAACCAACAAGTCGAAGCGCTCTTAAGTGATCTGCCAGAACTGGAAGAAGCGAGTACGATGAATGAGATTGCCGATGAGATTTCTCAAGAGCAGCAAATTTATCGCTATTTACTTCGATCGAAAGGTGCAGGACTCTCAGACCTTGAAAGTGAATTCAGTCTCGTCCGAACTGAACTACTCGAATCGATTCGAGCTTTGACCATTCAAGGTTTAGTCATTCACCGCGATCGACGTTTCTTTGCTGTCGAGCCTGCATTGGAGAGCTAAGTGTGACGACCCCGACGAAGAGCATTCAGAGACCGATGCCCACGGCCACCCAAGGTTCCACCTTGGCAGATGTATTAGAGCGCGTTTTAGACAAAGGAATTGTAATTGCTGGAGACATTTCAGTTTCCGTTGCGACGACTGAATTATTGACGATTCGGATTCGATTGTTGATTTCTTCAGTCGATAAGGCACGTGAGATGGGAATCAATTGGTGGGAGAACAATCCTCATTACAGTGCTCAATCGAGAGAGCTTCTCGAAGCGAATCGCGCACTGATGGAGCGAGTAGAATCGCTAGAAACAGAGCTAAAAGCTTTGCGTCCAGCAGTTTCGCCATCTCTGCCCAAACCACCTGCGACCCCAGCCGAAACCTTGAAATCACTGCTCCAAGATCTGTAAGCTATGTCTTCTCTTGCCCCGAAAGCTAAGCCTGATGCAGGTCTTGCTCCCTTGCTTCTCACCGTGGTCGAACTGATTCGACAATTGATGGAAGCTCAAGTGATTCGTCGGATGGATAGCGGAGAACTCAACGATGCGGATCTCGATCGTGCCGCAGATAGTCTTCGTCAACTTGAAGCACAAGTCATACGATTGTGCGATGTCTTTGAGATTGATCCGGCTGATTTAAACATTGATCTCGGTGAAGTTGGCACATTGCTTCCGAAAAATGGCGGGTACTATCCTGGAGAACGATCGACCAGTCCAACGATTTTAGAGTTGCTCGATCGCTTACTCAACACAGGTGTCGTTCTCGAAGGCAATGTTGATCTCGGTCTCGCTCAAATCGATCTGATTCACGCAAAACTCCAGCTAGTTCTGACTGCAAAGCCCATTTAGCCCCGGTTGAAACGATGAGCAATTTATATTTGTACGGCATTTTCCCCGCTCCCGGTCCTCAAGATCTCGACCTGCAAGGACTCGATCAAAAACCTGTACAGACTCAGATTGTAGATGGGTTTGCGTTCCTCTACTCGGAAGCACAGCAGCAACGCTATCTCGCGAGTCGTCGGAACCTGCTTGGACACGAAAAAGTGTTAGAGCAAGCAATGCAGGCAGGCTATCGGACACTTTTACCGCTTCAGTTTGGTTTAACGATCGAGACTTGGGAAACCGTCTCCGATCAACTTACTGCTCCGCATTTTGAGCATTTAAAAACTCTATTTGAAAAGCTAGATGGACGGCGCGAAGTTAGTATCAAACTGTTTTGGGACAGTGCCGAAGAATTACAAGCGTTGATGGCAGAGAATGCTGAACTTCGAGAGCAGCGCGATAGCTTAGAAGGAAAATCGCTGAGCATGGATGAAATTGTCCGCATCGGGCAAGCGATCGAACATGCGATGAGCGATCGACGCGAAGCCATCATTACTGAGTTTCAAACCACTTTGAATGCAATGGCGATCGAGATTGTCGAGAACGATGTCCTGACTGAAGCGATGATTTACAACGCTGCATACCTGATTCCGTGGGAATCCGAATCAGAATTTAGTCAAGCCGTGGAAAGACTAGATCAACAATTCGACGGGCGCTTGAAAATTCGATACAACGATTTCACTGCACCGTATAACTTTGCTCAATTCGAGCGGGAGTAAATTCTATGGTTTTACGCCTTTTATTTGCGCCTGTGACTGGGATTGGTTGGATTGCAGAACAGATTCAAGAACGAGTCGATACAGAACTCGATCAAACCGAAAATCTCAGTAAGCGACTTCTGGCATTACAGCTCGCGTTTGATATGGGCGAGATTTCTGAAGCAGACTTTGAAGCACAAGAAGAAGAATTATTGCTAGCCATTCAGGCGCTTGAGGACGAACAGGCAGAATCGCAGTAGCATAGAGCAAATCGAGTTATGAATGTCCTATGCAAACTCAAGAGCCGATCGTATACCAAGGACAGTTCGGAGAATTTAGCATTGATGATCACGATCGTCAGGGCGTGATCCTTTATCGCAGCGGATTAGCGATCGCTGCTTTGAGTTTTGCGATCGCGGTTGGACTAGCATTCTCGCAAAACTTTGCCTGGATAACGCCGCTTTACTTTGTATTTTGGACGGCGTTAGGCGTGAGCCTATTCACGATTCATATTTACCTGAAACCGTTACACCTCGCACTTCAGGCATTCTGGGCAATTGGCGGATTGGCTTCGATTGGAATGCTCTTGCTGAGTTCTGAACCGCTCGCACTGTATGTGTATCAGCATCCGATCACCATTTTTGGCATCGGGTTTACTTTCGCTGCTTTGACTGGAATTTTCTTTAAAGAAGCATTCTGTTTTAATCGGTTTGAGACAAAATTTCTGACTCCGATCGTGCCTTCATTACTGCTTGGGCATTTAAGTGGCATATTGCCATTGGTCTGGGAGCAAGTTTTATTAGGCGGTTGGGCAGTCTTATTTGCTATATTTGCAATCCGAAAACTGATTCAACCGATCCCTCCAGATATCGGAGATAAAAGCGTATTTGAATACCTCAAGCATAAGCAAGCCTGACGATCGCAAAACAGCTTGCTTCTAAAATGCCAGCTTTTGCCGTCGGAAAACTTACGATCTCAAAAACGAATTTTGACCTTGGGGATCAGTGCGGGAACACTGATTTCATGATTTGAGGATCGATGCTTGAGTGAGGAACGTGCGTTTTGGTTAGCCTGGTCGCGAGTTGCAGGAGTTGGTCCCATCTTGCAAAAACGCATTTACCTTCAATTTGGCAGTTTGAAAACGGCTTGGACAGCCAAACCTGAAGAATTGCTTCAAGTCGAGGGCATCGGAGCGCAAAGCGCGATCGCAATTTGTACAAGTCGCGATCAAATTTCAGTCGCTCGCCTAGATCAATCCCAAAATTTTCTCACTCCCGCCGATCCAGACTATCCTCGATTACTCTTTGAAATCCCTGACCCGCCTCCGGTTTTATATTATCGAGGGCAAATCGAGCTAATTCGAGAATTCGATCGCCAAAGCGCGATCGCTCTCGTTGGAACTCGCCAACCTTCCGAATATGGCAAACGTTGGACACGAAAACTCAGCGCAACTCTAGCCAATAACGGGTTTATCGTGATCTCCGGGCTGGCAGCGGGAGTCGATACCGAGGCACATCAGAGTTGCTTAGAAGCCGGGGGCAAAACAGTGGCAATTCTGGGAACAGGCGTAGATGTCGTTTATCCCTACAAAAATCGCCAACTCTACCATCAGTTACTCAAAACCGGATTAGCGTTAAGCGAATATCCCGCCGGAACTCAGCCCGATCGCAGACATTTCCCTCAGCGTAATCGCATCGTTGCCGGATTATCCCGCGCCCTGATCGTGACTGAAGCCCCAGAAAAATCCGGCGCACTGATCACCGCAAATCTTGCCAATGATTATGGACGAGATGTGTACGCACTGCCGGGCAGCTTGGATAACCCGAATGCGATCGGTTGTCTGACCCTGATCAGCAAAGGCGCACAAATCATTTTAGGGACATCACAATTTTTAGAAATGATTGGCACGATTCCAGCCCTCGATCAGCCGCAAAATCCGGATATCGAACTGACGCTGGCGAATTTAGATCCCAGCCTTGCAAAAGTGTTGCAGACCATTCACACGATCGCACAACGCTCTGAGCACGCGGCTGTTTCTTTTGATTTGATTGTCCAAACTGCGGAAATGCCAACAGCATCCGTCTCTAGCTCATTAATGCATCTAGAATTGCTCGGCTTAATTACGCAAGTTCCTGGAATGCGATACCAGATGATCTGAGCCAATTTCTCGATGATCTGAGTCAATTTCTTACGAAATAACTCAGCCAAAATAGACGAACGCGGATATCGTAATGCAGAGGTAGGAAGCTGTTGAAATGTCTGACCAAAATTTAGTCTTAATCGTGGACGATAGCACAACGAATGTGCGTATCTTAGCAGATGTGCTTGAAACAGCAGGATTCTCTGTCTTGTCGGCTAAAAGCGGCGAAGATGCCTTACAGCAACTCGAAACTATCTTGCCAGATTTGATTGTGTTAGATGTACTCCTACCGGGCATTGACGGATTTGCCACCTGCGATCGCATCAAATCCAATCCCCTCACCCAAGAAATTCCGATTATCTTCATGACTGCACTGGCAAATGCCGAGGATAAAGTCAAAGGACTTCACTTGGGTGCGATCGACTACATTACGAAACCATTTCAACAAGTCGAAGTGCTGGCGCGCGTGAAAACCCATATCAAACTCCGCCGCCAAACTCAGCAACTCAAAGACCTGAATGAGCAATTAGAACAGCGGGTCGCAGAACGAACGCATCAACTTTCGCGATCGCTCAACGATCTCCAACAGGCTCAACTCCAACTGGTTCAGCAAGAAAAAATGTCGATGCTCGGGCAACTTGTCTCTGGCATCGGACATGAAATCAACAATCCCCTCAACTCAATGACGGGTAATCTCAGACATGCAGAGCGCTATCTCCGACGTCTAATCTACCATCTGCATCTCTATGAACAGCACTATCCCAATCCTGCCGAAGCGATCGTTCACAATGCTGAAGAGATTGATCTCCCTTTTCTGATGCAGGATTTGCCTCGATTGCTCAGTACACTAGGAGTTGCAACCGAGCGGATGAATCATATCAGTCGAGCACTCCGAACCTTTTCTCGCAGCGACAACGACAATACGATCGAGCTAAATCTGCAAGACGGATTAGACAGTACGCTGCTGTTGTTACAACATCGACTCAATCCCACTCCCGAGCGTCCTGCGATTCAAATTACCCGAGACTATGCAGATCTTCCACCTGTACTGTGCTATCCAGGGCAACTCAATCAGGTGTTTATGAATCTCTTAGCCAACGCAATCGATGCGATCGAAGAAGCAAATCAAGGTCGTTCTTACAAGGAGATTGCCGCGAATCCGAACCAGATTCATGTCATCACTGAACTTCAAGACAGTACTGCGATCGTCCGCATTCGAGATAACGGCATTGGCATGAGCGAAGCCACTCAGCAAGATATTTTCAAACCCTCATTTACAACAAAACCTGTCGGCAAAGGGACAGGTTTAGGGCTGGCGATCGCTCACCAGATTATTGTGGAAAAACATCAAGGAAAGCTGATCTGTGAATCTACTCCCGCTGTCGGAACAGAATTCACGATCAAGCTTCCTGTCTTAGCCGAGTAACCCGAAAGCGTGCAGTGGACCGCGCCCTAAGAGCATCTCGATCGCCAAAGCAATTAACCCGATCATCGCAACTCGCCCATTCCAGACCTCGGCTGAAGTCGTCATGCCCCATTCCCAACCTTCTTGGGGATACATCTTGACTCGCTTCTGAGGATGAGCCACTTCTGAAAAATGGACAGACGGCGCATTTAACGCATCCGTCACCATGGTTGCTAATTCTTGAATAAAGATGGGATGCGTATTCAAAGCAGGAACCCGTCCAAATTTCTCAATTCCAGCTTCTTCAGCGATCTCACGATATTCCATATCGATTTCTTGCAGCGTCTCAATATGCTCAGAGACAAAGCTAATCGGAACCACGGCTAAGTTCTTGACCCCTTCAGCCGCTAACTCTTCTAGCGCTTCTTCGGTATAAGGTTGCAGCCATTCAACCGGACCGACTCGACTTTGATATGCCAAGGTATACGGATTCGATCGATTGAGCGTCTTCATGATCAGTGACGTGCATTCTTCGATTTCGCGCTGATAGGGATCGCCTGCTTCTTCGACATAGCTCACCGGAACGCCATGTGCGCTAAAGAAGACATGCACATCTTCAGGTTTCTCAAATTGGTCAATTTCTTGAGCAATCAAGTCTGCCATGGCAGCGAGATAGCCAGGTCGATCGTACCAAGTTGGAATCACGGTGTAGTCGATCTTCTGAAGCACCGGGTCTTGTTCCCAAAGCTGTTCTAGAAGTCGGAAGCTGGAGCCGCTGGTACTAATCGAAAACTGTGGATAGAGCGGCAAAATCACTAATTTCTCAATTTGGTCGCGCTTGATCCGAGAAATGGCTTCCTCGGTAAACGGATGCCAATAGCGCATTCCGATATAAACGCTCACGTCTTGCCCGCGCTGGCGCAGTTGGTCTTGAAGGGCTTGTGCTTGTTCTTCGGTAATGCGACGCAGCGGAGAACCGCCACCAATCTGCATATAATTTTCTTGCGATCGCTTTGCGCGTAGGGTCGAAATCAACCAGGCTAATGGACTCTGCAACCACGGGAACGGCAGACGAATGATTTCCGGGTCAGCAAATAAGTTGTACAGAAAGGGGCGGACATCTTCGATCTTATCCGGTCCCCCAAGATTCAGTAATAAGACCCCTACTCGACCCATAGCGATATTAAATCCTTGTTTATTCTCAGCTTCGTTACCGATTTTAACAATAAAATCTGAGCTACACCGAAGCAAATTAACTAAATCTCAGCGAAAAATTCGATCATATTGAACATTCTGAACAAATATCAACTGGGGTTAACATTTGCTCAACCCCCATTAGAATTAAATCCTTGACAAAAGGGTCGCTTTTAGAGTCTAGATTTGAACTGGAATAGGTTAGACAACAGCACAGATTCTTGATTTGAATGCTCTATCGTTTTGGTGTTTCAGGCTTTTTGCGATCGCATATGGCAGATTTAGATGCTCGAATTGTTCAGACGAATCAACGTCTCAAAGCAGCCCAACTCGGACTTCAGATCGAGCGGCGTGGCGTAAAACTCGCGCTGCGAGGAACCTTGCCCCCGCGTCCGGGCAGTTCTAAATTACGCCCGTATCAACAGCGTTTGAGCTTAGGAATTCCAGCGACGACGGCAGGATTGAAGCAAATCGAGCAAGAAGCAAAAATTGTTGCTGCCCAGTTAATTCAAAATCAATTCGATTGGCGAGAGTACCTGAGCTTCACAGACGGAAAGCGATTGAGCCAGCAAGATCTGAGCCAGCAGATTGCCGCCTTTGAGCAAGACTTTTTAAATCAGCCTGAGCGAGCCATCAATCCTGCTGCGACGAAAACCACTTGGTCTAGCGCTTATGCCCCGTATCTACGGAAGTTAAGCGCGATCGCGGCTGAGTCTCCCACTCTTACGCTGATCGAAGCAATTTACAAAACCGTTGAATCTATCCCCCTTAATTCCCGAAGCCGCCAACTCTGCTGCACCACATTCAGCGCATTTGCCGAATTTCTCAACCTGACGCTGCCCAAAGATCTGAAAAAGCTATCCGGCGGATATGGCGCGAGCAAAACTCAAGCCCGCACGTTGCCCTCTGATCAGGAAATTTTGAGCGCCTGGGAAAAGATCCCGAATCCAGGTTGGCAATTTGTGTATGGAATGATGGCAACGTTTGGATTGAGAAATCATGAGGTGTTTTACTGCAATTTGAATGGGTTAAAGCGCGGGGAAACCTCGATCGAAGTTCTGCCCACAACAAAAACGGGAAGCCATCAGGTTTGGGCGTTTTATCCAGAGTGGATTGAAACTTTTAATTTAAGAGAGATTCAACTCCCACCTGTTGAAACAGACTTAAATAAGACCACGTTGCGACAAGTTGGGCAACGGGTCACGGCACAATTTCGGCGGTATGGTGTGCCCTTTTCTCCTTACGATTTACGTCATGCTTGGGCAGTCAGAACGATTCATTTTGGGCTGTCGGATACGGTAGCAGCAAAAATGATGGGGCATTCGGTACTGGTTCACACGCGGACTTATCATCAATGGATAACGCAACGAGATCAGCAAATGGCAGTTGATCATGCATTGAAGCGAATGCGAGGTGAATGATGGCAACGATTTTGAGAGATTGGAGTTATCAATATCAATGGCTGTATGACGGGATTTCGAGGATTGCAGCATTGAGTGTGGGCGGAGAAGCCCGATTTCGACAATTAGCCTTACAGGGATTGACGATCGAGCCAGAGACGAAAGTGCTGGATCTCTGCTGTGGCAGTGGGCAGACTACGCAATTTTTGGTACAGCGATCTCGCCATGTGACAGGCTTAGATGCCTCTCCTTTATCGATTCAACGCGCGAAAAAGAATGTTCCAGAAGCAGAATATGTTGAGGCATTTGCCGAGCAGAATCCGTTACCGGATCAATCTTTTGATGTAGTGCATACCAGTGCGGCAATGCATGAAATGCAGCCTCAACAATTACGGCAAATTTTGCAACAAGTGCATCGAGTTTTGAAACCGAATGGTGTGTTTACAATGGTCGATTTTCATGCCCCAACTAACCTTATTTTTGTACCTGGGTTGGCGATATTTTTCTGGCTATTTGAGACAGAAACCGCTTGGCAATTGATTCAAACTAATCTGATCGAATTACTAGAAGAAATTGGATTTGAAATTCAAACCCAACAGCTTTATGCAGGTGGAAGTCTTCAGGTCATTCAGGCAAGAAAACGTTAAAAAGCGCCATCATACAAGACGGCGCTTTGGGGTTTAGATATAGCGTTTTTGAAACTAATTAATGGGTTCTGTATAGCGAGAAATTAACGGTACAACTTTGTGAACTAGGTAGTTATTCAACTCGTTTTGCTCACATGAATAAAGTATCCGGTTTCACCTGTTAAATCGATCCACCTCAAGATAGGTTATTCGCAATCAGAGACTCTCGCATCCGACTGATCTCCGATCGCTCGCCATTCGTCAAAATCCCATCTTCGAGGTAGGCAATGTGATCGGCAACATCAGCAATCCGGGGATCGTGCGTCACGATCAAAACTGTCCGCCCTCTCTCTTTTGCTAAAGTTCGCAGCAATTCGATCACAGCATGACCGTTGTGCGAATCTAATGCCGCAGTCGGTTCGTCCGCCATGATCAACGTTGGATTTCCAGCTAGGGCACGCGCGATCGCAACTCTTTGTTTCTGACCGCCAGAGAGATCTTGAGGATGCAATTTTGCTCGATCGGCAAGTCCAACTTGATCTAACAGTTGCATCGCTTGCTGACGCGCTGCTGATCCCCGAATCCCCTTGAGATTAAGCGCGACTTCAATATTCTCGATCGCGCTCAGCGCTGGAAACAAGTTAAAGCCTTGAAAGATAAAGCCAATATTTTCGAGGCGAAATTGGGCTAACTTGGAGCTTGACAGTTTTGTGATTTCTTGTCCTAGCAAGCGCACACTGCCCGCAGTGGGAGTAAGAATTCCTGCCAAAATTGACAACAGTGTGGTCTTTCCTGATCCTGAAGGACCCATCAGAAGCTGAATATCGCCATATCGCACTGTCAAATCCACATGGCGCAGAGCATGATAGCGATCGCCACCAGTCTGATACACCATTTCTACTCCACAGGCAGAAATCGCGTTATCTGCTCCATCCAAACTGTTAGAACAAGGTTCAATCACCCGGTTCTCAGTCTGATAACTCACATTAATCGGGGTTGCAGTCATTCGTTTAACAAACGGTAGGAAAACAGTTTATAAGGAGAGGGTGTGTGGAGGAGTGTCGAAACAGTCTTTTCTGATCATGACTTCAGGCAGGTCGAGTCAAACTCCAGACAAAGATTCGAGTCTGTACCAAGGTTCAACAAAACGTTAAACAATTTGGGCAGCTTCATCATCTTTAAAAAGGAGAAACTCTATTGCTCTATTGTATGAGGTCAAATTATGCTACGGGATGAATTCATGTGACAGCTATGTGAATAATTAGCGTCATTCCAGATTGCGAGAGATATCATTCTATGTATAGATGCGTAATGATTATTCAAGATTCTACGCTGAATCTTCGCAACTTCAGGGAAATTCCATAGAGTTCATGCCTTGAAAACGATCGCGGGATCGACTCGGGTCACTTTTTGCACCGCAAACATTGCTGAACCGACACACATCACAACCGTCAGCACAAAAATGCCAACGCCTGTGGCGGGAGTAATTAAAATCATGATGCCTTGAGCCGCCTGTGTCCACATACCCAAACCGAGACAGAACGCAATACTGGGAATGTAGCCCAAGACTGCCATCCAAAGCGCTTGTTCTAAAATCACGCTGTAGATTATCCAGTTTGACGCGCCCATAGCTTTGAGAGTTCCAAACTCGCGAATATGGTCGGAAACAGATGAATATAAAATCTGTCCGACAATCACCATGCCGACGATAAATCCTACTGTTGCACCTAATCCCAAGACAAAACCAACTCCAGTCCGATTCGTCCAATAAGAGCGGGTCAGTTCTGCGATTTCAGACTGAGTATAGGCGCGAGTGTCCGGTAGGGCAGATTCTAATCGCTGTTTTAGCTGCTGGAGATCTTGTCCGGGCTGCGCCCGAATCAGCACAAAGGAGATCGGGTCTTGGACATTGACGCGACGAGGTGCAGCAGGATTTGGGTCAGGAGATGTGAAAGAAGAATTTTGACTGGTACAAGCTATTTCGCCGTTCGATTGCCGGGTGCAGGTTACGCCTGTGTCTGTGCTGCCTAACCCATAAGCATTTGCATTCTCTAAAGACGTATAGATAAAAGCGCTAGATGCGATCGACTGCGTATCTTGGGTCAAGCCTACATATTGAGCAGGTAATGCTCGGAATGCGCCGATTGCGCCGCGCTCGTTTAATTCCTGGAGTCCCAAATTTTTTAAGCTGTTGTAATCGACAATGACGGTGTAGGGCTGATTCAAGGCTTCGAGCTTACCCTGAGTCACTTGCCAACCTGCAAACAGCCGACTATTGGGATCAAAGCCATAAATCCGAATTGGCGTAATTCGCCCTTGGCTATCGCGCCAAATACTCGATCGAATCATTAACGCTTCTGCACGCTCAACTCCTGCAACTTTCTGCGCTTCTTCAACGCGCTGAGCAGGCATGGGAGAAGACAATTCGAGATGGACAATATCTTTCGAGGCAACCCAGAGATCAGCGCTGGACTGATCAATGATGCGAGCGGTGGAACGACTGAAACCGCGAAGAATTCCAATCTGGATCGTGACTAGGCTGACCGCGAAAATAATGCCGGCTTGAGCAACGAGAAAACGGGGAATATCTTCAAATAGATTTTTGCGGGCGATCGAAGCCATAGGGCAGAGAGTCGGCAGAGTAAAGCGAAGAGAGCGATCAGTCTGAACGGTCATACGAGGAGAAACATTAGAAGTTGATCGTATGACTGCTGGGTAAGCCTGAGCGTTCCTTCAGCGTAGGGTACTTTATGGCAAATCAACACTAATCTAACTACTGAAATTTATAGTTTTTCCTTATTAATCAACGGCTTCTGTGGAAAACTTGCAGTTTTCTGTGGAAAAACTTGTGGGAAATTGGGCTAAATCTGCGGAAATTTTAGCTTGAGATGTGAGACTGGGAAAGTTTTTCCACAGGCTGCGATCGTATTTGTTGTGAAAAAATCGTCGATCGCTGAGTTTTCCACATTTTCCACAGGTCGTACAATAGTACTGAAAAAGCATCTGATTTGCCTAGAAATTTGATCTTTGATCAATCTGGCTATCTAGTGTTACGATGCTCAAGCATCACATGAAAACGCTAGATGTAGATCTAAAGATTCACGTCTTCCCTTGATATAGAGTTATTACTACTTTTTCCACAGCCTTTCTCTTCGTCCTATATCCTGACTACTGCCATGAAACTGGTCTGCGCCCAAACCCATCTTAATTCTCATCTGTCTCTTGTCAGTCGCGCCGTTTCTTCGCGCCCGACTCATCCGGTTTTGGCAAATGTATTGTTGAAAGCGGATCAGTCGACACAGCGTGTGATTTTGAGCGCATTTGATCTCAGTTTAGGAATTCAAACAAGCTTTCCGGCACAGGTCGAAGAGAGTGGAGTGTTAACTCTGCCTGCGAAATTGTTGAGCGATATTATCTCGCGTTTGCCGGATGGCGATGTGACGATCGAGAGCGATGCTGAAGGCAGTCATGTCACGACTTTGACTTCTGCATCGGGACGCTATCAAGTTCGGGGAATGGGAGCTGAGGAGTTTCCTGAGTTACCGAAGATCGAAGAAGGTGAGCAGACGCATCTTGTTGCCGATGCTTTGGTGGATGGACTGCGGGGATCGCTGTTTGCGGCAAGTGCGGATGAGACGAAGCAAGTTTTGACAGGCGTTCATGTGAGCTTACAGCCAGACGGGTTGGAGTTTGCAGCAACCGATGGACATAGACTTGCTGTGGTGAAAACAATCGAAGAAGATGCTAAGTCTGAATCAGAGCCGCAATTAGATGTGACAGTTCCTGCGAAGGCGTTGCAGGAATTGATGAAAATGCTCGATCGTCAAAATGGCAATGCGGTGGATGTCCGTTTTGATCAAGGTCAAGTGGTGTTTGAGTGGGCGGATCAGCGTCTGACGAGCCGACTGCTAGAAGGTCAATATCCGAATTATCGGCAGCTTGTGCCACGTCAGTTTACGCATCAATTGACGATCGATCGCAGATTGTTTTTGAGTTCTTTAGAGCGGATTTCGGTACTCGCAGATCAGAAGAATAATATTGTGAAAGTCCATCTTGATCCTGCCGCGCAACAGCTTACTTTGTCGGTAGATGCTCAAGATGTCGGAAGTGGACGAGAAGCGATCCCGGCTCAGATTTCGGGCGAAGGTATGGAGATTGCATTTAATGTTCGCTATCTGTTAGACGGATTGAAGGCGATCAATACCGCAGAAGTGCAAATGCAATTGAACACGTCAACAAGTCCAGTAATTTTATCGCCACTGGGTAGCTTGAAGATGACGTATTTGGTCATGCCAGTCCAAGTACGATCGTAAGATTTGCTCAGAAATTTTAGACTTCCACTAGAGGCACATCCCTGCTGTAATCAGGGATGTGCCTTTTTATAAATTTCAAGGTCGCTATAATCGACGAAAGAGTTTTGTGAAAAATAATGCAGTCAGATGCGTTTGCAATTCTGGGTGTTCCGATTACAGCTCCTTATGCAGAAGTTTTCGATCGATACTGCGCTGTGACAGAGTTATTAGAGCAGAGGATTTCTTGCAGTCAATCACAAGCACTAGAATTTGCTACGCAGAACTTAGATCTTGTTAAACAAGCATTTCGCTCACTTGCGGAAGAAGAGTTACGCAGGCAGGTGATTCATCAGATGCAAGAACAAGTGATTCAGACCAAGCTTCAACCTAAAAGTTTTCTTGCAAAAGCGATACTCAATTATCCAACTTCCGCCGTTACGGCATTTTACGAAAGTGCAGTTGATGATTTGAAAGTTCTACAATATTGGTCGTTGAACAATATTGAGTTTGTCACGGGCACTTTACACGATCTCAATCTTGCCTATTTATTCGTCCGAATGGATTCACGCGGTGACGGTGGACAGTCCATCAGCGTTCCATGCTCTCCGCTCTCTCCTCAACCCAATTTTGGGACAGAAGCAGAACCTGATACCGGACTTTCTACTGTTCCGTGACATCATGATGAGCGGATCGATTGCTTGGGCTGGTTCATTAAGGCGCTAAACTGAAAGACAGTCTCACGATTTAACAAACGTTTATGCCTAGATCTCAACGTAACGACAACTTCATCGATAAAAGCTTCACCGTCATGGCGGATTTGATCTTGAAGGTCTTTCCGGCGAGTCGCAAAGAAAAAGAAGCTTTTGCTTATTATCGAGATGGCATGTCTGCACAGGCTGATGGGGAATATGCAGAAGCCCTTGAAAACTATGAAGAAGCACTGAAACTCGAAGAAGATTCTAACGATCGTAGCTACATTCTCTACAACATGGGCTTGATCTACGCCAGCAATGGGGATCACGACAGAGCTTTGACCCTATACCACGAAGCGATTGATGAAAATCCTCGCCTGCCTCAAGCTTTGAATAACATTGCAGTGATTTATCACTATTTGGGCGAGAAAGCCAAAGAAGAAGGCAACGACGACGAAGGCGACAAATTCTTTGATCAAGCCGCAGACTACTGGAAGCGGGCAATTCTACAAGCTCCGAACAACTATATCGAAGCTCAGAACTGGCTAAAAACAACCGGTCGATCGGGGATGGATGTATACTTCTAAGCGATTTAGTTTGAGAGAGTTTGTATGATCGATCGCGAACAGGTTCAAAAAGTCGCGCATTTAGCTCGCCTAGAATTGACTCCTGAAGAAGAGGGGAAATTTACAACCCAGTTGAACGATATTCTCGACTACTTTGAGCAGTTGAGTGAATTGGATGTCAGTGATGTATCACCCACCACACGCGCGATCGATGTCTCGAATGTCGTTCGAGTCGATCGGCTTCAACCCTATACTGATCGCGAAACCATTCTCGAAGGTGCACCCGATCGCGATGGCGATTTCTTCAAAGTGCCAAAGATTGTCACTGGAGACTGAATCTTCTTAAAGATTTGATTCACGTCACTTTCCATTTAGACAGATTAGTGCTTTCCTTACAAGGATAGATTGCCCTTGTGAAGTCCTAGGAGAAATCATGTCGCGTCCAATCATTCTCGGCATTGTGGGAGATAGTGCAGCAGGCAAAACCACACTGACACGCGGGATTGCTCAGGTGTTGGGTGAGGAAAACGTAACGACAATTTGTACGGACGACTATCACAAGTACGATCGTACCCAACGTGCCCAGATTGGAATTACAGCCTTGCATCCTGACTGTAATCACTTGGATATCATGCAGCAGCATTTATCGCTGCTGCGATCAGGGCAGCCGATTCTGAAGCCGAATTACAGCCATAAGACGGGAACCTTTGAAGCCCCAACTTATATCAAGCCGAGCAAGTTTGTCATTGTAGAAGGACTGCTTGGATATTCAACTCGGGTGGCAAGAGACGCTTACGATGTGAAAGTTTATCTTGCTCCACCCGAAACGTTACGAGCACAGTGGAAAGTTAAGCGAGATACGCAAAAGCGGGGCTACACAGAAGAACAGGTTTTAGAAGAGTTGCAGAAGCGAGAGCCAGATTCTGAAGCTTACATTCGTCCGCAGCGAAGCTGGTCAGATTTAGTCGTGAGTTTTTGCCCATCGACAACGGATTCAAATGGACAATTGGATGTGAAATTAGTGCTGCGTCCGACGATCCCTCATCCTGAGTTAACGCGGGTCGTTGGAGAAGATTCTCCCACGCAATCGGCGATTCGGCTAGGACTCGATCGCGATATGGGTAAGCCTGTCGATGTCTTGGAAATCGATGGACATGCCACGAAGGATCAAGTTGTGCATCTAGAGCGCTTTATCTGTGATGAGCTGCCAGCATTATCGAATGTTTGTAATCCGACAAGCGATACGGAATTAGGAAAAGTTTCAGGAACAACAGGGGAGATGATTCAGAGCTACCCGTTAGCTATGACACAGTTGTTGATTGTGTATCACATGCTGAAAGCAACGAAAGCGATCTAGAGTAGTGAGTCTGTTTTTGGGCGTTCGATTTCGCCTTCGCTATAGCCCAAGTCATAAAAACTAGCAGCCTGTGGATCATGCTCAGGGGGCTGCTTTGAGCGCCCTGACCAAGCATCTTCTTTGCCTCGATCGAACCATTCCTGGTGCGGGTGTGGGGAAGTGTTGCTTTCCATCAGAAAATTCACTCCGAAGCGATCTGATGCCCTCATTCTAATGATTCAATTGGCTGTAGAGTCCGGATTCTGTACAAATTGCATTTAACGGCTGATCCCACTCATCGATCGCGAACTCATCCACAACTGCAAAATCAAATAGAATGCCGATCGCCTTTTTCTCGCGCCATTCTGGTTGACTGAATAGGCGATCGTAAAATCCCCCACCATATCCCAATCGGTAGCCCTTTCGATCGCACATCACACAAGGGACAAGGATTAAATCTACTTCTGAAACATTAATTTGAGGACTATCGGGATCAGGTTCCTGAATGCCAAACTTGCCCGATCGTAGATTGCCAGCAACATGCCAAAAGAGAGACTGATCCACACAGCGCGGGAGTCCCCAAATTTTCGGCAGCGTCAGCAATTCGCTTAAATCAGGTTCTTGGCGGAAGCTGCAATACGAGAGAATCGTTTGGCTCGATCGCACTAGCTCTGAAATTTTGAGATGTTCAACGATCTCGTGACTTTTTGATTTCCACTCCACTTGAGAGAGAGAAAGACGCTTCTGAAGATAGATTTTTCTTAAGTCTGATTTATTCATTTTTACGCTTTCTTGCTATTTTCACTGTGCCTTAATCTCAGTAGATATGATCGCGAGTATCAGCTTGATCGCGAATTGTGCGCCATGAACATGCTTGACCCAACCCTTGAATTTCAGAAGTTACAGAATCAGTTGCGCGATCGCTGGCGCAATGTAGTTGAGTTTGACACGAGTGATGCGGATATCATCGTCATTCCGTCGCTAAGTATTGATCAGCATGAACTGCTCAAAATTGAAGGTTTTTTGCATTATGAAGAACGACTGCTCTTTTCGCTGATTCGATTGCGAAATCCTCGGACTCGGTTGGTTTATGTGACTTCGCAACCGATTCATCCGAGTGTCGTCGATTATTATCTTCAGCTATTACCTGGTATTCCATTTTCCCATGCGCGCGATCGCTTGCTGTTGCTTTCGACTTATGATTCATCAACGAAACCTCTGACTGAGAAAATTCTGGATCGACCGCGTTTACTCGATCGGATTCGACAAGCAGTAAACCCAGAGCGGGCATACATGATTTGCTACAACTCGACAGCGTGTGAGAGGGATTTGTCGGTGCAGTTAGGCATTCCGTTGTATGCACTTGATCCGACCCTTCTGCACTGGGGAACCAAGAGCGGCAGTCGGCAGATTTTTGCCGAAAGTGGCATTCCTTTTCCAGACGGCAGTGATTTAGTTTGGAATGCAAAAGATCTAGCGGTTGCCACCGCTGAGTTATGGGAACGCAATCCCGAATTAAAACGAGTTGTGATTAAGCTGAATGAAGGATTTTCAGGAGAAGGAAATGCAATTTTAGATCTGCGACAATTAGGAGAAGTGAAGCCTGGAACCATTTCGCATCAGCAGCGAGTGGCAAAGATTTACGATCACTTTGCTCATCTCAAATTCGAGGCGAAGTCGGAAACTTGGGAAAATTATGGGGGTCGAATTTCAGAACTCGGCGCGATCGCAGAAGCCTTTATCGAAGGAGACCATAAGTTTTCGCCAAGTGTGCAGGGTCGCGTCACACCCGATGGAGAAATCGAAATCCTCTCGACTCACGACCAGATTTTGAATGGACAAATCTATCTCGGCTGTCGTTTTCCGGCAGATGAAGCGTACCGAATGAGCATTCAGGATTTGAGCTTGCACGTGGGGCGGACGTTAGCCGCAAAAGGAGCACTGGAGCGATTCGGCGTGGATTTTGTCGCAGTACGCGAGGAAGAAGGATGGAAAGTTTATGCGATCGAGATCAATCTCCGAAAAGGCGGTACAACTCACCCATTCATGACGCTGAAATTTTTGACCAACGGGCGTTATGACCTTTCAAGTGGCTTATTTTATAGCCAACAGGGACGACCCAAATACTATATGGCAACGGATAATTTACAGAAATCGCAATACCGGGGATTATTACCCAATGATTTGATGGATATCATTGCGTATCACGAATTGCACTTCGATACGAGTACAGAAACGGGAACAGTGTTTCACCTGATGGGATGTCTGTCTGAATTTGGGAAATTGGGGTTGACCAGCATTGGCAATTCTCCGCAGCAGGCAGAGGATTTGTATCGACGAGTCGTGAAAGCGATCGACGATGAAACGAAAACCTCAGACTATTCCCATCTCACCTCATCGTCGATCGCTTCAATGCGTTGGAATAGCGGCTATTGAAGCATTTTCGCACTTCAGAAATTCGGTGAGTTTGTTGAGAAACAAGATGCCACGATAACAATGCTGCACATTACTCAAAAATCAGGGTCGTGAGACTTTCACTGACTCTTTCCAAAGCTAGCTATGATCTGTAGAACACAGGAGTGGTATTTCACGTCATGACGATGGAGCCAGTTACAACAGCACCAATCGCTTTGCAGACACAACCCATTGCGGAACTGTTGCAAGCGCGTCTGAGAGTAGAGGTGTTAGAGATTAAAGCATTGTGCGATCGTCACCGCATTGCAGAATTTGGGGTGTTTGGATCGGTACTGCGAGATGACTTTCGAGTGACAGGCAACGATCCGAGTGATGTCGATGTTTTAGTGGTGTTTGAAAGAGGTTATCGGCTGTCTTGGAGAGCTTGGCAGAATTTGCAAACTGAGTTGGAGCAGTTGTTTGGGCGGAAAGTGGATTTAGTCCGAAAAGAGCTTTTGACAAATCCTTATCGTCGAGCAGAAATTTTACGCACCTGTCAGATCATTTATGCAAAGTCATGATCGTGATGCTGCGGCACTTTGGGATATAGCTGAAGCAATTCGAGAGATTCAACAGTTTATGGCTGGAGTCTCTGAGATGGAATATCTAGAGACACTATGGTTACGTCGTGTAGTTGAGCGCAATTTTGAAATTTTAGGTGAGGCGGCTCGTCGGGTTTCACCTGAGTTTCAACGGGCACATCCTGACGTAGATTGGGGGAATATGATCGGATTACGGAATATTATTGCTCATCGCTACGAACAGGTTGATCATGAAATTCTGTGGGACATTATGAATACGGTCTTGCCGGAGGTTCTTGTAAACGTAGAGCGTTTTTTGTCGGAATTGCCGGGGCAGTCATCTTAAAGTTTTCTATTGCATTTTTGCGATCGTACGCAAAATCTAGCCTTGTAATTGCACTTTAGCTTTTAACATTTAGTGAACAAACTGATTTGATAGCCGCTACTCAGCAGCAATGTGCCACAATTCTCCTGTATACCTGTGGGGCGAGGACTCTTAGGATGTCGATCTCAAAAATGATGCAGTCTAAAATCACTCGATCGCTGATTACATCGACAGTGATTGGAACTTTAATCGCATTAGCATCACCTGTCAAAGCAGGCGTGCTGGATGACGTATTCATTCGTCCCGGTGTTGATGAAGCCGATTTTGGAGCTTGTGCGCGGGATTTAACGCGTGGAAAAGTCGAAGCTCAAATTGCTGCGGATGCCTGTGCAAAAGCGATCCGTCCCAAAGATTTGGGGATTTGTGTCGATCGTATTACCCGCAATGAAGTGTCCGCCGAGGATGCACTCTCAGTCTGTCGGCAAGTCCGCCGCCCAGTAGAAGCTTCGACCTGTGTTGTCGATATTCGTCGTCGCGCGCCGCAAACTGCTTTGGTCAATGTCTTAAATGGCTGCCGTCAAAGTTTGCTCCCTGCTCGGTTTTCTAATTGTGTCGTCGATTTGAGTCGAGACTTGAAATTGACCACCGAGCAATCGATCTCGGCTTGCATCAGCGCGAGTGATATTACCCGCGATTTGCAGCCGACCGTTTTACCCGGTGCAACGAATACTTCGCCAGTCACATTACCTGCACCCGTTACTCCCTCTCCGGCGCAGCCCTCTCCTGGCGGCAGTACGCCTGCTCCACCCGCAACAACTCCGGGAACTGTGACACCTCAGCGATTCTAAGGTACACTCGGAACTCAGCAGAATTTTTAGCGTGGGTTCCGAGATAATGAATATCCCTCAACTTCTGGCAGAAGAACTCTCACTGCGATCGTTTCAGATTAGCAATGCACTCGAACTGTTTGCAGAAGGGGCAACGGTTCCGTTTATTGCACGGTATCGCAAAGAGCGAACTGGCGAAATGGACGAGGTGCAGTTGCGGGATTTGTTCGATCGCTTTACCTATCTCACCGAATTAGAAGAGCGCAAGAAAACCATTCTCGACTCGATCGAGTCTCAAGGCAAACTCACGGAAGAATTGAAGCTCAAGATCGAAGCCTGTTTGCAGAAGAATGAACTAGAAGATTTGTATCTGCCATATCGTCCGAAGCGCAGAACAAGAGCGACGATCGCACGCGAGAAAGGCTTAGGTGAGTTGGCTGTTTTTATCGCTGCTTTGAATCAGCCCAACGCATCTGTCGCATCCTTAGAAGACGAAGCAAAGCGGTATTTATCTGAAGAAAAAGGCGTTAAAACCATCGAGGAAGCTTTGCAAGGAGCTTCGGATATCTTGGCGGAAGAAGTTGCCGAGAAGGCTGAATTTCGGGCGTATCTGCGCGAGTTTTTCTTGGAGTCTGGAATCTTTGTGTCGCGGATCAAAGATGACTATCCTGAGGGCAGTACAAAGTTTGAAATGTACCGCAACTATCAAGCGAAGATTACTAAGATTGCACCTCATAACCTACTCGCTCTATACCGTGGAGAGGCAGAAGGAATTCTGAGCTTTGATCTCAGCTTTGATGAGGATTCGGTACAGCAGTATCTAGAGTCAGAAACGATTCGGACAAAGGCAAAACCTGTTCGAGAATTTTATCAATCGATGCTCAAAGATGCGTTCAATCGCTTGATGAAAACTTCGATCATTTCAGAAGTACGATCGCAGAAAAAACAAGAAGCCGATATCGAATCGATTAAAACCTTTGAAACTAATTTGCGCGAGTTACTGCTTTCGGCTCCGGCTGGAATGAAGCCAACGCTCGCCGTCGATCCGGGTTTCCGAACAGGCTGCAAAGTTTCAGTCCTGGATCAAACGGGTCAATTTCTCAAATACGAAGCAATCTTTCCACACACTGGGGCTGAGAAGCGCAAGCAAGCAGCCGTGTCTTTGAAGAAGTTGATTGAGCAATATCAAATTGAACTCATTGCGATCGGAAATGGAACTGCGAGCCGCGAAACTGATGAATTTGTCGCAGAAGTTTTAACGACTTTAGAACGCAAGCCGATTAAAGTGATTGTGAATGAATCCGGTGCTTCAATTTATTCAGCAAGTCCAGTTGCGATCGCAGAGTTTCCCGAACTTGATATCACCGTCAGAGGCGCAATTAGCATTGGACGGCGTTTACAAGATCCGTTAGCAGAATTAGTCAAGATTGATCCAAAATCGATCGGAGTCGGACAGTATCAACATGATGTGGATCAAAAGCTACTGAAGAAAAAGCTAGATGAAACGGTTGAAAGTTGCGTAAACTATGTCGGAGTTGACCTCAATACAGCATCGAAAGAGCTATTAATGTTTGTTTCTGGTGTGAGTTCAACGGTTGCAAATAATATTGTGAACTATCGCAATCAGAATGGTGCGTTCAAAGATCGTAAATCATTGCTCAAAGTCCCAAAATTGGGTGCAAAAACCTTTGAACAAGCTGCGGGTTTTCTGAGAATTCGCGACGGTAAAAATCCATTAGACAATACTGCCGTTCACCCAGAAAGCTACGCAATTTTAGAAGCGATCGCTAAAGATCTCAACGTCCCTCTGACTCAAACGGCGCAGATCGCAGCGCAACTTAAAGCGAATTTAAAGAAGTATGTGACAGACGCGATCGGAGAACCGACACTGCGCGACATCGTTGCAGAACTAGAAAAACCTGGACGTGATCCGCGTGCTGAATTTAAGTACGCAACCTTCAAAGAAGGCATCAAAGAAATTTCAGATCTCCGAGTCGGCATGGAACTCGAAGGAATTGTCACCAATGTGGCGAATTTTGGAGCATTTGTTGATATCGGTGTGCATCAGGACGGCTTGATTCACGTGTCGCAAATGAGCGATCGCTTTGTCAGCGATCCGAATCAAATTGTGAAAGTTGGACAGGTTGTAAAAGTGCGCGTTTTAGAAGTGAATGAAGCACTGAAACGAATCAGTTTATCAATGAAGTCAGAAGAACAATCGGGTTCAAAAGCCTCTCAAGCAGTGAAGACCTCAGGACAGAAACAACCCGAACGAAGAACCCCAGAAAAATCGAAATCGCAGCAAAAGCCAGCGTCGTTAGATGATTTGAAGTCAAAGTTTGGTAAGAAGGCTTAGAGAATATTTTGCAGGTAATCGTTGAGACCCATTCACCCATACCGAAATGGGATGCTAGGGCTAACCGTGCGGAGCCTTTTGGAAAAGACTGGATCGCTCAAATCTCTGTTTAGTCTGGTTTATCTGTATATCTGAGATTTTTGAATGCCAAGACATCATGCGTCGCAATTAAGACATGATTTGGCATTCAGATTCGCCGATCGCAATTTCCGGGTCATCTGAGAGTCCGTCAGTATAATATGTTGTCATTTTAACTTCTGTCATGGAGGTTTCTATTGAGATACAGCGATGCGAATCTCACGCTTCATCATCTCGTTGCAGTTCAAGCGGAATGTCAGCCTAGCTCAATCGCGCTTCGATCTGTCTACGAACCTCCGCAATCTGGCTTAACCTATGAAGCCCTCCACAGTCAGATTACAAAAGTTACCCACATCCTCACAGCTCACGGGATTCAGCCCAACGATCGGATTGCAGTTGTGCTACCCAATGGGACGGAAATGGCAGTTGTTTTTCTCGCGATCGCGAGTTGTGCTACCTGTGCGCCGCTGAATCCAAATTATCAACGTGCAGAATTTGATTTCTATTTAGACGACTTGCAAGCAAAAGCACTGATCATTCTCGCCGGACAACCCTCACCCGCACGTTCGAGCGCCCAGGCTCGCAACATTCCAATTCTCGACCTCATTCCAACCTCAGCAGGACAATTTGAGATAGAAGGTCACGCAGTGTGTGATGGACATCCTGAGTTTGCAAAACCTGATGATGTCGCACTGATCCTGCACACCTCAGGCACAACCTCTCGTCCAAAAATGGTTCCTCTCACCCATCGCAACCTATGGACTTCTGCCAACAATGTGGCGACAACTTTGGAATTAACGCCAAGTGATCGCTGTCTGAGTTTAATGCCCCTGTTTCACATTCATGGATTGGTCGGCGTATTACTTGCGTCGATCGCAGCAGGTGGGCAAGTGATTTGTACACCGGGATTTCAAGCCACTCGATTTTTTGACTGGTTTGAAACTTTTCAGCCGACTTGGTACAGTGCAGTTCCTACTATTCATCAAGCCATTTTGGCTCAAGCCGAACAACAGCGCGATCGACTTGAGCATTCGGCTCTGCGTTTGATTCGTTCTTCTTCTGCTGCACTCCCCACTCAGGTCAAAAATTTACTAGAAACAACCTTTCAGGTTCCTGTCATCGAAGCGTATGGCATGACCGAAGCAGCCCATCAAATGACCAGTAATCTGCTGTCACCTAGCGATCGTAAAGCTGGCTCGGTCGGAAAAGCGATCGGGCTAGAGGTTGCGATCATGGATGAAACAGGACAATTGCTTCAACCGAGTGCGATCGGGGAAGTTGTGATTCGAGGTGCAAATGTCACATCTGGATATGAACAGAATCCAGATGCGACAGCAAAAGCATTTACGCAGGGATGGTTTAGAACTGGAGATCAAGGATACTTCGACTCTGATGGTTTTTTATTCCTGCAAGGACGCTTAAAAGAAATCATCAATCGCGGCGGAGAAAAGATTGCACCCTTAGAAATTGATGCCGTGCTGATGGACATTCCAGAAGTCTTTCAAGCTGTGACATTTGCAGTTCCGCATCCGACTCTGGGTGAAGATGTTGCAGCCGCAGTCGTCCTACATCCGGGAGCCAATTTGAGTGCAGTAGAGATTCGCAAAATCTTGTTCCAAAAGGTTGCAGATTTCAAAGTTCCAAGTCAAGTCGTGATGGTCGATGCTATTCCTACAGGCGCAACTGGAAAGCTACAACGGATCGGGTTGTTTGAAAAGCTCGTTGATCAATTGAAACCTGTGTTTGTCGCTCCTCAAACTGAGTCTGAGCAGAAACTTGCTGCTATTTGGGCTGAAGTTTTAGGAACGGACTGTAACATCGGACGACACGACAATTTCTTTGCCTTAGGAGGAGATTCACTCAAAGCAACTCAAATCATCGTGCGGATTACTCAGATCTTCGAGATTGAGATGCCATTGGTCGCCTTATTTCAATCTCCAACTCTCATGGAGCAAGCGGAAAGAATTGATGCCTTATGTGCGGAGTCTAGCACGCTAATGTCGCTGTTCAATCAATTGCAGGATCGACCAGAAGCGGAACGCCTAGCACTAATCGAGAACCTATCATTGTAAAAGTCCCAGACCTATGAAAGATCTTGCCCAACGCCTTGCCAACCTATCTCCCGCACAGCGCACGCTCCTGCAACAAAAACTTCAGCAACAGGAACAGAGCGCTAAACCTGCAACTATTCCCCATCGCGATCCAGCACAGCCCATTCCACTTTCGTTCACACAGCAGCGATTGTGGTTCTTGGCACAGTTAGAGCCAGAGAGTCCGGTATATAACATTGCTGATGCGGTGCGAGTGCAAGGACAGTTGAACGTTGAGGTGTTGCAACAGGCATTAAGCGCGATCGCACAACGGCACGAAATTCTACGAACCACAATTGGACTGAACAATGGCGAACCTGTGCAGATTGTATGCGACCCCGCGATCGAGTTTGCTGAAATTGATTTGCGATCTCAGCTTGAGTCTGAGCGGGAAATTGCCTGCCAACAGCACATTCAGCAAGTGATCTGCCAACCGTTTGATCTGGCTGAAAAACCGTTATGGCGAATGGTTTTACTGCGGCTCGATCAAGCTGAATCTGTGCTTTTACTTGTTCAGCATCATTTGATCTCTGATGGGTGGTCAGTCGGGATTTTTTGGCAAGAGTTGGGTGAACTCTACGAAGCACTTTTACATCAATATCCCTCATCGCTTGCTGAATTACCGATTCAGTATGGAGATTTTGCAGTCTGGCAACACCAGCAATTTGAAACGGGAAAATTGCGATCGCAGTTTGAGTATTGGACAAAGCAATTGGGTGGAACAATTCCAATGTTGGAGCTACCCACAGATCACGCCCGTCCAGCCGTGCAAACCTTCACAGGCGCACACTACCGTTTCACAGTGCCAGAGGCGTTAACCACAACATTGATTCAACTCGCGCAGCAAGAGCAAGCCACTTTGTTTATGGTACTCTTAGCAGCGTTTAACACGTTACTTTATCGCTATACGCAGCAAGAAGACCTTTGGATTGGAACCCCGATCGCGAATCGAAATCGGATCGAGACTGAACCCTTGATTGGTTTTTTTGCCAATACGCTCGTGCTGAGATCAGATCTGAGTGGGCAACCGACGTTTCGCACTTTGGTCAAACGCGTGCGAGACATGGCATTAGATGCTTACAGCCATCAGAATTTTCCGTTTGAGAAACTAGTACAAGCTTTGCAGCCTGAGCGGAGTCTAAGTCAAAATCCTCTGTTCCAAACGATGTTTGCACTGCGAAACCTACCCGAAAAAGTGCAACCTCTTTCTGGACTGGAATTGCACCCCATGTCTCTAGACAGAGAGATCGCTAAGTTTGATCTGACATTGGAAATGAGCCAAGTCGATCGACAGTTACAGGCAAAGTTTGAGTACAACACAGACTTATTTGCGCCAGAAACGATCGAGCGCATGAGCGGGCATTTACTCACATTACTTTCCGGGATTGTTCAGAATTGCGATCGCACGTTATCAGAACTGCCTTTACTCACAGAAACCGAACGGTATCAGTCTTTAATCGAATGGAATAAGACTGAGAGCGATTATCCAGATTGTTGTATCCATCAATTATTTGAAGCTCAAGTTGAGAAAACACCCGATGCGATCGCCGTTGAATTTGAAGCTCAAACTCTGACCTATCGAGAACTCAATCAACGCGCCAATCAACTTGCCCATCACTTGCAACTCTTGGGAGTGGTTCCGAATCAATTTGTCGGATTGTGTGTCGATCGCTCACTCGACATGATTGTTGGAATGCTAGGAATTCTCAAAGCAGGGGGAGCTTATGTGCCGCTCGATCCAACTTATCCGCGATCGCGACTCGCTTTAATGTTAGAGGACGCACAACTCTCGATTTTAGTCACGCAATCTTGGCACGTTGAAGCTTTTGATGCGTATCCCGTTCACCTTATTTGCCTCGATCAACCCCGTGAGATTCTGAGTTCAGACAATCTTAGAGTCACGACAGCCACAGCTGATCGAGCCTACCTCCTCTATACATCTGGCTCAACTGGAAAGCCTAAAGGAGCCGTTATTGCTCATCAATCTCTGGTCAATGCAGTTTGGGCAGGACAGAGATTTTTTTCCCTCACTCCCAACGATACTTGGGTCGCAGTTGCGTCTTTTTGCTTTGATGTAGCTGCTTTTGAACTGTACTCGCCTTTAATTGCAGGCGCAAAACTCGTCATTGCTGCACAAGATGTCGTGCGAGATGGCAAGCGTCTTGCTGCATTAATGCAGTCGAGCGGGGCAACGATCGCAAATTTTACGCCTGCAACCTGGCAAATCTTACTTGGATCTCAATGGCAGAGCCAGCCTCACTTGAAAATCCTCTGTGGTGGAGAAGCCTTATCTAAAGATCTCGCGAGTCGTCTTCTCGCTCAGAGTGATTGTGTTTGGAATCTCTACGGCCCAACCGAAACCACCATTTATTCCACCCTCTATCGAGTGAGAACGGCTGAAAAATCACCTGCAATTGGTCGCCCGATCGCGAATACGCAGCTCTATGTTCTTGATCGACATTTACAACCGTTGCCGATTGGCGTTCCTGGTGAACTGCACATTGGTGGGGATGGCTTAGCGATCGCTTATCTTAATCGTCCAGATCTCACCACGGAACGGTTTATTCCCATTCCACCCAGTTTGCAAGACATTGCCAAAGGAACCCGATTATACAAAACGGGCGATCTAGTGCGGTACCTCCCGGACGGCAATGTTGAGTACTTAGGTCGGATCGATCATCAGGTGAAAATTCGCGGATTTCGGATCGAGCTAGGTGAGATTGAATCTGTACTCATGGAGCAAGACGCAGTACAAATCGCTGTCGCAATCGTACGAGAAGATCAAGCTCACGAAAAAACGCTCGTTGCCTACGTCGGACTTGCTCAGCCTGTGGATGTCGCTGAGTTGCGATCGTTTCTGAAATCAAAGTTACCGGATTACATGATCCCGAACGCGATCGTGGTTCTCGACACCTTGCCGCTCACTCCGACGGGGAAAATTGATCGGCGATCGCTTCCGGCTCCAACGAAGCAGCTAGAGAGTGATGCCGCTTTACCACGCACGCCGATCGAAGCCAAGCTTGCAGAGATCTGGCAACAGGTACTTGGACTCAGAGAAATCAGCGTCAATGATAATTTCTTTGAGTTAGGAGGACACTCCTTGATGGCGACTCGAATCATCACCCGCATTGATGCTGAGTTGCAAATCAATTTGCCGCTCCGTTGCTTGTTTGAATCACCGACGATCGCAGAGCTAGCGATCGCCATCACTCAACAGCAGCTTGAAACATTAGAGGACGAAGAGTTACTTCAACTGCTCAATCTACTTGAGGACGGATCTGATGCGGTCAACTGATTTACTCAACCAGCGATTGGCGCAACTCTCGCCCGAAAAACGTGCCTTACTTGAAGCACAGCTTCTCAAAAAACAGCAAAAACCTGCGAGTCCTCAAATTCCAAAGCGATCGCAGCAATCCCCCTGTGCGCTTTCTTTTGCTCAACAACGGCTCTGGTTTCTCGCGCAACTGCAACCGGAGAGTGCGATTTACAATATTCCGATCGCACTTCACTTTCCATCTGAACTAGATCTTTCTGCCCTACAGCAAGCGCTCAATACGATCGTGGAGCGTCATGAAGTCCTCCGTACCACATTTGATCTGATTGCAGATGAACCTGTTCAGGTGATTCATCCGCCGCGTCCTGTAAATCTCGTCATCATTGATTTGGAGCAGAAAAGTGAACTTCAGCGATCGTTGACTCGAGCGGCTCAGCAATCATTTGATCTGCGTCAGGATTTGATGCTCAAAGTTACGCTATTTCGTCTTCCCGATGGTGAACAAGCTTTACTCTTATTGCTCCATCACATTGCTTCAGATGGTTGGTCAGGGAACATTCTCCTGCGCGAAATCGATGCCTACTATACTGCGTTTACAGCGGGTAATCCGATCTCACTCCCTAGACTGCCGATCCAATATGCTGATTTTGCTCAATGGCAAAGACAATGGCTCAGCGGCGACGTTTTAACCCAACAGCTTGATTACTGGAAGCAACGCTTAGCCGGAGAATTGCCCGTTCTAGAACTTTCCAACTGTTTTACAAAGGCAACCCCAAGTTGTTCAACAGTTCAAACTGATGCAGGTGAAAGATATTCTCTAACTCTCTCCAAAACACTCACTCAAGCCATTCAGCAATTCGCGCAGCAAGAAAAAGTAACTCTATTTATGATGTTACTAACTGCTTTCAAAACATTGCTATACCGCTATACTCAGCAAGAAGATATGCTGATTGGCTCTGCGATCGCGAATCGGAAATGGGTTGATGTTGAAGGCTTAATTGGTTTTTTCGTCAATACACTTGTCCTTCGGACAGATTTGAGCGGTCAACCCACATTTCGATCGCTCTTGAGTCGAGTGCGTGATGTTGTTCTCTCTGCTTACGAACATCAAGATTTGCCCTTTGAGAAGCTCGTTGAAGAACTGCAACCAGAACGCCGCTTGAATCAGAATCCTTTAGTTCAAGTCATGTTTGTGCTGCAAAATGCATCTGATTCGTCTCTGAGCATTGCCAATTCAACTCCGATTTTGATCGACACGGCAACGGCTAAATTCGATCTGGTGCTGTCTTGTACCGAAAACACTCAAGGATTAAAAGTTTCATGGCTCTATCGCACAGAGGTTTTTGAACGCAGCACGATCGAACAAATAAGCCAGCACTTTGAAATTCTTCTCAATGGAATCATCGAAGCACCGGATCAGTCGATCGCAACACTCCCAATTCTTACACTTTCTGAAAAACAGCAGTTCCTAGACTGGAATCAAACCCATACAGACTATCCTCGAACGACTTGCATTCATCAACAGTTTGAAGCTCAAGTCGAACAAACTCCTGACGCGATCGCACTCGTCATGGACGAGCAGCGCTACAGCTATCGCGAACTTAATCAGCAAGCGAATCAACTTGCACACTATTTGAGAACTTTAGACGTTCAACCTAATCAAGCGATCGCAGTTCACTTAGAGCGATCGCCCAAGCTGATCATTGCGCTGCTGGCAATTCTCAAAGCAGGAGGGGCTTATCTCCCACTCGATCCCACTTATCCAGTCGATCGCCTGAGCTACATGCTCGAAGATACCCAAGCTCGCATTCTTCTGCATGAGAGTAAATCAATCTTTCCGGCAGCATTCTCGAACTGCCAAGTGATCAATCTTGATGCGCTCCAGCTAGAGAACATTCCGGAGAATCTCGCTCCTGTCAATACTGCACAGGATTTGGCTTACATCCTTTACACCTCTGGTTCTACTGGCAATCCCAAAGGTGTGATGGTTCCACATCGTGCAGTCATGCGATTAGTCCTGAATACGAATTATGTCGATTTACAAGCTTCAGATGTGATCGCTCAGGTTTCAAATTGTTCGTTTGATGCCGCTACGTTTGAAATCTGGGGTGCTTTACTCAATGGCACAACCCTCGCGATCGTACCCAAAGCTGTTCTTCTCTCGCCTAACGAATTTGCAGCAGCATTGCAGACTCACTCGATTCGAGTGTTGTTTCTCACCACTGCATTGTTTCATCAACTCGCTCAGCATGTTCCTACTGCATTCCAAACTCTGCGATATCTACTTGTAGGTGGAGAAGTAACTGATCCACAGTGGGTCAATCAAGTGTTCGAGTGCGGCGCACCTGAGCAATTTTTACATGTGTATGGACCGACGGAAAACACGACTTTTTCTTCCTGGTATCGCGTTGAGCAAGTTTCCTCAACGCTGCCAATTGGTCGCCCGATCGCAAATACGCAAATCTTTTTACTCGATCGCCATCTTCAACCCGTTCCAGTTGGGATTCCCGGTGAAATTTGTCTCGCGGGAGATGGATTAGCATTGGGCTATCTCCATCGTCCCGATGCTTCACAGTTTGTTTCGACTCAAATTGATGGAGTTCCAGCCCAACTGTATCGAACGGGCGATCGAGCGCGCTATCTGCCGAATGGCAATCTAGACTTTTTAGGACGATTCGACCATCAAATTAAGCTGCGGGGATTTCGGATCGAGTTGGGGGAAATTGAGACAGCACTCAGACAGCATCCTGATGTGCAAGATGCGATCGTTGTCATCGAGCACACTGACACTCAAGACAAATCCTTGCAGGCTTATCTCACATCTACGCAAGTGATTGCTCCGAAAGCATTACGGCAGTTTCTTCAACAAACTCTGCCCGATTATATGCTGCCACAGGCATTCCATGTTCTAGAAGCTTTCCCACTCACCCCCAATGGTAAAGTCGATCGCGCGAAACTCCACCATTTCAAGTCATCTGAAAACCTTTCTGATAGTGCAAATCCGAATTTAGTCACCAGTCCTTTAGAAACACAACTGCTCCAGATTTGGCAGAGCGTTTCAGGAATGCAGTCACTTAGCACAGATGATAATTTCTTTGAGATTGGCGGTCACTCGCTCTTAGCTGTGCGGCTTCAAAGCGCGATCGAACAACTGATCGGCAGAAAACTCCCCTTATTTGCCGTATTTCAAGCGCCAACAGTCAAGCAAATGGCGCAGCGATTAGAGCAAGAGCAAATCAAGCTTGATGCTGCCCAAACTCAACTGCGATCGCTATTTTGGTATTCTCAGCATCCGACTGAAGCCGCTGCACTCACTCAGCATCTTGGAGCAGATCAACCTTTGATTTATCTAGATACTGGACTATTGGAGGTTCTAGAACCTGCCGAACACATTCGCGATCGAGCAAAGCTTTGTCTTGCGGAACTCAAAAGACTTCAGCCTCAAGGCCCCTATCTACTAGGGGGGTTTTGTATGGGCGGGTTGGTCGCGTTTGAAACAGCCCTCCAACTTCAAGCTCAAGGCGAGGAAGTTGCATTCCTCGCGTTAGCAGAAAGCTGGTTAGCTTCACAGATGCAACGCCAGAGACCCAAACCTCTCCCAGAACTGCCTGTGATTCGGACGCTGTACTTCCATTCTCAGAAATTAATCGGGTTGAAGCCGTCTGATCGGCTCGACTATGTTGTGAACGAGATTAAGCGAGTTCCTTCTCTCATCGATCGCCTGCTTGCCTCAATCAAGCGGGTGTTCAAGCCAGAGTCGCCAGCACAGCAGGCACAACGAGAATGGATGTTTCGAGGAGGGGAGGCTGTTCACAGTTATATTCCATCCTGCGCTTATCCGGGTCGGATCTATTTCTACTTCAGTCAGATCACAGATGAATCTAAGTCACTGATTGAACAATCTGGGTGGGAAAAGTTTGTCTCTGATCAGATTGAAGTTGAGGTGTTTGCCGGAGATCATCATAGTATTATGCGAGAACCTGATGTGCAAAGGCTGGCAGAAGCGATTAAAGCGACGATCGATTCACTCGAGCTTACTTAGAGGGTTTTATACTCTTGAAACATCCTCTTAAAAGATCTTTTAAAGGTATAAATTGAGTATTGATAGGCTTTTCGACTGCTATCAATACTCAATTTCCCTCGGTCAGGATCAAGTTGAAAACCCCTCTCAAGAAAGATTTACCCTCTATCTTGGGAGGATGAATCTTTTTGTTCAAATCAATCATGATGAGAGCGAAAATAGTTGATTCAGAGAAATACATGCAGGGCAGTTTAGTTACGCCTCCGTCGGCGCAAGTGTTACTACCAGACGAGATCGAGGCAGATGTCAAAAGCAATCCATACTATAAAGCTGAAAAGACGTTAAGCAATTTGATCGAAGTTGAGAACTTAGATCAACGATTGAACTTATTTGATTCTCAAGTTCGGTACTTTGAAACTGCGCTCAATTCAGCAATCAAAGAAGCCTATCAGCAATCACAAAGTAGCGATGCGGCGCATCTATTTTTGCAGCGCGTTCTCTATCGAATTAATCGCTTAAATTTATTCTGGTATGACGACTTAACGCATTATACAAACGAGCGATCGCTCTATCTCCAAAAAATTCGCAATCAGATCGAAACGGCTTGGCAAGACTGGGAATTAGCACACCTTAGTGTTGAGGCGTACCACGATATTGATATCAAACAGGCATTGCTCGATCGCTATGCTGCCGATCTCGATCCGACCTTATCAGAAGATGCACTCTACCTGCGTAAGCACATGCCCTTTGAAGGGTATCGCTATCTCCTAGCGATCACTTCTTTTGATGGCTTAGTCGAAGCAAGTCGGCTCTCCCGGATTCTTGGGGGTGCTGCCAACGAAGTGCAAGCAACTTTAACCAAGGTATTACTGGAAGAGTACGGGAATGGTCGTCTCGCTCGCAAGCATTCGACTTTCTTTGCACAAATGATGACTGAGTTGCGCTTGAGTACTCAGCCTGAAGTTTACTTTGATCTCGTTCCGTGGCAAGCACTCGCAACCACGAATCACAACTTTCTCCTGACCGAGTGTAAGCGGCATTTTCTCAGATACAACGGTGGATTAGCCTACTTTGAAGTAGCAGGTCCTTCAGCGTATCGAAACTATCTCGCAGCAGCACAGCGGTTAGAGCTATCCGATGGTGCAATGGGATATTGGGATCTCCATATCCGAGAAGATGAACGGCACGGACGCTGGATGATCGAAAACGTGACGTTGCCGCTTGTAGACATGTACCCCGAACAAGCATGGCAGCTAGTCTTGGGATACGACCAAGAGAAATTGATGGGCGATCGAGCGGGAGCAGCGATCGTCAACACAATTCGCCATGGGGTTCAAACAGCGTCACTTCCCACCATTTGATAGGGAGCGGATCTAGGAGTTAGTCAAATTGAGAAAGATAGAGGGATAGGGAGATAGGGAGATGGGAAGCAAGAACCACTTCTACCTTTCTCCCTATGCCCCTATTCCCCTATCTCCCCACCATTTTTCACAGCAATTTGCAACAAACGAGGATAATATCTTGACTGGAACACTTATACGCAATATCACAGCACCCGAAGTCTTCTTCTGTCCTGAAGAGTCTCATTTTTATTCGCATTGTCTAGAGCGATTGGTTTTTTCTCAATGTACAGACTGCGATTTGATTGTTGAATTTGGTGCAGGTGATGGCAGTCCGGTAATTAATTCATTGATGCGATCGCACTTCCAGAGTGAGATTCATGGGTTTGAATTAAACTCAGCAGCTTATGAGGTTGCCAAATCTAGAGTTGATCAATGTAACTTGCAGGACAAGTACATTTTGCACAATCAGTCTTTCTTTGACTTTGCTTCAACAGATGCAAACTATTTGATTGCGAACCCGCCTTACATCCCCGCTCCTGACAACAAGATTCGGATGCCTTTACTGCATGGCGGAACAGATGGTGCAACCATTACCAATCGATTGCTCACTTTAGACTATCCAAACGTGATGCTATTGATATCGAGCTATTCAAACCCAATCGAAACATTACAATGGGCAGCAGGCCAAGGCTATACCGTTGCAGATTTTATGGTCACTCCGTTAAAGTTTGGCTGCTATAGTTCTGAGCCAAAAGTGAAAAAGTGGATTGGACAACTACGCGAGCAAGGACAAGCCTTCTATTCTCAAAATATTTACTTCCTCGCAGGCGTATTGTTCAAGCATTCCAGCTTTGGAACTCCCGATCTCTCCAACGAACTCATGCAAGTCATGACCGCGCTCTAACCATCACGGCGATTTAAACAGCAAAAAACTCCGAGTTTTGGAAGAGACCCGGAGTTTCTTACTGTTCTGAACCAAACCTAGAAGCCAGCAAAGTTATAGCCAACTCCAAGCATAATGCCAACGGCTGCTTGTCCTGTTACAGAAGCATTCACTGCAGCAGTCGCTGTGAACTGAGAAGAAATGGGAACATCAACCCCACCCGTCAACAGCAGTCCAACACTGCCGCGATCGCCTGTTGAAATTGCTGCACCCACACCCAAATAAGGAGCCGCTGAAAATCCTAATCCCTCTGTCGGACCCTCGCCAAAGCTAAAGTCATAGGTCACAGGAATCAAAATTGCAACATCATCATTAAACAGGACAGAGGGGCGAACTGAGAAATTGCGAGTCAAGCCAATTTTGCTAATGACAGCAAAGCTTCCTTGCCCTAGCGAAATATCACCATCGCCAATCCCAATGTTGCCACCAACTCCAACATAGCTCGAACCTGAGCGAGTCGCTCGACCCGGAACGAATTCTTGAGTCGGAATCGTAGTGGGTGTTGGTGTTGTCGTTCCTGGCGTACTATCCGGCGTAATCGGGGTTGTACCGGGGGTTGTGCTAGGGGTTGTCGTATCTGGCGTAACTGGGGTTGTGCCAGGGGTGAAGGTATCTGGCGTAGTCGGGGTTGTCGTGTTCGGTGTGATCGGGGTTGTATTTTGCGGAGTGACAGGCGTTGTATTGCTCGGTGTCACATCTGCGGGGTTGGTTTCAGTCCCAGAAGGTGTACTTCCGGGCACTGCACGACCCGGAGCGATTTCACTGGGAGTAGAAGGTGTCGTTTGAGCGACGGTGAGTCGCCCCGTTTGTAGATCCGCCAATTCATTCACGTCGATCGACGGTTGACCTAAGAGAGCAGCCCCGTTCGAGGTGACCGGCTTTTCATTAGCATTCGCCTTGAGTTCGCCTGAAAAAAATGCGATCGAGATAAACGTCAGTGGTAAAAGCAGTTTGAGTTTTAAGGAAGTCATAGTCGAATGGAAACATCTATATGTGTGTTCAGGCAGTATCTATGCCTGCCATTCGAGCGTAATCATTGCACTATGAAATCACGTCCTTCTCAAGGCTCAGGGAGTCTCTATCTGAGGTGCGATTTTTCTGTTGTCACGATTTTAGGCGAGTTGCAAAGTTTTGCGATCGCGTTGGTGATAAAGTTCGAGCTTTCAGAATTGCCGCTGCCAAAAACGCATAGGACAACATTCCAACTAACGCTAATAAAATCTCACTCACGCTTCCCATGACATTCCAAAGTGCATGTAGCGCCGAAGCCGTGAAATATCCAATCAATAAAATCAGCCCACTCTGCCGAGGCTTCAATACCGCAAGTCCAATAAAATAGCCGAAATATCCGCTATACGCCATATGCCCCGAAATCGAACCGAGCAATCTTGGGATCAAAACTTGTAAGCCTCGAAGCTGATCCCATCCGCCTTCTTGTCCGAGTTGCAGAGAGGTCGATTCGATCATTCCGGGCACATACTGCCCTAACGTTTCTACCAGGGTAAATCCAACTGCCGAAGCCGCCCCTAAAAGAATTCCATCCAATGGCTCCCAAATTCCAACGCGATCGTTCCAAGGCGCAGGCAAAAATCGCCCGATCGCAAACAAAACTGCGATCGGAATCACTTTCAGCAATTCTTCCATCAACCCTGCACCAAAGAACATGCGGATAAACAGCGTCAACGGATTAATCAATTCTCCAGGCGCGGTCACTTGTCCAGGTAAGACCGATCTAAAAAATTCTGCAAACAGTAGCAGCACTGGACTCCGCAGTAAGAAGTAAGTGCCCATTGCCGCAATCACCATCACCCACCACGGTTTTCGCTTTCCACATAGTCGATAGACGAAGTACAGTCCAACGAGTGCAATGTATCCCGCTAACAAGCGATTGAACAAAATCGGTTGTCCAACAGCAACAAATAGCGACACCACAAATCCGATTGTGACAATACCCGGAACTAAGAACGCCTTGCTGGTTAAATCTCGTCCGGTTGAAACAATTGGGAAAAGCTGCGTCAACGTGACTGATTCACGAGCGGGCGGGACGACTGCACCGCGTTCCGTTACCGCCGCACGACTAGTATTGAAATCTGCTAGATATTCAAAAATATATTCAGGTCCATCGTTTCCCAATGAAATACGATCGCCCGATCGCAAAATTTGGCATCCCCGCAATCGCTTGCCGTTCAGGTAAGTTCCATTCGAGCTATTGAGATCGCAGACCCACCAGGTCGGGCGGTCTGCATCTTCGATTTGTTCTGAAGGACGAACCTCTGCATGACGACGCGAGACCGACCCAAATAAAACTGGATCGACGGCAATTTGGCAACGAGGATCGCGTCCGATCACAGTCGTGTCGTCGATCGACAAAGCGTGAACAATTAATTTTGGATCAGAACTATTGCCGATCGACAGTTGTCGGAGGCAAGCTATGGGACTAATTTCGCCCGTCATAGAAGGGAGTGGAACAAGGGGTGTTCGCTAGAGAAAAATAGGAGATAAATGAAATTGTAGGTAGAACTCTAGCGCAACATTCTATACCTATCTTCAGGGATCTATCACGTTTAGCTAGAACAAACAGGAAATCCCTAAAAATCTTTAAAATTACTGATTATTTGCTCTCGCATCTGCGACCGCTGCTAGAAAGCAAATGACAGTTAACGGCGCACTGACTGCCAAAATGATACCTGTAACCAGCGTGCCGTATTCAGGATTACCTGAAGTCAGTTCAAAAACGCAGCCCACTGCTGCGATCGCCGCAACACAAGAACCGCCTAGCAGAATGCCGCTCTTAGGAGTCATGATCATAATATCAATTCCTTAAATGATTAAAAAACCGCCAGAATTGACTGACGGTAACAACCATTATCCGATGTGGCGGACATCGCTTGCCGAGAAGCCGCGTTTTTTCAATTCTTGATTCAGCGCAATTTGATTTTCCACGCGATCGACAAACAATACGCCATTCAAGTGATCGATTTCATGTTGAATCGCGCGAGACAATAATCCATCCGCTTGCAAGGTTCGCATCCGACCCGTTTCATCTTTGAAAGACACTTCGATCATTTCAGAACGTTCGACATCCAGATAAACACCCGGAATGCTGAGACAGCCTTCTTGACCAGAACAGGTTTCTTTACCGAATTTCTTAATCACCGGATTAATCAAGACCAGCGGCACAGCTTCAGGTTTATCGGGGTCGATATCAATGACAACGATTTGCTTGTGGATACCAACTTGCGGTGCAGCCAACCCGATCCCATCCTCGCTATACATCGTTTGCAGCATTTGGCGCACGATCGTACGGATTTCATCGTCTACCTTAGCGACTCGTTTTGCAGGCTGACGCAACACGCGATCGCCCATATGGTGCATCTGTAAGGGCGGATTTTCTAACTTTTTCTTCTCAACTAGAACTGAGGAGGGCATGGGATGTTTCACCTAAAAATCTGATCGAAGGTCGGAGTGATTCCGTGTTGGTTCTATTTTAGCGTCAGTTTGATGAATTTGCTGGCTTGGGTGTGCGCAAGTTCATCTCGCTAAAATCCCCCAAAACTAGGAAGTTTCAGTTGAAAACATCTCGCATCCCACGGCAATTTCGGATGCCCGATTCAATTGAGCAGGCTACAAGGGTCTTCGCACTGAAAGAGAGACATGGCGCGATGCGGTTCTTCACAAAGTTAGAGTATTTGCTGCGGGAAACGTTTTTAGGATTGCGACGTGGAGGCTGGATGAATTGGGCAGCGGTCAGTATGGTGACTGTGCTGCTGTTTTTGTTCGGAATGAGTTTACAGGCTTCTTGGCAACTAGAGAGTTTATTAACTCAGTTTGGTAGCCAGCTTGAAGTGTCAGCCTATCTCGAAACCGGGGTGTCAGCAGATGTGTTGCGATCGACTGTTGAGAGATTTCCTGAAGTTGCGTCAGTTGAGGATGTGACGAAGGAAGAAGCTTGGAGCCGATTGGTAAAAGAACTCGGCTTATCGAATTTGCGAGATGCAACGCAGCAGCTTGAAGGCAACCCACTGGTCGATGAATTGAAAGTGAAAGCGAGATCGTCGGACGTGGTTCCGGTTCTAGCCGAGAAATTAAAAAAAGTTCGCGGAGTCGATGAAGTGCAGTACGTGAGTGAAGCCGTGCAGCGGATTGCTCAACTCAACACCGGATTTAATCGAGTCAGTACGGCGATCGTGGGACTACTCACTGCAACTGCGATCGCCGTGATCAATACGACGATTCGATTTATCGTGGTCGCACGTCGGAAAGAAATCGAGATTATGCAATTAGTTGGCGCAACTCGAAGCTGGATTTATTTGCCATTTTTGGCGCAGGGAGTCGCATTTGGGATTTTTGGCTCGGCGATCGCATTTGCTCTAATTCAAGCCATTCAAAAACTGATTCGCAATCAACTGAGTGGACAAGCTGAGTTTGTCCAATTTCTGACGACGGGAGCCACTCGACCGATCGATTTAATTGCGCTACCTTTAATTTTGCTGACGTTTGGTGGACTCGTTGGACTCCTAGGTAGTATCTTCGCGGTGCGGCGATTTGCAAAAATTTAGGAGCGATTGAATGAAGTCTCAATGGGACTGTTTGCTGGAAAATCTAGGCAGTTGGCATGGATCATTTACTAGATTTTCGCCATCTGGGGAGTTGATTGAAGACGTTCCTTCGATCGTGTCTTTCACGGGACTCAATGACAATCAAACGATGCGGCAAATTGTCCGCCTAGAGCCAGCAAACCAGCCCGTGAGCGAGAAAGTTCTGGAATACAGTTCTCTCGGTCGAAATATTCTGTTCTTTGAGAACGGAGCGTTTTCGCTCGGCTCCATTCAGCGCGCGCCCTTTTCCGAATTTGGGGCAGAGTTGGGATTGATTCATGGCGATCGTCGATTGCGCTTAGTTCAACTCTTTGACAAACAATCGCAGCTTTCTGGACTGACGCTGATTCGCGAAAAGCTTGCAGAATCCGAGACTCCAGAACGTCCGCCCCTTCAAGTTGAAGATTTGATCGGAACTTGGAAAGGCGAAGCAACGACGATTTATCCAGATTGGCGATCTCCTGATACTTACACAACAGATTTGAAGGTTTGGCGAGACGGCGATCGCTTGAATCAAGAATTACAGTTCGGGCGCACGATCACAACCAGTGCCTTAATTGAAGGAACGATTCTCAAGTTTGACAGTGGCAGTCAGATTGTCATGCTCCCTGATGGAGCTTCTTCCAATTGCCCAACCGAAGTGAAGTCAGGATATCCCTTTGTTTTAGAAGTAGGTTGGTTATTGCAGCCCGATCTGCGTCAGCGTTTGATGCGAAGCTACAGCCATAAAGGGGAATGGGTCAGCCTCACCTTAGTCACAGAGCAGAAAATTAGCTGATAATTGAAGAAACTCTAAAAACAGTTATGGCACTTACCGTTAAGGATTTAGAAGTACTCCAGAAGCACTGCCCTGACTATCGAATGGAGCTAGTGAATGGAGAAATTATTGTTATGAGTCCTTCAGGTTACGAATCTGATGAAGTTGCAGCCGAAATGATCCGGCAGCTTGGCAATTGGGTCAGACCCAGAAAACTCGGAAGAGTTACAGCTTCGAGTGCGGGTTTTACCCTGCCGAATTCTGACACCCGCGCTCCAGACGCTTCATTTGTTCAAGCCGAGCGATTACGCCGCAGTCCTCAGAAATTTGCTGAAATCACTCCCGATCTCACCGTCGAAGTCAAATCGCCAAGTGATAGTGTTTCAGGACTCAGAAAAAAAATCGATGACTTTCTCAACCTCGGAACTAGAGTCGGACTCTTGATCAATCCCGAAAAAGAATGGGTTGAAATTCGTCGCAGTAATCAAGAAGCGATCGTCCTTCACAATGGCGATATCATCACCGTCCCCGAACTTCTCCCCGGTTGGGAAGTCAAAGTCGAAGATCTTTGGTCACCCAAATTTGATTAAATCGCTGGATTAAATCAGCGAACACTCTCTCTCCAAAGCCTGCCGCAACAGATCCTTGTAGCCGCGATTATTAATCACATAAGCGCCAAATCGTTCTAGATGCGGATTCATCATCTGAGCATCAAATAACACAAAATTCCGCGCTCTCAAGTGTTCAACCAGCTTCACCATCGCCACTTTCGAGCCATCTGGAATCCGAAAAAACATCGACTCCCCAATAAACGCCCCTCTCAGAGCTAAGCCTAAAATTCCGCCTGCTAACTTGCCATCTTGCCAAGTTTCAAAGCTATGCGCCCATCCCTCCTGATGGAGCGTCCAATAGATTTCTTTCAAATCATTAGAAATCCAAGTCGTTTCGCGATTGGCACATCCCTCTACGACTTCCATAAATGCTTTGTTAATCTCAACTGTGAAGCGATTCTGATTCAATACCCGCCGCAGCGACTTGGGATATCTAAATTGATCGTCGAGGGGAATTAGAGTCCGTTCGCGGCTGGTATACCAAGCTAAATCTTTACCTGACTCATCAGACATTAAAAAATAGCCTTGAGCATAGCCTTCGAGAATCGAGGACACATCGACTTGCATAACCTGGCTCCGGGGAGGCTTTGAAATAAAGAATCTACGATATAGTTTGAATTATCTTGTTAGTCTGGGGAACGCACAATGGTCGAACCCATTCCACCAATCACATTACCGCCTGCAAAACATCCGGAGCAGGAGGCGGTTTGGCTACAAGCGAAATTGCAACAGTGGCTCGATGAAGAGTTTCTTCCAGAACCCGCAAATCATCGAATTGCAGAACGCGCCGCTCAAATTTATATGCGTCAACGCATGGAAGACGAAAACGATCTCGGATCGCTGGTGATCGCGATTATTTCAGAGATGCAGGCGTATGATTTTTCTGACAGTTTTTATGGTGAATTTGCGATCGCCAACGCAGTGAGTGATCTGTTAATGGATAGCTTAGGCATCGATCGCTGTTGCGGACAATAGAATTTCGGATTTTGGACTGCAAGCCTGTGATCTTACGACATCCAAAATCCAAACTCTAAACTCGTCTTACCAACTTGACTTAACCACACCCGGCAACAATCCCGCGTGTGCCATTTCGCGAATGCAGTGGCGTGACAGCCCGAAATCACGATAAACGCCTCTCGGACGACCGGTTGCCCAGCAGCGATTCCGCACCCGAACTTTTGCACTGTTGCGGGGAAGCTGTTGAATTTTGCGGTGAATCTCCAGCTTTTCAGATTGAGACGTAGCTGCCGCAAACTGCTCTTTCAAAGCTGCACGCTTTTCGGCGTACTTCTCAACGAGACGTTCGCGCTTTCTCTCGCGCTCAACCATGCTCTTCTTAGCCATGAATGAATTTTGAACCCTTTGATAAAAGACACTATTTTTGATTCTACTCAATAATGCTCGTTTCTAGTGAGTCAATTTCTAGATAAATTCGCAACCTTCTTCGCGGGCTGCCCAACATGGGCGGAAGGGCAGATATCGACGAGAACACAGCGATCGCATTGCGGACTGCGCGCATTACAAACGGCACGCCCATGATAAACCAAGCGGATCGACCAATTCTCCCAATCGGGTTGGGGTAATAGTTTCATCAAATCCTGCTCAATTTTGACGGGTTCTGTATGTTTGGTTAACCCGAATCGATACGATAATCGCTTCACGTGGGTATCGACCGTTACGCCCAGATTTACACCAAAGGCATGAGCCGAAACCACGTTTGCCGTTTTGCGGGCAACCCCAGGCAGGCTCGTCAAATCTTTCATGGAGCGCGGAACTTCTCCCCCGAATTTTTCCATGATCATTTGACAAGCTGCTTGGATATTTTTGGCTTTGTTGCGATAAAAGCCCGTCGATCGCACTAAGGTTTCTAACTCAGAAACGTCAGCGCCTGCCAATGCCGCCGCATCAGGAAAACGGCGAAACAAGGCAGGCGTTACGGTATTGACTCGTTCATCGGTGCATTGAGCCGCAAGGATCGTTGCTACCATCAGTTGAACCGGAGTTTCATAATCTAAAGTACAAGGAGCTTCTGGGTAAAGCTGTTTGAGCCGCGCCAGAATTTCTAAGGCTCGTTGTTTTTTTGCGGAAATTCGACTTGTCACTGTGGAATGAGATTCACCGTGTCACGGATGATCAGAAAAACGCCTAATCCCAGTAATAGCACTAATCCGGTCTGCATTACGCCGTCTTGGATTTTGGAAGGAACGGGTTTTCCTCGCAGTCCTTCGACGAGCAGAAACGCCAGTTGACCGCCATCTAATGCAGGCAGAGGCAAGATGTTAATAATCGCCAAGTTAATGCTGATCAGAGCCGTGAAGTTGAACAAACTCGCAAAATCGGTTTGGGCAATTCTCGCTCCGGTTGCCACGATCGCGACTGGTCCTGCGACTTGCTCAGCGGTATTTCTAAAATTGCTCAGGAGTTGTCCAAATCCGCCAACGGTCAAGACCACAATGCGCTGAAACTCATTTGATGCCATTGTGAAAACCGCGATCGGGTTAGACGGATGTTTGTAATAAACAACCTTCCCGTTCGGCTGCGTCTTGAAATGCGGCTGTAATTTGACTCCAATTTTGCCTTTCCCGCTTTCATCTTTGGGAGTCAAAGTGACGTTAACGGGCTGTCCTTTCCGCTCGATCGAGAGTTGCAGTGGTGTTCCTGGACTCGATTCGATCGTTTGCCGCAACGTATTCATTGCCGTTTCCGATGCACCGAGAGGCTTGCCATTAATAGCGGTGACGACATCCCCGTTTTGCACACCTGCTGCGGCTGCAACACCTTCAGCGATCGCTTCTGGCACGATTACGCCAGGATTGTAGTCGATCGTCGGCAGTCCGACGAATGCCATCTGTCCGACCAGGATGAAATACGCAAAAACGAGGTTTGCGATTACCCCTGCGCTGATCACAATTGCGCGATCGAGCACCGGACGATTTTTTAACAAATTCGGATCATTGGGCGGAATAGTGCTGTCTGGATCATCATCGGGAAAGCCAACAAATCCGCCCAGTGGCAAAGCCCTGAGTGCATATTCTGTCTGCTCGCCTTGATATTTCCACAGAATCGGACCAAATCCGATCGAGAATCGATTCGCGTAGATACCTTGAAGTCTTGCTGCAAGGAAGTGACCGAGTTCATGAACAAAAATCAGAACCGCTAAAAGAAGGATTACCGCCAGAACAGACATAAGCAGTGAGATTAAGCCACGATGAGATACGTTCTCTCTATTCTAAAGGGTTAATCTTGTCGTCATGGAGTCTGCGTCAAGAAATCCGATAAAAGGAGTAGATGAGTCATGCAAAAGAATCGCGATCGTACGTCTCCCCCATCTCCCCACTCCCCGCAAAATCAATAATCCCCCCTTCTCAACACCCTGCCTTCCGACCATCCGGCATCGTTGCTTGGCAGAAGTTGGTAAACTCAAGCTGAATGCCGTTCAGTCGCACCTTGTCTAGATTTGCTTGGGAAAAATTGGTTCGAGTGAGATTTGCATAACTGAGATTTCCATCACTGAGATCGGCTTTGGTTAAGTTTGCCTCCGTCAGGTTCGCATGAGTGAGATTTGCACCCTTCAGATTGGCTTCACTTAGGTTGGCTCGATTCAAGACCGCATGACTTAGGTCTGCACCGCTGAAGTCAATGCCTTGCAAATTTAATCCGCTTAAATTGACTCCTTTGAGATTGACTCCACGTAATTTCAATCCTTGCATTTGGATGCTTTGGAAGTTACTGTGTGCGAGATCGGCTCGACTCAGATCCGCTCCGCGTAGATTCGCTCCTGTTAGCTCTACGCCGATCAGTTTGGCATCGCGAAGATCAGCCATGAATAGGTTACTTCCTCGCAATTGACTTTGCTCAATGCGGCTATGGGTCAGCGTCGATCGCATTAAATTCGCTGCATTCAAATTACTTTCAGTCAAACGAATGCCGCTGAGGTAAGCATGACTTAAATCCGCTTGGCTGAGATTTGTTTTTTGAAAAATAGCGTTACGTAAATCCGTTGCTCGAAGATTCGATCGCTGTAAGTTTGCTGCGACAAAACTCGCATTCTTCAAATCACTGATGAAAAAGCTGGTTCGATTTAACTGTGCTGAATCTAAGATTGCATCCGTGATCAGTGCATCTTCCAGCGTCGCTCGTTCTAGATTGGCTCCAGTAAGATTTGCATTTCTCAAATCTGCTCCATTGAGATTTGCGCCTGCTAAATCTACTTTTTGTAAATCCGTAACTTCTCTAGGACGATTGATCAATTGATGTACTAACCGCCATTTCTCAGCTAAGACCGTACGATCGCTAAATCTAACTTGCTTAAGCTGCGCACCTTCGAGATGAGCCTTATCTAAATCAGCATCTTCTAAGTTGGCACCTCGCAGGTCAGCATTCGTGAGATTTGCTTGATTGAGAAATGCACCCCGAAGATCGCCATCCCGTAAATTCGCACCTCGGAGATTTGCCCCTTGTAACTGTGCGCCTCGCAGATAAAAGCCTCGTAAATCCGCATTTTCTAGGTTGCATCCAGCACATTGCCGAGTTTCTTTTAACTGTTTGATATGTTCTGGTTTTGCTGCCATAGCGGATGTACAGAGCATTGCAAAACCAATCAGAGCCAGGAGCATTGTTTTCATCGTATATTTACTCAAAAATGCTTGAATTTGAGTGCCCAGAGCTACCATGTTACTGTGGATAAACTTGACCAGAACAAAGTTCTAAAAACTGATCATGCAGGATATTCTTCGCCTTCTTAGTGCTGGTTTGTGGATGGCTGCGATGCAGGTCGCCTTGTCTTTTCCGGCAATTGCACTTCAAGATAAACTGAAAGACTTTGATTACTGGTCAAATCTATGTGGGTTACTTGCCGATTCAGAAAAGTATGAGGAAGCTTTAGCTGCTTGTGAACAAGCGATCGTACTCCGTCCAAAAGATGCTGGAATTTGGGCAGAGCATAGCAATGTCTTGTTAAAGCTGAAAAAATATCCTGATGCGATCGCATCTGCCGATCGCGCTTTAAAGTTTGACCCAAAAATATCCCTCGCGATGACCTATCGATGTATGGCGTTTTCAGCGTTAAATCGCCAGGATGAAGGACTTGATAACTGTAACCAAGCGCTCAAAGTCGATGGAAACTGGGGACGCAAATCACCTTATCTAGCTTGGTTAAATCGCGGCATGATTTTGAGCAAGCAAGGGCAATTTGAGCAAGCTCTGAATGCTTACGATCGCACATTACTGCTAGAAGAAAAAGATTCAATTACTTTGGCATATCGCTGTGAAACATTAACGCAGTTGAAACGCTACGAAGATGCGGTTATCTCTTGTCAAACTGCTTTAGCTGGAAATGGACGTTGGGGAGATAAGAGTCCTGCATTTGCTTGGTATCATGCGGGAAATGCCTATCGGTTATCGAATCAGTTGACTTCTGCGATCGCGGCTTTTGATCAAGCGATTAAGTTTGATGCAAATGATGCCTTAACTTGGAATGCTCAAGCTCTGGTTTTAGAAGAGTTAGATCGAACTGCTGAAGCACTCACATCTTACAATCGAGCGATTCAACTGAAAGAGAAATTATCAGTGGCATTGGTCGGACGCTGTGCCATGTTGAATCGCTTGCGACAGTTTAAAGAAGCATTGACAGCCTGTGATCAAGCGATTCAGGGAGATGGACGGTGGGGACGATGGGGCGCAGCTCAAGCTTGGGATCAGCGTGGACAAGCTTTGTTGAATTTAGGACAAGCAGAAGAAGCATTAGCATCAGCAAATCGAGCCGTTGGGATTGCTCCAACCTATGCAGAAGCTTGGAGCAATCGTAGTGTTGCACTGTGGGTTCTACAGCGATATCCAGAAGCGATCGCGGCGACTCAAGAAGCGATTCGGCTCGATCCAACTTATGTCTCGGCTTGGTTTAATCGAGCAACGATTCTCAGAGCAACCAAAAATTATGCAGATGCCGTCATAGCATACGATCAAGTTTTGAAATTAAATCCGCGCCACGTTTCTGCTTGGGCAAATCGAAGTGCCGTACTCTGGCATTTGAGACAGTATGAACAAGCTTTAGATTCAGCCGATCGCGCGATCGCATTAGATTCGCAATTCATTCCATCTTGGTTTAATCGTGCGATCGCACTTACTGCGATGAACAAGTACAGAGATGCAATTGTAGCTTACGACCGAGTGTTGAAGCTCAATCCGAAAAGTGCAGAAGCAATGACGGGGAAAGGTGTTGCATTGTGGAATTTGAAACAATATCCAGAGGCACAGGCAACTTTGCAAGCTTCGTTGAAATTAAATCCGAATCAAGCGATCGCGCAATCGACTTTAAAGTTGGTGATTGCAGAAGAGCAACGAGCTAAGCAACCGAAAGTTTGTGTTGATAAAAGTAAACCTTGCGAGCCAAATCAAGCTCTTGATCCGTCATTGCCGAAGTTCTCTTCTCCGTAACTTCTTCGTGACAAGAAATCTTTCGTCTTCAAGATTTTTGGAATCTAACGGAATTTTCAGTTCTCAATCAACTCGGCAGATCGATATTTCGATCGCGAAATTTAAGTATAAATAAGAACACTCATAATTTACGGCAGTAACCAGTAGGCTTAGGAAGCATTTCCTAGAAATTGCGAGTTCTTAAGAGCTTACATGACTTGGGGGTATTTACAATTTAGTAACAACCTAATCATCATGCTACCAACGTTTTATTCTCTCTGGCATAGGCTGAAGGTATGTAATCTTAGCTTACTTATTATTATTGCTATTGCTATCAGTTTAGTATCATACCCCTCAGCAGCTTGGGCTTGGAAGCCAACAACTCACGTCTATCTGGGCAAACAAGCACTGGATGATGCATTAGATGACGGCAAAGTTACAATTCCTCGCGTGGACTATAATAACGGGCAAGTGACTGGAGAAGTCGGAACTTACCAAGTTGATCCCACAATTCTTGCTGCTCTCCGGAGCAATGCACCTCAATACCGAGCTGGAATTTTGGGTCCTGATGCCTATCCCGATATTTTGACCGGACAGCAAGTGATCCACCCATCGGCTTCAGAGACAAAAATTGCAGGAGGACCTAATGCATGGTTAGCCTACTTATGGGGTCGAGCCAATACTGCAAATACTTCAGCAATCCGAGCATTTACAGTCGGCTATCTCACTCATGCAGCAGGAGATATGTTCGGACATACCTTTGTGAATAATTTCTCAGGCGGCTCCTTTGCCATCACGCCGCCTGAGGGACCTGCTAATGCAGTAAAGCATATTGTCGTAGAGGGCTACACTGACAAACGAGTCGATGCCCGCGCAATGGATCGCAATTTTTTCAATGTCAGCATTGATGGAGTCAGCGATTTCATTTATCAAAACATGATCGACGCTCGACCAGGGACAGTTCTCGATGGTCAGTTGCTACGAGCCGGAGGAACAGGTACAGATCTGTCTGTACCTCGAATTTATTCAACGCTGCGGGCTAATCTTCAGCGCGATATCAGTGCTTACTATGCCAAGAAGGCAGACTACGATCGCCGCGCCGACGCCTGCAAACCTCTGGATTTTAGCTGTAGCCGAGTTGCGATCCTGGCTGAAAAAGGTACTTACGTTGCGACGAACGGAATTCAAGTCACGTACAAAGAAGCTTGGCGAGATGATATTGATAGTGGTCTGAAAGCTTGGCCTGGGGTCAGCCATGAAGTTGCAAAAGCATTATTTTTTAATCCTTCGCGATCGGCAGATACGCAGCGAGCTGAAGCAGTGTTACAGAAATATGTCACTGATCATTTGCTCTCCATGTCGGGAGCGCCTGATTTTGTGGGTTTGACGGCTAATGCCATCAGCAGTATCGTCGATGCGATTACACCAGACTTTCTCTTAGAACCGATCCGTAAACTGAAGGAAGATCTGCTGAATACAATGCTGAAATCTGCGATCGGGATGACCAAGCAAGAACTGAAGGAGTATCTCACAAGTCCAGACAAATACTTTGATCAGGTGTTAGGTCGTGGATCTGGAGAAAATACCAACTTGAAAAGCTTCAACGCCAATTACCTAAAAATCAAGGATACAGGTTACACCAACCCGAGCGAATCCTTCAATGCCAATGTCGTTCCTGCGGCTTACAATACGATCGTGATGAGCAAACTCATCCTACTGGGTCAAAGCGAAGTGAATCGCCTACTCAGCGATTTGAAGAGTTCCGCGCGCCTTCAGCAACCTAATGTCATGCTCGGCTTTATTAGTACTTTGGATGGGGACAATCAGTGGTCAAGCGGAATGGTCTTTGCCCAAGATTGCAATGCTTATCGTCAGATCTTTATGAAACAACCTGGTGAAAAAGGCGCTTGTGCTGGCAATGCATCTGTAAATCCTCCGACTACACCTCAAAAGGTAAGCTTACGAGGAATCGTGCATCTGCAAAATATCGGTGATGTCCCATTTCAGAATGATGCTTTTGCGGGAACAAGAGGTGAATCACGACGCTTAGAAGGCTTCTCTCTGCAAATTTCTGATTCAATCCCGGGTCTGGGCATTGAGTATATGGCGCACATCCAGGATGTAGGAGATACACCTTGGGTAGGAAGTGGTCAATTCGTTGGAACAAGAGGCAAGTCTCAAAGGTTAGAAGGCTTTGCTATTCGGTTAACGGGTTCTGCCGCTGCAAACTATAACGTCAATTACTTCTGCCACTTACAGGATATTGGCGATACCCCTGTGCGATCGAATGGTCAATTTTGTGGCACGCGAGGTGAATCGCGCAGACTTGAGGGTTTACAAGTTTGGATACAAAAGAAGTAAAACGTTCCTGATTCCGTTATCACTTGCGATTTTCATCTTGACCGCGTGACATTAGAGTTTGCGAGTCATATGTTTGTGGGTCAAAAAGAGCAAATTGATAACTTGCAAACAACTACACTCTTCTACTTTCAAAGCAACTCTCCTATCGCCAAATTGTTGCCCGACTGCAAATGGTTTTCTACCTGCAATCGGGCAACAATTTTAATCTTGTAATGGCACTAGACCCGTTTGAGCAAGTAATTTCTGTCCTTCTTGAGTCTTCAGAATTTCCGCAAATTTTGCGCCTATCTTTGATCGATCGTTGTCTTTCGAGTAAATCACCACGATTGGATAAGTCAGCGGATACTGTTGCGATCGCATCACTTCGCGATTTGCCGAATAGCTTCCCTTTTGATTGCACAAATCCGTACTTGGACGAATTGGCTCTTGAGGAAGCTTGAGCAATTGGATCGCTTTGTGCTCTTTGGTTTGAATAGCTAAAGGATAAACCGCACATTGTCCAAATACTTTACTCAAAGGCGCAAATCCAATTCCTCCAGTTCTGCCTTCCTCAAAATCCCGGAGAATCGATCGCAACATTGGAAAATGCGACTGTTGAGTTACGCCTTGACCCGAAATTGCGTCTTGGCTCGGAAGTTTTTTACCTTGCAACACTCGATTTTCAAAAAGCTGAACGGCTTCTACATCGGTTGGAGCATAGAGTTTAATCGGTAAGGCAGATCCGCCAAGCTCCTGCCAGTTACTCACTCTCGCTTGATAAATCTGTTTTAACTGATCAAGATGAAGCTGCCCGTTTAATTGACTGGGTAGTCCTTGCTGACGTTCAACATAGCTAAAAGCAACGACGACCGCTAATCCGTCATAAGCGATCGCTTGATACTCTAAGTCTGCGGATTGGTTCGGAGGAAGAGGCGCGATCGCAAAATCTACTGTTCTTGCCTGAACTTTTTGAACTGCTTGATCGATCGAATCGGATAGCTCTAATGCTAATTGCAATTTAGGTTGAGCAGCTTTTAATTTTGCTTCTAGCGTTTGACCCTGCTCAATCAGATCAGGCTGTTGCAGGACATAGCTCCAAGTTCCATTTTTGACTGCGGTATATTTGAACTGTCCTTGTGGGATGCTAACCGCATTGATACAGCAAGGAGCAGGCGCTTCAGGAGACTGAGTTGCCGCTGATTCTGCTTTGGGCAAAAATCGCCAAGCCATCACACCTAGCGCCATCACGCCCACCAGTCCAAGCAGAGGAAGCACCCATTTTGGCATTCGATCTTTTGGCTCAGGAGCAAGTTGAGCCGAAGCTTTGGCAATCTGCTGTTCTGAAGCTAAATCCAGTAGAGCTTGACGAGCGATCGCAGCACTTTCAAACGGAGATTCAATTTCGAGCGATCGTAATAGCCAGTGCTTAAAAGCTGGCTCTACATTCATCCAATGCTCTGGAGAACGAGGATCAAATGGCTTTCCGGCGGCATCAAACTGTCCACCGAGAAGAAGATAAAATCCGATTTGTCCAACTGCAACTAAGTCACTCGCAACCGTTCGAGGCGGAAGCTTAATGAATGGCGGAACGCTCAAATCTTCCCATAATGCTAGGTCTGAAAGATAGAGAAACAGTGTGGGAGATGCGTGTGCAGTAGGGGGTATCAACCCGAGTGAATCGTCTTGCTGAGCAACTCGAATAGTATCGAGCCGTAAATTACCATGAGCCATTCCAGCTTGAAGTTGTCCAGCCGGAAGACGAAATCGTTGTACATGAAGCAATTCCAGCGTTTGTAGAATCTGATTCAGGATTTGCTGTACTAACTTTGCAGGCATGGCACCTGTTTCTGATAAATACGCTTTTAGCGTTGGGAAATGATAGCGATCGTCGAAAATTAAATAACAGCGTTCGGTCGTTGGGTCAGCAATTGTTTCAATCGGGCAGAGTAATCGAGCATCTTGGGAGCGGCCATCTGCTAGAGTTAATCCTGACAGCCGTTTGAAAGTATCTTTCTGACGGTAGCGATCTGTTGAATTGAAGTATTGATCGGGGAAAATATATTCTTTTAATGCGATCGCCTGCTTCGTCTCAGTTTGGGTAGCAGCATAGACTCTCGCCATGCCTTGTCGATCGATCCAATGTTCGATTTGATATTGACCCAATTGACCTGCAATACGGGATTGTTGAGGCAGTTGAGTGGGGAATTTACAGGTTTCGCAGTGTAAGGTTTTGGAGGTTTCTCGACAGCGGAGCGGATCACCTTGAGTGCAGTGATACTGTTGATAAATTGAATCAAAAATCGAATGACTGCTAGATTTATCCAGTTCAGGTTGAACGGATTCGGGCGGGAACCATTGCGATCGAATTGCATCGAGATCAGGGCGGAACAGAGCCACTGTGTAGAGCCGATCAAATCTAGCTTGGCGGAGTTCAGCGGGAGACTGCCGGAAGTAGGAATTGAAAATTCGTTGTTGGATAGAAGAAATGATCGGCAGCATTCGCCCGATACCTACTTAAGAAGAAACATACAATCTCGATCTGAAGGGTAGATGTATGTTGAAAGATCATCAACGATAGCATTACGGAGAAAAAGTTTGTTGCAGTTTTGGATTGCTGAAATAAGATTGTCAAAGCACTCGATCGAGAACAATCCGTGCAGTTTTAGCAAATGGAGTCAATCATGGCAAAGGAACAAGTAGTCAAGCTATTTCGGGCAGCGCAAATGAATCCAAGTTTGCGAGATGAGTTGAATACAGCACCGGATGTCGATACCTTTGTCAAACTTGCGGGTGAGCGAGGTTATGAATTTACGACTGAGGAATGGCAAGAAGTCGTGCGCTTTTCAGTAGAAGAATTGAAAAGCCACGTCTCAGAAATTCCTGGAATCTAGTCAACCTATTGCGTTGATGCTTCTGGTGGAATTTGGAGCGATACAAATTCCACCAGAAGCTAAGTTTTTACTGCCCAAACTCAGGCGGAGCTTCTAAAGGAGAGAGTATATCAGGCACAGAAGGAACGGGAAGCAAGCTATTTCCTCCGTTCTCATCCGACGTACCCGCTTCCGCCTGCTTTGCAGATAAGGCGGCTGTCGCTGCTGCTGCTGCCACTGCTGCTGGATCTTGTGCATTCGGATCGAACATCTCAACTTGGATCGCTCTGACAACCTGCTGCCCCGTCGGGCTAGTAACCTGCAATGTGAACATCAGATTTCCGGGTTTAGCTGCCAGTGGCAAAGTCACCGATCCTTCCGGTGGAATACTACCAGGTGTAGGCAGGAGTTCGACTTTACTGCCCGCGCTCGTATCAATTTTCCAAGCCAGAGACACCATTAAATTCGGCTGACCTAGAACGATCGCAACAACATATTTCGGCTGTGCTTCCTGTCCATTAAGCTTCAAACTCAGAATTCGAGGGGGCTTCGGTAGAATTTTAACCAATTCACTTTTACGGGGCTGAGAAACTTCTCCCGTCTTAGAAATCGTCGTTAGTTCAAAAATATAGTCTCCAGGCTTGCCCAATCCCGTTTTAACTGCCTGACAGACTAACTGAGCATCCAGCTTACAAAAAGGTTTCAGCGGCTCAGGCACACCTTGACTAAAATCAAAAGATTGAGCTGGACTCACCACGGCTCCATCTGCCGTACGTCCAATCCATTGCAGCGTTTGCAATTGAGCAGGATTCGCGATCGCCCAATTTAACCGCACTTCAGCAGGCTCTAACTTGGGTTGATTTTTAACTTTTGGATCGCTTGGATCAAATTTCGGAACCTCCTGATAGATCGGCTGTGTCGAAGCAAAACTTACAATCTGAGCCGTCGGCATCGGTTCAATCTTGACAGGAGGCGTTTTCTTACTCTCTCCAGTCGCATTGCGAAACGGTTTCGGCTCGATCGTCAACTCAAACACATACTCTCCTGCTTTGCGCGCATTTGTGCGAACATTCCGGCAGACTAACCAATCCACTTGCATCGTACAGACTGGTTTCAGCACATCGGGCAGCCCACGGCTAAAATCATAAACCGTTGGCAGTGTTGCAGGCTTGCCATCAGTAGTTAAGCCGACGAGCTTGAGCGATTGAATTCGATGCGGTTCACGAATTCGCCAAGTGAGGTGCACGACATCGCTGCTCAGGGCTGCGTACTGTGTATCTTCTGGAGCAAAGTCTACGATTTTTGGAGATTCGGGAGTGCGGATGAGAAAAAACCAGAGAAGATATGCGATCGCTCCAACCCCTAAGACTCCTGCCAAAATCAGAGGTAAAATTTGCCAAAATGGGCGAGCTTCCCAAATCACCAGCCCAGGAGCCGTTTCGGGCATGATCGGATGTTTCTGCTCATCCTGAAAGTTGACGTTAAAATTGATGACCTGCCCGCCACCGACCAAAGGTCTGCGCCACCCTTGTTTAGGCTGGACTCGCAAATCTAACGTTGCCGTACTATGAGCCGCTAGCTCAATGGTTGGAGAGTCTAAAATATAGTTACAGACTGCTTGCGCGTCAACTTCTTGGGCATGAATCGTAAGCTGACGTTGAGTATTTCCTTGATTCGTTAAGCGAACCTGGAACAATCCATTTTGTTGCTTAATGCGATTGCTCAGTGTTCGCAGTTCAGCCTGAAGTGAGTAGACAGGCGTAATCTGCAAGTAGAGCAGATCAACGAATGAAAGATCGGAATAGTTATCAGATTTGATTTGCAGCGTTGGAATATAATTGCCTGCGGTTGCAGTCAGCGGCGGAGTCACGATCAGTAGAATTTGATCTTGCTCGCCTGGATTTAGATTGAGGCAGTCTGATTCTAAAAGAAATCCAGAAAGTTGAACTGCCTGCGGATAAATGACTTTCCACCAGGCTTGCGGCAAGTCATTGCAGACAAATCGAAACCGATCGACGCGATCAGAGCGATTTTGCACCATGATTTGCACTTGCAGTGCCGCGCCAGGCTGTACGATCGCAGGCTGAGTTACACTCGTCGCAGGTTGAATTGCAAAGGTCGGATCACTCGCACTCGCGCTTGCTTGAACTGCTGCTAAGACTTCTAGCTTCTGCTGGCACTGAATCGCTGGAAACTCTGGATAATGCTGAAGTGCATCAACCACGATCGTATAACTATACGTCGCTGGAAATGCTGCCGCCGGAATGTGAAATTCAAAAGACACATCTCCTGCCTGCTGTGCCCCGAGTGCTAGAGATTCTTGCGGACTGAGACACCACGCTGCAAGTTCTGGAGCCATCTCTTCTAGAGACACATCAATGATGGCATGATGATCGCCTTGGTTGCGAATGCTGACATCTAGCATAAAAGAGGTGCCGGGAATGACCGTATCGTGACCCGACGAATTGACGATCGCAACTAATGGCTTAGAGATCGGTAGATTTTGATCAGTATGAGCATCCTGATCGCGAATAGGTTGCAAATTAGAACTATACAGAGATTGACCTGCAAAACGGGTTTCTTGCAAAAATCCCTGTGCAATCAGAGCCTCTAACTCTTGCTGAATTTCAGCCCGCTGCCCTCCCAAAGCTGTGGCAATTTCCGAGAGTGTCGAACCCGAATGACGCATCAGCCAATTCACTAGGCGACGTTGGTGAATGGGCAACTGCAAGAGTTCTTCTAAGCTAGGATGTTTCGCAGCACTAATCACGATCGCACTCCAAATTCTTAAATCGGTTCACTTGATCCATCTGCACCTGAGTATCTGCACCTCCACTCAGCACCAACACCTGATCTTTCACAATCGCCACATCCACACTCTCAATCCCGGCGGTCGATCGCAACGACTTTTGGATGACTTTGCCAGAGTCAGGATGTTCAGCCCGATGACCATTCGGCGAAAGTGCCCATAGCTTTGCTGTGCCATCTGCACCAGCACTCGCAAGATAGCAACCATTGGGACTCAAGGCGACACTGCGGACTGGTTGCCCACCATGCCCATCTGACCACTGTTCGATGACTTGACAGGGCTGCTGCGAATCAAGGCATTCCTTCAGGTTCCAAAGCGTAATCGTTCCTTGATTATCGGCAGATGCCATGAGATTAGGTTTTGCTTTCGCGCTTGCTAGGCTTTGAATATATTGGTTTTGCCCCCCTGCAACCGGGTAGCGAATGGGCTTGTGTTGTTTACGGCTCCAATTCCAAAGTTCTAAGCGATTGAATCGTCCCGCGATCGCTAATTGCTGGTCTCCGACTAAAGCTAAAGCAGAAACCGCAAAATTGACCGTTAAGGTTTGTTCGGGCTTGGTATTCAGACTCGCACTACTCAGTTTCCATTGTGCAACGGCTCCACTGCCATGACCACTGAATAGGTATTGAGAATCGTTGCTAAATCTCAGATCAAAAACGCGATCGCCCGCTCCTAGCCTAAAGATACTATCGGGCGCAGAATTCTGTTTGAGCAGATTGATCAGTTGAATCTCCCCGTTTTCTAGACCTGCGGCAATGCGATTATTGTCGATCGGTTGATAGCGGATCACTCGAACTGCCTGGCTGGTTTTTGAAACAATGCCCATTTCTTGGGACACAAGCGGATTAAAGAATCCGGCAGTCAACCAGCGCCTGAGCGATTGATCAGTCGAGCCTGAAATCGCCTGTTCTGCAGTGCCATTAAACTGAACTGAGGCAACGGCTCCTGAATGCCCACAGTGCGGATTGTGGGGATTGTAACAAGAGGAAATCCAGAGCGGAACAGGGATTGTAAAAAATGCGATCGCAGAAAGCCACCATACCGAAATCATCGGAGCAACTTTCAACTCCAAAGCTTGCAATTCGTTTTGAGTTCTAATCCGAGCGTCTGAGCACACTGCTCGAACAGATAGCATTCCAGATTGAGTTCGTCCGATCCACGATCGACGTTTTTTAACTATCAGTTGAAACTGCTGAGTTTCATAGGGATGAAGTTCAGCTAGCTTTGGAAGAACTTCAATCTCATCAGAAGTAACAAAGCCAGAATCTACTTCAATATGGGCATCTTGAGACACATTCGTTGCATTTTCTAGCTCTAGCCGATAAGTCGCAGTTCCAGTCCGTTGGAAAAATTCGAGGAAGTGTAAGGGAATCTTTTGCTGACGAACTGTACAGCGAAAATCAGCCGCACCTGTCGGTAAAATCTCAAGCGTGCCTGAATCGCTGCTACTCACACCATTTTCGATCTCCGCTTCGACCTGGAACGGATACACCTGACTTTGAGCAGTTTCGACCGGAGGCTGACAGAGAAAGATAGATTCTAATGTCCGTCCAGGCTGGACTTGAATGGTTTGCTCCACGCCATGAGCAAACCATTCTGGAGCTAATCCGTGCAAGCGCAGCGTCGCACGGACAGGCACCTGCCCAGGATTATCCGTGCGGACTAAAAGCTCAATTAAATCACCCGAATAAGTTTGAATCTTGTTTAAAAGCAGATCAACCACCAAGGGGACAGCTTCAGAACCTTGTTCTAGAGTCAAGCGTATTGATTGTTTCGTCTCGGTTGCCAGATCGAGCGAGAAAACCCGAACTGTAAGATTCACTTGTCCAACAAATCCTGGAATCGGATTTTTGAGAATTTTGACTTGGAAAACTGTGCGATCGCCGGGTGGTGTTTTACTACAAACCTCTGGCGACAACCGATACCAGTGATGATCGACTTCATCCACCCCTGCTGCTAGTATTTCCAGTTGAAAAGTCGCAAACTGGGAACTATGATTCAACACACTGACTTCAAAAGCAACTGGATCACCACCCGGCTTAAAGGCAATTTCTTTCGTGGAAACCTGAGTTTTAATCAGTTCTTTTAACATGAGTTAGGGCGGATAGGTTAGGACTGAGAATGGGTTGAATTGACCTTGAGCGCAGACCGAATCACTTTTGCTTTTGCCAGCAATGCCTGAACTTGTGATTGAGTTCCGACGGTTTCATCTGGCGATCGAGCATTGAGAACTTCCTGATGGAGCATTTCGAGCTGCTGTTTTAGAGAAGTTTCTCGCGCCCAGATCGACGTGGCTAAATGTCGAAATGAGCGGGCTAATTGCCCCATTTCATCCCTACGCTGAATAAAACGATTGAGTTTCTGTAAATCTTCGTCTTTGATATCAGCATTTTCCTGATTGAGTGCATTCGCAATTTTGGCGATCGGATGCAACGGCTGAATCACTGATCGTGTCAGCAGCAGATTCAACACCAAAATGATCAGCGCAAAAATCCCAACAAAAGCACCAAACGCGATCAAAAATTGGTGCTGATAACTTTGCACAATGCGATCGCTCGGCATGTAGAGGGTCTGCGCTGCGACGACATCGTTCAATTTCCAGTTAAATCCACGCTCATTCCCGTAAGTTTTGAGGTGACTTTTCGGAGCAGCCTCAGGTGTACTATGACACCGCAAGCAACTTGGATCAGTCATTCTCAGAGGTCGTGAGACATAGAATAGCTGCTTGCCTGCGATGGTTTGAAACCCAAACAGTTTTGGAATGTCTTGCTGCTGGCGAAACCGCTCAACTAATGAGGTTTCAAATTCATTCGCGAGATCGCGAAGATTCGTCGGATTCAAAGCTGCTTCTTTGTAGAAAAAGTCCTCGTAACCCATCTTCTGTCGCAATCTCTCAAACACTTCGCGGGCTGAATAAGCCGGAACCGATTCTGCGACAAATTCCTCTTTTGTTTCAATTTTCTCAGCCAGAAGGGGCTGGATTTTCTGCGAGGTGTAATCCCGCACCGAGCTAATAGTCTCCATTAAGGTCATGGCTCGATCGACAACTTGCTGAGAGGCACGGTCTTGAACTTGCCCTGAGATCAATAAGGCACTTAAGCCAGTACTTGCCAGAAACAGAACACTCAGCAACAGCGTAAATTTAAATTGAAGTCGGAATTTATTAAGCATAAGTTTGCACGAATTGAGAAGATTGCTCTGGAGCGGCGGTACTTGCCTGTAATGTAGTTCGCTGCTTCCTTTGCCAAGCAAAATGCAACACGTTAATTCCTAATTCTTGCGAAGTTCGCACGGCTTCCCTGGAAAATGGCACTTCGCCATCCCAAGCCACACTTAAGTCACCTAGTAGATGAATCAATCCTTGTGAATTTAACAGCGTAATCGGCTGTTGTCTTAGCGTCGGAAACTGAGAAAATAAGAAAGGTTCTGTCTTCAACGGATGACGGGATGAAAGCAATTCTACCTGACTGATTGCAATCCCCAACTGATGGCAGTGAAAGCTTAGTTCTGCGTGCTGCTGCTGTAAATATTCCTGAAGTTGCTCTGTAACAGCAGACAGTTCGCATTGTACTGCTAGATAGGTTTCCTCAGATTCAGAAGTTTCCAGCAAAGCATCCGTGAGTTGTTGCCGAACCGTCTGTAATTCGGCGATCGCTGATCCTTTCAACGATTCCGCTACTATGATTGTTGTGCCTTGCGCGATCGCGCTTAGCAATCCACGCATCGAAGCCTCATCTAACGCAAGAAATTGAGCTTTTGTCAGATACAACAGATGGTATTTTGTCACAGAGGAATTGAGGGGAAAGGTCAGATGTTCAACCCGTCCAGCCATTTTGGGATAAAGTGCGATCGCGCTTTGCAGTAAGGCTCGAAACTGCGCGGTTGCGGAAGCAGAAAAGCATCCCACCTCGACCCATTCTGTTTGCCGGACGTGCGCCGCAGGACGGAAGCGCAAGTCAAGTTCATTCAACCCAGGAAACATCACATTTTCTGCTGGTTTGAGTTGATGACGACCCGGAGCTAAGCAAATTCGACAGAGTTCAATCTCATCGACTTGCGGCAGAGTCACTGTTTCATCAATCCGAAACGTTTCTTGAATCGTTTCTTGTTCCGGTAGCGCTTGTAATTTATCAGGATCGACATAGCGTAACATCAGAAAGACTTCAACAGGTTGCTTAGCAGAAGCCTCTGAAGCAATACGAAACTCGATCGGCGCAGGTACAACAATCGGATTGCCAAAATTGTCGATCGCTAGCCCCGGCTGAATTTGTACCCAACGACCATCGCGGTATTGTGACGAGATCGTCTCCGGCGCACGAATCACAGAAACTCCGAGTCCCCAAACAATCCCAGGACTATGCACAGATTGATGGAGGAGATTTTGCCGCTGACGATGATAGGAATGCGCCTGCTGCCAGCGTTTTGCCGTGATTAACAATCCATCTGAAATTTGCAGCCGCTCAAAGGGTTGTAGCGATCGTTGAAGAAAAGGCATCGTCATGGGTCTGGCTCCGGGGTTCAATCCAAAAATCGTAGGTGCAAAACGCAGGTTTTTCTTGCTCAATCACCCGTCTTACTAGCGCTTCATCGATCGGAAAATCTGGGTCTGGACGCAATTTGACACAGAAATGAAACGGACGACCTCCTCCAAGAATGGCATCTTCGGTTAAATGCGTTGTACCCAACACAAATCCCCGCTGATAAAGCTCAAAGATACTAATGTGCTTTGCCTCTTCAGCGAGATGCTCATCGAGTGGTAAGCCTGTAGCGAGGTGTAAATAAAACCTTAATCCTCGTCTTGTGCCTCGCCATCGGTAGATCTGCATTGCATTCCGAATCAATCGCCGCTGCTGATCTAAGCTCATCTGAGATTCTGCTGACCAAGCAACCCAGTGCGAGAGAAAAGGCAGCAGAGCTTTTGGAGCCGTCAGCGGATCGAGGTAAGCCCAGAGCGCATCTAGGCTCTGTACCGCAGGTTCAAAGGTTTCTTCAAAGATTTTGAGAAAGCGCCCCACAAAATCGATTTCTCGATAAATCGCAGGCAAAAAATCAAGGTACAAACTTCGAGGACGCAGAAAAAGCTGAAATTCTGCGGTTTCAATCTCTGAAGCATGAACGCAGATTCTACCTTGGTAATTGATGTTGAGATGAGGTCGATCGCGCAATGCTTCAGCAGCTTCAAAAAAGTCCGCAGGCACTCGAAAATAAAGCACGGCATCCATCGTTTGATGCGGCAAGATCTCTGAGCCTTCCATTCCTACCCAGCACCAGTCTTGCGGAAAATTCCCTTCCACCTGTAGAGAGACTTGCATCGGCTCTGAGCCAGTATTTCTGACTTGTACAACTAGCTCACTCGGCTCACCTGGGCGAAGGAGCAACTGAGGAATTGAGCCTTGCGATCGCGCCGAATCTGGCGTTTGCATGGGAGTGAGATTGACACTGAGAGTTGAACTAGAACGCATCTAACATCCTCCCTCAATTCATAAAGCTAATCGCATGGCTCGATCGCAGCCGAGGATCTGCCCAAGAGCAAATCAATCCTGTCTTGCCTGGATCAATCATGCCGTCTTGCGCTAGGGTGCGTATCCAGCCTGAACCTTGCCGCCGCAGTTCAAACAACAAGACTGCTCCCAAATACCGCACCCCCACAATCGATTGGAACAAACTCACAATGTCCGAAACATAAACCGGACAGCCAAACTCCCACCCGCATCGATCCACGCCACCGATGAGCGGGTTCAAAAATCGATATAGTTCAACTTGTAATCGTCGAAGAATCGTTTGCTGTGCTTGGGTATTTTGATATTCAGGCAGTAATCCAACTTCGACTTGCACAGACACGCCTACATATTCTGGCTCTTGCAGTCTCACTTGCACACCAAGCAATCGTCGCTCATCCAAATAGCTGAGGATTTGCGTTTTCAAAGGTAGAGTCAGACTGAATTGGCTCGGTGCGATGCCGATCGCTGCGTCAATTCCATCTAGGTTTGCTTTAGGAACAATCAGCAAATCGACGACTCCAGGCGTTGTGTCTTGAGTCGAGCGAATTGGACATAAAGCGCGCGCGACTGATCCTTGTCCTGCCTGCACGGCTAGCGTTTCAAAATCTTCTGGAGTCACGGCGCGATCGCGCGTTCTCAAGATCTGCGGCACTCGGATCACTGCATCTTCTAGCGATTCTGCATCGGCTCCATGATGCGCAGAGCGATGATTGATCACGCGATCGATATAAGGCACAGCAGATTTCGCAATTTGAATTGTTCCGGCTTGTACATTGCCTTTGCGTCCGCCTCCAGTTCGGTAGGCTGCCATCCGAATTGTTGCCCCGCGTGCGGGAACCGCTCCATATTGCCGCTCCATTTGCTGACGAGTTTCTGAGTAACTTGGGGGTGCTGAGTTGCCAAGTGTAAGCTGATTGCGGCTGCGGACATTCGTTTGGGTTTTGAGTTGTCCAGGTTCTCGAATCAAAGGACCGAACTGAATCTGTCCGGTCAAAGACTCGATCGTATAGTGCAAATCCTCTGAACCAGAATCTGCAAAATCATTCACTTCTCGCCAAATTTGAGGCAATCCTCCTGGCGGAGTTACGATTAAGTGCTCGCCTTCTCGACGCGGCAAAATCGAGCCACTTTGAAGCTGAAAAGTCTGCCCAGGCGTGCCGTTGCTTTCTCCGAGTAATTCATCTCGAATCAGCGTACATTGATGAACCTCGATCGTCCCCCCAATCGTTCGAGCCGACATTCCTAGCAGTTCTGGGGCGCGTGCATATCCAGACTGTCCCATTTGCGGTTGAGTATATACACACCGCAACCAGCGCCCCTGATATGCGCCAAAATACGACACTGGAAAAACCAGCGGTAAATGCAGCGTGACATCGGCTTCTCGAATGGCATTCCGAACCGCTTGCCCTGCTTCTCGAAAGCTAAATCCATACGTTGCGTCATCGTCTTCTTGCAGCAAAATGGGCTGCCAAGATGAACCATTCCAAGCTTCCCAATGGCGCGGAGGTTGGTTGGGATTAATCCCAACTGAGCTAGCGACTTCACCTTTGAGCGTCAACGCTAGCACATTGCCTTCAATCTCAGAGCGAGGATCAAACACAATGTAAAAGCAATTTCCAGGCTGAGGACGCTCGTTGAAAATAAACTGTGCTTGTCCTTCCCACTGCCCATCTTCTTCCGTCCAAAAGTTCGTTAAGCGATCGCGTAACATGACGGGCGCAGCATCGGCAGTCTCAGAAGTCAGAAAATGCGTAATCCGAGGCGTACCAATCGTTAAGGGTCGATCGGTACTAAATACGATCGCGTCTTGGGATTCAGTCCGAACCGTTGCAACTTCTGTACCCGGTGAAATTTGATACGTGCTTGGCAAAGCAGCCGTCAGGTAAAAAGTAACTTCAGTCTGAGCAGGAGTAGGAGGTAAAAGACGAATGCCTAGTAACTCTAAGAATGCAACATAATTACGGCGTGGAACTTGATTGAACCGAACCAGCATCTGGTCAGTTAACCAGGAGAAAAGCTCAATCATCGTAATGCCAGGATCGCCCGGATTAAAATTTGTCCATTCGGGACAGTACCGAGGAATCCTGAGAATACATTCATTCACCAGATCTTCAAAGGTGCGATCGTCCAGATCTGATTTGGGTAACTTAGGCAGAAACTCAAATTCCATATCCATAAAATTGCGATCGCAAATCAGAGTAAATAGCGATGAGCTAAGTCAATTTAACACTGAAACAAATAAGTGAATCACCGGATTTAGCGATGCCGTAATTTTACGGATTAGCTTGCAGGCAGCAGGTAAAATGGATAGACCAGACTGCGGCGATCGTGCGTTTCTTTCGGGTGATATTCCACGAGAATGTCTATTCTTCCCCGAATCGGATCTGGCTCAGTGCGAATGCTATCCACGACAATCCGCGGCTCCCATTTTTCCAATGCTTCTTGCACATAGACTCGGGTGAGCAACAGTGTTTGAGTGTTCAGTGGTGCAAAAGTTAACTCCGACAATCGCGACCCAAAATCAGGACGATACACTCTCTCTCCCAGTTCTGTGCCTAAGATAATTCGGATCGATTCTTCAATATTTTGATAGGTTGCACTCAGATGTAACCCACCTTGAACGCTCACCTGTAGCGGGAACGCCCAACCTTGACCCAAATGGTTTGCAGAAATCATAACCTGATGAATATTTTTGAGATGATTATTTCACTGCGATCGTGAAACTACTTCCGTAGCCCTACGGTTTCATCCGTTTTGGAATTTAGAGATAAGAGCAGGTGTGTGCGTTTGCAAATCTCTCTACGATGACTTCTCTAACTTCCTGGGCTGAACTCAATCAACAGTATTTGCAAACCGCGATCGCGCATGTTCGGCAGCAGCTTAAACAAGATCCGACATTGTTTGAACCTGTCGCATTCTCTCCAGAAGCCCCACCTGCGCTTGTGACACTCTGCCGAATGTTCAGACTGTCTGAATATGAGCGCGATCTCTTAGTCCTCTGTGCAGGCATGGAGTTCGATGGCGAATGGGCAACGCTCTGTGCCACTGTTCAAAACGATGCACAAAAGCCTTATCCAACATTGAGCTTAGCACTAGCTACGCTCGCAGATCCGCATTGGAGTGCTTTAGCACCAGATTCACCTTTGCGGTACTGGCATTTAATTGAGATTGGAGCAGGTAATGCGCTCACTCAAAGCCCCATCCGAATTGATGAGCGCATTCTCCATTATTTAATCGGGCTACCTCAACAAGATGAAAGATTAGCAGGATGTATTACACCAGTCGCTTCTGATGCGATCGCGCTTGTAGAATCACACCAACGGATTGTCAAACAGAGCTATCAATCCTGGATACAATTTGCGCAGAAACAATCCTTAAAGCAACTTCCGGTCATTCAACTCTGTGGACAAGATCGCATCAGCTTACAAGCGATCGCACTTGCGATTGCGGCGCGATCTCAGCTCAATCTTTTTGAGATCGCGATTGATACCCTTCCGACCGACATCGCGCAATTTCATCTCTTGATGCGTCTATGTGAACGAGAATATCTGCTCAGTCAAGCTGCATTTTGGATCGACTGCACCTTAGAATCCGATCTCAATTCTACTCAAGCAAGTCTGCTCTCTCGTTTGATTGATCAACTCGCTGCCCCCGTCATCGTGGCGACTTCTGATCGTCGTCGTCAACGTCAGCGTCGTTACCTTAGCTTTGATGTGGATCTACCCTCTCCTGCTGAACAGCGATCGCTGTGGCATCAGCATTTACCAAATCTCACAAATCAACTAGCTCCTTTGGTTTCGCAGTTTAATCTCTCTCCTGATGCGATCGAGACAGCTTGTCTGCAAGTTCAATCTCTGCCCATCACCTCGAGTGATGAGTTAGCAAGCAACCTTTGGCAAACTTGCCGAGAACAAGCCCGCCCGCGTTTAGATGAACTAGCTCAGCGCATTTCAAGTTCGATGGGTTGGGAAGATCTAGTACTTCCCGACAAAGAACAGCAAACCTTGCACGAGTTAATTGCTCATGTGAAACAGCGATCGCGTGTTTATGAAACTTGGGGATTCGGCAGTAAAAGTGCGCGCGGCTTAGGAATTACTGCCTTGTTTTCTGGAGCCAGTGGAACAGGTAAAACAACAGCCGCAGAAGTCATTGCTCACGAATTGCAGCTTGATCTCTATCGAATTGACCTCAGTACGATTGTGAGTAAATACATTGGCGAAACTGAGAAAAACTTGCGCCGTATTTTTGATGCGGCTGAAGCAGGGGGCGTAGTTTTGCTGTTTGATGAGGCAGATTCATTATTTGGCAAGCGGAGTGAAGTCAAAGATAGCCGCGATCGCTATGCGAACTTAGAAGTTAGCTACCTTTTGCAACGCATGGAATCATATCGCGGACTAGCAATTTTGACGACGAACTTGAAAGCCTCGATCGATCCTGCTTTCTTACGGCGCATTCGATTTGTAGTTCCGTTTTCTTTTCCAGATCAGCAACAGCGAACAGAAATTTGGCGCAGAGTTTTTCCTAAAGATACACCGACTGAAAATCTAGATTTCGACAAGCTCGCCCGCTTAGGAGTCGCAGGTGGAAACATTCGCAATATTGCCGTTAATGCAGCCTTTATTGCAGCAGATGCAGATGAGGCAGTACAAATGAAGCACATTCTGGCAGCGGCTCGCAACGAATATGTCAAACTAGAGCGACCTTTAACCGATGCAGAAACACGGGGATGGGTGTGAAGGCTGAAAAGATTTCCCAACCAGCCCTGAGCAAATGCCTTTCTTTGCCCAGGAAACTACTCTAGCAAGTTTCAACTTCGACGAGCCAGCTTGGGAAATCTCCTCACAACTGCCGCTGTGAGCAAGATTTGCGATCTTGATCCGATCGCGGTTCCTGCCAAGAATAAGCAAAGTGGCTAATCGAAGTAATTCGCGGCGAAAGCGACTTCAATGCCTGCATTTGTACTTCTAACGGCGGACGATTACTCACAGACATCTGCCAAATTCCAGCCAGTACAGGTTTCACCTCTGTCCCCGCAGGTGTTAGCGACAATACGCGCTGCACTTGTTTCACAACACAATCCGCCTTGCCACAAGTCGCATACGACATTGGATGCCAAGCAATATTTTTGGGAAACCGATCCCAAGGCTGTAACCGCGAATCATATCCCAACCCAACCATCTGATTGCCTTCTGGAAAAAATACAGCCCCCGCAGGCAGTCCTACTTGCTGAACCGGATAAGTTGCAACATTGAGAAAATCGACCACTCCCTGCATCGCATGAGCCACACTCAACCGCCACAGATCCATCTGCAAAATTCTTGCCCGCTGCGCGACAGACCCACGAGTATCGATCGCTGCCGAGGTGCGCCCCTGCCACATCGGAACTTTCTCTCTCGGAAAGAGCTTATCGACTGCTGCCACATCACTTGCATTGATCGCACCACGATCGAGATACCGTTTAATCAGTTCTCGTCCCTTATTATTCAACCCACGATCGACTAACGCTTTCCGGGACGCATCTCCAAACACCCAAAGATCTCGAACCTTCGTGGCAATCGATGCTGTCCCTTGACTGCGCGGATAGCGAATGTAATCGAACAACACCCCATCCGGTTTACGTTTTAGGACTGCTTGCATCATCCGGTAATAGTCTTGTTTGGCAGGCAAGCTATACGGATCGATAAACGCTTCATTCGGATTCAAACTTCCCAGTTCTGTGCTTAACCCTGCCAATGTATTTGCCGTCAAACTGGTCTGCCCGCGCCCATTTCGTAACAGTGAAACTTGCTTTTCTGGCTGATTTGCATAGCTATTCCCGAAGTTCATGCTAAACATCCAGGCATAAACTTTTAAGCCGCGCGCGCGACCCTTCTGAATAATCTGTGCCAGTAGATCTACATTACTTGGAGACTGAAGCATCGACTGCCAAGCCGTCGGATTGTCCGACGTTGGTAGTAAAACCATGCCATTAAAAAATGTCTCGACATACACTTCGTTATAGCCTCGATCGACAATGCGATCGAGGACTTCATCAATTCCTCCAGGCCTTGCATCACAGGCATACAAGCGCAACCAAATGCCCTGAGTTTTCAGCCAGTTTTGATTCCGACATTGCCGTAACTGATTAGCCTGTTGCGTGAGAATTTGCTGATATTTCTGCTGAGCTTCTGCTCCGCCCTTGAGTGCTGCCCGACGCGCCGCATCTTTTTGTGCGATCGTCGCTGAAGTTTGCTGACAGTATGGGAGAAAATCTGCCTTTGCAACCGTACGCCAAACCCCTTGGGCAAGCAGACTGGTTGTGACGATCGCAAACACGAATCCCAGTTGAAACCGACGAAAAGAACTCACGCGCATAGATGAATTTAGAGGAACTCGACAAGTTCAGCACAATCTCAGAGTGTATCTGCTCTTATTCAAAATGCAGCACCAAAATTGCCCTGTCTTTTAGGATCGTGAATTGGAGTTCAACGTTCCCAACGAAATTGTCGATCGGATTCTTGAATGGGTAAATCATTAATACTGGCTTCTCGTCGTCGCATCAGCCCATTTTCTGCAAACTCCCATTGCTCATTGCCATAAGAGCGATACCATTGCCCAGAATCGTCATGCCATTCGTAGGCGAATTTGACAGAGATACGATTTTCGGTGAAGCTCCACAGTTCTTTTTTCAGCCGATAGTCCAATTCTTTGTTCCATTTGCGTCTGAGAAACGCTCGAATTTCTTCTCGTCCGCTCAAAAATTCTGCTCGATTCCGCCATTGCGAATCTTCAGTATAAGCCAGTGCAACGCGATCGGGGTCGCGGGTATTCCAAGCATCCTCCGCCGCTTGAATTTTTGCTTTTGCAGTTTCTAAGGTGAAAGGAGGTAAAGGCGGTTTCATTTCCATGTCTCGCATCCAAAATTGTCGCCATCGCATCTTAGAAGGTTTGCGGCAATTGACAAGGAACGAAAATCTTAAAAATTGTCAGAGGATAAAGCAGTACAATTGATCGAGTCTTATCAAAGCTCGACATGCGGCGCGATCCCCTTTTCTACAAACTGTTTCAGCAATCTCCAGTCCTATTATTTGAGTTGCTTGAGACTCGACCCGCGAATGCAGCAGAGTATCGATTTGATTCTGTTGCAGTCAAAGAGCCGAAATTTGAAATTGATGGCGTATTTCTGCCGCCTGAATCTGATGAATCTGGCATTGTCTATTTCTGCGAAATTCAATTCCAGAAAGACGAGAAACTCTATGAACGCCTATTTAGCGAATCGTCGCTGTATTTTTATCAAAACAGTTCTCGCTTCTCAGATTGGCAAGCGGTGGTGATTTATCCCTCACGAAGTTTAGAGCAAAGCAAGCAGTATCCTCACCGTTCCCTCTTAAACGGCGAGCAAGTTCATCGCATTTACCTTGATGAATTAGGCGATGTGCAATCTTTGCCGCTGCTCGTTGCCGCCTTGGTTCTGACGATCAAACCAGAAGCCGAAGCTCCTCAATTTGCTCGAAACTTATTAGTTCGAGCCGAGCAAGAACCACTAACGCTGAGCGAGAGAAACGACATAATAGATATCGTGACCGCGATCATGGTTTACAAGTTTTCAACCTTAAGTCGAGCAGAGGTCAGAGCAATGATCGGAATCAATTTATCTGAAGAACCCCGTGCGATTCGAGAAGCGAAAGAAGAAGGGCGCGAAGAGCAGACGATCGCGCTTGTTTCCCGACAATTAACCCGACGACTCCAGCAAGAGCTTCCTGAATCAGTTCGCTCTCAACTCACAACGCTCCCGCTCCCCATTCTTGAAGACCTGAGTGAAGCCTTACTCGATTTCACAAGCTTGGCAGATTTAGAGAATTGGCTCTCAGAACATTGCGCCTAGTGCCGAATTGGAGCAGTAGACCATTTCTCCCCCTGCACGATCGTATGCACTTGCCATTCACTCAAAGTATCGGGAAAGTCCGATCGATAATGTCCGCCCCGACTTTCCGTTCTCAAGTGGGCACTTTTCAAAATCAAATGCGCGACATCGAGTAAGTTGTATAACTCTCCCCAATCCCGCAATTCTGATGCTGAAACCTGGAGTTTCACTGCCTGTTGCGGTTTGAGATGGATTAAGACTTGACTCAGCGGAAGCTGCAAAAAGTCATGCTGCCAGAGTTCGATTTGAGCGATCGCGCTTTCTAAAGTCTTCTGGTCTCGCGAAATGCCTGCACTCTGCCACACTAATCGCGGCAAGGCAGCCCGAAGTTGCTCGATCGAGGTAAATTCTACATCTGCGATCGAGTCGATCTCTGCAACGGTCTGGGCTGAGATTGGTTCGAGTTGGAGCGATCGAAATTGTGCGCCAAACACCAAACACTCTAGCAGCGAATTACTGGCTAAACGATTTGCGCCATGAACTCCAGTACTGGCAGTTTCACCCACTGCATATAAATTCTCGATCGAGGTTCGATTCTCCACATCCGTCCCAATGCCGCCCATCCAATAATGCGCCGCCGGAGCAACCGGAATCGGTTCTTTGAAAACATCTACCCCCCATTTTTGGCAGACTTGAATGATATTTGGAAAGCGATGCTGAATCGTTTCAACGGGAATGGGACGCAAATCGAGAAATACATTGGCACTCGCCGGATCAGATTCCGTTTTCTGAATGTGATTAAAAATCGCCCGGCTCACCACATCGCGCGGCGCTAATTCCCCGGCTGGATGGTAATCAAACGCAAATCGATGTCCTGTTCGATCGACTAAATGCGCTCCTTCGCCTCGCACCGCTTCGCTAATCAAAAATCTTGGTGCGCCTGGTTTCGTCAAAGCCGTCGGATGAAATTGCACAAATTCTAGATCGCGCAGCAGCGCTCCGGCTCGATGCGCGATCGCCACTCCATCGCCTGTACTGACTGCCGGATTTGTCGTCTGAGCAAAAACCTGTCCACCTCCGCCTGTTGCCAAAATCACAGCCTGAGCGCGAATCCAATGCACTTGTGAATGGTGAATCAAGCAAACGCCCTGACAGCGATTTTGCTCATCCAACCAAATATCTAAAACAAACGTTTGATCCAAGGTCTGAATATTTTCGCGTTCCAGCACTCGCTCTGCCAAAACGCTCACCACCGCACGACCCGTTGTATCTGCGGCATGTAGCACTCGCCGTCGAGAATGTGCCGCCTCTAACGTCAGCGCCAACTGATTGTGATGTCGATCGAATGCCACCCCCAAATCCACCAAATTGTGAATACAGTCTGCTGCGTGCTCCACCAGAAACGTCACGGCATCGACATCACACAGCCCTGCCCCTGCCGAGAGCGTATCCGCAATGTGCAAATCGGTTGAATCTTGAGGATCGATCACCGCCGCAATGCCGCCTTGTGCCCAATCACTCGCCGAGCGTGCTACCGAATCTTTGGTAATCAGCCCCACCCGATATTGAGACGGCAAACAGAGCGCCGTATATAAACCAGCCGCCCCCGCTCCAACCACCAGCACATCATACGCAGACTGCAACATACGCTTCCTATATAAAAAAATCGCTCCCACAGACATTGAATTCTGTAGAGAGCGTCGAGTTGACAAGTTTCTCGATCGTCAATTAGCGATAAATGCCATTGTTATAGCGATCGCCGCCTTCAACGAGTTCTTTAGACACTTCGGTCACAACGAAATTATCCAAATTCGATTGCAGCACTTCTTTCTGCTTGTCGTTCAGTCCTGGAATATCCAAAACATCTTCCACAGATTCATACGGCGCATATTTAATAATCAATCCCGCCAAAGTCGGATATAGCCCTGGCAATTCGCGGAAAGCCCGAACGTTTGTATTGTTCAGGTCAAGTTTCTTACCGAATTCGGTTGCCATCTTATCTTCGACCACATTGCGGTACTCAGCCGCCAACACGGTGACTCCATTCAAGTTTGCTGCGACTGCCGCTTGGGAAAACCAGCCCAGACAGCCCACCACCAAACTCACCATCGCCAAAACGCGAATCAAACGTTTCATTGTTAATCCCTCCCAACTGGATCGAGCAAACGCAATACACAGCTTTTATTAGAGCCTATCATTTTGCGACCGCGATTGAGAATCTTTTAGATGAGGTGGGAAGTCCCCTACTCCCCACTCCCCACTCTCCCCAAAAGCAAATTAACTTACCGCAGGGTTTTGAATGAGTGTGTCAAAATGATGATTTAGTTCCAAATCGGGTGACTTTGTGATTGAGGTAGAAGTCCATCAACAACTCCGCGCCTTTCTCAGAGAACAAGGCGAATTGTACTGGTCGCACCATTTGACGATGGCGCGTCTGGTCGCGCGGGCGCTTCGGATTGGACGGAGTGCCTTGATTCAAACCGGGACACCGGGTGATCTTCAGGGACGGTATCGCCTCAGTTATCTTGTGCCCTTGCTGATGTGGCAAGAACCAGTGGTTCTGGTCGTGCCGGAAGCGATTCAGCAACGGATTTTAAGAGTCGAGATTCCCCGATTGCGGCAGTGGATTGAGTATCCCAAACCGATTCAAACGGGCGATCGCTGGCCGGCTCCCGATTACAAAGGCATTTTGATTACAACGCCTGAAGCTTGGTTGAGCGATCGCTTAAATTCCGAGGGCAGATTTCCGACTGGAATTCCGACAATTATTGACGGAGTGGATGATCTCGAATCTTGGACGCGCGATCTGTTAACCGTGCAACTCGATTCAGCCGATTGGGAAGCGCTGATGCTGGCTTGTCCAGCGCAAGCCGATTTGATTCGAGATTCTCGGATTCAACTGATTCGAGCAATTTTTCAACATCCTGCTAATCCTTACGAATGCTATTTGATTGAGCAAGCTGAACGCGATATTTTACTCGAACTCAAATTTTACTTAACTGAGACATTGCCGCCAAATTGGGCGCATTTTTTTGAGCAGTTACAGCAAAACGATCGCTTAGTTTGGGTGACGATTTTACGGCAAGCTGGACAGTTTTCGCTGCATTGCACTCCGGTGAAGATTGCTTCGTTTCTAGAGCCGATTTGGACACAGCAGCCGACGGTTCTGATCGGGGGCGCGTTGGATCTCGATACAGATGCAGAGATTTATCGATCAAATGTGGGCTTAGATGACGATTTGACCTGTTTGAAATTCGCCCTCGATCGCCAAGAAGATCTGATTCAGCTTTATCAGCCCGAAGGAATTCCGCTGCCTAATACGCCTCAGTTTCAAGGAGCGTTGCTGAAAGAATTGCGATCGTTGCTGAGTCTGTCCGCCTCGGTTCAGCGATTAACCGTGATTTTGGTCGGGGATACGCCGCTGCGATCGCAAGTGGGATCAATTTTGGCGGCTGAGTTTGGGTCGAGAGTGCAAGTTGAGCGCACATGTTTGGAAGAAAACGGGATTTTAGTCACAGGTTGGGAGTTTTGGCGAGAGCATCAGGGAGTTTTGCCTGCACCATATGTGTTCGCGATCGCGACTTTACCGATTCCTTCGCTCGAACATCCGCTGGTTGCAGGTCGCGTTGCCTATTACAAACAGCATCGTCAAGATTGGTTTCGGCTGTATCTCCTACCAGAAGCGCTAAGTGAGCTACAGCGATCGATTGCTCCGGTGCGAGAATGTCAAGGGTTTGTCGCAATCTTAGATAGCCGCGTTTTACACCGAAGCTATGGTGCTCAAGTTTTGACCGCACTCAGCCCATTTGCGCGGATTTCTTATTTGGATTCGAGCTTGTTCAACCCTGTAGACGAATAAGCATTCGCGATATGATCAGAATCAATACACTCAAACATTTTTTTCAACCTTATGGGAGAAGCAAAACGTCGTAAAGAAGCGCTGGGTGAAGAGTATGGCAAAGAGCAAAAGATTGCTCCCTGGCTGCCAGTCACAAAGACTCAAACCCAAAAATTTATGAATTGGACAACGACGGGGGCATGGACTGGAATTATCCTGCTCGTTGTGGCGTGGCTCGTGATTCGATTTGTCGGTCCGGCAGCAGGCTGGTGGGCCGTGAATTAAGTTAAGAGAATTGACTTTGAAAGGGGACCAACTTGATCCCCTTTTTTGTTGTGATCGCTTTCTAGCGCTATACAATTCATCCAGCAATCGTTTTATCCGAATTCAGATCACCAGCCATTAAGCCTCGTTGAACAGAAAGTGATCCAAGTCTTTGGGCGCAAAGTAATCTCATAGCTGCATAGTAGCTTTTAGACATCGTTGGCAATGCTTACCTTGAACTGATTCTGGGAATATTGAAACTGCTCGGCTCAGTCTCCATTCAGTCTACTAGTCAACTGTGTCTATCACTAAGATTCAATGAACTCTATCGCAGCCCCTAAGCCCTCTGCATTCATTTATCGACTAGTCGGAACCGCATTAGTCTACTACATTACAGCCAAATTGGGGCAATATCTCGCCATTCCACCTGGCTTTATTACGCCTGTTTACGCCCCCTCTGGCATTGCCGTTGCAGTGCTGTTGTGCTGGGGGGATCAGCTTGCAGTCGGGATATGGATTGCTGCATTAATCGCAGCAGCGTGGCCTCTGTGGGTGAATACGGGCAATGGGGCAATGTCGATGGTGTCAGGATTAGGCATTGCAACGGGTTCTGTTTTGCAAGCATTAGTAGGAGCATGGTTACTTCGCCGCTGGGTTGGAGCAGACCTATTGTTTCAAAAAGCTCAGAACGTCTTCAAGTTTGCGGGAATTGAACTATTCAGCTGCATGATTAGCCCCACCCTTGGAGCCGGAACGATGCTCTTGTGTGGACTCATTTCACCGAATAACTTTCTCAATAGCTGGATCACGTTCTGGCTTGGAGACTACATTGGAGTCTTGGTGATTGCGCCGCTCCTCATTTTGATGTGGCTCGATCGCATTGCAACCTGGCAATGGTTAGGACAAACTTTCAAATCAGCGCAAAAGAATGCATTGGATATTGCATCTATTGCTCGCCTGCTGGTGCACCCAGATCATTCTCCTGAAACTTCTCGACAATTTAAGCAGTTGCGAGAAGTTGGGATTTGGTTAGTGCTGATCTCGATCGTCGGGATTATTGCTTTTGGCATGGCATATCCGATCGAGTATATGGTCGTTCCCTTACTGGTTTGGGCAGCACTACGATTTGGGCAGCGGTTCACAAATTACTCGATTCTCCTAGTTGCTGGACTTGCACTCGCAGGAACAATTCACGGAACTAGTTCTTTTAATCGCAGCACGCTGAACGAGACATTGTTGTTGCTGCAAGCCTTTATTGGTGCAATCACCTTGATGATGCTAGTGCTCTCTGCTGTGATCATAGAACGAGAACAAGCAAAAACTAGCCTTGAACAAGCAAATGCCGACCTCGAATCTAAAATTGAGGCTCGAACAGCAGAACTACAATTAGCAAAACATTATCTCGAAGAGCAAGTCCAAGAACGTACAGCCAGTCTGAGCCAAGCATTAGCCGAACTGACTCATACGCACGAAAGTCTCAAGCAAGCTCAATTACAGCTCGTGCAAACCGAGAAGATGTCTTCTCTCGGTCAATTGGTTGCTGGAGTCGCCCACGAGATTAATAATCCGATTGGTTTCATCTTCGGCAACATTACTTACACGACCGCTTATACACAAGATTTACTCGATCTGTTGGAGCTTTACCAGACGACTTATGATCAACCGACACCCGCGATTCAAGCCAAACTTGAAGAGGTCGATCTAGAATTTCTCAAAGCTGATCTCCCCAAAACGTTCTCATCAATGCGAGCTGGGGCAGACCGAGTTAAGCAGATTGTTCTGTCTTTGCGTAACTTCTCCCGTTTAGACGAAGCAGCTTTCAAACCCGCTAATATTCATGAAGGCATCGATAATGCGCTCGTCATTCTAGACCATCAATTAAAAGCAACAAATCATCGCTCTGCGATTCAAGTCGTCAAGACTTACGGACAGATTCCCCTCATCGAGTGCTATGTCGGTCAACTCAACCAGGTCTTCATGAATATCTTGGTCAACGCGATCGAAGCAATTGCACCTGATAAGCAAGCAACTCGCACCAACACATCTTGTCATGCACTCGCAGCACGGACAGACAGACCAGGCACGAAGCTATTCGATATACTCCAGACTTATTCTGTTCCAACCATTCACATCGATACGGAACTGCAAGAAAAGTCTGTTGTCATTCGCATCGCTGATAACGGACCAGGGATGACGGAAGAAACCCTCAAAAATATCTTTAATCCATTTTTCACGACTAAACCTGTGGGTCAAGGCACTGGCTTAGGTCTATCGATTAGCTATCAAATCATTACCGAACGGCATCAGGGCACTTTGCAATGCCATTCGGTGCTGGATTATGGGACAGAGTTTATCATTCAGATTCCGCGCTAAAGTTCTACACAGCCGAATTTAATACTTCCGCTCTTGTGGCTCGAATTGATTAATCACCACGGGTAGATAGTTAATATCAATGCCTGCTGCTGAATAGTAAGCTAATGTGTGTTTGAGGAATGCAGCATCGTCTCGCTGCTGATAGTCTTCGCGAAAATGGGAGCCTCGGCTCTCTTTGCGATTGATCGCCGAGAACAGAATCATCTCACCGACGACAAAGAGCGATCGCAGTTCCAACGCTTCGATCAATTCCGTGTTCCAGCTTGTTCCCCGATCGTCGAGGCGAATCTGACTATACTTTTGCTGCAATTCCCGCAGTTGGAGTAATCCAGCTTGCATGACTTCATCAGTCCGGAACACACCGCAATGCTCGGTCATACAGTCTTGATAAGCTTGGCGAATTTCGTGAATCCGGTACTGTCCAGATTGATTAAATAAGCCTTGAATTTGGGCTTGTGCTTCTGTGATATAGTGATCGGCATTCAGATCCGGAGCTTTCCGACCTTGGACAAATTTCGCGATCGAGGCTCCGGTTCGCCGCCCATACACGACGCATTCTAACAGCGAGTTACTGCCTAATCGATTCGCCCCATGCACCGAGACGCAAGACGTTTCGCCTGCTGCAAAAAATCCATCGACTAGCTCGTCGGCACTCGCTCGAACTCGTCCATCTGTATTGACGGGAATACCGCCCATGCAATAATGCACCGTTGGGCGAACTGGCATTGGCTCCGTCACTGCATCGACCCCGACTAAGCGATGGGCTTCTTCCCAGCAGAAGGGGACGCGACTCATGATTTTCTCTTTGCCCATATGTCGCAAATCGAGATAAACATAAGGCCCACCCGGACTTCCATCGGGTTTAACGCCACGTCCGGCTCGCACCTCAGACACGATCGCACGGGAGGTAATATCGCGTGGGGCAAGCTCCATCCGACTCGGAGCGTAGTTTGCCATAAAGCGATCGCCATCGCTGTTAATCAGATACGCCCCTTCACCCCGAACAGCTTCAGAAATTAACACCCCAACCGGATACAAACCCGTCGGATGAAACTGAACAAATTCCATGTCTTCGAGCGGCAATCCTGCCATCGCAGTCATCGCTAACCCGTCACCTGTCGAAGCGTAATCGTTAGACGTGGTGTTGTAAACCCGTCCATAGCCTCCCGTTGCAAACATCACGGCTTTGGCGCGAACGACTTCGATATGTCCGCTGAGCAAGTGATACATCACCACCCCTTTCGCCTGACCGTCTTCTAAGATCAGACGCATCACGTACCATTCTTCGTAGATCTTGACTCCGTACTTCATCAAGTTACAAATCAATTCATGCAAAATCGCATGTCCTGTTTTATCGGCTGCGTAACAGGTGCGATTGTGAGAATGTCCGCCGAATGCGCGTTGAGCAATTCGACCATCCGCCAGTCGCGAGAACAGCACGCCCATATGCTCTAGATCGATCACGACATCTGGAGCTTCCTGCGTCAAAATTGCGACTGCATCCTGGTCAGCTAAATAGTCCGAACCTTTAACAGTATCAAAGGCATGTGCTTCCCAGGAGTCAGTATCATCGACGTTTTTAAGAGACGCTGCCATGCCACCTTGTGCGGCAACCGAGTGCGATCGAATCGGGTGGGTTTTGGCAACAACGGCGATGCTGAGACTAGGATTGGTGCGGACAATTTCCAGCGCTGCACGTGATCCAGCCAGCCCGCCCCCAACAATAATGACATCGTGATCAATCATGGGTCACATTCGGAAAATTCGGCATTTCTCATTGTGACTCGAATTTTGGGTTCTGCTATTTTTTAAGGGTTCTTTTTACAATCCAAGCGCCCGTTAAAAGCACGATCGCACTCAGTCCGACAGGCAAAACCCAATTCGTCTGTGGGGTGGTTTGAATCGGAGTTGCAGCGACAGGGCTAGATTGCGGTGCAGTTCCAGCTTGAACTGTCACCTCGTAAGCAAATTGAAATTCATTAAAGTCGTCTGCTTGCTTAGGAGTGCCGCTGATTTCCAGGGTATAAATTCCCGCTTTTGGAAACGTAATGTCTGCACCTGGAATGCCTTGATATTGCTCGGCTGAAATAGCTTTTAATTGCGGTTGTTTGAGGATTGTATTCTTAGAGATCACTTTGAGTTGACAGTTACAGCGATCGAGCGGAATGATTTCTCCACCCGCTTTAGTCAGTGCAAACCAAGCTTGTGAAACTTCACCGACTTTTGGATTATGGTTTGGCTCGATGTGAAAAGTCGCAGCAACATTGCCAGAAGTTTTAATATTATGAGCAATTAAATTATCGTTTAGATGCAGCATAGAACTTTTCTAAAGAGAAGAGCGACCAAAAAATTTGTAGTCGAATCAATAAGACTGTAATCACAAGAAAGATTAAAATTCCGACTCGGAAGCGATGAATAAAATCAGAGTTAATTTCACCCAGGTAATTCGATCCCGTAAGGCTTGTGTGAATCACAGCGAGAATTAAGACAGGAATGCTAACGAGATGGATTTTTCGCCATGCCGTGCCTAATTTAGCAACAGCAAAATCGAAACTTGTCAACGCTAGGGGAATCATCAACCCCAATGCAATTATCCCTGCCCACATTCCAATTTGTTGATTGGGAAGCAGAAATGCGATCGCATAAATATTCCAGTTAAACGTGTGATCCAAAAAATGTCCCATATGCGCACAGGACAGCACAAATGCACCCACGCCTAACGCTCGCCGATACCGCAACGGAGCCGCCCAAATCCGACTAATCGGTCGCGCAATCAGCGCGACCATTAAACAAATTAAAGCAGCATGTCCGGTGTAGTCCACCATATCGCTACTTCTAAACAAGGTCAAAAGACCGATCGTCAAAGTTATCCAACCCGCTAATTTAAACAGTTGACTTCGGCGATCGCGACTCAATGCCCCCGCAAATAATCCAGTGCTAATCATCATTGGCGCAGTTCCTCCGCCAAATGCCAGCATCGTCAGTGCGCCTTGTAAGGCATTGCCAGTTTCTGCGGCTTTAATCTGTGCCGCATAGAGAAATCCGCAGGGAATCAGCCCCCAAACTAGACCAAGGATTGCCGGAGTCCACCATTTTCGCGATCGTGAAAAGTCGCCCAAGCGTTGACTCAAGCGATCGTGCAATTTTCCCTGAATTGGATGCAGAATCGGAACTTGCGGCAGCCAAGTTGGATTGATATTCGCAAGACCAAACCAAATGAGCAGTAACCCGGTCACGATCGCGAGTCCTCGTCTCAAGGCACTATCAATCCCAGCCAGTTGTCCACCCGCGATCAGCACCGATCCAAGCGCCCCGATCGCGGCTCCGACTAGGGTGTAGCTCATCACCCGTCCAGCATTCAAGAGAAGATTGAATCTCAATTGCGCAAAGCGAGAAGTGCGATCGTTCGACAGCGAGAATGCAACGGTAAGCGGACTACACATGCCCAGACAATGCCCGAAGCTGCCCAAAAACCCAACACTAGCCATTAACAAGAGATCTAACATCCTCCAATGCTATCGCGATTTGAAATCGGGTTGGGTACTTGTGTTTTGGATTTTAGCGTTTGGAGCGAGGGGATATTACAGGTGTAGGTTTGTGATGAAGAGGTCAGTGCAGACTGATCTGGCTCGATAATGAAGGTCGTCCATCTTGGAGCGAAGGACGCTACGAGGCTCCTCCTTGAAACAATGGAACTGCATCCCAACAAGACCGTGAAGCAACTGCCGCATGGGGAGTGGCTATCGCAATCGCAGGTTGGTGATCATGGGTTTAATTAATTTGGATTCAGGCGTTTCATCACCCAGCTACTTAATCCACTAATTAATGCGCCTGCCATCAAAATTCCTAACGCAGGTTGAACCACTGGAGTCCAGAGTGAAAGCCAAAGATTCAGCCCCAAAGGAAACTTTGCCGCATTGCCAATGAGCGCGATCGCGAACCAGCCAAAACACAGCAGCACAAAAAATAAATTCAGCATCAAGGCTGTATTCAGCCACTTAAAAACCGTTTCTTTCATCACCCAACACAATGCATCAGCGATTCTAACCCTAACAAAAATCGGGTTGAAACTGAAGATAGCTCAACCCGATCGCACATTAAAAAAGTCAATACATTAGAGTTCATGAACCGATGGGAAATCCTTCTCGCGTGAAATTTGCAGATTCTCAGGATCGACGTAATGGCATACCGCATCATTCAAACAAATTACCGCCCAACCCGACTGGTGCATTTCCACTAATTGATATCCCGAAGCATGTTGTACGAAATAGCCTTTGTGATTGCGCGTTCCAGGTTTGACACCGACTCGATCGATAGACATGGTAATCCGCTCCTTAAGCTACAAGAAAATCGTCGATCGACACCCTAAAAAGCAATGAGAAAACGTGAGTTTAGTCTGCTAAACTAAACTCGCACACTGCGAAATAAAGCACGCAAGTTAATCTTTGACTTGCTCTCTGAAGTGACGAAAAGACTGTAAAAGACGAGGTATTTAACCTCGTCTTCAAATACTATCACTGTCTTTCTAAGTTTTCTATTAACTTATTTATGTTTGTATTACAACGATTAAAGTAATCTGTAGATTTTCAACTCAAAAATGCGACGAAATCGTTGCATTTATTCTGATGTTTGTAAATGCTCATTTACGAGCGCACAATTTCAATAAAAAAGAGCCAGAATTCACGTCTGACTCTACAAGAATGTGAAGAAAATTGAAGTAAATTAAGACTCAAATAGCCAGGCTTTGACGCGTTCCATACTTTTCCAACCTGGTTTTCTGGTCAATCCATCTTCAATATTTTGCTGAACTTCTTCGCGCAATTCTTCTACAGCAAAAACCAATTGCTGCGCCATTTCAACATGAGGTCTCACCCCAGGTTTAGACAAGTCCAACATTGCTAAGACTAAATTAATTCGAGCTTGAGCATCTTGTGGCACAAGTTTCACCGCTTTTTGCGCCGCAGGGAACGCTAAAGCGGGTTTATCTGCCAAAAGATAGAGCCATGCCAAGCAAGTCCAAGCTGCGCCCGTTTTACGAGAGCGATCGCAGATTTCTTTAAATACGGGAATCAACGTTTCAGGAGATTCCCCCGCTTTGTAGCGCTCTAATCCTTCATCGAAAAGGGTTTCAACCGTTTGAGTCATGACAATTTACAACCAATAACAAAGTGGTTAGCAGCATTGCCACTAACCCCTAAGATCTAACAATTTATTAGTTTAAGCTGAGAATGATTTGCCGCAACCACAAGTTTGGTCAGCGTTGGGATTCGTAAATTGGAAGCCACCCCCAATCAAGGCAGTGCTGTAATCCAATTGCAATCCATATAAATAGAGCAGACTTTTTGGATCACAGACGACTTTGAAGCCATCGTAATCGTAAACGTGATCGTCGTCTCGAATATTGCTGGGATCTTCAAAGTCCATTGTGTAGGACATGCCAGAACAGCCACCGCCCCGCACACCTACGCGCAGGCAAAGATCTTTTCCTTGCTGTTCTCGAAGCGTGAGGACATGTTTAAGTGCGGCATCGGTCATCAGAATGCCGCGTTGGGGAGTTTTGGTTTCAGTTGCTTGTGTCATGAGAAATGCGATCGCTCCTGTAGAAAGGTGGAGAGGTGAAGTCCTTTGACCATTCACTTTCATCTTAGCAACTCTATGCCCGACGCGCCTTGGCAATAAACATTGCGGAACCTTAAGCGAATCGGTGCTGAGACAAGAGGAACAGACTAAGATAAAATCTACTGCTTCACCGTGTTCACTGGTTTGGTTATGACTGGTCTCAACCCCTCTACTTATCGTCGGCTGTTAGAGTTACCCCAAATCCAATCGGTGTGGGAAGGCGATCGCCGTGCGCTCTCGTCTGGTGTGCCGATCGAGGCAAATTGGTCTGATTCCAGTACACCCAGTGATGGCGAATGTATTCTCTGGGTGGATGGCTCGCAAGGGGTCGTCAGAGCGATGGATGTCGTGCCGCCAGAGACCGGACATGAAGCGATCGTCCGAACGTTGTTGCGGGCAATGGAACATCCGCATAGTCCAGCCAAGCCTGCCCGACCGCAGAAAATTGTCGTGCGCGATCGCGAAATCCTCTTCTATTTAAGAGGTGTGCTTCAAGATCTCGACATCGCACTTGATTACGTTCCCGATTTGCCATTAATTGATGAGATTTTTCGCGGTTTTCAGGATGCAACGAATTCTCGTCCGCCCTCTATTCCACCCGAATTTGCCGAGGAATTGTTAGCGAAAGCAGATGTGATCTGGGAAGACGCGCCTTGGTCAGTCTTGCCCGACCATAAAATCATTGAAATTGAGTTAAATCGATGGGATTTGGGCTGCGTCTATGCCTCAGTCATGGGCATGTTGGGCATGGAGTATGGAATTTTGCTCTATCGATCGCTCGATTCTCTGCGCCAATTTCGTCAGCGTGTGCTTTCTAACGATTCGATGGAGCGGATGGAAGAGGCATTTTTAGCCCAGGATTGTTTGTTTCTCACCTATGAAACCGAGGATGAAGACGATTTTGAGGACGAAGACGATTTAGATTTAGATCGCTTTGAGCCAATCTTGCAGCCTGTGTTTGGCAATTTACATCCTTTAGAAGGCATTCGATCGTTTCTTTACGATGAAGAAGCGATGGCATTCATCACCGTTTTAGAAGCGCTGCATCGGTTTTTGAAACAGCATCGCCGGAAGTTGATGAACGAGGATTTCCCGGCGCTCAGCAGCAAATTTAAAATTCCCGCTCCTGATGGCGAGACAATTTCAGTCAAAGTGACAACGCTGCCAGAGGTTGCAGAAGAACTGTATGGAATGGTCGAGGACGAAGACGAGGATCTGAGCGCAATGCCAATCATTCGCGATGATCTCGTTCCTGAAAATTCGTTTCTCAGCTTAGGCGTTGTGCCGTGGGACATGGTGGAAATGATGCGATTGTCGGTTCAGCATTTCCAACTTGAAGCGCCAACTCAAGCCGGGGAAGGATTGCCGATTATTTTGATCCAAACGTCGCGTCCCAAAGCGAAACAGATGATCGAGGAAATTGAAGCCGCAGGTGGCTTGAACGGAATTTGCTTTAATCCTGGCTCTGATCCCTTTGTGGACGATCGCTATGATTTAGGGTTGCTGCAAACGCAGAATCAGGAACTTCATTTATTCGGCGAGTTTGAAGAAGACGATCCCACGCACGCCCAAGCCCGGAAAAAATGGGATCAGCGATGTAAGAAAACCAAGGGAATTTGTGGCTTGCTGATTGCTAAAGGTTTGACCGGAGGCAGCCGGGGCAATCCAGGGCTAAAAGACATGATGGCGCTCTATGAAGTGCGATCGCTGACCTCAGAAGATCTCGGCTTAGGTACGTTAGAACGCAAATTTGCAATTGATGGATTCTAAACTTATGGTTTCTGACATCAAAGCAGACCTAACTTACCCGGAAAGCGACGGCAAGCCAATGTCGGATAATACCAAGCAGTTTGAATGGATTGTTTTGATCAAAAAGAATCTCGATCTTCTATTTCAGAACTACCCGAATATTTTTGTTGCAGGCGATTTGCTCTGGTATCCAGTCGAAGGCAAAGCCAATATTCGAGTTGCACCGGATGCGATGGTTGTTTTTGGCAGACCGAAAGGTGATCCGTTTGGAGTCAAAGGGGCAGCACGGGGCGCTTATGTCCAGCACCGAGAAGGCAACATTCCGCCTCAAGTGGTGTTCGAGATTTTGTCTCCAAGCAACACACAGAAGGAGATGGATCAAAAATTATTGTTCTACGATCGCTATGGAGTTGAAGAATACTATCTCTACGATCCAGACACAAACCGATTGCGCGGTTGGCTCAGAACTGATATTTCGCTTGAAGAGATTGACGATTTTCCAAATTATGTCAGTCCTCGTTTAGGGATTTGGTTTGATGTCACGGTCAATCCGATGCAGATTTACCGCCCAAATGGTGAAAAGTTCTTAAGTTATGACGAACTCGATCGAGAACTTCAACAGGTTCGGCAACAGGCAGAACAAGCTCAGCAACAGGCAGAACAAGCTCAGCAACAGGCAGAACAAGCTCAGCAACAGGCAGAACAAGCTCAGCAACAGGCAGAACAAGCTCAGCAACAGGCAGAACAAGCTCAGCAACGAGCGAATCAACTCGCGGAACGATTGCGGCAGATGGGAGTTGACCCGGATCAGCTTTAAGAAGAGAGCTACTCGTCAACTGCATTTATTTTTCCGAGTAAGGAGATAGGAAATCGATCGCTGATTTGCCAATAAATTTTGCGCCGAGCTTGTCTCACGTGAGACTGAAACCTTGAGAATCAAGATCGCGCTCGATCGCTGATGAATATTGCAAAATCGTTAAACTTCAGCAACGTTTGATCAGGAAATCTGATTTTTTGGGTACAAATACTCAGCTAAAACTGAAAAAATAGAAAAAAGTTCCTAAAATCCATACAAATTAGTCGTTTCGGACGTTCACTTTTTTGAAACAGACTATAGAATGAGCAATTGAAATTTCGAGAGAATCGGAGTTTCAGCCGATCTGAATTCGATCTTCGGCATTCGACAAAACAGTCTCATTTGAGACAAACAAAACATTCATCACTCTCTGAGGAGAAAGGCTATGAACAAAGGTGAACTCGTTGATGCAGTGGCAGAAAAAGCAAGTGTCACGAAAAAGCAAGCTGATGCAGTCTTGTCCGCAGCGATCGAAACGATCGTTGAGGCAGTTTCGTCAGGTGATAAAGTGACCTTGGTTGGTTTTGGCTCGTTTGAATCCCGCGAACGGAAAGCGCGCGAAGGACGTAACCCCAAAACTGGCGATAAGATGGAAATCCCTGCAACTCGCGTGCCTGCATTTTCGGCAGGTAAACTGTTCAAAGAAAAAGTTGCTCCGGAATAAATTTCAATCCGATAGAAACAGGCAGGTAAAATCATTGGCTCGTCCAGCACATGGGGGAAATTTATCTTGGGCAGCACGTCTCGCTGACTGTTCCCCCAATGCAATTCTTGATTTTTCTGCCAGTATTAACCCGTTAGGAACACCGCGATCGGCAATTGAAGCGATCCAAGCTGCATTGCCTTTACTGCGGGATTATCCCGATCCAAATTATCAGCAGGTGCGATCGATGCTAGCTCAGATCCACCAGCTTTCCCCGGATTGGATTCTTCCCGGTAATGGTTCTGCTGAGTTGCTCACCTGGGCGTGTTGGGATTTAGCAGAATTGGCGAATACCGTTTTGTTTGTTCCAGCGTTTGGGGACTATTTCCGCGCATTGAAAGCCTTTGGTGCTGAGATAAAAACATGTCCAATTGGGGCAGATCTCCTAGGAAATGCAGGTCTATTGCTGAATAATCCACACAATCCCACAGGGAAATTGTTTGATCGATCGTGGATTTTAGAGAAGCTGCACCGATTTGAACTGGTGGTTGTCGATGAAGCCTTTATGGATTTCTTGCCGCCCGACCAATCGCAAAGTTTGATTGGAGACGTGCAAGAGTATCCAAATTTAGTGATTTTACGATCGCTGACAAAGTTTTACAGTTTGCCAGGATTACGATTTGGCTATGCAATTGCTCATCCGGATCGCTTGAAAACTTGGCAAGAGCGGCGTGATCCGTGGTCAGTGAATATTTTGGCAGCAAAAGCAGCAGAAGCCGTGCTCCAAGATATTGAGTTCCAGAAACAAACATTTGACTGGCTACAAGCAGCACGTCCACAGCTATTTGAAGGATTAAACCAAATTCCAGGCTTATCTCCACACCTCGGAGCCGCGAATTTCTATTTAGTCAAATCCGAGTGTTCAGTTTCACAACTACAGAAAGACCTGCTCGAACACGATAAGATGCTTATTCGAGATTGTCTTAGTTTTCCGGAATTAGGCGATCGCTATTTTCGAGTTGCAGTACGTCTCAGCTCGGAAAATCAACGATTGATCGATGGGCTAAGCACATGTCTGCTGAATATGATGTCGTAATCCTTGGATACTCAGAAACTGGAATTTATGCCGCGATCGCTGCTGCACGAAAGCGTGCCAGAGTCGCAATTGTGGCGCAAAATTGTCAGCCAAAATTCCCCCACGTGCATATTCTCTCCAACTTGACTAAGAAGTTGGATCAAGTGAATCGTTCCCGTTCTTTTTTTAATTCTGAGGTGCGATCGCTTTCGTTTGAATCGATCCAGCACTACATGAATGTGGTGGATCGATCGCATCAAGAATTCTATGACCCGGCAAAATTAGCTACTTTAGGGATTGAATTTATTCCAGGTGCAGGCGAGTTCTGTCGCAAGCCACAGACCGGATTTGTCGTAAATGGGAGACTTTTGAGATCATCCGCCTATTTGATTGCAAAAGATTATCGATCTGCCATTCCTGATCCACCTGGCTTATCAAGTGTTAATTATCTGACGGCGGATCAGCTTTTACTCAGAGTGCCAGAATCGATCGCAATTATTGGCGATGATCCAATCGGGATAGAGTTTGCGCAACTCTATGCCCGATTGGGGTCGCGAGTCACGATGCTGCTGCGTCAACCTCACTTGTTGACTATGGCAGATCCAGAAGCTGCTTTCTTAGTTCAAGCGGCTCTAGAAGCTGAAGGGATTCGCATCATTAATGCGCTGCATATCAAGCAAATTCAGCAAGTGGGTACAAAAAAAGCGATCGAGATTGAGAACTATACAATCGAGGCAGATGAATTACTTGTCACGGTTGGTTGGCAACCTATGATCTCAGATCTGAATCTCGAAGCAATGGAGATTTACGAACCGATCCAACTCAACGATCGCTTACAAACCAATCATCCGCGAGTTTATTGGATCGCGCATCCAGTGCAGTCGATCGCCCGTTATCAAACGGATATTGTTCTGAAAAATCTGACGACTCTACCGATTTTCAAAGTGGATTACGATCGAGCAATTCAATCCGTGGCGACTGAACCTGAATGTGCATGGATTGGCTTAAACGAGTCGCAAGCGCATCGACGTTATCGTAAAGATGTTTTGGTCTTGCGGCAACCGTTTAGCCCCTTGATGCAGGCACAAATCACCGGAGAGACAACAGGGCTGTGTAAGTTGATTGTGCGGCGGAGTGGTGAGATTTTAGGGGCGCATATTGTCGGATCGGGAGCGATCGAGATGATCAATGCAATTTCCCTGGCAATGTCCGAGAATTTGAAGGTGCAATGCTTCGAGCGATTTTCTCCTGCGTCTCCTGCCATGTCAGAAGTATTGCGTAATGCGGCTCAAGAATGGCAAGCCTCAACCCGCAATCAGTTCTTACAGGATTTGCGAGAAAGTTATTTGGCTTGGCAGCGGGGACGGGTGAAGTAGTTGTCAATTTATTGTGTTCAACTACTAGACACGCCTATTTACACACCGAACAGGATTGACGAAAGTGTAAACCGGGCAAGGAATTGTCATAAGATATGTCAGGAATTAGCGCTAATCTCTGACTGCTAGGGAATTTCGCGAGTGAGTTAAACGGATCAAGTTTTGATATGAGTATTCAAGCGACTCGCGGAACGCGAGATATTTTGCCAGAAGAAATTAGTAATTGGCAGCGAGTAGAAGCGATCGCACGAGAGATTTTAGGGCGAGCAGCGTATCAAGAAATTCGCACCCCGATTTTTGAACAAACCGATCTGTTTGAACGTGGCATTGGTGAGACAACTGATGTTGTCGGAAAAGAGATGTACACCTTCAAAGACAGAGGCGATCGCTCAATTACCTTACGCCCCGAAGGAACAGCAGGTGTAGTGCGTAGCTATATCGAACATGGAATGCACACTCAAGGAGATGTGCAGCGTTTATGGTATTTAGGCGCGATGTTTCGGTATGAGCGTCCGCAAGCGGGTCGGCAACGGCAGTTTCATCAATTGGGCGTTGAGGTTTTAGGCAGTGCAGATGCAAGAGCAGATGCAGAAGCAATCGCGATCGCATCAGATATTCTGCAATCAGTTGGCTTAAAAAATCTCACCTTGCAGTTGAATTCGATCGGAGATGCGAACGATCGTCAAGCGTATCGAACCGCATTGATTGAATATCTCACTCCGCACCAAGAGAAACTTGATTCAGATTCTCAAAATCGGCTTACCAAGAATCCGTTGAGAATTCTGGACTCTAAAGACAAACAAACTCAAGAGATTTTGCAGGGTGCGCCGAGTATTTTGGATTATCTCAGTTCAGAATCGCAGCAAAGATTCGATCGCGTTCAAGCCTTACTCCAAGATTTAGGTATTGCTTGTAATATCAATGCTCGGCTTGTGCGTGGATTAGATTACTACACGCATACTGTGTTTGAAATTCAATCCGATGATTTGGGTGCACAAGCCACTGTCTGTGCGGGTGGAAGATATGACGGATTAGTTTCACAGTTAGGCGGAGCAGAAACGCCTGCGGTTGGTTGGGCAATGGGATTAGAGCGATTAGTGATCTTGTTGCAGCAAATTCAGCAATCTGTTGTAAATCCTGTTGATCTCTATGTTGTCTCGCGTGGCGAAAAAGCTGAAGCTCAAGCGTTGAACCTTGCTCACTCTTTGCGTCGTTCTGGCTTTACCGTGAAGTTAGACATGAGCGGCAGCGCCTTTGGAAAACAGTTTAAGCGTGCCGATCGATCGGGTGCGATCGCATGTTTGATTCTCGGAGATTCAGAAGCGGAAAATGGCACGGCTCAATTGAAATGGTTAAAATCTGGAGCGCAAAGCGAGATCACCCAATCTGAATTAATGAATAATCCTGCAACACTACGGCAACAATTCGAGGAAAACGCCTAGACTGAGACAGAGTACTTATTTAGGATTGCATGGTCGAAACCATTACGTTCTCACTGCCGAATCCAGAAAGTGCGATCGCGCTTTCTGGCAATCAAGAAGACAATTTGAAAACGCTAGCTCATCAGACTGGCGCAAAGCTGGTGATGCGCGGTCAAGATCTCCTGATTACGGGAACCAAAAATCAGGTCGATCTGGTCAAACGGCTGATCGAATCGCTGGCAGATACGTGGAGCAAAGGACAAGCGGTTTCTAGTGTCGATATTCTCACGGCTCGACATGCGCTCGATACGCATCAAGAAGGCGAATTGCAGACGATTCAGCAGGATGTGTTAGGTCGAACTCGACGCGGCGAAGCGATTCGAGCTAAAACATTTCGGCAACGGCAGTACATTCAAGCCATTCGATCGCATGATCTGACGTTTTGTATTGGACCTGCCGGAACAGGAAAAACTTATCTCGCAGCAGTCATGGCGATTCAAGCGCTCTTGTCGAATCAGTATGAGCGCTTGATTCTGACTCGTCCTGCTGTGGAAGCGGGGGAAAGATTAGGCTTCTTGCCCGGAGACTTGCAGCAGAAAATTGATCCATATCTGCGACCGCTTTATGATGCGCTTTATGAATTTGTCGAACCGGAGAAGATCGGCGGTTTGATGGAGCGCGGAATTATTGAAGTGGCTCCGATCGCTTATATGCGCGGTCGAACTCTAAACAATGCTTTTGTGATCATTGACGAAGCACAAAACACCACACCAGCGCAAATGAAAATGCTGCTGACTCGACTTGGATTTAAATCGAAAATGGTGGTCACAGGCGACCTGACTCAAACCGATTTGCCGATGCATCAAGAATCGGGTTTAGCAATGGCACAGAAGATTTTGAAACCGATCGAGTCGATCGCATTCTGTAATCTCTCGAAAGGAGATGTTGTGCGCCATTCACTTGTTCAAAAAATTGTCGAAGCTTATGAACGCTACGAAACTTGATACGCTGGCTGTGATTGTCAAAGTCATGGTCGCATCTTTAATCTTGTCGATCGTGATTAAATATCTCGCTCCATTTGCAGAGATTCCGCCCACGACATTGAATGTATTATTTGCAGTGTTATCTCCGACTGCAATTTTAGCGATCGTTCTTTTACTCAATCAACATGACTAGCCAGCAATTTCCAACCGGATTTCAGTGGGGAACCGCGACTGCTGCCTATCAGATTGAAGGCGCAGTCGATCGCGATGGACGTAAGCCCAGCGTTTGGGACACATTCAGCGCGACCAAAGGCAGAACGTTTCAAGGACAGACGGGCGCGATCGCTTGTGAACATTACGATCGCTATAAAGACGACATCAAACTGATGGCAGAACTGGGAGTCCAGACTTATCGGTTTAGTATTTCCTGGTGTCGAATTGTGCCTGACGGGCGCGGGACTGTAAATCAGGCAGGGCTTGATTTTTATCGCAGATTGGTCGATTGCTTGCTTGATTACGGCATTACTCCTTATGCCACGTTATTTCATTGGGACAGTCCTCAAGCCTTAGAGACAAAATACGGCTCCTGGCGCAGTCGAGAAATGGCGCAAGACTTTGCAGAGTATGTGAAAGTCGTGGTGTCGAACTTGGGCGATCGCATTACAAACTGGATGACGCTGAATGAGATCACCTGCTTTACCCACATGGGACATGGCGTAGGAAAAACGCCTCAACATGCTCCTGGAACTAAGGTGGGATCGAAAAAAGAAGTGTGGCAAACCTCGCATCATGCCTTACTTGCCCATGGATTAGCATGTCAGGCGATTCGTGCTAATTCTCCGAAATCTTGCTCGATCGGGCTAGTCGATAATTTTGGCGTAACGGTTCCGCTTTATGAATCTCCCGAACATATCGAAGCTGCCAAAAAAGCATTTCCTTACCACTGTGGCAATGGTGGAATTATCTATCCAGCATTAACAGGTGAATATAGTTCAGCGTTATTAGAACAATTGAAAAACGATGCTCCAGATATTCAAGAAGGTGATCTCAAAACGATTCATCAACCTCTCGATTTTTTAGGATTAAATATTTACACTGGGACTTACATCCGAGCTGCTGACAATTGGCAAGGCTGTGAATGGATTGATTTTCCGAAAAACTATCCAGCCTTGAATATGCCTTGGTTGCAGATTGTGCCAGAGTGTTTGTATTGGGGAATTCGCCATGTGAGCGAAACGTTGAATCGTCCTGATTTAGCGCTCTTTATTACAGAAAATGGATGTGCCGCTCAAGATGAACTGACCTCTCAGGGAGAAGTGTTTGATCTCGATCGTATTCTTTACCTGCGTCAGCATTTGCAAAGCGTTCATCGAGCCGCGATCGAAGGCTATCCGATTTTGGGCTACTTTATCTGGAGCTTTATGGACAATTTTGAATGGTCATACGGCTACGATAAACGCTTTGGAATCACCTATGTCGATTACAAGACTCAGCAGAGAATTCCGAAATCGAGTTATCACTGGTACGCTGAGTGTATTCGTCAAAATCGAGTGGTCTAATCCATGCTTGTGAGAAAGTTGCCTTGGCTTTCAGCATCGCTGCTCTTGATCGCTTATGCGATCTTTAGCAAATTGATCATCACAACTTCGCATCTTTGGTCGTCCATCATTTCTGCTGCAATTTTGGGCGTTTTCCTCGCACTGATGTTGATGAGTCCCCTCACAAACTCTGAAAAGATCCTGACCAAATGGTTTCGCTCGGACACGATCGCATTTCTGTCATTGCTCATGCTCGCAGCCTTTGCCTCGATCTTGCTCAACTGGTTTAAAATTTTCATCCCAGTGATTATGGTTCTGTGTGCAGAAGCATTAGTACGCATTGATCTCCAAACAGCAGAATTCAGCTATTTTTCATCTTTAGCAGTCCTGATCATTGTTACATGGATGGGACTGGGACTCGGTTGGGTCATGGCAATGTATATGTAGCATTGTTAGCGATCGTAAAACAATCTTGCATCCAAACTGCCGCGATCGCGCAAATACTGAACGACCTGTTCTGCCTCGCTGCGATTGGCAAAAGGACCGACTGCGAGATGCAAGCCGCGAGGACGATCGCGCAATTGCAAGATAGATTGCGTCACTCCTAAACGCACAGCACGCTCTCGATATTCCTCAACTTCACTGCGATTCCCAGGCACAATCGCATAGTAACCGCGCTGAGGTGCCGAGGGTTCAAAGTTTGATTGCGGCGATCGCGTTGAGATTCGAGCTTCAAGTCCCTGGGCTGCGAATCTTGAAAGCTGCTGACGAGCTTTCATTTCATCCGTAAACAGTCCTGCTTGAATCACCCGTCGCCCTGCAAGGTTCTGAAAAAAAGCATCCGGCTGAATCATCCTTGCCTGCTGCAAGATGAATGGACTGGCGCTATCGATGTAGATCCGGAACTGACCCCTGATCGGCTGCACTGAGTTGATGCGAGGAGCATAGACTCGATCATTGGGTGCTGGAGGACTATCAGGTATCCGAGGGGGGACAATGATCGGTGCAGGATTGACAGAGGGTAAAGGCGCACTGGGAGGAAAGACAGGAACATTTGGGGGGGGTGGTAAGGTCTGGGATTGCACCTGTACCTCAGATGCGGCAAAAAATCCGCCTAACAATCCAATTACAACAAGATTCCCAGCGAGCCTAAATTGAACTTGCATAGATGCCGACTGTCACTACGAATTGTTGGTCAGTGTACCATGCAGATTCTCGATCAAGAAAGATTTTAACTACTCTGAGGTTGCACAAACCTCAGAGTAGGTTGCTTTATTTTGCAGCTTTTTCCAGCATCAACTTCGATCGCTTAATCGTCTCCGGAATCGCGATCGGATAGTCTCCGGTAAAACACGCTGAACAGAATTCCTCCGGGTTCTCGCGGGTTGCAGTTAACATCCCTTCCCAACTGAGATACTGCAATGAATCGACTTCGATCTGCTTCGCAATTTCCTCGATCGATTTTGTTGCTGCAATCAGATGATCCTGACTGTCAGTATCAATGCCATAGAAGCAAGGATGCGTCACAGGCGGCGAAGAAATCCGCATATGTACCTCGATCGCTCCTGCATCGCGCAAGGTTCTCACAATCTTGCGGCTGGTGGTTCCGCGCACGATCGAATCATCGACAATGATCACCCGCTTTCCAGCAAGTACATCTTTGAGCGGATTGAGCTTCATGCGAATTCCGGCTTCTCGCATCCCTTGAGTCGGTTGAATGAAAGTCCGACCAACATAGCGATTTTTGATCAAACCTTCTGCATAAGGAATTCCAGACGTTTGAGAAAAACCGATCGCAGCAGGAACGCCCGAATCCGGCACAGCAATCACAATGTCAGCATCAACATTCGATTCTGTTGCTAATTGCCGCCCGATCCGCAACCGATAGCTATACAAAGTTTCATCGTGCATCACACTATCGGGACGCGCAAAGTAGATCATTTCAAAAATGCACAACTTGCGCACAGGCTGTTCTGCCCACATAATCGACTCAATGCCATTTTCGGTAATCCAGACCAGTTCACCGGGTTGAACATCTCGAACGTAATCGGCTCCAATAATATCGAGTCCGCAAGTTTCTGAAGCCAGCACATATCGCAAGGGCTGATCGTGAGATTCTTGTGCCAATGTTCCTAACACTAGCGGGCGCACCCCATTGGGATCACGAGTGCCAATCATGCCGTCTGGAGTCCCGATCGCTAAACTAAATGCACCTTGACAGCGTTTGAACGCATTGATTGCTCCCTTCACCCAATCGTTTCCTCGATTCACTTCTTCAGCGATCGCTAATGCAATTGCTTCTGAATCGGTTGTGGTGATGAAGTCATGATTCGTCTCAGCTAGCTCGGCTCTGAGTTCGCTGGTGTTCACCAAATTTCCATTGTGTGCTAACGCTAGCGTTCCTAACCGCGATTTTGCGAGCGCAGGCTGAGCATTGACTACTCGGCTTGATCCCGTTGTCGAATAGCGTGTATGCCCGATCGCTAAATATCCTGGCAAATCCTTGAGTTTGGTTTCATTAAAGACTTGCGAAACCAACCCCATATCCTTGTGGAGATGAATTACATCTCCTTCCTCAAACGTAGCAATTCCGGCAGATTCCTGACCGCGATGCTGTAGCGCAAACAGCCCAAAATAGGCAAGATTTGCGACAGGCTCGCCTGGAGCAAAAACCCCAAACACCCCGCAAGCTTCTTCCGGTTTGTCGGGACGTTGCTCAGCAGGATCTACAGAAAACGTGTCATCAGGCAACATAGGCTTGGTTTTGCGTAGTTAGACAGCAATCGGAACGCTAAGAATTTTCCCAATCCTTAACATTGTCTTAAATATCTCACACAACGGTTCGGACTATTCGTTAGGGTCAAGTCCGTTCTCGATCGCACTTGACCATTCTGCGAATAGTTCTGAGATCCTAGCGTCGATAACTAGGTTTTGGGCGATCGATATTTTCAAGGAATCCCCACCTACAGTTCCTAGTTTTCGCCAATGGTCGCCGACTTCTTTCTGAAGAACCACTTCCCATTCTGCAACCGAGTCAGCTTGAACCGAAACTAAAATTCTCGCTCCTCCTTCTCCAAATAAGACTTGATCCAGTCGCGCGTCGGTTGCAGCAAGGTCGATCGTGGCTCCGAGTTGATTGCCAAAGCACGATTCAGCAAGTGCGATCGCGATTCCTCCTTCGGCACAGTCATGTGCGGATTGAATCAAACCGCTGCGAATCCCTGATCTCACAACGGCTTGCACTTTTCGCTCTAAGTCAAAATCCACGATCGGGGGCTTTCCGGCAATGGTTTGATGCACGATCGCTAAATATTCTGATCCACCCAACGTCAACGCATCGGAACCGAGTAAGTAAATGACATCGCCGTTTTGTTTCCAGCTTTGTCCAGCAATGCGATCGAGGTTGGGAATAAATCCGACCATTCCCACAACGGGAGTCGGATAAATTGGCTCGGGGTTGCCCTGAGAATCGAGGGTCTCGTTGTATAGCGAAACGTTGCCGCCAGTGACGGGAGTTTCAAATTCTCGGCAGGCTTCGGACAATCCGCGACACGCTTCTGCCAGTTGCCAATATCCGATCGGCTTTTCTGGACTACCAAAATTTAAGTTGTCGGTAATTGCGATCGGATCTGCACCGACACAACTCAGATTTCTCGCTGCTTCTGCAACTGCCGCTTTTGCACCTTCATAAGGATGCAAGTAAACATAGCGAGGATTGCAATCAACGGTTGCTGCAACGCCCTTCGTGAGTGCAGCCGGATTCGGTGTCACCGATGAGGACGTGGAATCTGCTAACGGTCGAACTCTGACGACTGCGGCATCTGCGCCACCAGGAAGTAAAACGGTATTGTTTTGAACTTGGTGATCGTATTGGCGATAGACCCACTGTTTCGATGCGATCGTTGGTGACTTCAAAACTTTTCCCAAAACCTCATTCCAACTGTGACCCAGAATGCCTTGAGATGTAGCATCCGGCAAACTCTCAACTGTCCAAGCCCAAGCTTTTTGAGCATATTCAGGCGGTTCGCTGAGCAATTCGCGATGGTAAATCGGCGTATTGTCGGCAAGAGCGGTTGCGGGAATTTCGGCAGCAATTTCACCTTGAAAGAGAATTCTGACGATCGATTCTTCGATCACTTTCCCCGCGACAACTGCATGTAGTCCCCACTTCTCGAAAATATCAATCAGTTCTTGTTCTCTTCCTTTCTCTGCAACAAACAGCATTCGCTCTTGCGATTCAGAAAGTAAATACTCATACGGAACCATTCCGGTTTCTCGAACTGGGATCAAATCGAGATCCAATTCGATGCCCACTCCCCCTTTTGCCGCCATTTCGGAAGTTGAACAGGTAATTCCTGCGGCTCCCATATCTTGAGCTGCAACGACTGCACCTGTTTTAAATGCTTCTAGGCAAGCTTCAATCAAAGACTTCTCTAAGAACGGATCTCCAACTTGCACAGCGGGTCGATCGTCCATCGATTCATCACTCAACTCGGCACTCGCAAAGCTTGCTCCACCCATGCCATCGCGTCCGGTCGTCGATCCCACATATAAAACTGGATTTCCCAAACCCTTCGCACCTGATTTGACGATCTCAGTCGTTTCCATCAATCCCAATGCCATCACGTTGACTAAGGGATTTCCTGAATAAGCTCGATCGAAGTAAACTTCTCCGCCGACCGTGGGAACCCCGACGCAATTGCCGTAATGGGAGATCCCCGCGACGACACCATTGACGATTCGACGGGTGCGAGCATCGTCTAACGTTCCAAATCTCAGCGAATTTAAAAGCGCGATCGGCCGTGCCCCCATCGTAAAAATATCTCGCAGAATCCCGCCTACCCCGGTTGCTGCGCCTTGAAAAGGTTCGACTGCCGATGGGTGATTATGCGACTCAATCTTAAATGCCAACTGCAACCCGTCGCCCAAATCAACGACTCCTGCATTCTCACCGGGGCCGACTAAAACTCGTGCTCCTTCCGTCGGAAACTGCTTCAACAATGGACGCGAATTTTTATAGCAACAATGCTCCGACCACATCACCCCGAACATTCCCAGTTCAGCTTTATTTGGATGGCGACCGAGCCGACGCACAATCTCTTCATACTCTTCGGGCTGAATCCCTTCAGATGCAATTTCGGCAGCGGAGAACGGCGCAGATGACAGGACAGACATAAACCCTAGCCTGGAAAGAACAGGTACTTATTCTATGGCAAGGCAGACGAGTTTGCGTGAATTCTCGATCGAGTTAAAGATTGACAAAGGGATCACAAAATTCCGATCAACTGCTATCTTTAGTTGGACACAACTACGACAAAAAATAAATACATGGGAGTCACGTATCGGCGGATTCTGCTGAAGCTTAGCGGGGAAGCTCTAATGGGAGAGCTTTCATATGGGGTTGATCCTGCCGTAGTTCATGGTATCGCTGAGGAAGTGGCAGAACTCGTAAACGAAGGCATTGAAGTTGCGATCGTGGTCGGCGGTGGAAATATTTTTCGAGGCATGATGGGTGCAGCAGCCGGGATGGAGCGCGCCACCGCAGACTATATCGGAATGATTGCAACGGTAATGAATGCAATGACGCTGCAAGATGCGTTAGAACGAATTGGCATTCCAACCCGTGTGCAGACTGCGATCGCGATGCAAGAAGTCGCGGAACCGTATATTCGTCGCCGCGCGATTCGACATTTGGAAAAAGGAAGAGTCGTGGTCTTTGGAGCCGGATCAGGAAATCCGTTCTTTACGACGGATACTACTGCATCACTGAGAGCCGCAGAGATTAATGCAGAAGTGCTGTTTAAAGCTACAAAGGTAGATGGGGTGTACGATTCTGACCCGAAAAAGAATCCAGACGCGAAGCGGTTTAAGAGTTTGACTTATTCGCATGTTTTGCAACAGGATCTAAAGGTGATGGACAGTACCGCGATCGCGTTGTGCAAAGATAACGATATTCCTATCATTGTCTTTGACCTGTCTGTGCGGGGCAACATCAAGCGGGCGGTCGCAGGAGAATCTATCGGAACGATTGTCGGAGGTTTTTGTGAAGTTTGCTGATGTAGAAGACCATATGAAAAAGGCGATCGATGCGGTGCGTCGCGATTTTAATACAATCCGCACGGGTCGCGCGAATTCAAGCCTGCTGGATAAGATTACGGTCGAGTACTACGGATCGGAAACGCCGCTCAAGCAGTTGGCAAATATTTCGACTCCCGATGCGACGACGATTCAAATTCAGCCGTACGATCGCAGCAGTATGAATGCGATCGAGAAGGCGATTTCGCTCTCAGATATTGGATTGACTCCGAATAATGATGGTCAATCCATTCGATTGAATATCCCACCTTTGACGAGCGATCGACGCAAGGAATTGGTGAAGCTGGCGGCAAAATACGCGGAGGCAGGCAAAGTCTCAATTCGCAATATTCGCCGCGATGGAGTCGATACGGTGAAGAAACAGGAGAAAGAAAAAGAAATCTCTGAAGATCAAGCCCGTGATACTCAAGATAAGATTCAAAAGCTGACGGACAAATATATTGCTGAAGTCGATAAGGTTTTAGCAGAGAAAGAAAAAGATATTACGACCGTTTAGTGAGAATTTTGTGATGTAAGTCGCGATCGTCGAGAAATTTGGCGATCGCGACTTTTTTATTGAAATCCGTGAGTTTGGAAAACGTTTCAGATCCTCTCTTCTTGTTTCTTGAATCAAGGGAGTCAAACTCTAAATCAATAAAAAACGACCGCATACTATCCAATCTCTACTTCTGGATAGAGTTCATCTTTCTCATGATTTATATCAGTCGATTGACGGCAAGAAATGAACCAGAAAATACACTAAGAACATCTGGCTTAATCGGCTTGAAGCTTGCTTTTTATTGAATCCATCATCTTTCAAACTATAACAATGCCACGTCTTATTGGGAAACGTTCAAATCCAACTCCAGCGATCGCCTTGATTGCAATTCTTGCTGCGGCTGTGGCAGTTTCACTCGAATATTTTGGCTATATCAATCTCGTACCAGGTTTTGGGCGCACAACTCCCTCTCCCATGATTAGCCAGATGGAAGAACCCTCTGAAATTTAAAAGGAAATCATGAGAAAAGGTAGCGACATTCTAAATAAAAGCGTGATTGCTTTTGATACAGGCAAGCGAGTGGCATGGGTTCAAGATCTAATTTTTGATCAAGAAACCAATCACTTATTAGGTGTACTGGTAGAAGAATCGGGATTATTTCGCTCGGCAAAAGTGATCGAGTTGAGATCACTGCGAGCGATTGGAACAGATACGTTAATTATTTCAAGTCGAGATGACATTATTTCTGCAAAACATAGTGAGCAGATTCATCGAGTTCTCGATCGCAATATTATTCTTAAAGGCACGCGAATTGTCACAACCGATGGGCAGTTCCTTGGTTCGGTTGTCGATTTCTTCTTTGATGAGCAAACTGGTGCGATCGAGGGGTATGAAGCCTCGGGTGGGATTTTTGCGGATGCTTATTCCGGTCGATCATTTATTCCTGCTCCCCAAACGCTGCGGATCGGCGAAGATGTGACGTTTGTTCCGCCTGAAACGGCGGCATTAATGGAAGAGCAAGTCGGTGGAATTCGAGGCGCAATGCAAACCGCATCGACTCGCGTGCAAGAATCGTCTGAACTTGCAGGGCAAAGAATTCAAGCAGCAGCACAAGCCGCAAATCAACAAATTCAACAAGGCTCAGAAGCAGCCCAGTTGAGACTGCAATCTGCAACGCAAGAATTGCGCGATCGCTTCATTGATCCAGATGAACAATTCGCATACATCATTGGCAAAACCGTCGATCGAGACGTTTTTACAGATCAAGGACAATTGCTCGTTGCGAAAGATCAGGTGATTACGATCGACATTGCAGAACATGCTCGTCTCGCGGATGCCTTAGACGACCTTTATCGGGCGACGGGTGGCAGTTTGACCCCTGATTTCAATCGTCGATTTCAGGATGTGAATGAGCGCGTCGGTACCGGATTTCAAGAGATTAGCGATCGTGTCAACACCGGGTTTCAGAGCCTTAGTCAGAGAGCGAATGAAAGCCTCTCAAGTTTCACAGCGCGATTGGGACTTGAGCAAGCGAAAGGACGACGTGCCGATCGCATGATTCGCTCCGACACGGGTGCAATCATCGTCGCTCCGGGGCAAATCGTCACCGATATTGTGATTCAAAGAGCGACCGCCGCAGGGCAAGAAGTCACGCTTCTCGATGCGGTAGGATTGCAGCCAACAGAAGCTCTACGCGGCAATACGAACCAATCTTTGACCTTAGCAAAACACCAATTTCAGCGAGAGGCATCGTTGGCGACCAGTCAATTTCAGCAAGAAGCTGCGATCGCAGGTGAAAATCTCAGAACGCTTTGGAATAACACCAAAGAAAAATTTGCAGAGTATCAAGGGCGCAGTCAGAAAGCGATTCATCGCAATCGAGTTGAACAGGCTTTAGGTCGTCCTGTCAATCGCGTGATTTTAGATGCGCAAGACAATGTGATTTTGAATGTGGGTGAAATTATTACTCACAAGGCGATTCGGCAAGCCGAAGACAGTGGAGTGATTAACATTCTGCTGAGTTCGGTCTACACCAAAGAGCCGACTATTCGTGAAGAGGAACTCCGCGCCCCAGAGGTCGGCATCGCATCGCTAGAGCGAGAACATGCCCGTTCCGGTAATGGCGTTCCCCAAGTGAATTAGCGATCGCATCAAAGTCGGAGTTTGACCAAACTCCGACTTCTCGCTGCCCGTAAAATTTTGCATTTCAAAAAAGTCGATCTTTTTGATTGAAATCTTAAAACAATGTGCTATTCTAGCTAAGGTTGAGCAACAAGCGGGTCGCTAGCTCAGCGGTAGAGCATTCGGCTTTTAACCGACTGGTCTCGGGTTCGAATCCCGGGCGACCCATAATCCTTAAAGCCTGCATGAAAAGAGGATAAAACTTTTCAGTCTGGTTTTTGGATACTTAATTTAGAAAAGCGTCAGCAAGATTCAGAGAATTGATGTGCTGGCGCTTTTTTAATTTCGTATAGGTTTAGTTTTGTATAGGGCAGCGCTTCTAAATCGGTGTGGAAGAAACTTTGATTTCTGAGCGATCGCGCTACTCATCCCGTTTTTATCCCAACATAGCAAAATTTTTACAAATGTTAGAACGGGATGCAGGAGTGGAATTCTTGGCTGGGAAGGAAACCGCTGTCGCGGTCATTGCAACTCCATTTCGTCCATTTAGGCTACAGCGAAGCGTCAACCTGATCAAAAACTGGGGCTTGGTCTGACAAAGCTCATCTTGTAGAGATAGAGTTGCTCTCTCTGCTTGAGTAGAACTGAGTCTAATTGAGATGTTCCTGCTCTGATTAGGGCGCTCGTTCGTTGTCAATCAAGCCAATCGCTAAGGAAGCATTAAAACCCAGCGGTATGATGAAGTCTCCTCCGATCCGGTTCCTCAATAAGTTGAAGCTGCGTGAGAAAACCCTACTGGTTTTGAGCTTCACACTTGCGAGCTTAACCGGAGTCGTCTACTTCGCCTCATCTACCATCCTGTTGGGTAGCCTCAAGATTGCTGAAGAACAAAGTGCTCGGGAATCGCTCCAAGGCGTTCTCAATGTCTTCGCCAAAGACCAAGAAGCCTTCACAGTGCGCTACAGTGATTGGTCGGCTTGGGATGATACCTACCAGTTTATTCAAGACCACAATGACGCTTACCTCAAATCCAACCTAATTCCTGAGCAATTGGCGAACTTGAAGGTTAACTTGGTGCTATTTATAAACACGCGAGGTCGAACTGTCTACGGGACAGGGTTCGATCTGAAGACCAAGCACTTCCAACCCATCCCCGCAGGACTGCCCAAACTGTTTACGAATCAGTTACTTCTCGAGCAGGCTCAGACAAAAGGAGCTATGACCGGGATTCTTGTGCTGCCAGAAGGTCTGATGCTAATCACATGTCAGCCGATTCTAACTTCCGAGAGGAAAGGTCCTGTACGAGGCGCGCTTATCTTCGGTCGCTACATTGATGCAGAAGCCATTACCAATTTATCTAAAATCACTCGCTTTCCCCTCCAGATCTACTCCCTTCAGAGTTCAAATCTCCCAGCCGATGCGGCGGCGGCTCGTTCCGCGCTCTCCGCACAGAATCCCATTCTTATTCATCCGTTGACTGAAACAACGCTTGTCGGCTACGGGCGAGTAACGGATTTGCGTAACCAACCTGCGCTTCTCCTTCAGGTTAAGATTCCTCGCAAGCTCTATCAGGAAGCAGCAAAAAGCCAACAGCAGCTAATGATCGCGATCGTTCTCCTTGGGATTACGTTCGGGGGCATCACCATCTTTCTCTCGGAACAGTTAGTCTTGTCTCGCCTACTTCGTTTAAGTAGCGGTGTCAATAGTATTCGCATCAGTCAAAACTTGGCTCACCGACTGACCGGAGCAGGACAGGATGAAATCTCGAGTTTGACCCAGAACATCAATGAACTGCTGGAAACGCTGGAGCAAGCCCAAGGAGAAACAAAATCAGCACTCGATCAAGTCACACAGACCAATGGGGAACTACAAACGGTCGTGGAACAGTTGCAGGGCGAGATCTGGGAGCGACAGCGAGTCGAGGACGCACTGCGACAATCCGAAGAGCAATTGAGACACCAGACGCACTCTTTAGAGCAAATGCTATCGGAGTTGCAGCAGATGCAGATGCAGTTAGTGCAGAGTGAAAAAATGTCCAGCTTGGGGCAGCTCGTCGCTGGCATTGCCCATGAAATTAACAATCCCGTTAGTTTCATCTACGGCAACCTCGAGCATACCAAAAATTACGTTGACGACCTCTTGCAGATATTGCGCTTATATCAACAGGAGTATTCCACTCCTCCCTCATCTTTGCAATCTGCGATCGAATCGCTCGATCTAGAATTCGTGATCACCGACTTGCCCAAAGCCTTCACCTCGATGAAAACCGGAGCCGAGCGAATTCAAGAGATTGTGACATCACTCAGAACGTTCTCACGGCTAGATGAAGCGACAGTCAAAGTAGTTGATATCCATACCAGTATTGATAGTATTTTGTTGCTCTTACAGAGCCGATTGACCGTGAAGGGGAGCAATTCATCGATTCAAATTGTGAAGGATTACGGGCAACTGCCCTTGGTTGAATGTTACGCTGGGCAGTTGAATCAAGCCTTTATGAACATTCTGGCGAATGCGATCGATGCCATTGAGGAGGCAAGCGGCGCTAGACAAGCGATCGCCGCTCAATCGAATGAGGCTTCATCATTGAAAACTCATAATCCCGCTGGCACGATTACGATCCGCACCCGTTGCCAAAACAATGACAAGATCGAGATTGCTATTAGAGACACGGGTGTGGGCTTGTCCGAAGCAGTCCGAAGTCGAATCTTCGATCCGTTTTTTACCACGAAACCTGTAGGGCGAGGAACTGGGTTAGGTCTATCTTTGAGTTATCAAATTATTGTCGAACAGCATGACGGAACGTTAGCGTGTGACTCAACGCTTGGGCAGGGCACGACCTTTATCATCGGACTTCCCAAATGCTTGCCCCCGAACTCTGCCGTCTGAGATGTTGGGTAGTCCTGCGTCTCGCGCTAGTGTCTGCCTTAAATAAGCTTGGTGGACGATGACTTCTTATGCTGAGGACGAACCGAGTTCGATGCTTCAGAAGTCATCGCCATCTTAGTTTTTGAAGGTTCTAACTCTCTTCTGATCCGCTAGTTTGATCCAGCAAGTTTTTCTTAGACTCCTTTAGCTGATGCCATAATTCTTTGATCTGCTTATAAGCGTCTCCTGGAGGAATCTTGCCTGAAGTTTCCAAACCACAGAGTAACGATACGCGCTGAGCAAATTCCTGTAAGTTTGCGTTAAATGCGAGGCGTTCAGGTGTGAACTCTCCTCGATAGTGTGCGGTTGGATAAAAGAACTCTTCTTTTCTTTGGTCTGGATTGTTCGTCACGATTCAGCCCTACACGATAGAGGTGCACCCCTATCCTAATGTCTACCCTAGTAGGCGAAAAGTAGGACACGATTATTTTTGTGTAGAGAGAATCACTTTCAGTTGTTCCAGCGCGATCGCGGCTGTTTCTGCAATGCTGACTAAATTTGGATTGAGCGATCGAAAAAATTCCCGCGCCTGCAAATCTTCTGTGATTAAAATCACACGCTTACGCGCTTTAATCGCCAAAGCAACCTCTGAAGCTGTTCCCGCTCCCATTCCACAGGCGACAATTGCGTGACTCGACAGCACATTAATATTGTTTCGCGCGTTGCCCATATCCGTGATGATCGGAATGTCGATCGCGTCTGACATCGCAGAATTGATCCGAGGCAAAATCCCGATCGTCAATCCATCACGACTTTTTGCCCCACGGCTGACTGCATCCATCACCCCTACATTGCGCCCCCCACTCAGCACGATCCAACCTGCTTCAGCAATGCGCTGACCCAGTTCGTAAGCATTTTGCAGGTCGAGCGGAGTTGCATGTTCGCCCGCTCCCATTACCCCAATGATTGTTTTGGGCATGTTGACATCAGAATCGAATTCTGAGAACTCGGCATGAGCTTTTTACCCTTTGTTTCTGTGATTGTGCCAATTTATAACGGTGAAGCAGACTTACCGCCGCTCCTCGCCTGCTTGCAAGCGCAGACGTACGCGAATTTTGAGTGTTTATTGGTGGATAACAATAGCAACGATCGTACGGCAGAATTATTAAATGAGATTGAAGATCCAAGACTACGATCGCTCAAGCAATCCGAAATTCAAAGCTCCTACGCCGCAAGAAACCTCGGAATTCAAAACGCCAAAGGTGAAATTCTTGCCTTTACGGATGCAGATTGCCGTCCCGAACCCAATTGGCTAGAAGATTTGATTCAGCCATTTTGCGATCCCGCTGTCGGACTCGTTGCAGGCGAAATCAAAGCATTACCCGGCAATACATTATTAGAACAATACGCCGATCGACAAGAAACCCTGTCTCAAAAACACACGCTCAATCATCCTTTCTGCGCTTACGGACAAACTGCAAATCTTGCCATTCGCGCCGCAGCATTCAAAGAAGTTGGATTATTCCGCCCCTACCTGACAACGGGTGGCGATGCCGATATCTGTTGGCGCATTCTGCGCGAGACGGCTTGGCAACTGCGCTTTGCTGAAACTGCGATCGTTCGTCACCGTCATCGTACGACGTTCTCCGAACTGCAAAGCCAATGGCGTAGATATGGACGTTCAAATCGCTATCTGCATGACTTACATGGCATCGATTTAATGCGCGAACCCCAGTTTGGAGAATATCGATATCGATTGCTGCGTTGGATTTTGAAAGAATTTCCGATCGCAACGCTGAATTTAATCAAAGGCAAAGCGGCGTTTGTCGATTTGATTAACACTCCGATCGGATTGTTCTGTCTTCATGCCCGTGCCCAAGGGCAGCGACAAGCAACCCTCTCACCACAAGCACACACAATCGAGCCATTGATACAACAGCCCCAAAATTCGTTAAATTAAAAAGCGAACGTGTCAGAGGGATCAACAATGCCGGAGCAACTCGTATTAGTCGATGATGAGCCTGGACTCAGAGAAGCAGTGCAAGCCTATCTCGAAGACAGTGGCTACACCGTGCATACTGCCAGTAATGCCCGTGAGGGCTGGGACACTGTTCAGCGTGTGATGCCCGATCTCGTAATCACTGACATTATGATGCCGCAGGTCAGTGGCTTGGAATTCCTGAAGCAACTCCGCGACGATCCCAGATTTGAAACCTTACCTGTGATCTTTCTGACGGCGCGGGGGATGACCAACGATCGCATTCAAGGCTATGACGCAGGCTGTGATGCGTATTTACCCAAACCGTTTGATCCAGATGAGCTAGTTGCGATCGTCACTCGAATTCTCAAACAACGCGCAGCCGCGAAAGTCTCCAGTGGCGATAGTGATGCAGATATTGCAGAACTCTCGCGCCAGATTGCAGAAATTCGAGCAATTTTGATGCAGCGGGGCGCGATCGCGCAAACGCCCGCGCCGATGAAACTTGACTTTACTCCGAGAGAGCAGAGCGTTTTGGATCTCGTCGTCGATGGTTTGATGAACAAAGAAATCGCCCGTCGGCTCGACACCAGCGTTCGTAATGTCGAGAAATACGTCAGCCGTCTTTTTAGCAAAACGGGAACAAATAGCCGCACCGAATTAGTCAGATTCGCATTAGAACACGGGCTTACGACTCCTGCAAGTCATTAGCACTAAATCGAACGGCAATCATCGTATTCGGAATGCGGCTGACGGTGAGAATGCCGTCGATTTGCTGTACAAGTGAATTAATCAACTGAAAACCCAGTGATCGCGGCGACATCAAATCTAAGTCGGTTGGAAACCGCTCCCCGCTATCGCTGACAATCAGTGTGATCTGAGCATCTGTAATTCGCAATGAAACGGTAATTTCTCCAAATTCCCCCGCTAAGCCATGTTTCAGAGCGTTGGAAACAAGCTCATTCAAAATTAACCCGACCGGAACGGCTCGATTTGAGGAGAGTTCAATCTCTCCTTGAATTTCAGTCCGGAAGGTAATGCGATTTGGTTCGATCGCATAGATTCGCACTAGAATTGCCGTCAAGCTCTGAATGTATTCGCCTAAATTGATTCGAGTTATCTGACTCGACTGAGAAAGCCGTTCGTGAACGAGCGCGATCGATCGAATCCGGCTCTGATTATTTCGCAAGATCGTTTGCACAGTCGGATCTTGTGTTCGCATTGCTTGCAGATCGAGCAAACTCGAAACGACTTGCAAATTGTTTTTCACCCGATGGTGAATCTCACGCAGTAAAATCTCTTTTTCTCGCACAGACGCTCGAAGTTGAGCAACGTCTAAACTCGTTTCTGCTTGCTGAATCACCGTCTGAGCACTTTCGAGCACGTTGAGCGCAGACTGGAACTCTTCGTGAATCTCACTGGACAGACTTAAATTAGACTGCGACAACACTCGATCTCGAATGACAGCAATACGTTGCCGAATGGCATCTAACTGCTGGGAAAACCCATTATTACTCGGACTAGAAATCATTCACGTTTTCAGGGAACTCAACCAAAATCAGCCGATTTGCCGTTGCGAGGGCGGATTGAGGGGGCGGATCAATTAGCCGACGCAGAGACTTCGGATAGGGTGCGAAATGTTCGCAACTTGCTTACCGAAGTACTCTCGCGGACAGGAACTTACACATCAATAAATGCAACTAGGGGGATTGTGTATGCAATCTACCATTGAATGTACATGGGCTGAAATCCCTTCTGTGACAGTTTTTTGATGAGAGTAATCAATGACATCAGTTATACTCAATGACTTAGGTATCGATTACTGAAACGTTTTTTTAAGCTGTACATTACATTAGATATAGTCCCGTAACCTGCCAGTAATGTTTGAGGCGATTTATGGCTGCTTATCTTGCTCCCGGTTCGATTGTAGACGTTCCAGCCGCGCAAGATGCGGTGGCTCTCAGAAAGGTGTTTGCTTCGTTGACAGCGGAAAGCTGTCCGCGTACTTATAACTTCCATATGCATACCAAGCATTCAGATGGGCAGTTAGTTCCTGAAGCGTTGGCGCAACAGGCGATCGATTTGTCTCTCCAAGGGTTTGCAATTACGGATCACCATCAGATCTCTGGAAATCAAGCGGCTCAGCGTTATTTGAAGGCGCAGCAGGCTTTGGGATTTGCGGTTCCCCAGTTATGGACGGGAACGGAAATTACGGCTAGATTGCTCGATACGGAAGTTCATATTTTAGGGTTTGCGTTTAATCCAGGGCATTCTGCGATCGCATCTTATTTTACGGGGGTTGCTCCCCAAGGCGATCGTGCTCATGCAGTGAATGTGGTTGGGGCAATTCAACAAGCAGGCGGCATCGCAGTTTTGGCGCATCCAGCTCGATATCGTCGATCGGCAGATGAATTAATTCCGGCGGCGGCAATGATTGGCATCGATGGCGTGGAAACGTTCTACGCCTACAACAATCCAAAGCCTTGGACTCCTAGCCCGAAGGAAACTTACCGAGTTGCAAAGCTGCAATCTCAGTATCAGTTGCTCAGTACCTGTGGGACAGATACACATGGCATGAGCTTATTGCAGAGATTGTAGGCTTAAAGACTGCGAAGGGCAAAAGCAACTTGAAAATGCTTCTGCCCGTTAAATTATGAGAAATATTGCTAGAAAATTCTAGAAAATTAATGAAGATCAAGACTTGTGATGTTGAAATGCAGCGCTTCAGGTTTGCAAGAACTTAGCCCATGCGAGACATAAACGTAACCAGCATCATACAAGCCATAGCAAACAACACAGCCATTCCCACAGATTGACCCAAGTGCTTCTTAGAAGTCTGCATATTTGTTTTCCTGTGTCTTAACGAGTTCTTTAACAGTATCAGGATCGCTATGGTCGCAATTAAAAAGTAATCTAAGTTACCAATTCGATATGAATCTTTATGTAAGGTTCAGTTGTAACTCAGTTTTTCATTGACTTTTCATTGCCACTTTGATTGGTAACCGAGCAATCAGGACACAGGAATTTCAGTGGGATTTCAGCGATGTTTCATGTCAGAAATCGCTGCTTTAGGAAGCTACTTCAGAGTTTGTAGAATGTTCAGCTTCTGGAATGTTGTCGATTCCTTCATCACTGGGATGGAAGTATTGATAGATTTGCTTTGCGATCGCCATCCCAATTCCTGGAACCGTGGCTAATTGCTCAGGGCTTGCTTCGCGAATGTAATCAATTGATCGAAATTCCGCTAAAAGTAGCTTTTGCCGATGATGACCTAAGCCGGGAATTTCATCTAAGCTCGATCGCCGCATTCGAGTTGTGCGTTGCTGACGATGGAAGCTGACTGCAAATCGGTGTGCTTCATCTCGTAATCGTCGAAGTAACTGCACTCCAGGCTGTTCTGCTTCTGTTTCTAAGGGCAAAGATTCACCCGGCAAGAAAATCTCTTCTCGCTGTTTCGCCAAGCTAATCACTTTGATGTCTTCGAGCAGGTTCATCTCGCGCAGCACTTTGACGACCGCTGAAAGTTGACCTTTTCCGCCATCAATCATCACAACATCAGGAAAATCAGCCAGTGCAGAGGTTTGAGATTTCAATGCAGAGGTTTGAGACGCAGCCACGATCTCTTCACCTCTCGCTTTTGCCGTCGCGTACTTCTTAAATCGACGAGAAATCACTTCCGCCATACTGGCAAAGTCATCGGAACGACCCGATCGCACTTCTGGATTCTTGATTTTGTAGTGTCGATAATGCTGTTTCGCAGGTTGCCCATCGATGAAGACAACCTGGGATGCCACTGCATCTGACCCTTGAATATGCGAAATGTCATAGCCTTCGATTCGGCGCGGCAACTCTGGGAGATCCAGGATTTCAGCCAGATCTTGCATCGATTGAGTATTACGATCGGCAAATTTTTGCGTTCGTGCCAACTCAAACCCCGCATTGCGCTCAACCATTTCAATCAGTTCTGCTTTGGTTTGACGTTGAGGAGCCACGATCGAGATTTTTCGCCCTTTCGCTTGGCTCAAAAACTCCGCCAACATCTCACCATCGGGTAATTCATGTTGAACGAGAATTTCCGCCGGAATCTCAACCGGATCGACCGTTTGGTAATGTTCTTCTAACACGCGCTGCAAGATTGCACCCGGTTCAGCATGAGCATCCGCAAAGAATCCTAATCGCCCAACCAAGCGGCCTGCCCGGATTTGGAAAAGTTGGATGCAGGCGTGCTGATCGTCAGCCGCAAGCGCGATCGCATCTCGTGAAATCGTGTCATCGGGTAACGCAACTTTTTGCTCTGCACTCAAGCTTTTCAAGCCTGCAATCTGATCTCGCAGTCGTGCCGCATGTTCAAAGTTCAAATTCTCTGCGGCAACTTCCATTTGAGCCATCAGAGATTCTTCCAGTTCGCGAGTTCGGCCCTGGAAAATCATGGCGACTTTCTGAACTGTTTTCCGGTAATCCTCAGACGAGATTAAAGCCTGACAAACGCCCGGACAGCGCCCAATATCGTAATTGAGACAAGGACGATCTTTGAATAAAGGTTGGGGACGTTGGCGCAGCGGAAAGATGCGTTTCACCAAATGCAACGTGGTTCGCAGCGTGCGGCTATCCACATAAGGTCCATAATAGCGATCGCGTTCTTTCGCCATGCGCCGCTTGCGCGTAATGAAAATCCGAGGATACGGCTCTGACCAGGTGATACAAAGGTAGGGATATTTCTTGTCATCTTTCAACAACACATTAAAGTGCGGCTGATGTTGACGAATCAGGTTTGCCTCTAATGCTAAAGCTTCTGCTTCAGTATCGGTCACAATCACTTCGATTTCGACCACTTGGCGCATCATCAGCGCGATTCGGGGTCGAGTATCATGACCATTGAAATAAGACCGGAGCCGCGATCGCAGTCGTTTCGATTTACCAATGTAGAGAATTTGATCCGTACGATCGCGCATGTAATACACACCCGGCTCTTGCGGAATTTCTTTTAGCCGAGTCTCTAAACGTTCGAGATCATCGATTAGTAACGGAGTTTCAGGGTGATCAGTCACTTAAAACTTTATCTAAGAGGGGATTGTTTAAATTTTAAATCAATCCTCAAGGATAAGGGTGACGATCACCGAACCTGAGTGACTATAGTGCGAGATATCAGTCTTGACTTGCCACAACCCCTATGAATCTACAAGAGTTTGAGAGCCAAACTCGCAACAACATTGAACGAGCGCTCACCCAATTGCAGACCGCAACTCTCTTACTGTCTGCTCTCGAAATTCAGATTTTAGAATCCGGCGATACCGTGAAGAATTTAAGTTTGACGATCGAACAATTTATCAATACGCAGCAGGACAGCGAAACGACGATCGTCTAAAGGTTTTTGATTGCAGCGATCGGGAGCGAGAAATTCATGTCGCCCCCGATTTTTGCTTATCCAAGCACGGATCGAATCACCTCAAGCAATTCTAAGAGTCGAATCGGTTTGACTAAATATCGTTGTGCTCCTAAACCTAGCGCTCGGCGCTGATCTGCGATAAATGCACGAGCCGAGACCACAATCACGGGAATCTCCCGCCAGTCTGGAGACTCCTGCATGCGCTCTAAAATGTCACATCCATCCATGTCTGGTAGCTTCAAATCTAGCAGGACAATTTGAGGTTTGAAGTCCGTCAATGCGCGTTCAAAGCCTGTTCCCGTTGCCAACGATTGCACTTCAAAGCCCTGGTAGACCAGATAATCTTCGAGTAATCGTCGGTTTGGCTCATTGTCCTCAATGAGTAGAATTCGGATCGAATCGATCGCTCCTGTTTCTTGATCAGTTGTCATCTCGTATGCACCCTTGTTGACTCTATTTTCGGTCAACGTGGAGAAATAGCGAGAGTAATTCGCCAATTCATAGGCTTAAATCTGGGGAATAAATTACCCGAAACAGTCCTTTATGTATCAAATTTCACATGGCTGTCTCAGCAAATCAAGTCTAATCGGCAAACTTTAGAAAAATTAGAGATTAATTTAAGATCCGTATGAACTTAGGCGTTGGGGAGCAAGAGCGGGCGATCGACAACTTCAGGCTCATCGAATAAAATCATCGAGCATTGGATTTGTACTGAAATTTGGGAGACGAGATTACCCAAAATCAATCCTCCGGCTGTATTGGGAGTCTGAGACGACCGTAAAATCAGTAGGTCAAAAGATTTTGAGGCAGCAACGATCGCTCGTCCGATATCGTCCTCGGGGATAATCACAATTTCGGTGGCGATCTGCTCGACTTGGGGAGCTAGCTTTTCAACGAGGAGGTCGAGTTGGGATCTGATCCAGGCAATTTTGCTTGCAGAAGTAGTTCGACCACAGACATGCATCAGCGTCATTTGTCCGTTTGTCGCAGTTGCAATGTTCAGCGCAAATTGGAGAGCAGAAATCGATCGTAATGTCAGATTTTCTATCGGGATCAGAATTTTCTGAAATTGACTCGGCGATTTGAGCAAACGCGCCACGGCAACAGGGCAAGGAGCAGCATACAAGACATCGCTGACGATCGTTCTAAATAATCGTTCTCCAAATCGGCTTTGTCGTCCCCAGCCCATGATGATTAGATTCGCGTGATGTTCTCGGCTCGCACGAGTGATGCCTTGAGCGATGCGATCATCAATGCGAAGAATCGGTGAGACTTCAACATCAAACGATTGCGCGAATTGAGTTGCCCGTTCGAGCAGTAATTCACTGCGATCGAGGCGTTCTTGCATCTGTGAGGAGTTAAGATGCGATTGAGAAAATGCGACGGCAAATGGAATTAATCGCCCCGAATGCGATCGGGCAATTAACGCAGCTAATTCTAGCAAGTTCGCTTCGGTATTCGGGTTGTACACCGGGACTAAGACGGTCATTTGACTGATCCAAACTGGATCAGCAAGCGTGGGGGGTAAATCTTCGACGGTTTCGGCTTGAAGTTCGGTGGCGAATCGGGCAGTCAGAATCGGACCGAGTGTCGAAGTGACTAACATCAGCACAATCACACTGTTGAGAACGCCTTCTGTCAGTAATCCAGCCCGATAGCCAACTAAGGTAGCAGCAAGTGTGGCAGCAACTTGAGGCAGAGACAGCGATCCCATCACCATCATCTCTGTCCAACTGTAGCGATATGCCAGTTTTGCCAGAACTGCCGCCGCCATTTTGCTGAAAATTAGACCGACCACGATCGCGATCGTCAGTCCTAGTAATTTCGGATCGCTCAAACTTTGAATAAACACCGGAACCCGAATCAGCAATCCCATGTCCACAAAGAAAATCGGAATAAACAAAACACTGCCGACAAAGACAACTTTCTCTTTGACCGGGCTATCGCCGACCACCCGATTGACGGCAAGCCCCGACAGAAACGCACCGACAATCTTTTCAACGCCAATCAGTTGTGCTCCAACTGATGCGAGAAATACGGCGAGTAGCACAAAAAGAAATTGATTGCCTTCTTCATCGCCAGAGCGTTTAAAGAATTCACGTCCTGCTTTGTCAAACCCGACAAGAATCACGATCGTATAAATCCCTAACGATCCCAAGAGTGTGAACAGCTTGAAGACTGTGAAATCTCCTGCATGAATTCCGATACAGATTGCTAAAACCAGCAGCGCGCCAATATCAGTAAAAATCGTTGCGCCAATCGTGACGGTCACGGCTTCATTATTGACGATACCTAGCCGACTGACGATCGGATAAGCAAGTAAGGTGTGAGACGCAAACAAAGAACCTATCAAAATAGCAGGGTTCCAATCAAATCCAAACAATCGACCCACGATCGTTCCGACGATTAATGGAACTAAAAAAGTAAAAGTCCCAAATCCAATCGAGCGGTTTCGAGTGCGTGTAAATTGGTCAATATCAATTTCTAGTCCTGCCACAAACATCAAATAAATCAGTCCGATGTCCGAGAGTAGATTCATTGTTTCAGACTCGGTCTGAAAAATATTCAGACCATTGGGTCCTAATGCGACTCCTGCGGCAAGTAAGCCGACTAATCCTGGCAGGCGTAATCGCTCAAATATCAAAGGAACGACGAGAATAACCGCCAGCAGAATCACGAAGGCAACAATCGGTTCTTGAAACAAGCCAGCGGTTAGCAATAACATAGATTCATGTGCATAAACTTAATGTGTATCGATCCAGATGCCTGCCAAACTCTATCTAGAGGTGAATTTGGCTGAGAATGACTCTGAGGCGATCGTAATCATCTTTTAACAATAAGCTGAGCATTCGCCCGGCCTGTACCAGCCAAGCACGATCGGCTTTTCGCAACTGATAAATTTCGCGAATTGCTGCCGCTGTTAAAGCATCGACCGGAGCGCTTCCAACTTGTAGCAAGGTTCTGAGAAAATCAAGTTCGTTACTAAATTCAATAATCTCATCTGAATCGCAAGCATAAACGGCTTGATGAATCTGAGGGGGACGAGGGGGAAGATGTTGATAAAGCGTTCCGCCTTTTGAGCCGTTCTTTTTATTTCCGCCTGCTTGATAACCGACGATCGCGGATCGAAATTCCGTTCTGAGCATGGCAAAAATCTGCGGCTGTTGTTCGCGCAGTTCTTGCATGGACATCCCTAATGCACGCGCGCGGTGAACGGTGTCGATCGGGCTAGTGGTGGCATGATAGACCACCGCATAAATGAGATTATTCGATTCTTCATCGATCGCTTTTACCCAACTTCCAAACGGAGGCATCACCGGAAAAGCAAGATCGTCTGGTTCAAGACACTGAGCGAGAAATTCAGTGGTTGCTGTCTCGATCACTTCTGCAATGTGGTTTGCAGGGCGATTTTGAGCAGAAAATTGAGGAAGAGGAAGCCGCATAGATGCTCACGAATTCAGCGTGTCTTGAGCATAGCAGGTCTGTTTGTTTACGATCCAATACGCGGCTAGATCCGGCTTAAGCTGAGAAGTCAGAGTTTTTTGAAGACTCTGACTTCTGCTGCGATCGAGCTAAGCTTGGGTTCCAGCTAGTTCCATGCCGGGTAAGAAAGTGGCGAGATACTTTTCGACCCCTTTTGGGTCTTGTAAAAGTTGTCCTGAAACTTGAGTCGCTTGCTCACCTGGATAAACATCTTCGAGTTGTTCTTCAACTGCTCGAATTGCAGCCTGGGCAACCTCTGCGGGAGAAACTTTCGGATCGGGCCAGTCTTTTGCTAAATCTGTATCGACTGTTCCTGGCATGACTGCTACCACTAAAGTTCCTTGACTGCCTAGCTCTGCCCGAATACAGTGAGTTGCTGAGAGTGCTGCGGCTTTTGAAGCACTGTATGAGCCACTGAAGGGAAGATTGACTTTTGCAAGTAAAGAAAGAACATTCACGATCGTCCCTCCGCCATTTGCTTTCAAAACGGGAGCAAAGGCTCGACACATATGGCACAGTCCGAAGTAGTTTACTTCGAGTTCTGCACGCGCGCTGTCTAGATTATCAGCGGCAATGATGCCTTGATTTAAAGAAGTGCCAGCATTGTTAATCAATAGAGTGACATCAGAACATTGTGCGGCAGCCGCCTGTACAGATTCGGGGTTCGTCACTTCCAGTTCGATTGGAACAATGCGATCGGGATCGAGCGCGACCAGTGACTCTAATTTTGCAATGCTGCGAGCGCAAACATAAATTTTTGCCGCATCAGCGGTTCTCAATGTCTCGACAAAATGCCGTCCAATTCCACCATTTGCTCCAGTGACCAGCGCGATCGCACCTTGAACTTTCATGAGTCTTTATCTCCTGGAAATTTCTCGCACAGTCTAACAATCTTGAACTCTCATTGACAAAGGATTGTTCAGATGCGATGACACGAAGAATTTCGGAATTTTACGATCGCAATTAATTCTTAATCTCTTTAGGTTCTCATGACTTGGTAGGCTAAAAATTATAGTCTGCGGAGTTGGTTATGTCCTCCCTATTTGCTGACGCTTCACAACGATTACAGCAAGCTTTGAAGCATACAACATTGTCAGAAGACGCGATCGAGTCTTTGAAATATCCGAAAGCTTCTCTTTCTGTGTCGATTCCTGTGCGAATGGACAATGGCTCATTGCGAGTGTTTCAGGGGCATCGAGTTCGGTATGACGACTCACGTGGAGCCGGAAAAGGTGGGGTGCGATACCATCCGAATGTAACGCTCGATGAAGTACAGTCTTTAGCATTTTGGATGACGTTTAAGTGTGCGGTGTTAAATTTGCCGTTCGGAGGAGCAAAGGGCGGGATTGCTGTGAATCCCAAAGAGATGTCGCGGTTGGAATTAGAGCGATTGAGCCGTGGATATATTGATGCGATCGCAGATTTTATTGGACCTGATGTGGATATTCTGGCTCCTGATGTCTACACGAATGCGATGGTGATGGGCTGGATGATGGATCAGTACAGCATCATTCGGCGGCAGAATGTGCCTGGAGTGGTGACTGGAAAACCGATCACAATGGGGGGGAGTTTGGGACGAGATGCGGCAACTGCATTGGGAGCCTGGTTTACGATCGAGGCAATGTTACCGAAGTTCGATATGCGCCCAACCGAAACAACGGTAGCAGTGCAAGGATTTGGCAATGCGGGAGCAACGATCGCTGAATTAGCGTACCGTGCAGGCTGTAAGGTCGTCGCGGTGAGTGATTCTAAGGGAGCAATTTACTCGAAAGACGGACTTGATATTCCGAGCATTCGCCAACATAAGAATTCGACCCGTGAAATTCAAGCGGTTTACTGTCAGGGCAGTGTGTGCAACATTGCAGAACACGAGCGTATTACGAATGAAGAATTACTAGAGCTAGAGGTCGATATTCTCTTACCTGCTGCCTTAGAAAATCAGATTACAGAGGTGAATGCACACAATATCAAAGCAAAGCTCATTTTTGAGCTAGCAAATGGTCCGATTAACTCTGCTGCGGATGCTATTTTGGAGCAGAAAGGGATTTATGTATTCCCTGATATTCTGGTCAATGCGGGGGGTGTGACGGTGAGCTACTTTGAGTGGGTGCAGAACCGGAATGGACTGTACTGGACATTAGGTGAGGTGAATCAGTCACTTCAGCAAAAAATGGTAGCAGAGGCGCAGCAGATTTGGGAAATTGCCAAAGAGCTTTCGATTTCAATCCGTACTGCCGCTTATGTTCATGCTTTGCGACGATTGGGAGAAGCGATCGATGCAAAAGGAACTCGCCACTATTACACCAGTGATTGAAGTAGAATTCTGGTTAGGCTTCGCGCTCAACGAGGATGACATTTTCGGTGACTTTCTCGAATGTATCGTCGTGGCTAATCACAAAAAGCTGTCGGAAGGATTTGATATTCGCGATCGCTTCTGCTAGGCTCTCTCTCCTTGGGCGATCCATATTAGTTGTCGGCTCATCGAAGAATGCGATATCGATGTCTGCTAGTACTTTGAGTAGAGCTAAACGAACTGCTAAAGCAGCACACATCTGCTCACCCCCTGAGAGATTGATAAATCTCCGAGAATGTGCGCCTTCTTGAACCATAATTTCGTAGTCGCGTGTCCATTCGAGAGCGACATTGGGACGATTGAGCAATTCACGGAATAAGCGATCGGCTTCATGGGAAATGCTTTGAACATAGCGCTCTGTAATCCGTGGAGCCGCTTCTTTGTAGAATTTTCGAGCGGCTTTGATGAAGCGTTCGGTTTTTTGCTTTTGTTTGAGTTGAGCCTGGGTTTCTGTGCGCTTTTGCTGAATGGTTTTGAGTTTAGAAAGCCGGGTTTCACATTCTTCTAAACGCTGAGATTCTATCGGTAATCGAGTACTCAGCGAAATCCGCTGATTGTTTGCTGCTTCATACTCAGTTTTGATTGCTTTAACTTGTTCAGGATCGTAAGTTTCAGCCAGTTGAGCTTTCTGATTTGTGAATTCTGCTTGCTTTTCTTCTAGCTGTTTGAGTTGCGCGATCGCGTCTTCGTACTGTGTTTTACGACCTTTGAAGCTGTTTGCCGATTGCTGATGTTCGAGATAAATTTGATAGTCTTCTTTGTACTGATCACGTCGAAGCTGCTGTTCCCGAATTTGATCAGCTAAGTTCTCAAAGGCTTTCAAAGCATCGTCGATCGTTTTGATTTCGTCTTCTGCTTGCTTCAGATCAGCTTGAGCTTTCAGGAGTTCTGAATCAAGCTGAGTCAGCGTTTTGAGTTCCTTTTGTAAAATACTGCTTCGTCCGCGAGGATTTTCTAATGTTTGAAGCTGTCCCGCGAGATGAGCAAGTTGTTCTCTCAGTTCTGGCTCTGCTGCTAATTGAGATTGATGTTCGGTGATCAGCGATCGCAGTTCTGCAATTTCACTATCGAGCTTTTCTTCTTCGTCAAACTTTGCCTCAAGCTTACGATATTGTGATTCCTGTTCTCGAATTGTTTTGAGTTGAGTTTGAACTTCACCTAAGCGTTGCTTTAAGCGATCGGCAAGTAGCTGTTCAGATAAATCATCTAAAATGCCTTGCAGATCGCGCATAAGATGATTGTTTAGCTTGGAGCTATTTGCGATCGTAGCGAGAACACTTTCAATTCGAGGCTGCCAGGATGGGGCTGCCTGCTGTAGCTCTTGTAAGGTTAAAGTTGCTGTCTGAATATGATTCGCTTGAATTCCTTCGCGATGTTGAGCCTGCGCCAGAATTTGACGCAGATCAGAATCAAATTGAGTCGCAGCTTCGATCCGACTCAGTTGCTGCTGATAGCGGCTTTGTTGTTCTTCAAGTTGAGGAATTTGTTTGACGATCGCACCTAAGCCTTCTAGTCGCTCAATCTCTTCTCCTAACTGCTTTTGGCGCTGCTGAAGTTGTGCGAGTCGTTTCTCATCGCGTTGAATGGTTTGCTTCCAGCTTTGACAGGATTGCAGCTTTTCATTGAGTTGGCTTTGCTCTTGCTCAAGCTGAGATTGTTGCTCAATTAAAGGTTCGAGTTGTTTGAGTTCAGTTTCAATCTGAGATCGCCGCTCTCCCTTCTGCGCTAGAACAGCAAGCTTCGTCTGATAGGCTCCCAAAGACTCAGCTAGCTTTTGCCGTTCTTTGAGTAGCTTTTCTTGCTGCGATCGACTTCGATCAAATTCTTGTAATGCTTGATCAGCTTGTGTGTAAGCTTGATAGCTATCCCGCCGCTCTGTGCAGAGAGCCACAGATTTCTCAGCACGGTCTAGTTCTGTTTTTAAGCGATCGACATTCAACTGCTCGGCTCGAATCTGCCCCGAAACCGTTTCGAGCTGTAAAGTAACTTGCTGAACTTGCGATTCAATTTCGCTCCATTTAGCTTGCTCATCTTTTAACTCTTCATGGCGCTGCTGCCAGTGGTTCAAATCCGTCTGAATCTGCAAAATGGTTTGCGTCAGTCCCTGTTGAGTCGCGGTAAGTTCATCCCATTCTTGCAAGGATTCGTCATACTGCTGAATATCGCGCTCTAAGCTTTCAGACTGTGCTTTTGCGAACTTCTCTAAGTCGCCTAACTCTTTGAATACTTTCTTGTATTCTTCGACTTTGAGAATCGGATCAAAGACTTTTTTGCGCTCCTCAGCCGTGCCAAGAAAGTCGATCGTAAATGTCCCTTGCGGAACCCCGATTGTATTGCGAAACAATTGCCCTAAATTCGTTCCGGCTGGTACTCCTAGATGTTCTCTTAACCAAGGTAAAACGTCTTCTTTCTTGGTATAGTCCAGCCGTTCATTTAGTTCTGGATCGTAAATCGTATAGCTCGATCGAGTACAGCGCGTGACGGTATAAGTTCGCTGATCCCGACTGGAAACAAAATTGACTGCAGCTTGGGCACTATTAGAACCATTGCGAATCAAATCATCTTTGGTATACGCGCCCGAATAGTCGAATAGCACCCAAGCGATCGCTTCGAGAATGCTTGTTTTACCCGCACCATTTTCGCCACAAATTGCATTCGTTCCCGGTTGAAACGAAAAGGAGCGATCGCTGTGAAACTTGAAGTTTTTGAGGCTAACCGAGAGAATTTCCATAGCTATGATTCTACGGCAGATCAGATGTTCTGATCTAAAAATGGCAATGGAATAGATTCTAACGTCGATCGCGAAATTGTCGATCGCGCAAATCTAAAACATCTCAGAATTTTGAGGACGATCTGAGAAAAAATGCCTCTGATAATTTTGCTCAGTACGAGGGAGAAATAAGACAGATCATATTGTCTTCACCAATCCCAAGTATTGAGAAAATGAGCAAGTTAGTTCTGCTAGTTGATTATGAGAATGTCCAGAATATTGATCTATCACTGATCCAAGATCAAGACTTTCAGATCAAGATCTTTGTTGGACAATCCCAGAGCAAGCTTCCCCTAGAGCTTGTTCAATCAACTCAGCGATTCGGCAATTCTCTAGAGTGGATCAAAATTGAAGGCAGCGGCAACAATTCTCTAGATTTCCATATTGCTTTTTATTTAGGACAATTGAGCCGAGAAAATCCAAATCTCTCGCTTGTGATCCTCTCCAAGGACAAAGGCTACGATCCTCTGATTGGCTATCTGCATAAGCGTAAAATTTCTTGCCGAAGAGTTGAAAACTTAACTGCCCTATCTAAACAAAAACAGAGTGATACTTCTTTGCAACCCAACCTCATGGAAGAAGTCATCGTAAAACTCTCGAAACTGGAGAAAAAATGCCGTCCTAAAAGTCGTAGTGCTTTATCTCAGCATATTAAATCACTACTACAGCCAAAGAAGATCAGCCAGCAAGAGCTTGATCTGCTGATTAATCACTTGTTTTTACAAAAGAAAGTGACTGAAGCGAATAATCGAATTACTTACAATTTTTAGCGATCGAGATTGTCGAGGTAGAGACAATCAGTCGCCAATTTTTCTAGGCGCTCTTGTCGTTTTGAGAGGTACAAGTTTTGTTCATGTTCTTACAAATTAACTCTTAGCATCAATAATTCAGATGGGATTTTCCCTGCGAAATCTACTCATCTCGGCTGAACTCATTCTCTACATGCTCAATTAATTCTAAAATGCTGCGAGATTGTCCTGGCTCAACGTTAGATTCCGAACCAATATGAACATGATGAGGAAAATTAGGCAAATCTGGAAAATGTTTGACACTATCCCAACGCTTTCTAAGAATCTGCTTTGTGCTATCCATCCACTGATAGCGATAGTCTAACGTCGCGACTTGATCATTCTGAGCCATGAAGGATTCTGCAATCTCCAGAAAATCTTCGTTACTCAGCGTTAATCTTGCACGAAAGTAACCTCGATCGAATAACACGCGCTCATCCACAATTTCGATCGACGAAATGATTGAACTTGCATTCAGCTTTGCTTTAATACTCGCAATGTACTGATGTAAGTCCATCTTTAAGAAGCTTGCAATTGCGCTGAGCGATACATTTCGTAGTAAGTATTCCACTCAAAAAAGTCGATCGAGTCCCCAAGTTCACCAGCCTGAAACTTTTGATAGAACCGCTCTGAAGACATCTGATAGGTTTCCTCAAACCTCTTCAATCGTTCACCAATTTCTTTTACTTCTTTTGCAATTGGAGATTGAATGGATTCCTCTAGAAGTTGTCTCTCTTCAGCAGACAGAGAGAGGATGATCTGTGCCAGTGATTCGACTAATTTCTGATTCATGCTGTCTCTTCTGGGCATCCTGAAAAAACATTTTATGCCGATACATTACCCTGAATCTTGTTGAAATCTGTCAAAGCAATGCGATTGATGATGCTTAGAATTTCGATTTCAACGAGGCGATCGCGATCGTCAAAATTCAACCTCACTTCCTGATACAGTCAAATACTAAGCTCCAGCCTGAACAAGCTGTTCAACTGTGAGAGTTAATTCTGAAAAAGTGGGTGACTCGATTCTCTCACTTCCCCGAAACTGCTTGACTTGATACTCGCCATCAATCAATTGATAAACCGAAACCGTTGGCATTTTCGGAGATCCGATAAAGCGTTTTCCGCCTAAGCCCAGATAATCTACAATCCAGTACTCAGCAATTCCAAGGCTCTCATATTCTTCCAGTCTCCTGGCATAATCATCAGCCCAGTTTGTGCTGACAACTTCAACGATCAGACGAACAGAGCTTCCCTGTGTAATGACAGATTCTTTATCCCATCGAGGATCATCTGCGATCGCATTCTCATCCAAAACAATCACATCTGGTTTGTAACCCGATCGCGCATCGGAGGATCGCACAACGCATTCTGTAGGAATAAAGTAAGGTAGACCCAAGCGAGCAATTTCTAGAATCAGCTTACTTAAGACAAATCCTGCAACTTTTGAATGCTTGCCTGTTGGATTTGGCATCTCAACAATCTCACCATCATGCAATTCATATCGAGTGGTCGAGTTTTCCGGATACCACTCGATGAAATCATCAAATGTAAAGTCGGTTGCTATCGTTACAGAAACCATCGTTACCTCAATTGATCATCTTTTCACGATTCGATCTCTCGATTGGGAATTAATGCGATCGTACAACACTTTTTCTGACCCCATAGCCATTCCATAGCTGATTCCTTTGTGAGCGATCGCCTCTTCAAAATTCAAAATGTATCAAGAATCTAGACCAAGCCAGAATTTTACTGCTTCTTCAACTTGTGCTAATTGCTCGTTTGAAAGTGCCCCCAACTTCCTAATCAACTTTGCCTCTGAAGCAGTGACGAGATTCTGCCCATCAAAAACACCCGGACGCAAAAATCTTGCCTGAATATCAACTTCAAACCTTGATCCTCTTGGGCGAGTGGTATGAGGGACTAAACTGACTAAAGCTCAATCGATATCTTCAATCGGAATATTCATCACAAGACAGAGGCGCACTTTCGCGACATAGCCCAAATCTACTAACCAAACTTCACCGCGATTCGGTGTACTGCTGCTCATTCTCAGCCTCAAATTCGTCCAGGCTTAAGAATACTGCCTCTGCACATAAATTTAACTCTTCATCCAAAAGTGGAGGCAGATCCAGACTCATTGTTCGCCGCAAAATTTCTGCCGCAACTTGTTGCTTTTCTATTTCCGATAATTGTTCAAAGGATGCTAAGAGTTGCTGTGTGCTATTCACGATTCGATCTCCCGATTGGAATTATTGCGATCGTAAACAATTCTCTTACTTCACAGCCGCTTCGTTGCCGCTCTCAGCCGCTAATTGCTCTAATCGCTCTTGCTGATCTTGAGAGATGCAAGTTTCGATTACGTCTTCGAGATCGCCTTCTAGCACAGGGTTCAACGCAAAGTTTTGCCCTAATCGATGATCAGTTACACGGTTATCTTTGTAATTGTAAGTCCGAATCTTCTCTGATCGCTCTCCTGTCCCAACCTGCGATCGCCGCATCGAAGTAATCGCATCTTGCTGCTCTCGCAACTTGATCTCATACAACTTCGCTCGCAGAATTTGCATCGCGCGTTCCCGGTTCTGAAGCTGCGATCGCTCCTCGGTACAAAACACCCGAATTCCCGTCGGCTTGTGAATCAAATCGACCGCAGTTTCAACTTTGTTGACGTTCTGACCACCCGCACCACCGGATCGTGCCGTCTTCATTTCAATGTCTTTCGGGTCGATGTGAATTTCCACATCATCCACTTCCGGCATAATTGCGACGGTTGCAGTTGAAGTATGAACTCGTCCAGAAGCTTCAGTGACCGGAACGCGCTGCACCCGGTGAACACCTGCCTCAAACTTCAATTTGCTATAGACGCGATCGCCTTGAATTTCCATAATCGCTTCTTTGAATCCGCCCAAACCTTCAGCCAGGGATTCACTCGCCATTTTGATGCGCCAGCCTTGACGCTCCGCATACCGCGAGTACATTCTCACCAAATCCCCGGCCCAAATGCTGGCTTCATCTCCACCTGTGCCCGCCCGAATTTCCAACATGATATTCTTGTCATCATTTGGATCACTGGGAAGCAGCAAAATCTTTAATCGAGTTTCTAACTCTTGCAGCTTTTCTTGGAGTTCTTCCGCCTCCATTGCCGCCATTTGTTGCAGTTCAATATCGCCGCCTGATTCTTTGACGATCTGACGTGCGCCTGCTAAATCTTGCTCAGTCTTGCGCCAAAGCTCATAGGTGTTGACCGTTTCCTCTAACGCCGATCGCGATTTTGCGACCCGCTGAAACTCGCCCGGATCTCGGGCGATATCCGGGTCAGCAAGTTTCCGCGTCAATTCGTTAAAGGTCTGCTCAACGGAATTTAATTTGTCAATCAAATATGCTTCAGCCATAGTAGCCTCGGAAAAAAGTAGAAAAAATTTAGGCGAAAAGACAATCGCGGCAACTCAAAACGCGATCGTCACATCAATCAACCTAAATCTCGCTACTTCTGTTCGTCGCTCATGCCATACTTCCGCAAGAAGCGCTCCACACGACCCTCAGTGTCAATGATCTTCTGAGTTCCCGTGAAGAACGGGTGATTGCCAGACCACACATCCACGTGTAGTTCAGGCTTGGTCGAACCCACAACCGCTACAACTTCACCATTGCAGTAAACCTTTGCTTCGGGATACCACGTCGGATGAATACCTGGTTTTGCCATTGCCTTATCTCCAAATCCGCTTCAAATACAGTGTAACAATTAGCGTTTCGAGTATTGAGGAGCTTTCCGAGCTTTGCGCAAGCCGTACTTTCTCCGCTCTTTCGCTCTCGGATCGCGAGTCAAATAGCCTTCGACTTTCAACGGCTTCCGGTTCTCAGGGTCGAGTTGGCACAGTGCGCGTGCAACACCCATGCGGATTGCGTCCGCTTGTCCAGTTAAACCACCACCATGAGCGTTGACGAGAATATCGTATTCCGCTTCTAAGCCCAAGGTTTCCAGGGGAGCTTTTGCACCCGAGATGTACTCTTGGTTGAATTGGAGATAGAGATCTCCAGGCTTGCCGTTGACGACGATGTTGCCTTCGCCGGGAACGAGACGGACACGAGCGATCGCAGATTTGCGACGACCCGTTCCTTGATACATCACTCTTCCTTCAGTTGCTTGCATGGATTACTTTTCTCCCGGAATCGTTTTGATGTCTAAAACTTTGGGTTGCTGTGCGGCATGGGGATGCTCTGCACCTGCATACACTTTCATTTTGGTGAACAGCTGGCGACCCAAGGAATTCTTCGGTAGCATTCCTTTCACCGCTTGCTCAATGATGCGCTCTGGCAAACGAGCTTGCAGCTTTTCAAAAGATTCAGTCTTCATTCCACCCGGACGACCGGAGTGACGACGATACAGCTTTTGGCTGCGTTTCTTACCAGTCACGTCAATTTTGTCAGCGTTGATCACGATGACAAAATCGCCTGTGTCTAAGTGAGGCGTGTAAGTCGGTTTATTTTTGCCGCGAAGTACCATCGCGATTTCAGTCGCTAATCGACCCAAGCGTTGACCCGCTGCATCCACAACGTACCAGTCGCGTTGAATCTCAGCGATAGCAGGAAGGTAGGTTTTGTTTTCCATGACCGTGAGTTTGTTTACAAAGAAGGTTCGAGCGTCATCCGAGATAAATTCAGTTTCGGCTGTGCATCAAACCAGAGTTCTGGGGGAAATGGCATGTCGGGATAGCCTACTCTTAAGAGGCACAACCCTTGCGGGGGAGCCGCATACCGCACTTCATGACGTCGCTCGTTTTGCCACAACTGAGTGAAGCTCTCAACCGAACGATCACCGCGTCCCACTTCTACCAATAATCCGACGAGCAGTCGCATCATTCCATACAGAAATCCGCTTGCCTGCACTTCAATATAGAGAAATGAATCTTGTCGAACACATTCCGCAAATTGAAGGTCTACCCAGGCATGGGGACGGCTAGAGTTCGCTCTCTGAAAGGCTGACATATGATGGCGACCAATCATGGGAGCTAAAGCCTGCTGCATTTTGGACTCATCCAGCGGAGCGTGGTAGTAGTGCCAAGACAACGATCGAGCAAATAAGTTCGGGCGTGCCTCAGTGTAGATCGTGTATCGGTAGCGTCTCCAAGAAGCTGAGAATCGGGCGTGCCAGTCGGCTGGAACCTGAGCCGAAGCCCGAATCAGAACATCATCGGGAAGCCGAGCATTGATCACATCTGCCCATCGGTGTGCTGGGATCAGCGTCATCACATCGAAATGTGCCACCTGAGCCGCTGCATGAACGCCTGTATCCGTTCGCCCTGCGGCATGAATCACCACTGGATAACCAACTACAGACGCGATCGCAGTTTCGATCTCTTCTTGAACGCTCCGATGATTCGGCTGCCGCTGCCACCCATAAAATCGAGTGCCCAAGTACTGAATCAGGAGGGCAATTCGCTGCAAGGACGGCTGAGCAGGTGCCATCTTAGGTCAATTCGATAATTGCCATTTCAGCGTTGTCACCGCGACGACGTACCGTTCTCAAGATGCGGGTATATCCGCCTTGGCGATCGGCATAACGCTCAGGAGCATTCTCGAACAAGGCATGAACGAGCTGCTTGTCGTAGATGTATCCCATTGCCTGACGACGTGCCGCAAGCGAACCGTCTTTTGCCAAAGTGATCATCTTTTCAGCTTCCGATCGCACTGCTTGAGCGCGAATCTTGGTCGTTTTGATTCGACCGTTGCGGATGAGTTCAGTGGTCAGCGCTCGGAGGAGTGCTTTACGCTGATCCGCAGGTTTTCCCAACAAGGGGACTTTACAACCGTGACGCATAGCTACTCTTAGGATTTAGATTTTTCTTGCGGCAGGGTGATCCCCAACCGTTGTTGTAAGGCTTCGACGACTTCCTCGGCAGACTTGGCTCCAAAATTTTTGATTTCGAGCAGGTCTTCTTGGCTGTAGTCGAGCAAGTCCGCGACCGAGTTGATTTGCGCGCGTTTCAGACAGTTGTATGCCCGAACTGATAGCTGCAATTCTTCGATCGGGATTTGATTTTCGATCCGCTCATCGCTCATGCCATCATCATCCGAAGGCTCGAATGTGATGTCTTTCAGCGGATTAAACAGATCAACGAGGATATTTGCGGCTTGGCTCAGCGCTTCTTGCGGAGTCAAACTGCCATTTGTCCAGATTTCCATGATCAAACGGTCTTTTTCAGCCGTTCCACCTTGGCGAGCATCTTCAACGCTGTATTGCACCTTACGCACCGGCATGAATACAGAGTCAATCTGTAAAAAGTCGAGTGCAGTATCATCGGTGAATTTGCCAGCGCCGCGATAGCCTTTGCCTTTCTCAATTTTGAATTCCATCTCTAACGTTGCGTTAGGAGATAGGGTTGCAATGTACTGAGTCGGGTCAACCAGCTCAACTTCTGAAGGCAGGTCAAAGTTTTCAGCCGTCACGGTGGACTGACCTTGAACTAAGAGCCGACCAATCTGAGGCTGAGACGAGTAAGTTCTAAAGACGAGCTTTTTCATGTTCAGCAAGATGTCCAAAACGTCTTCTCGAACGCCTGGAATCGTTGCGAATTCATGGGTCACGCCTGCAATTCTCACAGCAGTCACGGCAGCGCCTTCTAAGTTCGACAGTAACACCCGCCGCAATGCGTTGCCAACGGTGGTTCCTTGTCCTCGCTCTAGCGGTTCTAATACGAACTTGCTGTACTGACTTTGGTCTTCCTCAGTACTCGTATCAATACATTCAACCTGAAACTGTGCCACGGAGTAGCCCTCCTTCTTCCTTGCTGATGACATCCATACCGTTTTGTGCTGCCCATTATAAGCAGCAATCTGCGCGATCGTCGTTTTATTAAACGCGACGACGTTTCGGCGGACGGCAACCGTTGTGAGGAATGGGAGTGACATCCCGGATCAGGGTAATTTCTAGCCCTGTTCCTTGAAGTGCACGGATCGCGGTTTCCCGTCCAGCACCCGGTCCACTGACCATCACTTCAAGCTGACGCATTCCTTGGTCGATCGCACGACGAGCGGCTGCTTCGGCAGCGGTTTGTGCCGCAAAGGGAGTTCCCTTCTTTGCACCTTTGAAACCACTCGATCCAGCCGATGCCCAGGAGATAACCTCACCTTGAGTATCGGAGATCGTCACGATCGTGTTGTTGAAGGTCGATTGAATGTGAGCGACGCCGCTCGGAATATTCTTTTTCGCCTTGCGCGGACCCGTTTTCCGCTGCGGTTGTCTTGCCATGTCAAATTCTCAATCAGTTAAGCTGCTACGTTCCTACAAGCCATTGCCCACAAGTAATTTACCTGGAGGCAAATCACGCTATTTCTTACCGGGAGCTTTTTTCTTCCCAGCGACAGTTCGACGACCGCCTCGACGGGTGCGTGCATTGGTTCGAGTGCGTTGACCGCGAACGGGCAAGCCCATCCGATGTCTCCGACCCCGATAGCAACCGATATCCATCAATCGTTTGATTGACATCGATTCAAATCGCCGCAAATCCCCTTCAATCTGATAGCCGCCTTCCACTGCTTCCCGCAGTGCTGCGACATCTGCTTCGCTGAGATCTTTGACGCGAGTGTCAGGATTGACTCCTGTTTTCGCGATGATCTCTTTAGACCGGGTGGGTCCAATTCCGTAAATATATCGAAGACCGATTTCCACTCGCTTGTCACGAGGGAGGTCTACGCCCGCAATCCGCGCCACGTTGAGTTCTCCTGAACGTTATTGATAAACAGTCGAAAAGTCTGCCAGCGAGCTAGAAACTGTCTAACTGCGGCAGACTCGTACACGAGCATCTTGTTAACCCTGGCGTTGTTTGTGCTTCGGGTTTTCACAGATCACCATGACGCGCCCTTTCCGACGAATGACGCGGCATTTTTCGCAAATTCGTTTCACTGACGCACGTACTTTCATGCCCAAGTCTCGGCAACATTACAAACACAATATCCTAACAATTTCTTATAACAATTGTCAAAGTGATCTTTATAGCGCAATCCTAACGCCCTTTATTTTTGAGTCGATAGGTAATTCTGCCTTTGGTCAGGTCGTACGGAGTGAGTTCGACTTTGACGCGATCGCCGGGAAGAATTTTGATGTAGTTGCGGCGGATTTTGCCCGAAATATGTGCGAGTACGTTGAATCCATTGTCGAGGTCTACGCGAAACATTGCGTTCGGTAGTGAATCGACGACAGTCCCTTCCATTTCAATCAAGTCTTGTTTAGACAAGCGGTGCTTTCCTCCAAAAGATAGTCGGGGTCAAATTTTACCCTATTTGAGTGTAGATCATTTAATTAATTTTCGGCATTTCTGCGGTTACATCGGGAAAATTTTTAAGGAATTGGCTCGACTTTAACAAAGTTTTGCTTTATAGTAAGAAACGCATCGCGGGATGTAGCGCAGCTTGGTAGCGCACCTCGTTCGGGACGAGGGGGTCGTAGGTTCAAATCCTATCATCCCGATTTAAAAGAGATAGTCAAGAGTTCTCATCTGACGAATTCTGCTGTTGACTCGCGAGTTAGAGAATTTAGTCTTGCTTTGGTTGCGGCTTCTTACGGTTTAGCCAAATCGTCTAATTCTGCATAGCTAGGCAAGGTGGTGTCGATCGCTTTCCCATTCCGCAAAACAATGCGATCGTGCTGCGATCGCGATAACAGTTCTCCATAATTTCGAGCTTTGAATAGCACCAAATCTGCGGGGAGTCCGACTCCAATCCGCCCGACATTCGGCAAGCCCATTAAATCCGCGGGGGTAGACGTAATTGCATTTGCCCAATCCCCAAAGGGACGATCGAGTTGAGCAATCTTTACCGATTGGCTGAACACTTCTAATGCATCATGATCGCCATAGGCATGGAAGGGATCCCGGCAATTGTCTGATGCGATCGCCACTGGAACCTTTGCTTGTTTCAATTCGTGCAGAAGCGTCACACCGCGCCAGCGGGGAGTTCGATTAGGGGTGCGGTCTTGCAAGTATAGATTGCACATGGGCAGGCTCACGACACCGATTCCAGCTTTTTTGACTAAAGCGATCGTGGTTTCTGCTTCTGCTGCATCTTGGACTGCCAGACTACAACAATGTCCACAGACTGTTTTATTGCGGTATCGATGTCGAATCGCGGCTTCAGCGATTCGTCGCAAAGTATTCGAGTCGGGATCATTATTTTCATCTACATGGAAATCCAGATTGAGTTTGCGATCTTTCGCCATTGAAAAAATGCGATCGATCTGTTGATCAATGTCAGGATTAATAAATGAAACGCCACCTAAAATTCCATCTGACTCTGCAACTAGATCAGCTAATTTCTCTCCTTCAGGTGTTAGAAAATAATCCAAAGAGACAAGACAAACCGCCTGTAAAATAATTCGATCCGCCCATTGATCTCTCAATGCTCGAAATATCTCAAAGCTCATCTCACCGAGTTTTCCGGCTGAATCTAAATGCGTCCGAATCGCTTTTGTTCCATGAGCATAACTACATTTCAGACCAAACTCCATTCGACGATAAATATCATCTGGATTCCAATTTTTCTGAGCATCTACTCTAACTGTATTCAGCGCACTTTCAAAGGTTCCATCCGGATTTGGAGCGCGATTCCAGATGTGACCTTTATCTAAATGCGTATGTAAATCTGCAAAACACGCCCAGATCATTCCCCCCTGTAAATCGATCGACGGATACACATAATTCTGATAAGTTCCTGCTGCTAGAATCGCGCTGATCACACCTTCAACAATTTCTAGATCGACATGCAGCAAATGATCGGTGGGTGGCTTACGGGTTGCCCATTTATTCCCATTCACCACCAGGGAAGCGGGCACATGAGCATTTCTGATCCAGTAGTGATGCGCATCAAAAATCATAAGTTTGGGGAATTTCGCTATAGATGATTCTGCCATGCAAATTATCGAAATCCGAGTACACTGAAAAAGCTCGAAAGTTAATGTATTAAAAGCGACATACTTATGGAGTGGCATCCCACAGACGCGCAGAGTTTAGCCCTGATCGATCGAGAAGTTGGCGATCACATGCTTTCTCCTGCTGAATACGAAATTGTCCGACGGGTTATCTATGCAACGGCTGATTTCGACTACAAATCCCTGATTCACTTCTCTGATCTTGCCTTGCAGTCTGGTGCGGCTGCCCTTGCTGCGCGCACGACTATTATTGTTGATGTGCCAATGGTGCAGGTTGGCATTAATACGAATATCCAAAATACGTTCGCTAATCCCATCTACTGCAGTATGGAAGCGATCACCCGTCCCCAAAAAGAGAAAACCCGCGCTGCTTGGGGGATCGAAACGCTTGCTAGACGTTACCCAGAAGGTATTTTTGTCGTTGGGCAATCTCAGACGGCTCTGATTACACTGGCTGCGTTAATTCAGAAAGAAGAAATCAAACCTACCCTTGTGATTGCCACGCCTTCTGGGTTTCTCGATATTGAAGCCGCGAAAGCCAGATTGAGTAATGCCTTAGTTCCAAACATTTGTACTCAAGGAAGAAAAGGCAATGCAGTGGTTGCAGCCGCGATCGTCAACAGTCTAGTAGATCTGGCATGGCAAGCTTACGGGGGGGATAATGCAGTTTAATCCCAATCGGACGATCGCCGCTTGGATTTAGGAATGCGTTTTCTAGGACGAGGCTCGTCATATTCTTCGTCCCAACGCCGCTCATTCCGTTTCGATCGCGGCGGTTCACGGTAATCATCTTCAGGCTCGATCGTATTAATTTGCCGACTGACCGCCTCAAATTCGTCCCGCCGCAGATAAGGATAATCGCTCACCCAAACTCCGACTCGGCTCACGAAAATATCACTCACTTTAGCAATCCGCCCTAAATCAGGACGATCCGAAAGTGCCAACATTTCAGCCGTATCTCCAATTCGGATTGCCTGATGTTCTCGTTTTAGGGGGACTTGAATCCGAGTCTCAAACCCTGTTTCATCTCCCACGACGACATTGATTCGCCGTTCCCGATTCTCAGTGACAACTAATTCTCCTCGGTTATTCACGCTTTCTTCTGTCCCGACGAGTTCATCGGTCACGAACACATCCAGAACTTCGCCGCGCAAGAACCCTGCATATTTATATCGGCGATAACCTGCATTCCGAACTGCCGCCTGAATAGCAGGACTCCACAACCAATAAACCAGCGCCAGGATAATCAGAAAAAACGTGACTGCCTGCACTACATCCTGCAATTCCCCGGTTGCAAAGAAGGCGCGAATCAGCAAGGCTCCTGCTACCGCAGAAATCGAGATCAGAACCCGTCTCAGAACGTCAGAAAGCTTTCCCCAATAATATTTGTACTGTGCGCCAGTTCCGACTAATGGAATCAGGTCTTCAAACTTTTTGCGACTTAGAGGGACTAGCATAGTGGACACAAAAATCGAAATATTTTCAATTTTATCCGGTCTATCTGGACTTCGCCGACTTAGACTTTGGTTGAATTGATTTTAAGTGAAGTGTGCAGGGAAAATTTACGGAACCGTCTGGATATTCGACTTTAGTCTGAGATAAAAATCGGTACTTTTTGCGAGGGGATTCGACCTGCTTGTCACTGAGAATAGATTCAAATCTGAGGAACGCACTCGGAAAAGCTAAGCAACTAGGGGGCAACTAAGTTTGTTTGGTGTATCCGGTTAAAGGCGTGCCTTACAGGTAGACTGCCTGACTCTGGGGGCTTTTAAGAGTCAGGCAATTTTTTGTTTAAATTCGTGTGATTGTTGTCGAATAACACTTTATTTGTCGTCGTTAACGGATTGATGTCGTCGTTAACAATTTAGTGTCGTTTTAACAGCTTCTTGTCGTCGAGGGGTAAGAAATCATTCGTTAACAAATTCTTGTCATCAGAGCTTCAAGCAGTTGAATGCTCATTCAAATTCTTATCCACTTCAACATTTTACAGTACAGACTCTACCCAGTTAAAACGAATGCTAACTCTGCTCGTTATAGCGAGGGGCAAATATTTCTAAATTAAAACCCCGAGTCAGGCAGTCCTTTCAATCCACCCACTGTTAACCGAAAGATTGTGCCTATTAAAGTTGTCAAAAGACTAAGTTACTCTTCAATCGCCCCCTTGCCGCAAACCTGGATGAAACATGTTGATACTGCTCGTTGACGGCAATAACCTTGCCCTTTCAATCGCCCCCTTGCCGCAAACCTGGATGAAACTTTATCCCCAACGCCTCAGCAATACTTTCGACTGAGCTTTCAATCGCCCCCTTGCCGCAAACCTGGATGAAACGTTCTCTGATATTGCGTCAGAAACTTTCTCATACTTTCTTTCAATCGCCCCCTTGCCGCAAACCTGGATGAAACTTGAGTGAATTGCTTGTGCAGGCTTAAGTCTGTTTGGCTTCTCCTTTCAATCGCCCCCTTGCCGCAAACCTGGATGAAACCGCAGTCGAGGGATATCTTTCAGATAAATTCCTAGCCTTTCAATCGCCCCCTTGCCGCAAACCTGGATGAAACCTAAGCAGCGATCGCATATCATGCCTAGTTAAGGGGACTTTCAATCGCCCCCTTGCCGCAAACCTGGATGAAACCGGGCATTTGCCGAGTTGTGCAGGGAGTTTCCGAATCTTTCAATCGCCCCCTTGCCGCAAACCTGGATGAAACCCTGCCATTCAAGGTGCAGCCATAGTGTGCTTTTCAAACATGGTTTTGGCAAACCCCTCTAAATCCGATACTTTTTGTTGGACAAGAAGCAGCTTTATGCTGTGGAAAGCTGCTGAAGGGATTAGTTTGTACGGATTGGCAAACCTCCTAGGGATTTTGACCTCGCTTCGGTTTGCCAACAAGTTAAAAGTTAGGGGTGGATTCCTCCTTGCTCGGAGGTGAGATTGGCTAACCAGCATTGCGGTAGACCCGCACCCTTTTGCTGGGAGCGCACCCAACTTCGAGGTAGACAGTCAACCTGAGCCAGAAAGCAAGACTATCTTCCGACAGTCAAACTAGCTCGTAATTGTCGATGGCACAGGGGCTATTGCTAGCATGAACCACGGCGCACTCTATTTATAAAATACATTTGAACTAATTGCAAGTAATTTCTATTTTCGAGATTGGTATGCTGCGATCGCTAAATTTCTTGCTTTCTCTTGAGGAGTGCCTGAAAGAGGTTGTTTCGTAATCTCAATCGAAATGCCAACTTGAGCTGCTTGGCTTTGAATAAATTGGGTTAATTGAGCGTATCTCCAACGATGAACGCTGGCTCGGTACTGGCGAGCATACTTTCGCTGCTGTTCTATAGAACCTAGAATTTTTTGCTCTGCTCTTGCTTGAACCTCGCTTTGAACAATCTCTCGAATGTCACCAAGGTCAGGAAGCGCGAGGCTACTTACCTGATATTCCTGAGCGATCGCTACAATTTCATGAGCGATCAAACGATCGAGATATTGTCCTTGGTTAGATTCTCTAAGTTGGCTAGAACCTCCTTTTCTTTGGTTGTTATGACGCTTATGAGCGTTACGTTGCTGGTTTAGGCGATATCGATTGAGGAGTTTGTAATTTTTGCCTAGGATTTGACGAATGCTTCTGTAGGTGATAGCTTTACCCGTTTGGATATTGACAATGGCTAAAGTAGCAGGTTTATCAAGTCCATAGCTTACTCCAGCCAGAATTGAAGGTTGACCTTGGTAGAGAGGATAGCTCGGACGTGGAAATTGATTCTCCAGCAATTCCAGCATTCTTTCTCGCCTTCTGATAAAAGCATCCTGATTCTGACTTCGATTTTCTTTGGCTTTCGTACTAGCGATCACTTTTGCACAGTCGCTTGCCTTCTTTTGACGAATTTCCTCTGTGCCTTCTTGCGTCCAAGTATCAGTCTCTATAGAACACGATAAAACTAATCGATGAACTACCCAATGTTCTGCATCACCTTTGCCTTCTTGCCAAGCGATTTGCCCAGAACGTAAGGAGAACAAGCTGCTTGAATGCTGATTTTTGCTTGCTTTTTTAGTTTCTTGATCTTCTAAGAATCGGTTAAACCAGTGAAGATCCCTTTGATCGCAGTAGACCTCAAAGAAATGCTCACTCAAACCGTTGAAACTGACACATATCCTGCCTTGGCTGTTTAGTGACCAGCGAAGATCTTCATTAGTTTCGTAGTTGACAGGGAAGGGTAAAATTGCTGGCTTAGTGAGGAGCCGTGCTTGCCAACCGGCTGCTTCCTCTTCGTTTTCAGGAATATGACTTGTTGCCGTTTCTAACGCTTCTATCCAAGAATGCCAAGATAAGTGCCGTCCTCTTGGGATTCTAGTGGTTTGGAAAGTGTTCATTAAACGCTCAAGGCGGATTTCTGTTTTACGGCGACGTTTGATGAATTTTTCGGGGTTTTCGTTTTGATCAGGCAATTTGCAACCGTTCTTGAGTAGGTAAGCGATCGCACATCGAGTCAAGGGATCTTCTGTCTCGTCATAAAGTTTGAAGAGGGTGCGAGAAACATTCGCGCCTGCTTGATTTGATGTTTGATTCTTTTTCTTACTTCGGGTCTTCTTAACTTCAGGTTGGTCACTCTCTGAAATTGGTTCATTCAGGTGCGTGAGGAGTTCGCTGGCTTTCAATCTGAGTGTATTGATATCAGTCTGACTAGCGATCGTTAATTCATTGTCGCTTTGAAGCATTGCTAACCAACGGGTCTGACCTGAAATCTGATTTCTAAGTCGTGTTTGAAGTGCTAGCCAGGACAAAAATATGCGATGTACAGTCGAGATTGCTGAGGAATAAAACCTTCCTGGTTGTCCTGAAAATTGGGGGTCTTGCTTTAGTTGATTACACGCTTCACTGACAACTAAACGAGGAAGTTTCCCTGTAAGGCTCCATTCCTCAAACCGCGAATCCTGAGCGATATGCTTGAGCAACTCGTTGATCAGAGGAGTATGCTTTTCTGCCATTAAGTGCCATAAAGCACGACGAGTTTCTTCAGTTGCCACCAACTTGCATTGGATTGTAATGACACTCATAAGACAAGTTCCTAATTTTGGTAAGGTACAAGACCAGCATGATGAGCATAGATTCAGCGATCGTAGTGTTGACCAACTTTCAATCTCGATTTGGAAATAATACATTAGTTCTAAACTCTTGCAAAGATATAGTAGCCTAGAGTTTTGCCATTCTGACAATCAATCTGGTTATGCCTCTTGCTCCTCGCCTACCAACTCATCGACACTGGAATACGTTGAACGCATATCTACGACCATTGGGCGATAAGCAGATGGAGATCGACGAGTTTCTTAACAACTGGGATGTTTCGCGAGAGGAACTTGCATTCATCTGCGACTGTTCTTTAACCACCGTAAATCATTGGTTTTCTCAAGGAGAGCATCGTAGGATTCCGACGGATAAGCACAAGCAGCGACTGGCGCTAGCTCATCACATCTGGATCACGATCGAGTCGGAACCTGAGTATTTACAGACGCTACGGCAGATGTATCACAAGCAACGTCGGCGAGAAGAAAAGGAATAAGAGGTTGTCATATGACAAGAAGTGCTTGTGATAACTGATAGTTCAATTGTACTTTTCATATAGCCTGCGCTCATAGGGGAGCCATCCTCTAATCGATTGTTGGCTGTGAGAGGTAAACTATTTGGATTAGAAGCAGTGAATATTTGTGAACAGAAGGCTATTCCCTCAATCTGGGTAACTTGGCTGTCTCGATTAATGGCGGATGAATCGCAGTGTGTTTGGTCAGTTTGGTTTCGGACACACTTCAAATATGAAAAGCTCAATACAAACTTTGATTCTGCTAAATGGAACGCTAATCATCGCGTCTTAGTCAATGATCGTATCAATATTCTGGAAACTGAAGGGTATACCGTTTATGTTGAGGGCGAGAATCGATTTGAGGTGCTGGGCAGAGCGCATTTGGTGAAAGTCGCTGGTAAGCCAGATATCATCGCAATCAAAGATGACTATGCTTGGGTGGAAGACTGCAAGACAGGACAACGGAAGAATTCAGATTTCTATCAAATTCTGATTTATTTGCTCTTACTTCCTGTCAGCTTAGCTCCTTGTCAAGGGCTTTCTCTGAAAGGTCGGTTGATTTATAGCGATGAAGTTGTAGAAATTCAGGCAGAGCAAGTAAATGAGAATTTTAGAGAGCAATTCCGAGCCGCGATCGCAATTCTCAGCAGTTCAATTCCTGCACGCAAAGTTCCCAGTTTTCAGGAATGCCGATTCTGTGACATTTCAACTGCGTACTGCCCAGAGCGATCGGAAAATCATTTAGAACAAAACTCTTCAGAGCATGGCTTGTTTTGAGTTGCGCCAGTTAGATCAATTTTCTGGCGCAACAGTTCAACTGCTTCCCGATGTTTCTAACGGGTTTTCATCGGAATTTGGAATGGAAGTCGCTTAGGAGTAGCTTTCTCAGTTGGCTCTAGGATGAAGTAGCCGTCAACCGCAGAGGACTCTGGTAGTGCTGCGACTTTGTGTTCAAACTCGGTTGGAGTTAGGTCGTGAGACACAAGTAGATCGTATTGGGCGACATATCCCTCAAGCACATTACTTCGAGCAGCAAGCTTTCTCAACGATGGGATGATCATCGTTCTTTCTTTTTCTAGCCCAATCCCAATATTCTTATTTAAGCCAGATCCCCCATGTAATACTGGAATCCAGCCTGTTGAGTACCATGTTTCATCGACTTTCCGGCGTAGGTCATCAATCCAGCTATAGCGCTTAGTTTCTTCGTTGGCAAAATCTAGCCATTCAACTAATTCAGCCACAGACACTGCATCGACAAAATCGCTGGCTAGAAACCGTTCTGGGTACTCACCAACTAAGATCTCCTTGGCAATGCGTCGTCCCTGAGTTTGCCAGATTTGATTAGTTTCTTGAATTTCGTGTTGAGCAACGTCTAACATTCCTAATTCGGCAGAGCAGCGAGCCTGAGCGAGTGCAGTCAAGGTGAAATACTCCTCATACGCCATCGCCGTTTCGATCGTGGTTGCACTCAGCAGTAACTCGCGATACCGCATATTGATTTCTGAGAGGGTGCGTCGCGAATCGTGTAAAATTGTGTAACGGTGATCAATAGGCGTTTTGTCTAATTTTGTCAGGGCATCGAGTGAGGCAAAGAGCTTTGCTCGTTCGTTGCTTGCCAAGAAGTGTTGAATGTCCTGAATGTCCTTCTGAATGCTTTTGAGTCTGTCGTCGATCTTACTCAGCTTGTTGTTGATTGCAATGAAGCCAACACTGCTAACAACTAAACCTAATCCAGATAGAACAGCGGTTCCTGTGGCAATTTGAAGTACTTGTTGCGTAGTTTGTGACAGTGAGCCAACTTGTGAAGAGAGTTGTGTCAGCAAGACAGTATTCTGTTGCACTGTATCCTTCAAATCCGACATCTGCATACTGTTGACGATGCCTGGAATGAAGTTGAGTCCTGGAATAAGGTTGAGAACTTGGGAACTGGCTGGGAGGATGTGGCGCACAATTTGCCCGCCATGTCCGGTTCCGGCTGCCCACCGAATGACACCACCGTAGGCTTTGTATTGTCCTGTTATTAATCCCATTATTACGTCTGATGGGATCATCCGAGTGACTTCCCAGCCTGGAAACATCATAGTCTTGACCTCAAGGAATTGTTGATACGGAATATCAGAAATATTCTTGGCTAGTGTTCCTTGAGAGATGCGATCGCTAACCCATCAAAATTTGAGATGATTTCCTGAAGCTGCACTAGGGTGAAGTTACTTCGTATCCTGTGAGCATGAAGCCTGCCCAGTGATAGGGATGCTCAAAGGGTCGGTGGGACATACCTTTGATTGCAGCATCTTTAAGGGCGAGGTGGGCAGCATCTTTGAGAGTTTCGGCGTGTCCACTGTGGTTGGGAAGTCGATCGCTTAATGCGTTGTACCAGGGAATTAAAGTTGCGTAGTCGGATTTTAGCCAGGTTTGTGCTTCGCGGAAGGCATCGATCGGGGAGAGCGATCGACGCAAGTTTTCGTAGAGGCGGATCATGAAGAGAGCGCTGGAGATTTCATCGACAATCCAAAGGGTGCTGATGACAAAGTTAACTCCGGCTTTGAGGAAGCCTGCGACGAGTCCGACGTATTCATCAGTGAGGTCGCGTTGGCGCGTAAGTCCGGTTTCGCAGGCGGAGAGGCAGACAAGACGATAGGGATTGAGGTTAAGTTGGAAGATGTCGCGCAGGGTGAGGAGTTCGGTTCCGGCGAGGGCGAGGGCGGAGTCGAGGGGGTCGTCGAAGTTGTGGTAGGCGTGTCCGGTGAAGTGGAAGAAGTCGGCGGGTTGGGTGAGGTGGATTTGTAGGGCGGTACGGGTGGCTTGGTCGGAAGTGAGGGAGTGGGTGGAGAAGAAGGTGGAGATGAGGGTGGATTCTAGTTCGGCGTAGAGCATTTTTTTGGGGGTTTTGCTCTGGCGCTTGGTGTAGTGGGTGGGGGGATCTTCGATGCTGGTGAGAGTGGGGGAGTGGGGGAGTGGAGAAGTGGGGAGATGGTCGAGGGCAAGGCGGGCGCTGGGAAGCATGGTGCAGCGGAATTTGCCAGGGAAGAGGGACTGGAGGGGAAGGAGATGGAGATCGCGGTGGGGAATGAGGATGAGGGTTTGGATGGGTTGGAGTTCTTTGCAGAGGGAGTTGATTTCTAAGATTTTGCGGAGTTTGTTGAACAGCAGGAGTTCCATGTTTTGCCGCCATGGGTCGGTTTTGCCGTTTTCATAGTTGTAGTTTTGGTAGAGGGCCGTCCATTGCTGGAGCCATGCTTCAAATTGGGCGAGTTGGTGGGCGGCGGCAGGGTAGGGTTGCTGTCCGGGTTTCAGTGAGGAGGTTTTGGGGGAAGTGAGGGGGAGGATTTTTGGGGGTTGGTTGTGATGGAGGATGAAGGTGGTGATTGCAGCGGGGCTTCTATGCCAGTAGATGGCGGCGGTGGTTTCGTTGAGGAGGGATTGGATCTCTGTGTAGGAAGTGTTTGGGGTAGAGGCTTTCCAGTCTTCTCGTAAGCGCCATAGGCAGCGATTTTTGCAGGTCTCGGCAAGTTCGATGGCTGCAATTGGATCTTGCTGGGCTAGGGAATCGATTTGGATTTGCTTGAAGCTTTCAAAGCGGCGTTCTAGTGAGATTTTTTCACCGAGTGAACGGTCTGGATCATCTAGTAACCGTTGGAGTTTAGCAGAGGCTTCTTGCAGTGCGGCTTGGATTGTTCTTTGATCACCCAATTGCTGACAGATCTTTAGGAAGTCTTGCCAGAGTTCGAGGTGAAGTTTAGGATAGTCGAGGAGGGGAAGCAGATCAATTGCTTTCTGATAGTTCTCTCTTGCTCTGAGCCAGTTTTGAAAAGGTGAGGGTTGGTTTTGACTTGAGTTGTAAAGTGTTTTTGCCTTGCGACGATGTAGCATTGCTATCCCGTAAGGATAAGCAGAAGAATCTGGTAGAATTGCTTGAATGCCTTCATCCCAAACTGTTAGAGCTAATTTATCGTCTCCCTGAAGTTCGAGAATTGCTAGACCCCGATTATCCCAAGCTTGCCAAAATTGTCCTTGAGAGTAAGCTATTGCTTGATCATAGCAAGTTATAGCTTCTCCATAGTCTTTCAGAGAGTAGAAAACGTTTCCCCGACCATTCCAGGAGTAGTAATAATCTGATTTGAGTGCAATTGCTTGCTTATAGGATCTCATTGCTTCTTGATACAGACCTAATTCACGTAAAGCATTTCCCCGCCCGTTCCAAGGATTGCAATAATCTGGCTTAAGTGCTATGGATCGTTCGTAGGAACTAATTGATTCTCTGTATTGCCCTAAGTCATACAAAACATTTCCCCGACCAGTCCAAGGTTGACAATAATTTGGCTCAAGTTTAATCGATTGATTGTAGGAATCAATCGCTTCTTTGTATCTCCCTAGTTCACGTAAAGCATTTCCAAGACCGTTCCAGGGGTCACAATAATCTGGCTTAAATGCAATTGATTGGTTATAAGAATCGATTGCTTCTTTGTAGTGTCCTAGATCATACAGAGCATTTCCGCGGCCGTTCCAAGGATTGTAATAATCTGGCTTAAATGCAATTGATTGGTTATAAGAATCGATTGCTTCTTTGTAGTGTCCTAGTTCACGCAAAGCATTTCCGCGACCGTTCCAAGGATTGTAATAATCTGAGCTAAGTTTAATTGATTGGTTATAAGAATCGATTGCTTCTTTGTAGTGTCCTAGATCATACAGAGCATTTCCGCGACCGTTCCAGGGTTCACGATCATCTGGATTAAGTCTAATCGATTGGTCATAGGAATCGATTGCTTCTTTGCATCGTCCTAATTCACGTAAAGCATTTCCGCGACCGTTCCAAGGATTATAACTATCCGGCTTGATTTTAATGGATTGCTCGAAGGAGATCAGTGCTTTTTGATACCGCTTCAAATAGTAAAGAGAATTGCCCAGGGAATTCCATGCTTTGTGATTGTGTGGGTTGAGCAAGATTGCTTTATCCAAAAACCAGAGTGCTCTTTCATAGTTATCATGTTCTAGTGCTTTAATTCCTTGTTCTAGCAATTCATTAAAGTTATCCATTGGCTCGGGGGCTGAAAGCTCTGTCATTCTCTACATAATACTTACCTAGATTTTCGCCCCTTTCCGAAGAAAAGCCACACGCGAATCAGCACCGCAAACAAAATCCCAATCGCTGAACACATCAAAACCCCGATTGCCCCCTCTGTCCAAGGCGAAACTCTCATCGGTGCAGGCACAACCTTTACAACGGACTGCACGATCGACGCATCCTCCAACTTCGCTGCCGCAAACGAAGCTGTGATCGCCACCGATCCCACCCCAACCCCCAAAACCGCGATCGAATCCTGAAACTTCTGACTTTGCGCCTCCAATCTACGATCGCGCTCCGCCTGCTCCAACTCCACCAAGCCCCGAATCGTATCCGTCGTCTTCTCCCGCACCCGCAGCCCGATCGTCAACGTCGCAATATCCCGCTCAATCTGCCGCACATCGCGACTTCCAATCTGCTCAAACTGGCTCAGCTTTTGAAACGAATGCGATCCCTTCGCCGACATGCTTGATAATCTTGATCGATAGTTCTCTAGATTTGTCTTCACCGTCTCCAACTGAAACTCTAAAAAGCTTAAACACTCCGTATACTGCGATAACAACGTCAGATTTTGCTTCAAATCCTGCGTCAAATTCTGCAAATCCAACTCAGAAACCTCTACATCCTGCATCGTCAAACTCATAATTGAAGATGGTTTCGGAAACAAATGCTGACTGAGCAACGGCTTAATCTGTCTCGTATTGCCATAAGCCCAATTTACTTTATGTCGGAATTGCAGCAAATACAGCCACTCCTGCAATGCTTCACCCGCGATCGCTTTCATCTCATCCAAGCTGGAATAAAGCGCCACAATTCCATGCTGATTTTCTAAACCACACTCAAATATCTTTGCCCCCTGCCATTGATCCGCAGAGTCTGACAGGTTCTCGATGCCCAAAATTTCACAACTCGATCGCACAATATTCTGCGGATCTTCCCCCTCTGGCAACACTCCAAACACAAGCCAGCTTCGCCCCAATTCGCGATCGCACGATCCAGTTTTTGCTAAGACGATTTCTTTTAGCAGCTTCAAATTATCAAGCGATTGCGATTCCTGTTTCTCGATCGCGCTCGTAATCAAATACTGCTCTGTATCTCCACGCCCATAGCGATACACCGTGCCTGCAATCAGATCCTTTTGAAACGATTCTCGCTCATCACTATCCTGCGTCTCATCGCGCAAGACGTAAGAAAACAAACAGAGATGGGGATAAATCAGGTGTGCCATCTAAATTAGGTAAATTACCCACTCCCAAAATTTTCCGTTGTTTGCAATTTTAGCCCGCTCTTCCTGTGCCCGCTCACTCGGATTTTTCGCCGCTAAAATCTCCTGTGCTGCTGCAATGCGATCAAGCGGCACGGACAGATTTTCAATCTCATTTTCCCCAGGTTTCGGCGATTGATTGGGCGGTATTTGAATCTCTTTTCCTCGTGGCTGACTCTGATATCCCGCAAGCAATTCCTGTCGCGCTTCTTCGTAAAGTGATTTGAGCGCACTTGCTTTCATTACTTGCCGCAACTTCGCGATCGCACTCGCAGGCTGATCCTTTAGCTCGATCGCCACCTGATTCAATGTTTGAATCATTTCAGGATCGAGAGCGTTGGGAGATTCTGCGATCGCGGCTAGCGCAGCCCTCAACGATCTTGCATCCGTTTCCTGCATGGGAAATAACTTTGAATAGATATCTAGCATTATTGTAGCCTCAGGCATCGCACTAAAAGCTACACAGAACACTTAATTAAGTTTTGATAAGGTAAAGAATCTGGTCGACAAATATTATCTGAACTCGTTCTCGACCGGGAGTCATTCAAATTCTTAAGTCACCTAGAGCAACGGGTAATAGCGGATTTCAAACCTATTTGCCATAGAAACTTTTGTCCTTGCCGAGTCCCGTAAATACAAACTCTTTATACTTCCTCGTACTTAGAAAAATTATACTTAGAGCGGAAATATTTCGAGAAGATTTAATTCCAGTTCGTTCTTTCGTTGTAAGCAAAAATGTATTCTGCAAGTCCTTTATCCATTCGTGTTACTGAAGTTGGTGAATATATTCGTTACCGCTCCTGCGAAAGACGGTTCAAATTAGAGTATAACGATCGTGATTTAGCCTCAGAATTACCGTTTGCAGATCGCTTATTCAATACTATTGATCCCGTTTTGCAGGCAGCTGGTAGGCAGAGAGAAGATGCCTGGGAAGTATCGTTACAGAGTGGAGGTCTGACCGACCTAACTAATTTCTCAACGCAATCTGGAAGTGAGACAACAACGCGATCTGGAAATGACACAAATTGGCATGATTTCGCGACTATACTCAGTGGCATCTCCATCGGCAGTAATTCATATGGACGAGAAATCTCAATTCATGCCCGATTAGGAGCTTTTGAGATCAAGGGGCAATTGGATTTCCTCGTAGTGTTGTGGGATGGCTCTCGACCTCGCCTTAAAATCGTCGAATGTAAAGCAAGTAGACGAGATCGCACTTACCATCGGATTCAGGTAACTCTCTATCGGATGATGCTGAGCGCACTTCTTGAATCTCACCCTCTTTTTATTGGTGGTTACCGCATCACATCAGAAGATATTGAATGTGTTGTTGCACGTATTCAAGAAGATAACAATTTAAGTCAAGATATTTTGGCTCTTGCCCCCTTAAACCTAGAAACAGAAGAAGCGGATATCCGACGATTAATTGCACCGGGTGGAAGCTTGGAAAGAATTGTTAACAGTGATTTAGCAGATTTGGACTATCAAATAGAATCCAAATGTGATGACTGTGTTTTCAGCGTTCATTGCCTAACCGAAAGTGCTCGTGAAAGGCGCTTAGAACTGCTTGGGCTAGAGCCATCTGTTATTCGCAGTTTGAGGAATGCAGGGATAAATAGCATAGACGATTTAGCGGAACTTGACTTGGCAGGTGGGCAAGCAATTACTTTGCGCCAAGACCCAAGTTACTCAGGCAATCTCGAACTGATGAGACTTCATGCACAGGCACGTCGAAAAACTCTGCCAGGTGGCGACACTCATCCTGATGAATATGAAGTCATTTCGTTGCCGAATACTGGACAGGGACAATTACCTCAGCACGAAACGTCTGATGGAAGAAGACTCATCAGAATTTACTTATCGATAGACTACGACTACGTTGAAAATCGAATTGGAGCTTTAGCCGCTCACGTGACCAATAGTAACTGGCAATTGCATACAGGATGGTTAGACGGAGATCCAGACCCAGAAACAGGTCTTGTACGAAGAGTTCCGAATCATGTTATTCAAGAGCAAAATAGGCAAAATGAAATTGGTCGTGACGGTAATAACCGACCAATTTATGAAGAACGTCCCTTGCTAAGCAGGGATGTCATTCACTTCAAAAACGACCCGTGGACAGGTGATTACGTCACTGATACAAGCGCGGAGCGAACGCTAATTCAGTCGTTTTTATCCGAGTTGGTCGATGCGATCGCAGATGTAGCTGAGCTTGACGAAGCGCCGATTCATTATTACATCTGGTCAAGATCAGACATGGCACAATTAGTTGAAGGTTGCTCCCGTGCCAGTTCTAGGCTACTGGCGAGTTTAAGAGAACTTTTAGGATGCCGCGATCACTTGGAGCAATTGATCTACTCCTGTCTGCAAGAAGAAGTAGACCAGAGATTTGCTCTGGGTTGGACAAGCAGAGGACTTTCGGTTGCCGCATCGCTCAAATGGTTTGGTAATACCTACCACTGGCAACGCCGTGTCAGTGGACGACCAATTTCTTTACATCAAGAGTTCACTCAAGACATTTTTGACTTCAAAACTGATTTATGGATTGATCCATCAGTTCCTGCTTGGACTGAAGAAGGAGATGGAATCAGACATAAGTTTGAAATTCGTAGCCGCTTTCATGATTCATTAACAGCACCATACTGGAGAGCATTTTGGAGAAGCCTACCAAATCCAAGTGCTATTCGGGATGCAAGAGTCCGTCGGGCTATAAATTCTTACAATAACGCGCAGAGACCTAACAACCTACGCGAGTATTTGCGTGCGCGTGTCCATGCTCTTCGTTGGATTGAAGAAAGAATCAGATTTAAGAATCCAGAAATTAGCAAACCCAATGTAATAATTGCAAATCTTCCTGATTTTAATCTTGGTGTCAATGACACTGCAAGAGCAGCACTTGATTTTCTAAAACTTGATCAACACATCAATCTCACAAGTTGGATCGCTGAGCACCTTGTACCACCTCTGTACAGAATCTCTACAGGTAAGACAATTCCTCTGCGAAACATCGTTTCACTCGGTCAAGTAGATGATTCATGCCAATTAACTGCGAATCTTGATTTGACAGATTTCGATATCAATCTTGAAGCATTCAGAAATAATTGCAATCTCGGCCCAGGTGCATTTGTTAGACTTAGCCCCTTTTCTGAAGCCCGTCGAGGGCAAACCTTTAGACAACTGATGATTGGCGGAATTACTTGCACTCTTCAGAATCTTGATTGGGATAGTGGAGAGGTAAGCTTGTCAGTAGTCCGCTTTCGAGGAAGCGATTTGTACCGATTAGGTAGCCGAGTGCCGGAGCGTGGACCTTTATTCGATCGAGCAACACTAGATGAAAGCCCTTCCGACTTCGTTGCTCCCAGGGTAGATAACCGTCTTCAGACTGTCATTAATAGCCATGTTTATCAATGGTTTCACCCTGAGTTATCTCAGATTCCAGCACAAATAGATATTGCTCCTGCCATGATAGAGCAATATCAGGAAATTCTGAGAACCTTACGCTTGCGACGTGGACGGCAATTAGCACAAGAACAGCGTGAAGCTGCTACTGAGGGCTTAAGGACGAGAATCCAACTTCTTCAGGGGCCACCTGGCACGGGTAAAACTGAAACCACGGCTGCTTCCACTTTACTTAGAATTCTTGCGCGGAGAACAGTGCGGACAGAAGGTAAAAATCAATATGGAGAAATTGTCGTTATAGCAGCCCATACACATACTGCTGTTAACAACCTTTTACAGCGTATCCATAGTGTATTGCCCCACTTTATTGACGCAGCCAGTGAGTCTGGTCTAAGAATGCCACCTGTTCGCTTAGCTAAAGTAGTTTCACGAGATGAAGATGAAGTGCCGGGAGGAGACATTCCCAATATCCCATCTGAGCCAAGTTTAAAAGTCTTCCAACCATTCAGGGAAAACTCCGTTCTAATTATTGGGGGCACAACTGGTGCGATCCTAAAGCTAGCTAAAAAACTAGAAGGTTTCTCATCATTTAAGGGATTTCCTATTTCAACATTGATTGTTGATGAAGCTAGTATGATGGTCTTCCCTCATTTCCTGGCTTTAACTACACTAGTTGGCACAGATGGTGAGATTATGCTTACTGGGGATCATCGGCAGTTGTCCCCGATTGTGGCACATGACTGGGAAAATGAAGATCGCCCTCCTGTGGTTGCTTACCAACCTTACGTCAGCGCTTATCAAGCAGTTCTCAATATTAAGCAAAATTTAGGAGTTCCAGACTCTCAAATTCTTTGTTCTGCGCTTAGTTTTACCTTCCGCTTACCACCATTGATTCGAGAATTAGTGGCAAGGCTTTATGTGCGAGATGGCATTCACCTAACAGGTCCAGAACGCAACAGTTCACCAGGAATTGTTCCTGTAACTGCATGGGAAAAATTATGGAGTGCCTCCACCGGGCTTTATCTAGTCCTGCATTCCGAAAGACGGTCTAGAAAAAATAACGAGACTGAGGTTGCTATTGTCGAGCAAATATTAGAAGCTAACTATGCTGCCATTCCTGAAAATTCCGTAGCTATTGTTACACCACACCGAGCGCAGAAGGCCCTGTTGAATAGTGGATTAACGAACTATCGAAACATTGTAGATGTAGTTGATACTGTAGAGCGGTTGCAAGGCGGTGAACGCCCAACCGTGATTGTCTCTGCTACTGCCAGTGATCCTTCTGCAATTAGCAAAAACGTGGAATTTATTCTTGATTTGAATCGCTCTAATGTAGCTTTTTCTCGTGCTCAGGAACGGTTAATCGTCGTTTGCTCCAGTTCTTTGCTTGACCACATCCCTGCTGACTTGGAGCATTATGAATCTGCTATGCTTTGGAAATCGCTGCGCGAAATTTGCTCTCAGGAAGTGGCTTGTGAAACCGTCAACGGACATACAGTGCAAATTTTCACTCCACCCGATGCGCTTCCAGAGGCAATTGTAGAAGAAGAGTTATGAAGCGATTTCAATGTCTTGATCTCCACCAAGATTGAGAATTAGGTTTTTACTTTGCTTACCTCGATTAATAGAGAAAGCGGTGTAAGACAAAACACTTTCAACAATTGCTTTGACTACTTCTACATGCACACCATTACCTAACGCTTTAAATGCACGCTCTCGTGTTTCAGGTAGGATGTGTTCCTCTGGCAATCCCAAAAGCAACAACCCTTCTGATCGGGATAGGAAACGTTTTTTTGGTCCAAGAATGGGGATTTGGGTTTCTGTCATGGCGACTAAAGAAGGGATTGATGAGTACCGTTTCACTCGCAACCCAGAGGGGCGAAATTGTAGAATATGCTGCCATAAGTTTCTTTCTTCCCCCTGACAGTTCCACTCAAGCTTTCTCAAAGAAGGTGGAAATTGGCTTAGATCGTCCAACCATTCTCTAGTAAAAAAGCGTGAATATTTATGGAACCATTCTCGGTTTTGCCGTATGAATCTCACTTTCCAGTTAGGGAAATGAGATTCCGGCGTTTGAGCATAGCTTGGTAGAAGTGCCAACAGTTCATCTTTGCTCATCCTCTTCTTTAATGAGTATGCATTCAAGCATGCTCGTAATTCTCTAATTGTGGCAGCATAAGGGGTATAGCTTTCAAACGGATAAGTTGCCTCAAATTCATCTCCCCAAATCGGAAATGAAGGCAAAGAAACGGTTTTTTCAGGTAAGTTCTTAATTAATTGATTCCAATGATTGATGCACTCCCGCTGCTGATCCGATAAGGATGTCTCTTTTCTCTCCTGCTGAGAAAGATTTTTGTTCAATTTGATATACTTCTCTAGGGGAATTAATGGCTGTATGTTCTTGGCAGGAAAAGGGTTTTCTGGTAATTCCTCATTCAGAACGCCAACTATGAAGAATCTCTCCCTACAGTGTGGAAAGCCTAAATGATGAGGAGAAAATAGTCCTGGCCCACCACTTCCCACATGAGTCGTTCCACGCACACTGTAACCAATTCTCTCTAGCCGAGTTTTTACAATGCTCCAAGTACGACCGGAGTCATGACGTTCAAAATTACCTACATTTTCTAGAAAGAGATATTTCGGTCTGCATTTTTCTAAAATCTCTAAAATCTCGTGAAATATAGTCCCTTCTGTTGGGTCATTAAATCCACGTTGATGACCCGACTTTGAAAACGGTTGACAGGGAAAGCCTGCACAGAGGATGTCATGTTTTGGAACTAAATTTTTAGCTTCTCGAATATCGCCATATGTCAGATGAGCCACAGAGGGGAAATTCTTTTTGTAGTTCTCTCTTAATTCTTCATTGATCTCAGATGCAAAGACGCACTCAAACCCAAAGCTAGATAGAGCCTTGTGAAATCCTCCCAAACCAGCACATATGTCCACAAAACTCAATCTCATTTGTTTTACTTTGCGTAGCCCATAAATTAATCCATCTGAAATTTTACTTCTATAATGTGTGATGATACACAGGACTCAAAATAAGACTGCCCTGTTGCATCACCTGCTAAAGCTATGCCTCTTTTGGCGATTTCGCATTTCAGAAAAGAGCATGAAGCAACGATGGCATTTGCTATCGCTCCAAGTTGCAGGAGGCTTAAATCTTGCTTTGCAATTTGGACACTCTGAAAGAAGTCTGAGACCGTGAACTTCGCAGCCTTGAGTATCTTTAAACTGCCACTGAATCTGATGACAGGGTAGTTCTGCATAGCAGGAAGCACAGAGGCGAATGGGTTCAAGTTGCATTCCGACACCTTCTGGAGGCATCATTTTCCATAGTTGCTCTACTGAGATTCCAGTTGCTGTGGATAATTTCTCGAATTGTTGCTGAGTGGGATAAGGATTGAAACGAAACTTCTCCCAACGTGCGATCGCTCCTCCCAAGCCTGATATTTTTCCCACTCCACTAGGAGTCAATTCGTTCGCTTGCCGAAACCGCCCCAGAAAATGACTAATGCTTTCTCCTTCCAAAGCTTCCACATGAAAGAACCAAGGTTGAATCTCTGAGTGCTCGATCATCGGTACTCCGTTGAAACTTCCTTTAAGATCTCCAAATCGATTTTGGTTTTACCTTGCTTTAAAGCTCGAATTGCAGCTTCTCGAAGAACCATATCTAGCAGTCCAATATATCCTGCCGTAGTCTCTCCAAGAATCTTGAGTGCCGCTTTACTTGTGAGGTTTGAAGCAACAGGCAACTTTAGAATTTGTTTCTCCCAGATCTCGATCGTTCGACGAAATTCCTCTCCTGCCAGTTTGCCAAACCGATGACAAGCTCGAAATCGGTTATAAACCTGCTCGTCTCGCTTAATGACAGCATCCAAACGATCGGTGCCGACCAAAACAACAGAAATCTCCAATTTGTCGAAGATATCTCTCACATCTGCGAATGTTTTTGGCTTGAGGCGATCGGCTTCATCAATAATCAGCATTTCAACACCACATCCTTTCAGCACTCGCATCGTTCGTTCCCGAATTTCTGCCACTGTTCCTTTCACCATCTGATATTTCAAGTGTTCAATAATGATTTGGAATAACTCCTTTGAACCGCACTCTTGAGGCACTTGAATATAGACCACAGGAACGATAGGAGGTTTTCCTGCTTGCTGTGTCGGCTTGTGCCGTAATCGATACGCATCACAAGCCAAGGTCTTACCTGTTCTAGATTCTCCTACCACTCGGCAACTTTGCCTTGCCTGACGCTTTCCCTCTAGCCAATTGTGCAAGCTCTGCACTTGGCTGAGAGACACCACACTTTTCTTAGTTAATCGATGGATTTCTGCTTGAAGCAACTCACTTGTGAGCGGCAGCGATCCTAACGTTTGAGCTATTGATTGAGCTTCATTTGCCATCATTTCTACCACCCAAAGTCATCACGCAACTTCTCGTAATCCTCGATCTCTGATATTTCTACACATTGAGTTTCTACAATCTCAGTCTCAAATTGAGAGGCTTCATCCAGGTGCAAAACTTGAGGTGGTGAAGGAACCTGATCAATTTTGACCTCTGCTTGTTCCGCTTTCTGACGTTCTTTTCGGGTTTTCTTCTGTACAAAAAGGTCGCGATCCCGCACCTCCTCCAGAATGGATCGATTGCTGATGGTTTTACCCACATCTCGAATTCTTCGACTGCTTGCCTTCGCCTCATAAAGAGAAATAGTCTCAGTCTCTAAATCTTGAGCGTGAGCACGAGTCAGAAATACTTCTTTCCCTTGTTCCTGATGATAGACAAAAACTGTTGTAATATCGCGTGGCTCGTAGCGTAAGGTAACGGTTTCTCCCGCATAACCTGCTAGATTTTCCCCGCGGTATATTAGATTCTCAAATCTCAGATAACCCTCTCGGTAAACAGTGCGCCGTGTTTGTTTCATCAGACAAATATCCAATTCTCGCTCTGTCAGAACGCTTGGATTTGCTAATAATCCTGCTTCCCATCGTTGAAAACGAGTTTGGTCGCCCATTCTGGCATCAATACCCTGGTTGTAGCGATCGGTGATGTAGCGTACCAAGAATTGCTCTAACTCTCGCAAGGTCAGACTCGCAGACTCTTCAGCTTCCTCTGGGCGCTTTTGAACATTCGACCCTGTATACCCCGGCAATATTGAGAAAAACTCTGTGTTTAGAGTGCCAAATGGGCGTTCTACCACTCCTCCTTCTGATGGACGATTGCGCAAATGGCAGGTGAAGCCAATTTGAACAGCAATTTGTTGAAGATGATTTGAACGAAAATCCTTGCCGCCATCAGTGAAAAAATGTTCTGGTTTACCGTATGTGCCCCAGTCGCAATTTAATTGATAGCGATCGGGATAAGTTTTTGGCAGTATGGCATGACGCAATGCCAATGCTACAACATCCGAACTTGGAGCATCAAAGCCTAAGTTAACGCCAACAATACATCGAGAGTAAGTATCAACAACCGTCGTTAACCAAGGGCGACCAATCAATTCCCCATGTTGATCTACTAGAAGGATATCTGCACGTGTATGGTCACATTGCCAAACTTGGTTACTGTATTCGACAGACAAGCTGTTGCCATCACGAGTTTTTAGTGACAGTCTCGAACCCTGCCAACCAATCGATCTAACATTCTGTTTTTCTGTCTTCCGTTGAATCAAAGGATTTAGAACCCGATAAACCGTCATGTGACTAGGATATTTTGTGATTCCCTCCTGCTGAGCTTTTACTTTGACTCGGATTGCAACTTGGGCAGGTGTCATTCGCTTGCCATTTTTATTGCCCTCTTGATAGGTCTTGATGATAAAATCTTGCCACTCCTGCTCGATTCGATGTTCTCCTTTATCTGTTCGCTCTCCATTAGATAATCCTGCTATGCCCTCTTCCTGCCAGCTTTTCACCATTCTTTGTACAGTGCGCACAGACTTACCCAAACGAGTTGCAGCATCTCGTAAGCGGTTTCCATAGGTAGCGCGATCGCAAGGTTCGAGCAAAGACTGGATTACTTCAATCTTTAGTTTTGCTTCGTCCGATAACTCTGTAACGATTTGATTCTGCTCGACTAATTCTCTAGAAACCTGTTCACTTTCGGGAAATTCAATAGGAAGCTGCATAAGTACATAAGTCCTATCAGGAACTGCACTAATCCTATGAGGAAGAAATAGCGACAGTCAATCTGTTAGACAGGAAAATTAATACAAATTAACTATTTGAAGCGATCGCAAGACGAGCGAATTCCAAAATCAGATCTAGTCGAGCCAATACGTGTTGAGTTGAGTTATGACTTGAACGGTTGTAGATCGCTCGGCACTAACCACTAACGTCGATATCCCTACTAAGAGGACGGTGCAGTGATGCCAATACCCTGGTTCGACTTCCGCCATTACAGTGTCCCCCGGTAAAAAGCCACCGCGTGCCTGAAACTCATAATTCTTCACTATTAAATTGTGTCGAAAGGCATCTTCTGCATCGGACACCTGTTGATAGAAATCTGCCCAATCCGAGTAATAATCAGCGAGCCAATCCTCGTATTCTGCATCGCCACAGTCTTCGAAATCGACTGCCGCCTCTTCATCAGGCAGATCAATATCGATATTGCAAGCACTATAAGTCATGGCTCACCGTTCTCCCAAAGTCGCCGTATCAGTCCTACGTACATCCCTTGGATATCTACTTGGTTCGCTTCAACTACGGTGGGTTCGTAAGCAGCATTTGCAGGTTTCAAAATGACTTCGCTTCCTTGTCGGTAGAAATACTTCAGGGTCGTTTGTGTATCTACTCTTGCCGCGACAATTGCTCCATCCTTAATTCGGACTGGATTAGAGATGGGGCACATGATGATCAAATCATTATGGTCAATCAACGCTCCCACCATACTGTCACCCCAAACTCGCAGCACAAACCAATCCTCACTGCCTGGGGGTCTCTGCCCTGGTAAATCTAACCACTCGATGGGTGAATCTGGAGACAATTCCACCAAACTATGGGCTGCGATCGTACCCAAAATTGGAAGTTGGAAGCTCGGAGTTGTTAGTCCGTAGCGTTCACCGTTCTCACGTAACCAAGCTTCCGTAAATCGAATGGTGCGAGCGGTGCGTTCATCGTAAATCAGAACACCTTTGCGCACCAGAATCTTGACCAGGGACTGCACTGGAGCAGGTGAGGTGTATTTCAACCCTGCTGCAATGTCTCGAATTCCTGGGCTGTAACCGAAACGGTGGAGGTGGGCTGCCAGCCAATCCACTAGACGTTGTTGTGTTGGTGTGAGAGGAGCCATGAGTTTTTTGTAGTAGTACAAATAATCTGCAAAAAGAGGGGATTTGTCAAGATGGACTAATTTCATGGAATTCCCATTCAGCATGGGCAGCCGGGGGTTACTCGCCACGTAATTGCTCAACTTAGTAGCTGTGTTGAAGCAGAACGTCAAATCGAGGGCAAGACCACTTGTGAACGTTGCTACTACCTGCTCAGTTTACCGTTGGATGCTCGGCGATTTGCTCAATCGTACGGGGTCACTGGGGCATTGAAAATCAATTGCATTGGATGCTTGATGTCGGATTTCGAGAAGACCAAGCTCGCTCTACTCTTGGCTACAGTGGAGAGAATTTAGCGATGATTCGCCACCTGGCGCTCAACTTGTTGAATCAGGAAAAATCAGCAAAGAGCGGCATCTATGCAAAGCGGCTCAAAGCGGGTTGGAACAATAAGTATCTGCTTAAGGTGTTGGCTCACTCCTCTAAAACGACTCGTCAATCATGAAGAAGTGTGTGCGTTCGCCCTATACCGATAACGAACTGAATTGCCCATATTGTCATCGGAGTGTTTTCCCTACATTGCTCAACAGGGAATCGTGCGGATTTCAAAACGTACGAAGGCAGAGCTAGAACGGATAGGCAGGGGAAACCGCTAGGACGACCGGATGAACTTGAGAGATGGAAACGTAAACTAATCGTCATGAAGAATTCTGGGTATTCACAAGGGCAAATGCAGCAGGAAACGCAGACTCGCTTACATCATCAAATCTATTTGAAGAGAGTTTTAGGGGAGTAGCGATGAGGAGGCGCTTCCAGTATTTCTTGAACATCGGTTGCGATCGCAAACTAATTTCAATTTTCAATACATCACTCAAGCCGTTGTATCAATTATTTCCTGATCTTGTGACTGAAACACGAATATACACGTAAGCCCATTTAATTCGTGATTTATTTATGACACAGAGAATCCAACTTCCAGGTGACAAAGCGTGTGAATATGTGGCAGCACTTGCCTCACATATTCAGTCAATTAATCTCCCGCCAGAAGACAAGCGAGCACTCCTTCAGGCAGTGACAATACTATCTAACTACTTTAACTGCTGATTTTCAAATGCTTTTCGGATTTCATCAATTAAGCGCTTGAGAACCTCTCGCAAATATGCAATCTGCTCCGGAGTAAGTTCCCCCCACTTTCTTTCATCAATTAGATAGTTGATTGCAGCAATGTAGGGATGAGGAGACTCAACTATAGGATTCTCTACAGGAAGAGGAGTATTTTGAGTGCGACCACCATACTTCTTGAGGCAGGTATGCACCCAATTAAGATATTCAGTCAAATCTTCCTTGAATCGCCCTATCTTCTGCCTAGGAATTAAATTCGAGTAACTTCGGAGTGTATATTTGCTTGCTTGCTGAACCCAATTCTCCTTACAAGTCTCTAGCCATTCTGCCGCTTCCTTGCAATCTGCAAACCCCTTTGAAAGAGACTCGAAATTGTTAAGCAAACTAAAAATTTCCTTAAGTCTTACAGCATCTTCAGGACTAAAGCGCCCAGTATCAACGTTGTTTAGTCGCTGAGCAATATCAATAACTAAACGAGCTGCTTTCTCCTTTTCTGCTTTTGCTTCTTCTTTTAGGTCTTCATTACGCTGAGTCAGATATTGAATATGAACATCTTTCCGGTCAACAATACCTTTTGTTACAAGAGTTACTAAACCAACTAAACCACTACTGCCGAGGATAATTGCAAACCAATTGGGAGAATTTTGAGCCATATCAAAAGTTCTAGAAAAAAGACCCTGAATTCTACAAATTTTACGACATTTTAATACAGGTGTAAGAAGTAACAAAAGCATCCACCAAGCTGATATAGTATATTTGAACTATAAACAGAATTACTGCAATGCTTAATTTTTTACGTAGAAATAATCAGCATCAACAACAATCATCACCTGATAAATATCAGGGCAATAGTCTTGATAAATCTATGACTGAGATTGCAATCAGTCTCATTAATGGACAGAGTGGAGCAGAGTTTTCTGCATACTTCATTAACCTCTTCAAAAACGATCCACGGTTCATCAAAAACGTTGATCCAGAATATAGAGAAGCTCTACAGCAACTACTTGAAAGTGCTGAGTAATTCTTATTTAGCTAGAATTTCTGGGTTTCTAGCTAAATAGATTTTCAAGCAGATTTTTTCTAAACACTATGCGGAAACTGAGGTTTATGGGAATCTTGCCGCGATCGCACCTTGATTGTGGTCTGATTGTAGATTTTGAAGTCAGGTTGTCCTTTTGCTGGTTGTCATCTATTGAGATCTCAAAATCATGACGCTGATTGTGTTAAACCCCTGATCGTAAAACACGACACTGAATTTGTTACTACTCTGAAAAGCGACATGGATAATGTTAATCGTCCTGCAAGGGCGCGATCGCTCTGAAAGAGCTGAAAGTCAATATTAATAGGAAGTTTAAGTTGTTGAGGCTGAACGACATCAATTCGTTATGACGACATTTAAAGTGTTATTCGACAACAATTGTCGAATAACACTTTATTCTGCTAGCAATTTGCTGTTCTTTCAATCTACACATAGAGCAATCCGATTTGAGTTGTGAAATTTGAGAACGCTCCTAAATTCTCCATGCTGAGGGACTGAGAAGTCTCAAAATTCCCAGTTTCAAAGTCTCCAAAATTTGGGGGATTTAGGAAACACAACAGATCGTGCATTTCACGATTAATTTGGGACTGCGATATAAGGAGATTGTGTTTCGTAATGGAGAAGTTAAGCAGATCGTTGTGCAGGGTTAGGGCTGGAATAGCTGTTTAGGAATTTCTCTTTGATCACTTTGCAATGAACGTGAATATCCTAGTTGCTGAGCTTTTCGTGCAAGCCCTTCTTGTGGGCTAAAAACTTTAGCATTCCAGATATCATGACAGACTGCCCAATATATTCTGTTAGATCCAGAGTTATAGCCGAATACATCGCCACCAGGATTCAGGTAGTGAAGGTAAATTAGCTCGTCATTCGGTGCAGAGGTGAATGCTACAAAAGGTTGGCTGGTTGAGCAATAAACCCATCGTGAGGTTCGTTCAGTCTTAGAGTCTTTACCTGTAAATTGAGTTTCAACTTCAATTCTGTAGAGCTGATTTGCTGCTCCACCCAGCTGATTTTGATGGACTAATGTTCTGCTCAGTAAAGATGATTCCCAGCAAGTACCTTGACGACATCCCGAATCAAGAACTTGTTTAGGTTGTGCGATCGCGGGAAGAGAGACAGTCAAAATGCTCGAAAGCGTGATGAATTTGAGAATGCTCATTATGAGACTACTGAAAACACTTTAGTAATGGCTTAGACTTTCTGAGTAGATTGGCCAAACCCAATACTAGCGGACATTGTAGCGCAGATATACCCAAGTCTAGCCACCATCCAGAAACTTTCACAAACTGAGAGTACAGTCGATGAAAGTACAGTGAACAGTTCGGTTCATTGAACGGATGGCAAGAACCCTAGCAGTAAGCTGCAATATCTTCACCACAGACATCTGCTAGGTAACACAGTGCTTTGAATCGTAATCCTACGAGTTGTTCGTAGAACGGGTTCAGTTTGCACATCGGCGGAATGTGAAACAAAACGCGACCGAAGAAGCGGACATCACGTTCAAACGGGCATTGGGCAGGAATGAGGCGACAGAAGAAGTGAGCAGTTTCAGCGGTGTGAATTTCAAGATTGTCGAGTTTTTCAGCGATCGGACGGAGAAGGGAAGCTGCAAGTTTGTGAAGTGTAGGGTACAACATGACTGATCTCCTGAGCTGTGAGGTGTTGGGGATTTGTTCTCTGCTACTGACTTATACGGTTGAACTGGATGGTTTATGCAAGGTGACTTGGAAGGCTTTGAGCTTCAGAGATGGTACAACAGAGAGCGCTACTTGAAAATTTTGGCACTGGACGGATATCAAATTGAACATTGTCGATCGACAGCTGCAGATGTTGATGGAGGGAGCAGAGTGTTCTACCTTTTTCTAAGCAGTGCGCGAACAGCTTTGCTGTGCCAAAGGCAATGTTCTCAAAATGGAGTAAGTTGGTATCGCGGAGACGTTATCCTGAACCTTGTAGGTTGGACTCTAGATTATGTTGCGGCTCAGTGAAATAAAGCTCCCGTTAGATCATACCGAAGCGGAAATTGAAAGCGCCATTCTCGACATGCTGCACCTTAGGGCAGAAGAATTGGTTGGGTATTCCATTTTTAAGCGCAGCTATGATGCCCGCAATCGAGGGGAGAAGATTACTGCGGTCTATATTCTGGACGTAGAAATCAAGCAAGAAAAACGAGTACTGCAACGGTTTAAGAAAGATCCGCGGGTGAAAGAGACACCGGATATGAGCTATCGTCCCGTGGCTCACGCGCCGCAAGGATTTACAGAGCGACCGATCGTCATTGGCACAGGGCCTTGTGGGATGTTTACGGGACTGATGCTGGCGCGGATGGGATTTCGCCCGATTCTGCTGGAGCGGGGAAAACAAGTCCGCGATCGCACGGCCGATACGTTTGGCTTTTGGAAAAAGAGAGCTGACTTTAATCCAGAATCGAATGCTCAGTTTGGCGAAGGCGGAGCAGGAACTTTCTCCGATGGCAAACTCTACAGCCAAGTTCGCGATCCGCAACACTATGGGCGGAAAGTGTTGACAGAATTAGTCAATGCGGGCGCTTCACCGGAGATCCTGTATGTAAATCGTCCGCACATTGGGACATTTAAGCTGGTGGGAATCGTTGAGAAGATGAGAGCAACGATCGAATCCTTGGGCGGTGAGATTTGCTTCCAAAGCCGAGTCGAAGAGGTCTTGATTGAAAATCGGCAAGTGCAGGGCGTTCGCTTAGAGAGTGGAGAAATCCTCGAAAGTCGGTATGTGGTGCTCGCGATTGGACACAGCGCTCGCGATACGTTCCAAATGTTGTTCGATCAAGGTGTTTATATTGAGCCGAAACCGTTCTCGATCGGCTTCCGGGTTGAGCATCCGCAGCCCGTGATTGATCGCGCCCGATACGGACAATATGCAGGCGATCGACGATTGGGGGCAGCAGATTATAAGTTAGTGCATCATGCCAAAAATGGGCGATCGGTGTATAGCTTCTGTATGTGTCCCGGTGGATTAGTCGTTGCTGCGACTTCAGAGCCAGGGCATGTCGTCACAAACGGTATGAGCCAGTATTCTCGCAATGAACGTAATGCTAATAGTGGGATTGTCGTTGGCATTTCGCCCGACGATTATCCAGGAAGTCCTTTAGGGGGAATTGCCTTGCAGCGACAGTTAGAAAAGCGGGCGTTTGAGTTAGGGGGCAGAACCTATGAGGCTCCAGGGCAGTTAGTCGGAGACTTTATTGCCGATCGTCCGTCGCGCGAATTTGGCAGTGTGTTGCCGTCCTATGCGCCGGGTGTGCGGTTAGGAGATTTGGGATCGAGCTTACCAGAGTACGCGATCGCGGCAATCCGCGAAGCTCTCCCCGCCTTTGAAAAACAGATCGCAGGGTTTGCGATGCCCGATGCGGTTCTGACGGGTGTAGAAACTCGAACCTCTTCCCCGATTCGGATCAAGCGTGGGGAAGATGGGCAGAGTGTGAATACTCAGGGTTTGTTTCCAGCGGGAGAAGGCGCAGGCTATGCAGGCGGAATTCTTTCAGCAGGAATTGACGGCATTAAGACGGCGGAAGCGGTAGCGTTGCGGATGCTGGCGACTTAAGCGCACAGATCAATACCGTTGCAGCAACCGCGATCGCTCTTTCTTCATTCCACCAGGGAGAGGCTTGCCACCATTGCCAGAGGGGAAGACTGCCTTTACTGAGATTGCAGCGGTTACAGACTGCGACTAAATTTGATATGACATTCCTGCCCCCTTTGGATTCAGCCACGATGTGATCCAAGGTGAGAACTTGGGGAGTACGTCCACAGTAGGCACAGGCTCCATTGAATCGTTGTTTGATTCCAGCTTTGAGCTTGTGCTTTTGGGATTTCCGCCCGAGTTCTCGAAAGGGGGGCTTTGAATTCATGCGTTTAATCTCATCCCTATTTTGTTTTTATCTTGGTTCTGTGCAGGTGCGACTTGCAGAAGTAGAGTTTAAGAGTAACTCAGTGAGTGTGAAAGGTGAAGTAGATTACATCTATGGATGAGAGCGAATGGATTGAGGAGGCTCACTGGTCACAGTAGTAGCACGATCGTGGGCGTTTCCCCTCTTGTATACACGATCAAAAGCGACTGAATCATTCAGTAGGTGCGCTCGTAAAAACAATGCGCTCCATCGGGCGATCGTTGCAATTGCTTGAGGTTGATTTAGAGTGGGTCGGCTTGGATCACGGGGATTATCTTGATTGGTCATGCTGTAGTGATTTGCCCCCTTGACGATAATGAGTGCCTTTGGCGGCGTTTGAATGTGCTTGTAAAATTGCCTGTGCATATCCCCGGAAAGCACTGATTCTGAATCGCTCTTAATCCGACATAACCACCGAGCGAGTGTCCTAATAGTCCTAGTTTGGTTGTGTCAACTCGGTTCGCGAGACGGGATTTAGAATTTGCATTTTCGGCAATCATCTGTTTGAGCACATCGTTAACTTGCTGTTGTTCTGCTGCGAACCCGGTGAAGCAAATGCGTGCTTGGTATTGCAAGACGTATTGATGATGATACAGGCACAAGTCAAAGCAGCATAAATAGGCTTTCTCATAATTTTGCTCCTGAATACGATCAATCAGTTCTTCTAGTTTGATGAAATTGCTCAGTTAATTCTACTGGGTTCATCAGGCTGAGGGAATTCGTCAAACATGAGGGATGAGCTAAGCGGATAGGGATTCCGATTCAGTGCTTGGCATGTCCAATGGTGAGGAAGCATAGAGAGCAATTTGCTGAGCGGCAATATATTTGGAGTCAGCAAAACTGCGAGGAGTAATGTCGCGATCGCGGACTAAACTCCCTGCCGCTTAAACCATGCTTGAAGCCGTTGCCATCCTTCGATCGCTTCTCTCTCCCGATAAGAGGGACGATAATCCGCAAAGAAAGCATGAGGTGCATCTGGATAAACAATGATTTCAGACTGGCTCTGCCCGGTTTTGAGTCGAGCTTGCATCTGTTGCACTGTTTCAAGCGGAATGCCTGTATCTTTGCCGCCGTACAGTCCTAGAACTGGAACCTTGAGCGATGCTGCAATATCGATTGGATGCTTAGGGGTGACTGGTGTTGCATCACCGACGAGGCGCCCGTACCATGCCACTCCTGCTTTGACTTGGGGACGATGTGCTGCATAGAGCCAGGTCATTCGTCCTCCCCAACAAAAGCCTGTGATTCCTAACCGTTCAGCATTTCCCTTGGCTGAGCGCACTGCCCAATTCACGGTTGCATCTAGATCAGACATGACTTGGGCATCTGGAACCTTGGCAACAATCGGACGAATTTGATCAATGCTGCTTAACTTTGAGACATCGCCTTGCCGGATAAATAATTCAGGTGCGATCGCGACATAACCTAACTTGGCAAATCGGCGGCAAACATCTTGGATATGCTCATGCACCCCAAAGATTTCTTGAATCACCAAAACAATTGGAAAATTAGAACCTGTCGCTGGCTGCGCTCTGTAAGCAGGAAGCTCGCCATCTGCAACGGGAATTTTGACGGCACCTACAATCAATCCCTTCGCGTCAGTCGTGATTGTTTTGGCTGAAATAGGTTGTACCGCTAGGGCAAACCCTGTTGCGAGAGTAGCAGTAGCAATGAATTTCCGGCGCGTAAACTCTTTCGTCATTTTTACAACTGAGCAATTTCGCTCCGATTTTACTGGCTTGACGAAGCTAGCGATTCTAGCCTACGAGAGATATTCAGAAAATCGAACGGGGTTTTGTCAGTAAGAGAGGAGTGATGTTCCTGGATTAGTTATTGATTGATCGGCAAAGTTACTGTAAATGTCGTGCCAACATTCACCTCACTTGCGACGGAAATTGTTCCACCCGATTGCTCAATGACCTGTTTCACAATGGCTAGCCCTAACCCTGTTCCTGAAATATTGCCGACATTGCTTGCACGAAAAAAGGATTCAAACAGGTGTGCTTGATCCGTGGGAGAAATACCAATCCCTTCATCCTGGACTTGGATGATCACTGCTGCTGATTCACACTGCAATCGAAGCCGAACAGTGCTTTGAGGGGGAGAATATTTGATGGCATTGGAGAGCAGATTGGTGAGAACTTGGCGCAGCAATACCTCATTCACATGAACGCTCAGGCATTCTGCTGCACAGTCAAACTGAATTGTATGGTTAGCTCCCATACCAAACTTGATCTCTTCCACTAATTTGCGGCAGAACGGCTCAATGACAATCAATGTCATATTTGCCGTCGCCCCGATCGCTTCTGCTTTGCCCAATGCCAAGACATCATCGAGTAGAGCAGTCATTGTTCTGACGGCGATATGGATGCGTTGAGCAAAGTCGGCTCGCCGTTCTGGTGATAAGTCGCTTTTCTCTAGCAGTCGAGAGAACCCGAAAATGATATTGAGAGGATTGCGAAATTCATGGGACACCATTGAGACAAAGCGTGTTTTGATCTGTTTGAGTTCGCGTTCTTGTTCTAGGGCAGCTTGAAGTTGAAGGGAAAGTCGTCGCGATCGCAGTAAGATTTCCACTCGTGCCTGTAACTCTAACTTTTCGATTGGTTTGCTAATCAGTTCATCAACAGTTTGCCAGAGATGTCGCGTCACCAGTCTGATATCCGGTTGGAGCGTAATCAGCAAAACAGGCAAAAATACAGGTTGCTCTGCGTTTTTCCTCGCCTGTACCCATTCCCACAAATGGTGTAACGCTGGTCCATCCAAAATGCACAGGTCAAACGGTTCATTGAGCAGTGGGACAGCATGCTTTGCCTGCACCACAGACTCTCCAACGGTGACATCGTAATATCGTCCTAGCCACTCTGTCAGGAGGCGGCGATTCTCCGTTTGCTCAACAAAGATCACAATTCGGTTCATCGCTTACTCACCCTCTAGCAATTCGGGGATACCTGTGAGGATACCTCGAAGTCGATTGAGCGGATTGCCAACTTTAATCCCATCCCGACTAATTTGAAATTCACGCAGGGTTTTCTCAAAATCGCTGATCCGCTTCTTCAGTACGCCGATCACACGTCTCAATTCACCGTGTATTTCCAGATAGCGCAGAAAGATAATATTGTCTGCTAAATAGCTAATCCCAATTTCGGTTGCCTGAAATTCTCCGGTAATCGATTCAACTTCATTCACTAGCAGAACAGCAACCCCCAGGTTTTGCAAATACTTACAGAGGGAATGAATGTGAGGGGTTAAGTCTTCGCCTCGAACTGAGAGCCGATACCCCGATACACTATCGATCATGACAATCCGTGCCTGATGTTCTTCGACTTCCTGGCGCACGAGGTTGGCAAATTCATCAGGGGTATAGTGGAGCGGTTCGATTTGCACGATCGATAAAGTGCCGCGCTCCTGCATGGCGTGAACCGGAATATTGACTCCTTCAGCCCGATGCAACAGCGTTTCCTTGTTTTCCTCAAAGGTGTAAATCACGGATCGCTCTCCCCGTCCGGCTGCCTCTTTCATAAACTGAAGCCCTAACGTACTCTTTCCTACCCCACTCGGTCCACTGATGATGGTAATCGTGCTGCGTTCAAGACCACCATGCAACAGTGCATCAATTTCTGGAATTCCCGAAGAAATCGTTTCTACGGTCAGCGCTTGTTCCGATACTCTGGGTAATAGTTTCGGAAAAAGCTGCATTCCTTCACTCGTGAGGCGAAAGCTATGATTGCCGCTGCGAAAATCGCTTCCTCGAAACTTGGAAACCGACAGGGTGCGATTGTCCTCATTAAAGTTCAAGTCAAGCACCCCGTCGCTCATGAACTGTAAATCATCGTCGGGGGCTTCGACGCTGTGTTCTGAGGTAAACAGCACCGTAATATCTTTCTCTGTCAGAAATCGCAGAAACGACAATACCTGCTTACGGAACTGAAAGGTATTGGTTGCCAGGTAGCGAAATTGGGTCATTGAGTCGATGAAAATTCGCTGCGGCTTTAGGCTTTCAACTTGTTCTACAATGCGTTGGGTTGTTGGCTCGCGCTCGACTTCAGCGGCTGAGAAAATATCGTAGGTTTGTACTTGAGCAAAAAAGTCGGAGGTGGGGCTAAGGTCAAGAAACGTGATGCCCTGAGTGTTGAAGTTCAAGCCTTCAGCTGTTTTTTGCAGTTGGGCAACCGTTTCTGCCAGTGTAATGAACAGAACGGTTTCACCGTTTGCGGTTCCCGACGCTAAAAAGTGCATTCCTAAGGTTGTTTTACCTGTACCCGGTCCGCCTCGAACCAGATAAGCACGACCGGGTACATATCCACCATGAAGCACTTCGTTGAGTCCTGAAATTCCCGTCAGTAGTCGATCGTGAGTCATCTGTAAGCCATCTCCCCTCATTGCCTAATCCTGATAAAACGTGATGTAATGTGCCTTTTCTGCTGTGCGGGAGTTGACTGTCCGTTGAGGGTCAGAAAGTTCAGGCTTCATGGGGTGAGTTACCTGTCTCTTTTGGCTACGCTGCCTAGCAAGCACAAACTGAATTAGAAACGAGAATACCAGTAAGGACTTAAATGTTGCGAAAAACAAAAGGAAAGTTCGGCAACCATACTCTCACAAGGCAATTGAACACCTGCAATATTTATTCGCAAAAAACGGAAATTTTCACATTCTGAGGCAAGATACTCAAAATGTGACAAGCCATTTTTCAGAATTTATCGGCTTCTAATCTGGCTCTGTTGGAGTTGCTGCATCATTTGTTCTTGCGTCAATGCTGGCTCTTTGCAACTTAACCCCTGGCACACTAGCGCCACAGCGTTTTCTGGTAAAGCATCAATGACAATTAGCGCAGTTGTGGGCAAGTAATGGGTTTCGAGCGGAGTAATTTGCTCGATCGAACTCCGAACCAGTGTTTGATTGCGAAACCAATCGAGTGCAACAAACAAACTCGGACAAGCAGAAGGCGATTGTTCCATCACGCTTGCAAACGCTTGTAAGGCTTGCTCTGCTTGATCGAAGTAATCTAAGTTCTCAGTTAGTAATGACAAACGGACTAAATTCGCGATCGCAATGCCATTTGCCGCAGGTGTTGCATTATCGGCATAGCTCCGTTCCCGAATCAGTAAATCTCGACTCGCATCTTTTGCTGTGTTGTAATAGCCACCTTGTTCGATGCTCCAAAGATACTCGTCAAACTCATCTTGAATCCGAATGGCTTCTGCTAGCCAATCTGTCTGGTTCTCTGGCGCATCGGATCGAATGCTCCGTGTAGCTTGATGTAAATCGAGTAGAGCTTTAATGAACAGAGCAAAGTCTTCAGCTTGGGCAAGTAGCTCAACTTTGCCGCCATAATTTAGGCGATGGAAGCGCTGATTGATCCATTGATTTTGCAGAATGAAATCTGCGGCTTGGCTGGCAAGTTCTAAGTATTCTAATTCTCGAAACACCGCATACGATCGAGCGAGTCCCGAAATCATTAAACTATTCCAAGCAACAATCATTTTTGTGTCGGTAACGGCTGGAATTCGTCCTGACCAAGCAATAGATTTTGCTTCTTCTGCATTCCGAGCAGGCGGAAACGGATCACTCACACAAGCTCCATATCGAACTTCAAACAACTTGCTGAGGGCAGTTTCAGCAGTCTGTGAAAGTTGGTTAGAGTTCTGGCGTTGTAGTACGATTTTGCCTTCAAAATTTCCAGCAGGAACAATTGAGAACTGTTCCGATAGCTCTGTGAATTCTTCCGAAGTTAGTAACGCTTGCAGTTCTGAATAGCTCCATACATAGAAAGCTCCTTCTTCGGGTTCTGCATCTTCTGGAGTAACAAAACTATCGGCATCTTGTGCGGCATAAAAGTAGCCTTCGGGTGCAGTCATTTCGCGTTTGAGCCATTGAGCCGTTTTCGCGATCGCTCTTTCAAACGCAGGTTCTTGCACGCCCAATGCCCAGAGATTTGCTAAATATTCGACAATCTGCCCATTGTCGTACAGCATTTTCTCAAAGTGCGGAACTGTCCAAGTCGCGTCCACGGTATAGCGATGAAATCCGCCTGCGACATGGTCAAAGATGCCACCTAAAGCTAAATCTAAGCCGCGTTGAGTCACTGCTTCGCGCGCGTCATACCGATCGAAGTCGAACCGAACTGCGTGCAGGACTGCATCCGCATAAGGAATCATCGGAAATCTTGTACCAGGCATTTGTGCCGATAGAATCCCGGTACTATATTCCAACCCCAGTTTTAAGAGTTCGTCGCTTAAAGTCTGAGTGGGAAGCAGAACTGAGTTTTGGAGATTTGTGAGAATTTCTGATTTGACTCCATCGATCTTGGCACGATCGCTGTCATACAAGCGCCGCAACGTCTGCAAGATTTGCAAAAAACCAGGACGACCATATTTGGGATCGATTGGGAAATACGTTCCGCCATAGAACGGGACTAAATCGTCTGGAGTTAGAAAAATATTTAAGGGCCATCCTCCTTGTCCCGTAAGCATTTGCAGCGCTTGCATATAAATGCTGTCGAGATCTGGGCGTTCCTCGCGATCGACCTTGATCGGTAAGAAATTCTCATTTAGATAGTCAGCGATCGTCTCATCTGAAAACGCTTCACCTTCCATCACCGTACACCAGTGACAAGAAGAGTACCCGATCGAGAGGAAGATGATTTTGTTTTCTCGGCGTGCCGTCTCGATCGCATCTTCGCTCCAAGCCCACCAGTTGATCGGATTGTGAGCATGTTTGCGTAGATAAAGGCTTTGGGCATGGAGTAAGCGATTCGGCATAGAGCGGTGAAGAACACGATTTCAAAATTGTGCTTGAAATCCGCAAATTCTTCACCCCTCTGAGCTAATTTGAGCTTATTTTGCTTCTCCCCGCAAAATCGCATTGCCGTCTTTGAAGTCAATATCCTTGATATCCAGACCGCGCAGCTTCATCTCGATATTGAGTTGCTCCTGCACTTTGGCAGCAGGGACACCCAACCGATTGGCAACTTCTGCGATCGTAAAACTCATATTCCCAATCTGGATTTTTGCATTTTGATCAAACCGTAACTTGCCATTTTGCATTTCTGGTTTGCCTTCAACGCCGATGTAAACTTTGCGATCGCTCATCGGAATTTTTTGCGTAATTTCAGATAACAAGTTTTGCTGTTTTGATCCCAGTCCGCTATTTTTTAACTCCTGAACATCTACAACCGCTCCTGTTTTTAGCTTGTCATCTTTCAGCGAAGTATGAAATCCTTTCACAGAGTTTGGTAAGGGTTGACCGCCACTTTTTTCAGTGATCTTTGTTACCAAAAGATCATTCAATTCCTGAGAATTTAGGGCAACTTGTACATTTGGATTTGGGCTGAAAGGCTTGTCAGGCGAAGCATTAGCAACAATCTTTGTATCAGGAGAAACCCGATTGGGTTGTGGAATTGATTGAGCTTTCTCCTCAATCTTTTTTTCAATAGCTGCCCCAGACTTTTGAATTTGGGCATAAGTTTTGGGATTCTTTTCTCCCTGCGCATACCATTCGGGTAATTGTGTCAACTGTCTCCAGAAATAATAAATTCCTGACGCAGTTCCAAGCACAATTCCCGTCGTGATCAATAGAAATAAAACACCAGATTTCTTCACAGCTACCTCAAGTCAATCTTGTAGGATCTTCAGTCAATCTATTATGTAAATTCGAGTTAATCAATCACTTGTTTAGATACCGCACTGATACGACCTATGCAACACGATCGCGCTTAGGTCGCTAAAATATAGAAAATTCACTGGACTGGATTCATGATTCCTACCGTTATTGAAACCTCCGGACGCGGCGAACGCGCCTTTGATATCTACTCTCGACTCTTACGGGAGCGAATTGTGTTCCTCGGTAGCGCGATCGATTCCGATGTCGCCAATTTGGTCGTAGCTCAACTGCTGTTTCTCGAAGCCGAAGATCCCGAAAAAGATATCTATCTCTACATCAATTCTCCGGGTGGCTCGGTGTCAGCCGGGATGGGCATCTACGATACGATCAAGCAAATCGGCCCTGACGTTTCGACGATTTGTGTCGGGTTTGCCGCTTCAATGGGTGCATTTCTCCTGAGTGCTGGCACTAAGGGCAAACGGATGAGCCTGCCTCACTCGCGGATTATGATTCACCAACCGCTCGGTGGTGCTCAAGGACAAGCGACGGATATCGAAATTCAAGCGAAAGAAATTCTGTATCTCAAGAAGCGCTTGAATACGATTCTCGCGGATCACACAGGTCAACCGCTTGAGCGAATCGAACAGGATACAGAGCGCGACTTCTTTATGTCTGCCACAGAAGCGAAGGACTATGGATTGGTGGATCAAGTCATCGATCGTAAGCCTTCTGCTACTCGTCCCGCCGTTGTGAAATAGTTTGTCAATTTCACTCTGGTTTGATTCTGTCTCGCTGCGATTCCATCTCGCCCCGGATTTTCATTGACGGGTGGGATGGAATCCCAGCAAGAAGACCGAAATGATGAAGAATAAAGTGAGAAGGTAATTTGATTCACGCTTATTTGAAATTGCTATGACTCAAGTTGAAGGTGCTGTTTTTTACGATCGCTCATCCTGGGGACGCATCCAAGTCTCAGATGCTGATCGCCTCAATTTTCTCCACAATCAAAGCACCAATACATTTAATCTCAGAAAACCCGGCGAAGGTTGCGATACTGTCTTCGTCACTTCAACGGCTAGAACGATCGATCTCGCAACGGCGTACATTCTAGAAGATTCGGTGATTTTGCTCGTTTCACCTGGTTTGACTGAAAAGCTGATGAAGTTTCTCGATCGCTATATATTCTTCGCAGATAAAGTGAAACTTGCTGATATCACTGCCGAGACTCAAACAGTCTCAGTCTTGGGTTCAAAGAGCCATGACATTGTCAAAGAACTGGGTGCAGCCGAGTTGATCGCTCAGCCTTACGGAACGCACTGCCTTGTCGACGGAATTCGGATTGCGGTTGGTAGTGGACTTGCGACGGAAGGATATACCTTAATCAGCGATCGAGCAATTGATCTCACGTCAAAGCTCAAAGATTTGGGCGCAACTGAAATTGATGATCAAGCCTGGAATCAGCTACGAGTTGAACAAGGTCGTCCAATGCCGGGAACTGAATTGACCGATGATTACAATCCTTTAGAAGCCGGATTGTGGCATACGATTTCATGGAATAAAGGGTGCTATATCGGACAAGAAACAATTGCCCGTCTGGATGCCTATAACGGCGTGAAACAAAACCTCTGGGGCATCAAGCTCAATCAAGCGGTCGAACCTGGAACAGTTGTGTCGATCGCGGATGAAAAAGTTGGAAAAATTACCAGTGTTGTAGACTCGATTGGGCTTGCCTATATTCGCACCAAAGCAGGTGGAGCAGGATTACAGACTGATCTCGGTGAGATTGTTGCACTCCCGTATTTGACGCGTGAAAAACAGAATTGAGAGATAGGGAGAAATTTAAGCCTGGATTCTCCCGATTTCCCAACTGGCTACGGACACAAGACCCGGACGATAAACTCTTAGAAAGTGTTTTAAAGGTAATCTTTCAGACACATTCACCCGCCCCCGGACTGAAAGCCGGGGCTAGTTGAACGAAGTCCACTGAAGGGACTAAAATTCAATCAGAATGGGGTCTTCAGTCCTTTCCAAAGGACTTCGCACTGTTAGCCCCGAATTCATTCCGGGGTGAGATAGAACGCAGCGAGGAAACATTTGATACTTTTAAAACACCCTTTTAGGGTTTCTAAGCTTCCACCAGTTGATTCTCTTGTCTCAGACACGCCTCAATAAATGGATCAAGTTCTCCATTCATTACGTCTTGAACTGCGGTTGTCTCCACATTCGTTCTGAGATCTTTCACCATCTGATAGGGATGGAACACATAGTTGCGGATCTGCATTCCCCAAGCTGCCTCAACCATATCGCCTCGAATTTCCGCGATCTCTTTGGCGCGTTGTTCTTCTGCGATAATCAGCAATTTGGCTTTCAGGTAGGCGAGTGCTTTCTCTTTGTTTTGAAGCTGCGATCGCTCTTCTGTACACCGCACTGCAATGCCTGTTGGCTTATGGACAACTCGCACAGCCGTCTCAACTTTGTTGACGTTCTGCCCACCTTTACCGCCCGCGCGAGAAGTCGTGATTTCTAAATCCTTCTCAGGAATATCTAACTGCACCGACAAATCAATCATCGGCATCACTTCCACGCCAGCAAAGCTCGTCTGCCGCTTGTCATTCGCATTAAACGGCGAAATCCGAACTAAGCGATGCGTCCCTTTCTCGACTTTGAGATAACCATAGGCATAGCGCCCATCGATCTCAAGCGTGGCAGACTTAATCCCCGCTTCGTCTCCTTCGGAAACTTCCATCAAATGCACCTTATACCCATGTGCTTCACCCCAACGGGTATACATGCGTAACAACATCTCCGCCCAGTCTTGGGCATCGGTTCCACCTGCACCTGCATTAATGGTCAGAATTGCGCCCTTGGCATCGTAAGTGCCAGACAGCATTTGTTGCAGTTCCCACTGGTCGAGATCCCGTTGAAGTTGCTGCGTCTTTGCTTCAGCTTCTTCGAGCAGGGATTGATCCATTTCGAGTTCGAGCAATTCTAAGGTCGCTTCAGCGTCAGCGAGATCAGATTTCCAGCGATCAAACTGTTCGAGGTGAGATTTGTAGTCGTTTAATTCTTGAAGGGTGCGTTGTGCCTGAGTTTGGTCGTCCCAGAAATTCGGTTGAGATGCAATTTGCTCAAGATCTTGAATTTTCGCAGTCAGAGCAGGAACGTCAAAGATAGTCCTGGGTAGTTCCCAGGCGCGAAGTGAGCAATTCGACATTCCGCTTTAATTCAACGGTATCCATACTAAACAAGCATAAAAGAGCATTTCTGATTGTAGCGCCGATTTCGCATTCAGTGCCAAAGTTCAAAACTCTAGAGAATGATCCAGAGCAGAATCCCGATCGCGAAACTTACACCGATCGTAATGAATGTCTTTTTCAAGCGCTGCAAAATCGGCTGAACTTGATAGCTGACTACCAATCGATCTTGCGCGAGAATTTCGGGTGGTTTTTCCCACATCTGCCCGTCATACCAGCCAGATTCCTCGTAAAAGATCGCCGTATCACTTAAGCGCCGTTGCACATATGCCCAGCCCAGATAGAGCCGCACCAGTGCCAAACCCGGAATCACAAATGCTCCTGCCGATGCAAATAAGAGAAATTGGGGTAAATGCTTTGCAGGCGGAAAACTCACCGCAGCGACAGGCGCAGCAACAAGCCAACTTATTGCCCAGAGAATCACTACAGGCTTGAGATAGGAAATGCGATCGAGCGTTGCCCAGCGAAAAAACCAAGATTCCTTCAGTTCTTGATATTCATTGAGCGGCTGCTGTTCGTCGGGAACTGGACAAGTAACAGAATTCATGACGAAACGGAGAAAGTAGAAGGATATTCGTAAGTATAAAAGACTTATCCTAACTAAGGGAACGAAGCAATTTTGGATTTAGGCGTAATCTGCTGCGATATGGCGGTGAGGACATTTCTATCTCAGAGCACATGAATTTATGAGGTTAATTGAAAAAAGACGATTCCGATGGGTCGCAGTGGGTCACCCTTGATACGCCTCCTCAATCCAGAATTTCATCCCAAAATCAGATGCTTTTTCGGAAATCTAGAAAAAAGCATCGGAAGAAACGACTGAAAATACCTGAAGATTTGTAAACTAAATAGTCAGGCAAAGTTAGTGCCATATTTTCTGAGGAAACGGTATGAAGCATCTGGTTACAGTTGAGCGCCTGTGTTTGGCAGGACATTCGTTGGCGCTGGCTTTTGGATTAGCGGGATTATTGCTGGTGCTGCCCAATCCAGAATTTATTGCATCTCTTCCGACGGTTGGGCAAACCGCGTTTGGGTGGAGCATGGCGAATGGCGGAGTCGGGTATATCCTACTCGGGGCTGTGACGGTAGCAATCTATGCTTACCGGACGCTCGGAATACGGCACTGGCTGACATTTATGCTACCTGCAGTGATTCTTTCTTTGGGTAGTGAATTGCTGGGAACCAGTACGGGATTCCCGTTTGGTGCGTATGGTTATTTGAATGGGTTGGGCTATAAGATCGCAGGCCTTGTGCCCTTCACTATTCCCTTGTCTTGGTTCTATGTCGGATTGTGTTGCTATGTGCTGGCACGATCGGGCTTAGAAAGCATTGGACTGCCGCTTTGGGCGAAATTGGTCGGCTCGATCGCGCTCGGTTCTGTATTATTAACTGCCTGGGATTTCGTTCTCGATCCGGCAATGAGCCAAGCGCCTTATCCTTTCTGGGAATTTGGTGAAGTCGGTGAATTCTTCGGGATGCCTTACCGAAATGTCACAGGCTGGTTGGGAACGGGTGCAATCTTTATGTTTGTGGCATCGCTGTTCTGGGGTGCAAAGCCGTTGAATTTGAATCGTGCTCAGTTGTCTGTGCCGCTGATTGTCTACTTGATTAACTTTGCCTTCGGAGCAATCATCACCGTTACTGAGTTGGATTCGCGCTATTTAATTCCGACTTCGATGAGTATTGTGTTGGGTGTCGTTCCAGCGATCGCGCTTTGGTGGATGACGAAGCCTGCTCAAGGAGTTGAGTCTGCGTTGTCTGGAAATTTGACGCGCGAAGTGCCGACAGTTTCGGTAGGTGTCGGGCAGAAGTAGAGGAGATAGGGAGATGGGGAGATAGGGGGAAAAGAAAGTCACCCGCTCTCTCCTTCTCTCGACCTTTCCTGCAATAATGAACAGCATTTGATTTTTAAGGGGTTGGAAGGTTGACGAATTTCATCGGACAGACCGGAATCTATTGCCTGGGATTGATTGATTCCCAGGCTTTTGTATTTCAGGATGTGTTTTTCCTCGTACTGTTAGCAATTCAAATTCCGGCGGCAGCAATTCTACTCTCGCGATTGCTCAAAGGGGCTGTGCGTCGTCCTCCGCTTCAACCTCAACTGCCGAATCCAAACTTTTTCGGAGCGGTGAGTGTCGTTGTGCCGACGCTGAATGAAGCCGATCGTATTGCGCCTTGTCTAGAAGGGTTGACGCGCCAAACGTATGAGGTGCGAGAAATTACGATCGTGGATAGTCGATCGACCGACAAAACGCCGGATTTAGTCAGAGTCGCCCAAGCGACTGATCCGCGATTTCGATTGATCAATGATCCTCCTCTGCCTCCAGACTGGGTGGGTCGTCCTTGGGCATTGCACAACGGATTCTTGGCAAGTTCTTCTCATAGCGAATGGATTTTGGGGATTGATGCTGATACGATTCCGCATCCGAGCTTGGTCTGTAGCTTGCTCGAAATGGCGAATCGCGAAGGGTTTGACCTGATTACCCTCTCGCCCCGGTTCATTCTCAAGTATCCAGGCGAGCTTTGGTTACAGCCTGCTTTATTGATGACCTTGGTGTATCGATTTGGAGCAGCAGGAGAAGTCGGAAGTTCTCCGGAACGAGTGATGGCGAACGGGCAATGCTTTTTTTGTCGGCGATCGCTGTTAGAAAAAGTCGGCGGCTATACCAGCGCCAAAGGGTCTTTCTGCGATGATGTCACCTTAGTGCGAAACATCGCGGCAACGGGCGCAAAGGTCGCTTTCTTAGATGGTGCCAACGTTTTGAAAGTCCGCATGTATGAGGGCATGAAAGAGACGTGGGAAGAATGGGGTCGATCGCTCGATCTCAAGGATGCTTCAACCTCGGCGCAAATCTGGGGGGATCTGGCATTTCTCACATTAGTCCAAGCATTGCCGATTCCATTGCTGATTTTAACCGCTGCGATCGTTGCTTCTGGAAATACAACCTTGCCTGCTTTGATCACGTTGGGATTGAATGGAGCCTTGATTGCGATGCGATTGGGATTGAATGCGGCGATCTTGCAATCTTACGATCGCGCTCAAGCGAAAGGAGCAGGATTGTTCTGGCTGTCTCCGTTCGCTGATCCAGCCGCTGTGTTTAGAATTTTCCTCTCGTCTACTCGCAAGCCAAAAAGCTGGCGAGGTCGAACCTATGGGGGATAATGTAACGCTCCTAGGTTTGGCTGGCAGCCTGGTTGCGGGACTCGCAACTGGGGCAGGGGCATTGCCGATCTTTTTCATCAAAGAAATTACGCCTCAAACTCAAGGTGCACTTCTGGGGTTTGGGGCGGGAGTGATGTTAGCCGCGACTTCGTTTTCCTTGGTGATTCCGGGAATAGAAGCGGCTGAGAAACTGGGTGCAAATCACCTGATCGCAGCCGCGATCGTCGTTGCTGGAATCTTATTGGGTGGTGGGTTTCTCTGGTTCGCAAATCGCTACTTTCCGCATGAGCATTTTATTAAAGGATCGGAAGGTTCAGCCCAAGCGAATCGATTGCGGCAGGTCTGGCTCTTTATCATTGCCATTACGCTGCACAACTTTCCAGAGGGATTGGCGGTTGGCGTCGGATTTGGCGGCGGCGATGTTGCGAATGGAATTGCGCTGACTTTGGGAATCGGATTGCAGAATTTTCCAGAAGGATTGGTTGTGGCGATCGCGCTTTTAGGAGAAGGATATCGTCGCCGCAGTGTGTTTGGAGTAGCGTTGTTAACGGGATTGGCAGAGCCAATCGGTGGCGTAATCGGTGCAGCAGTCGTGTCGATCGCTGCAATAGTTTTGCCCTGGGGAATGGCATTTGCAGCGGGCGCGATGCTATTTGTGATCAGTGATGAAATTATCCCTGAGTCACATCGATTGGGAACAGAGAAGCAGGCGACGGTGGGCGTGATGATTGGATTTGTATTGATGTTGTTTTTGGATGTGGCATTGGGTTAATTGTTCACCCCACTCCCCACTCCCCATTTCCCCACTAACGTGGAGCCGTAATACTCTGAGCACTGGGCGATCGCATATTCTCATCATTCAAGTGATACATCCCCGACCAGCTTGCTAACAATCGCGTACAAATTTGGCGAATATGCTCCTCTTGATTCAAGGTCATTCGCCAATCTGCAGGCAGACCGATCGTGCTATTCAATGCTCCCGATAGCGCACCTGTTAAAGCAGTGACTCCAGGAACCTGATATCGCGTCTGAGCCGCCCGCAAAATCGATAATCTAAAATCTCCTGCCGTGCTGAGAAAACAATAGAGTGCAAGTGCGATCGCGGCATCTCCAGTCGTCGCTTCACTCAAGGTCAGAATTAACTGCACCGCATCTTCTAATCCCACTTTCTGTTGCACCATCGTTTCCACTTGCTGCAATCGCTGAAGTCTGGGAATTCCTTCGGGTGGAGCTAGCAATGCTTCAAACATGGGAGAAACTAAACGGCGCGGATTGAGATCGCCTTTCAAGGCTTGAGCGATCGTGTATCCGATCGCTAAGAGATCTAACTCTGAGATCAGCAAATTTTGCCAAACTTTCAGAACAGTTTGGAGATTCTGCCGCAGTTTTGTAAAGTCATCATGGAAATACAAAAATACGGGGAGAAGCGCGATCGCTGCTTCCGCATTCGTCAGGGGTTCTCGGAAAATCGGATCGCTAGAATTCTCGATACGACTGGGATCAATCAAAGATTCTGCATAAAACTCCATTAGGTCTTCTAGAGAATAGTGACGCGACGGCAGGCGACCCGATGCCTGAATGCCGATCATCTCTCCCATAATCGCGCCCATCATTGTTGCTTGAAATCGATAGAGAAGTGCAGATTGCATGATTATTTTCCGAAACCTAGTGTAGAATTCTCGCTGATTTGGTTCATTTCTCACCGTTTTTATTCTGCAACTTTAGCTCCTCGCCATGCGTCCCATGATTCGTCTTCAACTTCTTTCTATGATGCCAACCCGATTTATCAAATCGCTGTTTCTCTTCACACTCGCGATCGCTCTTACGGCTACGATTATCCATCCTGGATTGAGCCAGACTCCAGCCCGAAACATTATCCGCCTAGGAAGCCAAGGGGCAGATGTCACCGAATTACAAAGTACCTTAAAGCTATTGGGCTATTATGGCGGCTCGGTCAATGGTGTATTTGATGAAAGCACTGCTCAAGCCGTCCGACGCTTTCAACAAGTCGCTGGACTGGATGCAGATGGCATTGTTGGCGCTGCGACCTGGAATCGCTTATTTCCCTCCAATGAACCTGTCGCGCCCCCAGCGAATCCTGATCCCACTGCGCCACGTCGGGTTGAAACTACTGCACCCGCTTCCACCGAGTTTCCAATTTTAAGACGCGGAGCCACGGGTGAAAGTGTGCGGGGATTGCAGAGTCGATTAAGAGCGATCGGCGTTTATGACGGTGAAGTCGATGGGGTCTTTGGAGCCGGAACCGAGGAAGCGGTAAAAGCGGCACAGCAGAAGTTTGGACTCGAAGCGGATGGTATTGTCGGCGGCGCAACTTGGGCAGCGATTTTGCGGTAGGTTGAGAGAAATATTGCGATCGGTAACATGGAGTGAACTTTAGTAAAACAGGTGCGCGACTCGAGGATGAGGATGCTACTTTATATTCAAGACACAAGAGAAGTTCAAACCCTTCTCCCAAGCCGATTAAAGCCCGTGTCTCCCGCTTTAATCCCTCGCAAATCCTGAAAGATATTTCACCGATCGAACTTCACCTTAGTCTCAACTGCACTCAAGATTCTCACTTCAATTCCGCTTTATTTGAGTCGCAAATTTGAACTAGCGAAAACTACAGCCTGGTTCGGCTGATTCGGGGAGATTGTTGATTAGACTGTTTGCGATTTTGTCCACCTTATTTGTTGTTTGTTCGATACACCTTGACAACTTAAGTGACCACCATTTTTTCAGGGTTTGGCGACTTGCCAGACCCTTTGACATGTTTACCGCAGTTCGGCTTCGCGCGTTTCTAGCTGTTCACTACAAATAAAGCTGGTAGAGAGTGATCCGCGTCTGGATTCTCCCCATCTCCCCAGGGCTTTTTCATAGATTACTTTTAAAACATTCTCTCAGGCTGGAGCTTCACCAACATGAGAAGCGGTCACCCAAGATGTTTTAATCGACTAGCACGACAGGACTCCGTACTAACGAGTCTTAATATCTGAGATAGCATTGCGCGCAACTCCTGCGATCGCGGCATCTGAGGCTTTCGGCAAATGATGATATTTTCCGCCTGCTTGCTTCGCCAACTCTTTCGCGAATCCAGTTGAGATAAATTTATTCTCGGTGTCAATGACGAGCAACTGAATCCCCAAGGCGCGAATTTTTGCGGCAAGCTCTAACAGTTCACCTTTGATATCCGGCTTTTCACCTTCAGGCAAAGTTTCACCGAGCGATCGCGCCAGCGGAATATTGCCTCGACCATCGGTAATTGCCACAATCACGACTTGTCCAATATCGCCGGACTGTTTTGCATTCAATCCGACTCGAACTGCCTGGGTTAAGCCATGTGCTAAGGGAGAACCGCCGCCGCACGGTAAGCGATCGAGTCTGCGTTTTGCGGCTTCAATTGATCGCGTTGGCGGTAATAAGACCTCAGCTTGCTCACCTCGGAAAGGAATCAGCGAAATTTGATCTCGGTTCTGATATGCCTCAGTGAGTAAGCGCAATACTGCACCTTTGGCAGCATTCATCCGATTCAGTGCCATTGAGCCAGATGCATCGACCACGAATACAATCAAGGCTCCAGCCTTTCGAGCCAGTCGTTTCGCCCGAATGTCACTTTCTTCAACGAAGACTCGCTTACGGCCGGGTAGGACTTGATCCGCGCGTTGTCTTCTCGATCGCTGATAAGGAGCCGCAGTTCTCAAAGTCGCATCAACAGCAATCCGACGCACTTTGCCTTTGGGCAACATCGGTTTGATATATCTGCCTCGATCTTCTGAAAATACGATCGTGCGACTTCCCGATTTTCCTTGCCGCGTTGCCATTTGAGCAAAATAGAGCACTTCCGGATCGAGAATTACTCCTTCAGGATCAAACACGAACTCTTCGGGAATGTTCGGTGTGTCTTGTTCGGGTTGATCTTCCGATTCGTCTTCTGGATCGTCTTGGTCTTCTTGCTGGTCTTGCTCTTGATCCGACTGATCTTGAGGCGGGGGAGGGGGAGGAGGCGCTTCTTCAGGGGGAGCTTGTTGAACGATCGTCGATCGCGGAATGATCACTAATTCAACTGCTTTTCTCAAATCCTCAGCATTTACAGCAGTGCGCCCGTCTAAAGCGGCATGAGCTTTTGCCACTCTTAGAGCAAACAATTCGGCTCGATGCCCTTGCACACCGCCTCGCACGGCTTCAGTGACTAAATATTCAATCTGCTCTGCACTAATCTGCACATCTTTCAGCCATTCGCGAGCCAAAATAATCTGCGTTTTCAGTGCGTCAATATCTTCGGTGTACTGCGTTAAGAAAGCCTGAGGCGAATCAGAATAGCGGGTGGCTTGTTCGACGGCTTGAATGCGATCGTCTAATCCCAACACCATGTCGGCTGAAAGTGAGATAGCAATGCGATCGAGTAAATGCTCTCTTAAATTCCCTTCTTCCGGGTTGTAAGTTGCAATCAACAAAGGTCGGCAAGGATGTTGAAAGCTAATGCCTTCGCGCTCAATCTGATTGCGCCCATCGGTCAGAACAGAGAGCAATAAATTAGAGATTTGATCATCTAATAAATTAATTTCATCGACGTACAATACGCCTCGATTTGCTTCAGCCAACAACCCAGGCTGAAAAACCGTTTCACCTTGCTTAATTGATTGGCTGACATCAACTGAACCGAGCAACCGATCTTCAGTGACCCCCAAAGGAATCTGCACAAAGGGTGCGCGAATAATTTCAGTCGGCACTTCTTCAGTGCTGCCGTATTTCTCCAGCGTAAGATCATCCCACTCGGAGATCGCATTAGGTTCACAGTTACTAATCGAATCTTGAACCACTTCGATCGGGGGCAATAAGGCATGAATCGCGCGTGCCATGACGGATTTTGCTGTGCCGCGTCGTCCAGCAATCACCACGCCACCTAAGCCTGGATCAACCGCTGCCAGCAGCAGCGCTAATTTGATCGCTTCCTGCCCGACAACGGCAGCAAGAGGAAAAGCAGTCACTTGGGAGTCGATCGTAGAAGGCATTGAAATTTCGGATATTTATCTTGATCCACAATACCAAGATCCGGGAAGTTACGCGAACTCGCCCGGTCAGGTAATCCGATCAGGTGAAGTCTTGGATCGCGAAACTTTTTATAGTGAATCGAGAAGGACTGCCCCGAAGCAAGGGCTAAGAGCCTCCTGGAAATCGTAAAGACTGTTCGTCATTGCACGACAACTGCTCGTACAGTGATCTGTACACGAATCAAGAAAATACCTCTTTACAGCAGCGACATGATGTCGCTGCTTTTTTTGGGCACACTGATTGAATGTTTCCTGCTTTCTCCGATCGTCGAATGACTCATCCTGCAAATGCTGATGCGATCGAAAACGTTCTCGACAAGCTACCGCCCGAAGCAAAACAGTGGGCGGAAAGTTTGCCGTGGAATCAGCGACGCTATGTGCTTTCGCTCTGTCACTTGCTGTGTGCAGCTTCGCCAGAGGTGCAAGCTGAATTTTTAGATGAATATACGGCAAATGGACTGATTTCTAAGCTGATCGAAAATCATGAGATTCGGCAGAAAGTCAAAAATAATCTCGATCGCTTTCACATTACCACTGAGCTATCTGAACGCTTATTAAGAGGATATATTCGACAGTTCTATATTCATTCCGCTCAAGATGCGAGAAGGCAACCGGAATTAATTTTAGAATCAGCACTCCGTGTCGTCGTCAGTACTGAAGAAAGAAATAATATTTTTAACTATGTTCTAGGCTTTGAATTGGTTAAATTATTGTTTCGGATGAGCTGGTTACAACACGAAAGACTTTACAGATTGCAACATAATCAAGAAGAATTTATCACACTGTATTTAAAACCAATTCAGCGCACTCATCGGCTTAATCAGATCATTGTGCCAAGAGACGAAAAGCTCTTTTTTGCCCGCCGTGACTACTTTGTCGAGCGACCCAGTATATCAGATAAAAAATTGATAGAACTCGCGATCGCAACGTTTACAACTGAAGCAATTATCCAGTTTGGCTTCTCTGTTATTCGGCATCCGGATGCAGTCGTATTTGATCATGATTATATTTTCAATCGCGATTCTGAAGCAGTTTTCCCCTACTGAAAACTGTAAAGAAATTTGAATTCAAATATCACTGTAAATTCGACTGTTCAGTCTCCAGATAGACGAAATCGTTTGCCAAAAGAAATTAATCTCAAACCTATCAGGATCACTCTCATACTTCTCATAAAGCAACAGAGTTGGTGATCGTCATTCTGGAATTTTATTCGGTTGAAATTCAGCTTATTTTTGGTGCTGCACTTTGCTGCGGGGTCAATTTTTTACTGTGAGGATGACTTGTGAAACTTCATTTATTAACCTGTGCTGTTACTGTTAGTTCACTTCTTGTTTCAGCCATTAGTGTTCGTGCTGCGGAAACCCCTAATCTTGTTGCTCAAATTCCCCCAATCGTTCCTGCAAATCCTCAAACCATTGAAAATAATGCAGGACAAGTGACCTCGGTTTCGCAGTTATCGGATGTTCGACCGACGGATTGGGCTTTTCAGGCTTTGCAGTCTTTAGTCGAGCGCTATGGCTGTATTGCGGGATATCCCGATCGCACGTATCGCGGCAATCGGGCTTTAACCCGATTCGAGTTCGCGGCAGGATTGAACGCTTGTCTCGATCGCGTCAACGAGCTAATCGCAGCTTCAACGGCAGATTTAGTCAAGAAAGAAGACCTCGCAACGCTGCAAAGGCTTCAGCAAGAATTTGCAACTGAACTTGCAACCTTGCGCGGACGAGTCGATGCATTGGAAGCTCGCACTGGAACGTTAGAAAGGCAACAATTCTCAACGACCACAAAACTTCAAGGTGAAGTGATCATTGCCGCTTCCAGTGTAGTCAGTGGAGACAATGCCAATGGAACCGAAGCCGAGCGAAATCCAACGCTTGGTTATCGAGTGCGGTTGAATCTCAATACCAGCTTTTCTGGGCGAGATTTGCTCACGACTCGAATTCAGGCAAACAACATTACGCCCTTGGGGCAGACGACTCAAGATGCCACGAGTCCGACCGGAGTGCGCGGCTTAGGAGTACTCGGTACGAACATGGGGCGATTAGAATTTGATGGAGATAGTGGTGGATCAGCGAGTATTGCACTCCTCCGCTACCGCTTCCCATTGACAGAGAGCACCGATGTTTATTTAGCAGCAACCGGAAATGGCTTTGTAGACTTGGATGCGTCTTCACAGCTTAATCCTTACTTTGATGGCGGTGCAGTCTCCCTGTTTGGCTTGCGGAACCCGATCTACAACTATTCGGGCGGAGCAGGCATTGGTGTACGTCAAAGGATTGGGACAGCGGCTGAGGTCAACTTAGGCTATCTCGTTCCGAATGCTTCGATTCCCACTGATAAAAACGGCTTGTTTAATGGTCAATATGGGGCGCTGGCGCAGTTGATCCTTAACTTGAGTCCAAGTTCACGGATTGGGTTTACTTACATCAATGCGTATGCTCCATTTGGTGCGAATCTTCAGCCGGATGATCCGTTTAACCTGAGTGCAACGGGAAGTAATCTCGCAAATAGTAACTTCGATAGTGCGGTGAGTATCAACGCCTATGGAATTTCTGGAAACTTCCAGGTGTCACCGAAGTTTGCGCTAGGTGGATGGGTTGGCTATGCCAATCATAATTATATTGGGCGCGGGCGTGGAGATGTTTGGAATTGGGCGGTGACTTTGGCGTTCCCTGACTTGTTTAAGCAGGGCAATCTGGGAGGCTTATTGGTCGGACAAGAGCCAAAATTGACGCGGAGTGATTTGGGATTTCGCGATCGCGATACTTCTCTGCACTTAGAAGCTTTTTACCGCTATCGCATCAATGACAACATTTCGATCACACCCGGTGTGATCTGGGTGACGAATCCAGACTACAACGAGAATAATAACGATGCGGTGATTGGTGTTGTTCGGACAGTTTTCTCTTTTTAGTAGATCTCAAACTAGGAGCAGAGAGTGCTCCTAGTTTTGACCTTTAGGACACACAGCTATGAACTCAATTCTCAAAGCAACTTCTAAATTTCTTCCTTTACTCGGTCTGTTGTTTTTTTCAGCTTGCAGCAATTCAAATACACCCACTGCAAATAATGCGCCCGCAACTTCAGCCAGCTTCACTGCTGCGAAAGGCTGTAAAAACATTGGAATTCTTTTGCCTGAATCAGATTCTTCAGCGCGCTATGAAGCATACGATCGTCCTTTGTTAGAGCGGGAAATCAAGAAGGTCTTGCCTGACGCAACCATTCAATATGCCAATGCGAATAACAATGCAGACACTCAACAAAATCAAGCGGATGCAGCTTTGACCAAAGGCGCTTGTATTCTCGTTGTTGATCCCAATGACAGTGAGAAAGCATCTGCGATCGTGCAAAAAGCAAAAGCAAGTCAGGTTCCAGTGATTGCATACGATCGCTTGATTCAAGATCCAGATGTGGCTTACTATGTCTCATTCGACAATGTACGAGTCGGTGAACTGCAAGGGCAGTACATTGCTGATCAGTATCGCAAGGGAGCGTACGGCTTAAAGCGCGGCGCGAATCTAGTCATGATCAATGGCTCACAAACGGATAGCAATGCGTTGCAGTTCCGAGAAGGAGCATTGAAAGCTTTGCAGCCATTAGTTGATAGTAAAGACTTAAATTTGGTGTTTGATCAATACACGCCAAACTGGGATAGTGCGAGAGCACAATCATTGATGGAAGGAGTGTTGACGCAGCAAAAGAACAATGTTCAAGCGGCTTATGTTGCCAATGATGGTTTAGCCAATACGGTCATTGCAGCATTGAGAGCGCAGAAGCTAGATGGAAAAGTGCTAGTCACAGGTCAGGATGCAACTTTGACGGGCATTCAGAATATTCTGACAGGCGATCAGGCGATGACGGTTTATAAGCCGATCGCAAAAGAAGCGGAGGCAACGGCGCAATTAGTTGCAGCTTTGAGCAATGGCACTGATCCAGGAAGTTTGGTGAACGGACAGACGAATTTGCAGCAGGGCGGAGGACAAGTGAAATCAGTCTTGCTTGCTCCGATCGCAGTCGATAAGACGAATGTTCAGCAGACAGTTTTTGCAGATGGATTCTTGAAGAAGGAGCAGGTCTGCAATGGGCTAAATGGGGATACAACTGGACTTTGTAGAAGTTAAAAGCTGAGATCCTCGGAAGTTGGAGTTCTGAAAAAACTCCAACTTCTCGTTTACATAGAATTCTTGCAACTACAACATCTCTATGAGTAACTCAGTTTTATCAACACAATCAGAAGCGTCTTCAAGCTCAACTCGGCCGACGCTAGAACTCCGCAACATCTGCAAATCTTTTGGAGGGGTACAAGCTCTCAAGAATGTCGATTTTGAAGTCTATGCGGGCGAAGTCGTGGGTTTAGTTGGCGATAACGGGGCAGGAAAGTCTACGCTCGTGAAAACCATGTCAGGCGCTTATGTGCCGGATTCGGGTGAAATTTTTCTCAACGGAGAGCGAGTCTCGATCGCTTCACCTCAAGATGCGACCCGTCTCGGCATTGAAACGGTTTATCAAGACCTCGCGCTCTGTGACAATCTCGATGTGGTTGGCAATCTCTGGTTAGGGCGAGAAGCCTATCGCTGGTTGATTCCAGGCGTTCTCAAGGTTCTCGATGAGACTGAAATGGAGCGCCGCACGATCGAAGTTCTCAAACTCCTGGATGTGAAAATTCCATCGGTTCGCCGTCCGGTTGCTGCCTTATCAGGTGGACAACGGCAATGTATTGCAGTCGCGAAAACGATTCTGCGATCGCCGAAAGTTGTTCTTCTCGACGAACCGACCGCAGCTTTAGGTGTGGCTCAGACTCGCCAAGTCCTCAACTTGATCCAACGGCTCAAACAACAAGGCTTAGCAGTCGTCGTTATTTCGCATAACTTACATGATGTCTTTGAAGTCTGCGATCGCGTGATTGTCATGCGGTTAGGACAACGAAGTGCAACGTTTGACATTCAGAGTTCTACATCAGAACAAGTTGTTGCTGCCATCACAGGCGCAGAATATCGCGATCCTCAACCCGAAATATTATGAAAACAGATGCGAACGATCGAGCTTCAGCGAATGCTGAAATGAGCGATCCACAAAGTTCTCGATCGAAATTTACTTTAAGTTCTCTGATGCGGGGTGATCTGGGATTTATCCCCGTTCTCGTTACGCTTGCATTGATCACGCTATATTTTCAACTTACAACGAGTGGCATCTTTCTCCAAGCTCGGAATCTGACGAATCTGACTCAGCAGATTGTTGTGATTAGTATTCTCAGTACTGCTGCTGTTTTAGTGCTTTTACTGGGCGAAATTGATTTGAGCCTAGCAGCCGTTGCTCAAGCTTGTGCAGCCATCATGGCGACGCTTTCGGTCTATCAAAACTGGGGCGCAATTCCGTCGATTTTAGCCGCGTTAGTCGCAGGCGCAATCATTGGGTTAGTCAACGGCTTTTTTATTGCAATTCTGCGCGTCCCGTCGTTTATTGTGACCCTAGCAGGATCGATTGGATATGCTGGATTCTTGCTATTAGTTCTAGGGCGACAAACCACGCTGATTGTTCGTGATCCTGTGATCCGATCGCTGGCTCCAACTTATTTAAATCCGGTTTTAGGTTGGGGGATTCCGATTGTGCTCGCGGCACTTTATGCGATCGGGGTCTGGTATGAACGGCGGAAACGGCTGCAAGCAGGATTGCCTGTGAAACGATCTTCAAACCTTTTAGCTCAAGTTGCGGCAATTTTCGCGATCGTATTTCTGATCGTGTTCTTGTTCCAGACTTATCAAGGTGTGCCGCAATCGGTGATGATTTCGCTTGGGATTGTTGTTGCGCTCTGGCTAGTTCTGAGAAAAACGCTGTTTGGTCGGCATCTTTATGCGGTCGGTGGTAATGAAGAAGCGGCAAGACGGGCGGGCATTAATGTCATTGGTATGAAGATGGCAGTCTTTACATTGGCATCGATGCTAGCAGCAGTCGCCGGAATTATGCTGACTTCACGGAGTACAGCAGTCGCGACTCAGATTAGTGCAACGTTATTGTTAAATGCGATCGCGGCAGCAGTCATTGGTGGGGTTAGTTTATTCGGCGGTCGCGGCTCAGTCTGGGCAGTCATTTTAGGCGCGCTTGTGATTGGAAGTTTGGATAATGGACTAGATTTGCTCAACCAAGATCAGAGTGTAAAGAACATTGTTCAGGGAATTGTGCTAGTTCTAGCAGTGACAGCGGATGCATTAGTTCGTCGATCGAATCCGATACGAGGCAAATAGCGCTTAGACCAAAAGCTTGGTTCGTGAATTTCAAGCGATATCGATCTATCAATCCTGTTTGATGTGTAAGATCTTGCAATTTGGGGGAATAGGGAAAATACTTCCCCATTCCCCCATTCCCCTATTCCCCCAACCGATTTAAGACTGCAATAGCCAAATGCTCGATCGAGCACATCCGAATGCTGATTCCGAAACATCGAGAACTTTGCGATCGCCCTAAATAAGAAATAAAAAAGAGCCTACAGACTGCAAGCTCTCTAATCTTTGAGTAAACGAAATCAAGCTAACTAACCTAACAGGTAGGCAGAGCGAAGTGCCCATAAAATTAGCACGCCGATACTGCCGAGAATAAGAGCCGCAGAAATAGCAATCACAAGCGGACTGTCTGCGCCCTCGAACTTCATAATCCCACGATTTAGGTCTGACATGAGTGCAACACTCCGTAACGTTTAGTAAAAGGTCGATGATTTTCCTTTAGGGTAATTCACAGATTTTTCTGTACCCTTCTTTCTCAAGCATTATTTTATCTTTCTGCTCAAATAAGTTTAAATAATCTCCGAATCTTAACCGAATTTTTGCATCAATTTTGCACTCAGCGGTCAAGATGGTAGGGCAAATCACACACTGCCCCGGAATGACTTGGCTCAGCATCACGATCGCGCTTCTGACCACCGTTCTCATCCTGCTCGAAATCGCCCTGAGACTTTTCTTTGGTTTTGGCGATCCGCTGCTTTATGTCGCTGATCCTGAGATTGGCTATCTGCTCGCTCCGAATCAGTCGGTCAAGCGGTTTGGCAACCGGATCGAGACGAATCAATTTTCCATGCGATCGCCAAACTTCGCCCTGAAACCCGAAGCGAAACGAATTTTACTGCTTGGAGATTCGATCATTAACGGCGGCTGGTGGACAGATCAAAAAGATGTCATTTCCGAACTCATGCAGCGATCGTCGGCTGCGAATGGCAAACTTGAAGTTCTAAACGCTTCCGCAAATTCCTGGTCGCCTCGGAATGAATTAGCGTATCTCAAACGATTCGGAACTTTCAATGCAGAAGTAATTATTTTAGTCATCAATACCGACGATTTATTTGGAACGCAGCCCACCTCTTTAGGAGTCGGACGCGATCGCAACTATCCCGATCGCAAACCGATGAGTGCAATTCAAGAAGTCCTCGATCGATACCTTTTACCTGCGCCCGCCATGCCCGAAGCATTCAAAAAAATCCAGGCTGAAGGCGGCGATCGCGTCGGCTTAATCTTAGATGCGATTCGAGGAATTCGCGACCTTGCACATCGTAACAATGCAAAATTCGTCTTAGCAATGACCCCGTTGTTGAGAGAATTAACACCGCCAGGTTCGCGAGATTATGAAATTGTTGCCCGAAAACGATTAATGGATATGACTCAAACTGAGCAAATTAAGTACATTGATTTCCTAACGATCTTTGCAGGCGCAGCAAAATCAGCTCCCCCAGAAACACTTTATCGAGATCACATTCATTTAAGTCAAGGTGGGAATCAGATCGTCAGTGAATGGCTACTTCAAGCAATTTAATCGATCTTTTCGATGATCTTCGGCAAGCTTGAGGAATGTTCTTGATCGATCGTGAATTTAGTACAGCAAGGTTTCAGAGGTTTGAAGAATGGCTCTATTAGGGATTGATATTTCGGCTTATCAAGAAGATGTCAACTGGGCAACGGTTGCGAGCCAAAGCGTCTTTTATGGATTTGCGAAAGCGACAGAAGGTGTCACTAGTCGCGATGAGAAGTTTGCCCGAAATTGGGCAGGAATGCGATCGGTCGGAATTGTCCGCGGAGCATATCACTTCTTTCGTCCGGGTCGAGATCCCGCTCAGCAAGCCGATAACTTTTTGAAAACAGTGCAAACGATCGAAGATTTCGATTTACCTCCAGTCCTCGATCTAGAGATCAATGATGGACAGAGTGCAAGTGTGGTCATCGATCGAGCGTTGAAATGGTTAGAAATCATTGAAGCGAAAACAGGACGCAAACCGATTCTCTACACTTATCCTTCGTTCTGGGAAGATAAACTTGGCAATACCGCCAGATTCTCGGAATACCCACTGTGGATCGCAAACTTTGGGACACCTGGAAGACCGTATATTCCCTCAGCTTGGAAGCTTTGGGTATTTCATCAATATTCGGAATCTGGAACTCTACGCGGCATTGTTGGAAATGTCGATCTCAATCAATTTAATGGGGATTTAGATGGACTGCAAAAGCTGTTGAAAGGTCGCATTCCGTTAAGACAAGGCTGTGAAGGCAATGTCGTTCAAGAAATGCAATCTTTACTGAAAGCTCAAGGCTTTGACCTAGGCACACCAGATGGAGATTTTGGACCCAAAACGAAAGCGCAGGTTGTTGCTTTTCAGAAAGCAAAGAGCTTACTCACTGATGGCATTGTTGGAGCGGCGACTTGGAGTGCGCTGCAAAAAACTAGCCCAAGCGTTCCTCCTGCACCGCTGCCCATCGATTTAATCAATGTCTGTAAATCCTACCGAGGTGCAGCTCATCAAGATTCATCTTTGAGATGGTTACAGAGTCAAATTCCGAAATCGACCTTGGATGAGTTTGCTAGACGGTGGAGGCAGCCATAGAATCTACCCGCAGTACTAGGGTGAATTACTCAAGAGCCAGCGCGATCGTCATCAGTCATTGAAACAAAGAATCCTTGCCAAACGATAGAACTGGCAAGGATTAATCTTTGGCTGCTAGAAGTTTTTTTCGTCTGTTTCTTGTTGCCAACAGCGTTCTAATAGACGAACTTCTGACTGTTCCCAACAGCGTTCAAGTTTCTGCACTCGATTCACATGCCGGAACTTCTCAAAGCTCCAAATAAACGGGCGCTCGGAATCGAATAAATGTTGATTGAGATAGTCCCACCAGGGGAAATGGTTGAAGGAATTCATGCGATATGTGAGTAAGCGAGGGGGCAGAAAATCGGACAGTCACCTATCCAAGGGATGAGATTGAGAAACTGCTCCCCAGTATGGCACCTCAAAATATTGTTTGACTAAAAGAAAGCGTTAAGATGTCAGGGTTTTATTGCTTTCTTAAGCAGATTTTGATTGCACGAATTCTCGCTTACTATAGTAAAGTTACGATCGCTAAACTTGGACAAGTTGGCTAGTTGCTACAACTGTTTCACGTGCCCATGCGTCCGCAGCTAGAATCTCTTCAAGCGTTGGGGTTGAGCGGTTTTGAGTGGTGTAACGATCGCAGGTTGTTTCAATCAATCGCGGAATGTCCAAGAAGCCAATTTTTTCTTCTAAAAAGAGTGCGACTGCTTGTTCATTGGCTGCATTCAAGACCGCAGGCATACAGCCACCTGCTCGACCTGCTGCATAAGCAAGCTTCATGCAAGGATACTTCGCGTGATCCGGCGCACGGAAGGTTAAGGTTCCCAGTTTCACAAGGTCTAAGCGTTCCCAGTTCGTCGGAACGCGATCAGGATAAGACAAGGAATACAACAAAGGCAAGCGCATATCTGCCCACCCCAGTTGAGCTAACACCGAAGTATCTTGCAACTCAATCAAAGAGTGAATAATGCTCTGTGGATGAATCACAATTTCGATATCGTCATAGTCCACGCCGAATAGATAATGAGCTTCGATCACTTCTAAGCCTTTGTTCATCAGCGTGGCAGAATCGATCGTGATTTTGCGTCCCATTGACCAATTCGGGTGTTTGAGTGCATCTGCAACCGTGACCGATGCGAGCTTTTCCACGGGCAGATCGCGGAACGAGCCACCTGAAGCGGTGAGAATAATTTTTCTCAGACCTCCCTCAGGCACACCTTGCAAACATTGGAAGATGGCAGAATGTTCTGAATCCGCAGGCAGCATCTTCACGCCATGTTTTTTCATCAAGGGCAGCACCACAGGCGCGCCTGCAATGATGGTTTCTTTGTTGGCTAAGGCAATGTTTTTCCCGGCTGCGATCGCGGCTAGAGTCGGCAACAATCCCGCACATCCCACAATCCCGCTCACAACTGATTCTGCATCGCCGTAGCGCGCCACATCCACCACTCCAGATTCGCCAGATAAGATAATCGGCTGTGGAGTCAAGTCCGCGATCGCGTCTTTCAATTCCGTCAATTTGCTCTCATCACAAATCGCAACAATTTCGGGACGAAAAGTGCGAATTTGTTGGGCAAAGAGTTCGACATTCCGCCCGGCCGCCATTCCGACAATGCGAAACTGATCAGGATGCTCGGATACGATATCCAGCGTTTGTGTCCCGATCGATCCGGTTGAACCAAGGAGGGTGATTGCTTTCACGGGTTAGTTGTTTGACACTTCATTCCGTATTTTACGGGCTTACGGGGATCAAAGGAAAATTCAAACCCTGACGATATGACTAACAGAAATCCTCAGCCTCGTCTTGCTTCCCTAAAAAAAAGAGTGAGGCAGAAAACTCACCTCACTCTTCATCACAATTCTGACCAATCTGTTTTTAAGCAGCTAAGTTCTGAGCGACAAAATCCCAGTTGACCAAATTATCCAAGAAGTTCTTGATGAAGGCAGGACGTGCATTTTGGAAATCCAAGTAGTAAGCGTGTTCCCAAACATCCAACGTCAACAAAGGCTTTTGACCATGCACCAGAGGATTCTCTGCATTCGGAGTTTTGGTCACTTTTAGCGTACCGCCATCGTCTACCAACCATGCCCAACCACTGCCAAATTGAGTTGCAGCCGCATTGCTAAACTCTTCTTTGAACTTGTCAAGGCTACCGAATGCAGCATCGATTTTGGCTGCCAGTTCACCTGTCGGTGCGCCACCGCCGCCTGCTTTCAGGCAATTCCAGAAGAAGGTGTGGTTCCAAACTTGAGCCGCATTGTTAAATACGCCCACTTTCGAGGAATCCCCAAACGACTGTTTGATCACATCTTCTAGCGATAGGCTTTCCATCGGCGTTCCTTCTACCAACTTATTCAAGTTGGTAACGTAAGCTGCATGATGCTTGCCGTAGTGATAATCAAATGTTTCTGCCTTCATGCCATATGGCTCAAGTGCATCTTTTGGAAACGGTAAAGGGGGTTGTGTGAATGCCATGTGTCCAGTTCCTCTCTAGATCTAAAATCTGCCGTCGATTGCGGGGCAGAAACATTACTTAACCCTGAAAATTCTATCTCAAAAGCGAGGGGGCAAGGTTAGAATCACACCGAAAACCAAAAAAGCCCTGTCCACTAGGCATGGACGAGGGCAATAAATCAGGGTGCATCTACCATTCCTTCTTCCTAGAATTTACGCTTGTTCTCCGGAGACTCTGGGTGGGAATACTTAAAGATGAGACAAAGTTTTCTTGAACTTTCAGTAACGTTTAAGTAAACGTTCAGTCTACTCGTGGAGTTGTTCGTCAGGATGCCAATGACTTTGCTATCGATCGCGTCAAAATTTGCAATGCTAATAGGTGTGATCGTGTAAATTCAGAATTTTCCCTGACCGATGACGATCATGTGCGGTTATTAGAAATTAGGATCGAATTGTCTTCAGGTGGGGCAAGTCGAAACCAGTCAGGTTGACGGAGGGTGTCGAGTGAATCAGGAGTTCTACATTTCTGTTACGCCAGTTCGGGGCGATGAATATTTGGTGAGAACAGAGCGCGTCTCACCGGGCGTTCCTTTGGCGGAGGAACTCGTCACTTGGCAAGTCGAAGAGTGGCTCGAACAGGCACGTCAATTGATGCACGATCCGCTGTTGGGAATTCTGCGGGGCAGAATGGGATCGCTCAGTCCATCGGCAACGGGCAGTGATGCCCTTTCTCCAAATTTAGTGGAATTGGGGCAAAAACTCTACAATGCCCTATTTCAAGGAACGATTCGAGATAGCTGGGTAACGGCGCAGGGGATTGCACAAAATCGCCGCGAAGGCTTGAGATTGAGATTAGGACTGAAAGGCGATCGCTTGCCGCGTTTGCCCTGGGAAGTACTGCACGCGGGAGCACGTCCTTTAGCCACGGGAACCGATGTCGTGTTTTCACGCTATCAGGCGGCATTTGCGCCGATGGGGACGATTTTGCAGCCACATCGATCTGCGACGGTAATCGATGCCAATCAGCCGCTGAGAATTCTCATGGTTTTGGCGGCTCCGACGGATCAAGAAGTCTTGGAACTCCGCCGAGAAGCGAATCATTTGCGCGATGAATTGAAAGAAGAGGCAAATGGCAAAATTGACCTGACGATTTTGGATCAGCCTGGACGTGAGCAATTGACGCAAGCGTTGGAGCAAGGGCATTATCAGGTCTTGCATTATGCGGGTCACAGCAATTTAGGCTTGGCAGGCGGAGATTTATATCTCGTCAGCGATCGTACTGGACTGACTGAGGTTCTCAGCGGCGATGATCTGGCTGGATTGCTTGTGAATAATGGCATTCGTATGGCAGTGTTTAATTCTTGCCGAGGGGTTTATACGGCGACCGCTGATCCGACGAATGAAACGGAGTCGAGCAATTTAACCGATGCCTTGCTGAAGCGGGGAATTCCGGCGGTTTTGGCAATGGCAGAACGCATTCCAGACGATGTGGCATTGACGCTTAGCCGCTTGTTTTATCGCAATTTGAAACAGCGCTATCCGATCGATTTAAGTCTCAGCCGAGCGCGTCAAGGATTGCTGTCCTCTTATGGCTCGAATCAGTTGTATTGGGCATTGCCGATCCTTTATCTGCATCCTGATTTTGATGGCTATCTGCAACCGACTGCGCTGCCTTCAATGACGAATGCAGGACAAGAGCCGCAACCCGCAAATTTTGCATTTGATCCCCTCGCGATCGCAAATGATCCCGCTGATTTAGACGAGGCGGAAATGTTGTTTGACGATTTAGAATTTGCTGATCCTGAAGATAGCGATCGTCAAGCGGTGCTCGAATTACTGCAAGAGCTGCATGAGCCAACCGAGAATCCTTTTTCTCAAGCTAGAGCCGCAGAACCATTCTTTGAACCACTCTCAGTGACGACTGACGAATCAACGCTGCAAAATCCCGAGGATTGCCTCGCAGTCGGTCGAATGCGTGCCCAAGCTGAGAATTTGACGGGGGCGATCATTGCGTATGGTCGCGCGATCGAGCTTGATCCGCACTGTGCCGAAGCCTTCAGTGAAATGGGCGTCGTCTTAGAAAAATTAGGCAGTCCAACAGAAGCGATCGTGGCTTACAAGATGGCACTTCAGCATGAGCCGAGTTTGAGCGATGCCCGTCGCAACCTGCAACGACTGGAAACCGCGCACAATTTGGGCAGTGGGAGCAATGGCGGCGCAGTACAACCGTCACCTAATCCCGTTGTGCCTGAACTGCATGTCGAGGATGTGACCTTCGAGGAGCCAATGCCGAATCGGATTTTCGGGGAGATGAAAGCGCCCTCTGCTCCGCGTCCTCGTCGTCCTTGGATTGTGGCTGGTATTTTAGGAACGGCTGTGGCGGCTGTTTTGGGAGTTTGGGGCTTTTCGACTTGGCGCGCTTCGACGACCCCTTCTCCAAGTGAGTTGATTGACAATATCAGCCAGATCAACCAATCTCCAGGCGCAAATGTCAGTCGATCGAACAATCTGGTTGCGACTGCGACGACTGCACTGGCTCAGGGAAATCTGCGTCAGGGACAAGATGCGATCGAAGAGTTGCTGAATAATGGTGAATTAGTGGCTGCGGAGACGGCGATTCAAAATGTTCCTGCCGACAAACGACGCGATAATCCAACCGCGAATTTCCTATTGGGACGAATTGCTTGGCAATCGGTGCAGGCGAGGAAGAGCAATTACAAATTAGATGATGCTCAGCGATTTTTTGAAACCTCGCTGGCAGGGAATCGTACACCTCAGACGCTCAATGCTTTGGGGTTTGTTTACTACGCTCAAGGTAATTTTGGTCGTGCCGGAAGAACTTGGCTCAATGCTGAGAAGCTGGCAGCACAGGCAGGAGATGCAGGCAAACTGGATCGACGTACGGCGTTGGCTGGGTTAGCATTAGTTGCCAATAAAACAGCGCAGTCTCAGACGGGAAATCAGCGCAATCAGCTGAGACAGCAAGCAGTAGCAACCCGCGATCGTTTACTGCGAGAAGCAGGGCAGGACTTTCAAATCAGTGGCTTGAGTAAGAACTGGCTCTGGAGTGAAGCTGCGATCGCCGACTGGAAAGCATTGATTGCTGTGAAATAAAACAGCAAAACTCTCTGTTGTTCGGTTTTCTCAATCCAAACCGCATTACGCTTGCCGACGGATATCCAACATTTCTGCCAAGCTGGGATCTTGCATTTCCAATGCATTCTCTTGTTCAGAAAGATGGATAGGTGGAGGAGTCGATCGCTTGAACGTTGCTTTCGCAGTTGCTGCGGCTTGTCGAGTTGGAGGCGTTGGGAGATTCGCTTGCGGAATCGGCATTCGAGGTCGGCGTGAACTGGTCATTTCGCGCAATTTTACAGGTTTCGGTTGAATGACGACAGACCTTGCCGGGGTTTTAGGGCTTGATTTCACAGGTCGCAACTGCTTCGCCAGCACGACGGAAGTCAAGGCGCAACTGCCCGCGACGATCGCTAATAGTCCAAATGAGCTGGCAGGAGTCGGGATGTGCGAATTGGCTTGTGGAGCTTTGGCAGTGGCTTGAGGTTTGGGTGTTTCAAGCGGAGCGGAATTGGTGTAGGTCAGTCCCCGAGCAGCAAGCCAGCCAAAGTACAGAATTGCACCCCAAGTTGCAAATAAGCAGATGAAGGGATGGCGTTGGGCAAAGTGCAGCAAGAAGCGAGAAGTCGATCGTTTTGCAGTAGATGGCGGCTTCACAGCTTTTTGACGTGCAGATTGTCTCACAGGGTGTGGGCGGGTGACAGATTTCAGGGTGTTGGATGGATTGCCCATATTGAGTATCTTGCGTTCAACGTCAACAGTCGGTTTGAAATTGTACTACAGAAAATTTCTTTATTTGGCTAATAATGCCCGATTCAGCGATCTCGCGCAACCCATCTAAAGACATAAACTGTATAGTCTTATTCGATCAGAGATGATCCCGTCAGAATGATCTAGGAAACAATAATTAACTTCCACAATCCCGAACCAAGAATCACCAGTGCAAAATGTTGAGGCAGTAAGTTTTGAATGGGTTGTCGCGCAATCTTTTGGGTTAAAAATACGCTGCACCAAAATGATCCAATGAGTGTTACTGCTTGTAAAAATTCAATCACAGCAGGATGAGCAACTGCGATCGGTAATGTTGCAATCAGTTCTGCGTTTCCTCCAAAAGTTGCTGCGGTGACGGGTAAAATTTGTCCCGCTTCGGTTAAACCTAGATGTAAGTAATGCGCTAGACTCACGCCCAGAACCAGTGGCAGATAGCCATAAGCAAGTTCGAGAAAGGGACGAGATCGCCGATTTAACAATCGCAGAATTTGGTGAAAGAGCAGTGAAATTGCTGCGGGAAACATCAGAGCAAGCATTGAAACGATCGTATGAATCCCAAAGTGGTCTAAGTGTAGATTGATGCCGAAAAGTTGTTCAACTTGAGGCAGGCGATGTAAAAAAACGGCTCCAAAGAGAAGAAATAGTAAGCACACTTCCGAATAAGACGGATGATGTGTTGTCCATAGCTCGATTCCAGGTGGACGAAGGTTAAGTTCGACAGATCGATGCGGACAGGCTTTGAGGCAAGTCATACACAATACACAGTCTTTGTTGTCTTGCAGTTGGGCGGGGTGTGAATAGATCGGACAGCCTCCAGTTTCCATGCCTTCGCCTTTTTGAGGACCGCCTTTGTAGCATTGGTAAGTTGTGCAAGTTGCGGAACAGATGCCTTGTTGCGCTCTGAGTTCAATCATAGAAAGCTTTGCAAATAGACCATTCATGCCACCGATCGGGCAAAGATATCGACACCAAAATCGCCGCTCAAATAGCACTGAAAAGATCACGGCTCCGGCTGTGATCAAAAGTAATAGACATCCAGATAAGTAAGCTGTGTTTTCTAAGTTCCAGAGTTCTTCCCATAGCAAAATCAGGGTGAACAGTCCGAACAAAAACCATCCCCCCCACTTTTCGGCAGATTGTCTTGCCCAAGGTTGAAGCTTACGGGGAAAGAGCCAGAGCGAGATTTTTTGTGCGAGTTCTCCATAAATCATAAATGGACAGATTGCGCACCAAAGCCTGCCGACAAAGGGGAAGGAGATGAGAATCAGCATCCACCACCATGCCCAAAACAGATTTAAAGCAAAGTTGCGATCGCGCGTTTGCGGAGCAGCAAATAGCACAACAACTACGACTGCAAACAATCCCAAAGTAAACCCATAGTTAATCCGATCTGGCCACCAAGAACTTCTGAGAAACTGGCGGAGCTTTGGATAAGCGTTGAGTAGGTTGACTCGAAAGCGTCGATTTTTATCTCCGGCTGACCAGAAGACTTCTTCGGTAAGTTCTCTGCCTTCGGCTTGGGTAATGGCTCGGTTGAGTAAGTTTTCTAACTCTACATAATTGCCTGGAAAGTCATAACCTTGAAGTCGGCGCAATGCTTCTGGAGTAATTTTGGGTTTTGCAATGCCTCGCGATTTTGTTAGTAAACTCAGGTAGTAATCTGCTTGCAGTGCAATGTCTGATTTTCTGACGCGCAAGGGTGGGACTTTGATCACATGCGTAATCAGTTTGCATTTCTCAAGTTGCGGCAGGACTTTTTCTGAAGTCATGATCAACCGCGCTTCATACGATCGCGGTTCCGGTTCGGGTTCTCCTTCGCGCGCGATCGGGGTAAATTGCCCGGTTTTGAGCAGTTGTACGAGCTTTTCTTCAAATTCGGGTGAGATGTCTTCGAGATTGTTCAGCATGAGTGTGCCGCGCCCAATCCAATCGAGCAATCCAGGTTTGCCCACTCGTCCAAAAAGCTCAGCCCCATTCGGTTGCATGGTGTTGCAATTGATTTTGATCAAAGGTTCTTTACGATCGCTCGAACCAAAATGAATCAATGCGGCTGAATTATCTTTTTCCAGTCCCGGCTCTCCGAAAATCAGCACCGAACCGCGATCGCTGGATGCCTTTTTAATTTCCTGTCGCAGTCGGGTTGCATATCGGCTTGTGCCAACAATGCCGCGTTTTACTTTCGGCACAAGGTAAGGTCGCAATGCGATCTGTTTTTCTCGCTCGTATGCGAGTTCTGCTTCGGCTTGTTCGAGTTGGGTTGCCAATTGCCGCGAAATGGCTTGCCCTAGTTCGGGAAATTGTTGAGCGATCGCGATAAATTCCTCGCGTGGAATTGTCCAAATCGTGCAATCGTCCAGTGTAATGACGGTTTCTTCTGCGACTTCATCTAAGAGTAATTCTTTGAGATAGACGATCGCGCCTGGAAGCAGGCTAGTTGCTTTGGCAGCACTGGTTTTACTAGTGCGATAGCTCTCTAGATGCCCGTTGTAAAGAATGTAAAGGGCGGCGGGCTGAGTGTCTTCAAGTCCGATGCGGCGATTTTCTTGGATTTCTTGTTCTTGGATCGATTGTGCGATCGCTAAAAGTGCTTTTTCACTCAATCTTCCCAATTCCGTGCTGAGTTTTAGCCAGTTCACTCGCTCTGAAACGTCCATCTTTGCCTCTAGCGTGTGTTGATAGAGGATTGATCATAGAACGATCGCATTTCTTCTCACCCGGAGTATGTCTGTTCAGCCCGAAAATGAGAAATTTGTTTACAGCGGGTACAAGATTGAGTGTTGATCATAGAACGCTCTGTGTTTGAGATGGAAATTTGAATCTTTAGGATAAAACGTTCTATCTTTTACGCTCAATGTTGGGACTTTCTACAGAAACATTGATAATTTCTGGAACAACTTTCATTCTTGGAGTAGAAAAGATACAGCCCCTACACAGAATCATGAGCATGGAACCGATGACGTTTACAGCAGCAGCGATCGCGACTCTAGTTTTTAGCGAAACGTTCAAAGAAGTGGGTAAAACTTTGGGAAAAGGAACGTTAGATGCGGGAGGAAAATTGGCAAAATTGCTGTGGGAGAAGCGACCAGGGGCAGCGAAAGCATTGGCGGCAGGCGAGGAAGCGCCAGAATATAAAGACGCGATCGTTGAAGTGGAGACATTAGCGCAACAGGATACGGAAATTGCAGCAGCGATTCGTGCAGTGATTGAGGTAATGCAGGCTCAACCGCAATCGCAGCAGATTGTGAATTCGTTTGTGCAGAAAGCGGCGAATGTAGTTCACGGAACACAGATAATTGCGAAGCAAGAAAATATTTTTTGACTCCATTCGTCGGCTTCCGGCTCCGACAAAGTAACGCCGTTAGAAATTGACTGGTTTGAAATTACCCGAACCCAATTAGCAACGCAATTTAAGCTGACGACTAATTTTTTGATCAGAAATGAGGGGGTCGCTCATGATTTACGAGAAGTTTACATTCCTTTATCTTTAGTAGAGTATAAAAAGCCCTTCAGACGGCAACCGTCTACTGATGTACCAGAAAAAACAATCCAACCTCAAGCTTTTCAATATGAGCAGTTTTTAGAGCAAGTATTGCGAAAAAAACACAGTCCAGCCAGTAATGGTCGGCGAATTGCACTTATTGGAGAACCAGGCGCAGGCAAGACAACGTTGCTGCAACAGATCGCACAGTGGATCATTCAAGAAGTTCAGCAACCTGCCATCTGGGTTTCGCTTTCCGCACTAGAGGGACAAACTCTAGAAACATTTCTGTTGAAGAAATGGCTCAAGAACGGGTTACAGGTTGCAAACACTTCCTTAGAGCAAGAAAACGCCTTCGTCGAATGGGTTAAAAGCTCTAAACCCTGGTTGATGTTAGATGGCGTAGATGAAATGGCAGTTGGCTCGAATTCTCCGTTACAGGTGATCGCAGATCAAATTGGAGGTTGGATCGCTGAAACTCGAATTGTCTTAACTTGTCGGGTAAATGTTTGGGAAAGTTTGGTTCGCCGTTTGGATAGCTTCGATGTCTATAGTCCCCTAGAACTTTCTTACCCGCATCAAGTTGAAGACTTCATAGGTAAATGGTTTACAACCGTCGCTAACACAGATAAGATACGGAGCGAGCGCTTATGCAGTGCATTACGCGAACCAGGGCGGGAAAGAATTCAGGAATTAGTGCAAAATCCCTTGCTTCTTACGCTCTTGTGTATGGATTGGTATATTCGGGAGGGTGAACTTCCAGAAACGAGGGCTGATTTGTACGCACAACTTGTCGAAGACTTTTATACCTGGAAGCAGAGTGAGCTTCAAATACCTCTAGAAAAGTATCAACAACTCACTACCAAATTGAGTGATCTGGCGCTAGAAGCGATCACGACGAAATCGAGTAAATTCTGGTTATCCTATGACCTTGCCAATCAGCTTTTAGGCGATCCATCAGATAGTGAGTCATTATTTTATTTGGCATTAAAGCTAGGTTGGCTGAATAAAGCGGGTGTCGATGCCACTAATCCGAGAAAGCCTGTTCATGCTTTCTTACATCGCACGTTTGAGGAATATTTTGCAGCTTTGGGGATTGCAAAACAATTCAATCAAGGAACCTTATCGCTTGAACAGCTACAAAATGAGATATTTCAGCAACATTGGCAAGACGAAGCTTGGTATGAGGTTTTGTTGTTGATTTGCAGCTTGATTGATTCAAAGGCTGTAGGAGAATTTGTCAAGTATCTAACAGATTTGGCGGAAGCCCAAAGAGGCTCTTGTGATGAGCTTTGGGAGAAGGATGAAGAATACTGGGATGAAAACTTCACTGATATTGATGACTATTTGGTAAGAGTTGTTGGAATCGATAAATTATTGTTTGCAGCAGATTGTATTAGCGAGATGCGGAATCGTCATGAACTTCCTTCTGTTTTGGGTAATCTTCTCGATAGCCTTGACAGTATTACTAATGTTGTAGAACGTTTCGGGTCTGAGTCACTTCATGGACTTGTTCACACGGGTATCTCTTTGATCGACAGGATCGCTTACACATCGCGAGGAAACTTAGTGGGTTATGAATGGCTTAAAAGAGAAGCAATGTACGGCGATAGATTACAAGAGTACTGTGTAGCGGCAATTCTTGGACTGGAAAAATATTGGTTATATGCACCTACGTTTGTCGATGACCTTATTCAGATTGTCTATAGAAACGAATTTGATTCAATGACCGATCCAGATGACTTTTCAGACGAATCAATTGATTACACAGATAGCCCTCGTCAAGCTGCAATGAAAGTGTTGTCAAACCACTTTTCTGATCACCCTGAAGTAGTTGCTCTTCTTCGAGATCGGGCTACTAATGATACAGATGAGCAGATGCAACGGTGGGCAGCGAATCAACTTAACAAACAGCGGAAGATGAACGATAGAGAGGTATAGCAACGATTATAGTGAGAGAGCAGAGCGTACAAGAGATACTCTATCGTTTTGGCAAAAAGCGCCGTTCATCGTGCGAGGGCTGCGGAAAATTAGAGCCATAATTCGGAAAATTTTGAGGGCGTTGCCTGATCGTTAAAAGCTGAATTGATCGATTTCATGGTCGATCGTAGAAAGAATGGGAAAGGCTTGTACGATCGCTGAACTGTAAAATCTTTTCAATCGATAGCGCCAACTCCTTTCATCCAGAAAGTGATTCAAAGAATGCAATTGAGATTGCTGATCTATGATGAGCAAGAGGAGATTTGCCAATGGATAAACTAACCCAATATCGAGAAATCGTCCAAACAATTCTGACTGAATACAGCGATCGACGTTCCGATGCAGAAGTTGATTCTCAATGTATCTTTGACACTCAACGGGATCACTATCAAGTTGTGAATGTAGGTTGGTCAAATCGCGGCCGGATCTACGGGTGTGTGATGCATCTTGATCTCAAAGATGAAAAAGTTTGGATTCAATACAATGGAACTGAGATCGACCTTGGGCAAGAACTCGTTGATCGAGGTGTGCCGAAAACGGATATTGTTCTCGGGTTTCAATCGCCTTTTCGCCGTCAATTTACCGACTACGCTGTCAGCTAATCATCGCTTCAAAGTGTTGCTATGGATTCAGAGTTAAGCGATCGCTTAACGATGTGTTGGAGTCGTCGATTTGATTAAATGATCGAGATCCTTTTGCATTTGCAGACGCACCTGCTGATAACACGCTTCCACATAAGCGTGATCGTTTGCAGCATCTCGTCCATATCGTTCAAATCGAATCGGAGCGCAAACTTGAGTATGAATCTGTATTGGAAAAGGAATGTTCGGCAGTGGGCCGATCGCTAAACCCCAAGGCAATCCCAGATAAATCGGAAACACGATCGGATCAATCCCAAACAGCCAAGGCATTCCCCAACGATGCAGTTGTTTCACAAGCGCATAGTAATCTTCGAGAACAATTAGCGTATCGTGAGCACCCCAAGAAATCGCAGGAACGATCGCCACCTTCTCCCGCAAAGCAAGCTTAATAAATGCTCGGTTCTCCTCTAAACAAATACGATCGCGTAATCGATGTGGACGAAAAACATCATACGGGCCACCCGGATAGACCAGCACATTCGCACCACTCCGCAAAGCCGCGATCGCCATCTTAGGATGAGCCTGAACCGCACCCACTTCAGCCGCTAATTTTGTCAAAGGTGGCGGTAATACGTTCCACATCTGCGGGTGCATCAATCCATAAATTCGGCGATCGTAGCCAAATCGTTGAAACCAGTCATACATCATCATGATCATGTCTGGTGCTGCCATGCCGCCATTGTGCGAACCGACAATCAAAACAGGCTCTTCAGTGGGAATCAGTTCCCAACCGCTCGTCTGAACCCGAAAGTAATGCTCGTAAAACCATCCAAATATCGGGACGAGCGATTGAATGACTTGTGGATTACGGAGATCTAATGACCATCCGGGTTCCCTAGACGAATGGGACTGTAAAACCATGTTGCTGATTACGACGAGTTGAGAAGCAAATATAATCCTAGAGAGCAGGATAAACCATTAGGTCGCTTGTAAGAAATTGAAACCTCAATTGAGATGAAACTACTTTTGATTCATGGGCTGTCTCGCAGCCCGTTTTCTCTATTCACTTTAGAACGGCGGTTACAACAAGCGGGATGGACAACAGAACAGTTTGCTTACGCTGCTGTTCTAGAATCCTATGATCAAATCGTGGAACGTCTGCGATCGCGGTTAGAGACGATCGCAGATCGAGAACCTTACGGAATTGTCGCGCACTCGCTCGGTGGATTGTTAACGCGATCGGCATTGGGAAAAATCCGCTCAGCGTTGCCCAAACAGATTGTGATGCTCGGAACTCCCAATCGTCAGCCTCGGCTCGCAACCTTCGCGAATCAGATTCCTCTGTTTCAATGGTGGACAGGTCAGTGTGGCGCAAATCTCGCAGATCCAGCCTTTTTTGACAAATTGCCTCCGCTCACGTCGTCCTATACCATCATTGCCGGAACCAGCGGTCTTAGAGGAGCATGGAGTCCCTTTGGAACAGATGTGAACGATGGCATTGTGGCATTGAATGAAACTTATCTGTCGAGCCGCGATCGCGTGATTACTTTCCCGGTGTATCACACGTTTATGATGAACGATCAACGCATTCAAGAAACCGTGGTTCAAGCATTCGATGGGCGTGTATAACGATGCTTCACACCGGGAGGAAAATACTCTGGATCACCTGTTGTTTTTAGGGTGATTTGAGGAAGTTGATAGGCTTGAGGAACATAGTTCGCAAATTCACTATTCAGCCGTTGTAACTGCTGCAAAATTGCGATCGCGATCGCTTGCTGCTTCTCTTCACTTGCACTAACGTTGGGTGCTAGCTCTACGACGATCGAGAAAATAGAATTACGATCGTCATCCTCTTTTACTTGCATGACAAACTTACCAGTGACCCAGTCACAAATCGGAGATTGTTCGAGTCCGACACTGACATTTTCCGGATAGACATTTGCTCCAAAGTAAGACACAGTAAATGCCGATCGACCAAAGACATAGACAAATGGGAGAGGGTGCACGCCTCGATCGCCTTGAAGTTCCTGAATCGGATCAAATCCTTGTGCTGCGAGAAACTCGATCATTTGCTCGTATGTGAGCACTCCTCCATTATCTGCAATGTGGTAGCGAATCAGCGGCAGTCCACTATCGCCAGAAAACAACAATGTTCCATCTTGGACTTCAAAAAATCGGCTCAACGGATCATACTGAGCTAAAGTCGGTAAACGAGATTCCCCAAACAATTCGCGAGCAGCATCGGGATGGTCTGCTAGCCAGCGACGAATACAAATACTCAAAGGCGTTTCATTTCCTAGCACACCTGCATCCGCAGTTCCATACAAGCTCGCAGAATCATAGTTAATATTCGTCGAGCCAATCCGTTGCCCAACCAGCGATCGCCAAGCTTCACTAAACACTTCCCCCGCCGATACCCATTTGATGTGATAGTTCTGCCAAGGAATCCCCTGAGCAATACCACTATCAATCACATCTTTGAGAAAGGGCGGGTATCCGAGTAAAACAACTTGCTCAAATTCTGGTGCTAATGCTTCTAGCACTCGAAAAATCTCAGCCTTTTGATTGCCAGGAGTAATCACGGTGATTGGATAGCCTTTACTTGCAACATGCCGACAGCAGCTTGCAGTAAACATTCCTCCGACCCAAGTTCCTAGCGCAAAACATACGATCGCGAGTGTACGTTTCTGATCGGCTTGAAAGCTATCGTGAAAAATCTGTTCAAATCGAGTAGCAATTTGAAATTCATCTGAGAGCGATCGAGGAAAAAAGCTCGGCTGTCCAGTTGAGCCAGAAGAGATTGCAATCATATCACAAGCTTCTAACTTGCCATTGCGGCAAAGTTGAGCCAGTGAATAACGTTTGAGGTAAGAAGATTTAGTTGTGAGTGGAAGGGTCTGAAAATCAGCAAAAGTTTGAATCGATGCTGAATCGATGTTGTGTTCTTGCAAAAACGATCGATAAGCCGGGACATGAGCTGCAACCGTCTGAAACAGCCGAACAACCTCTGTTTCTGCTTCGCCTGGAGTCGAGCGAAGCCGATCGCTCAGCGGAGTTGTGAGAAAGGATTGAAGCGAGGAAAGCATTGATTGTGATGGTGAAGAGTCCATAGGTAAGATTGAATCGCTACTGTTGCTCAACATTGGAATGGGTCGATGAAAATAGACGCTCTGCCAAAAGATGAGCAATGAATTGGTGGAATGCAGCCGCTAGCTGAGGATGATTTTTCTGCATCGCTTGTAAGTTTTGTTTGGAAAGACAATATAGACTGCTTCCTTTATCTGCGATCGCGCTCACCAAGCGAACACTATCTTGATAAAACTCAACTTCTCCTAGCACCGTACCAGAACTCAAAGTCCGCACCCGTTTAGGTTCTCCAGAGGTAGACTGGCTCAAGAGGCTCATCTGACCATTCTCTAAAAAATACAGCGTGTCTGCTGCTGCTCCTGGGGTAAATAAGATGTGATTTTCTGGGATCTGAAGTGGCTCAAGATAGCTCATAAATTGCCGAGTCTCTTCCTTTGAAAGCATCAAAAGCTCTGGGATTTGCAGAGTCAGAGGCAGAAATCGCCTTCTTCTCAATTGAATTGCTTTGAGAATCTGTTCTTCGCACCACTCAATTCCTCGATCGAGGTCAGGAAATCGACGACAGATCGGATCATCTTCGACTTTCAAACAATCATTCTGAATGAATTGCCGCTCAAGTTCAGGCGGAAGATGCGTAAAGACTAAATGTAAATCTTGTTGCTGGGCAAAGCGGCGGAGTTTGACAAAGCTAGAAACAGCAGATGAATCCAATCCATTAATCAGGTGAAAATCAAAGACGAGATAACGAATGGGCGTTTTCGCGCGTGCCAAGACATCTCGCACATGGTTGAGGAATGTATTCGATGTGCCAAAAAAGATATATCCGCGAAGACATAAGATATAAATTTGCTGCCCTTGCTGACGCAGAATTCGCTGTTGTTGAAACGATCTCTCAAAATTACTAGGGCGATTGTTGCCAAACATCTCAGAATGGATTAAAGGCGTACGGCTATAGTTCACAGCAAAGATGAGACAGGCAATCACAAGTCCAGCCCCGACTCCTTGCAGAAAACCTGATCCAGCAATAATCACCAAAATCAAGATAATCAGCGTGTACTCGATCGTCGGTAATCTCTTCCGAGCGTTGTAGAGCCATTCAATCAAGGAGTTGAGACCAATATAGAACAGGAGTCCTCCCAACAGTGGCTTCGGAACAAAGGCAATCACCTCAGTTCCTAAAAACAGAAATGCAGCGCAAAACAGGCTAGCAACGATGCCTGATAATCGACCAGTCGCCCCGGCAGAACGATTCAAAACACTGCGATTAAAAGACAGAAAGCCGACCATTCCGCCTCCAATTCCGGCTGCTAAGTTCGCAACGCCACAGGTTTTCAGTTCTCGATTGATATCAATGTCTTGTTGGCTGATGAGTTCTAATCCTGTAGCATTCAGCAGTGTTGAAAGTGCCAGGACGCACATCATTGCGAGTAGGCTGGGAATCTCCTTCCACAAAACCCGCCAATCAATCTGCAACACACTCGGCAATCCAGTAAAAGACTCCTGCTGGTTGATGCTGGACGCTGAAAATAACCAATCTTCAGCTCTTGCTTGTTCTAAAGAAATTCCCATACTTCCCAGCACGAGATAGGTCAGCACAAATCCTGCAAGCAAAAATGCAGGAACGACAAGATAGTGGTTATACCGACTAAGAACGAGTTTGAGCAGCAGCGCAAATCCCGCAGCAGATAGCCAATGAAGCAAATGGCTCAAGTGAAATAAGGCGCTAAAATTTTCAAATTCTAAAGCTATCCCAGTCGTGACAACAAATCCACCGCGAATGATCAGCCAACCCGCTCCAGCGAGGAATCCGCCAATCACAGGGTAAGGAATAAAGCGAACAAATTGTCCTAGCTGTAAATAGTTCAGTCCGATTAAGAAAATACCAGACACAATAGAACTGATCACCAGCATTGTCCAGACAGTTGGTAAAAGACTGGGTGCATTGCTTAACTGAGATGCAATTGCGCTTGCCATCAGGGCGAGAATGGCAGAGGTATTAGAATCTGGCCCTGCGATCGCGCAGGTAAAAGAACTCTTCAGCGCAACCGCAATCCCAACGATCGTGGCACTAATCAGAGCACTATAAATGCCAGCAGACAGATGAGTGCTCAGACTACCAGAGAAAATCAGCGCTGCGAAGGATAGACTATACGTAACACACACTAACCCAGAAATTAGCCCTGCCAGAATGTTCGGAAAAACAGGCGACTGGACGGAGCGGTTAAAGTATTTAGAAATCATCAGAGAAGCTTTGTCTTGAAAGTTCACGACAAACTGAGAGAAGGATCTGAACTTGATAGGCTCGTCAAGCCTTCCTGACGAATAGACTGTTGAGCGTCACAATCTATAAGGGTTTGAGCCATGAATACTAGTCTTCAACTGCTCTCTACTCTACAATTTGGTTGTCGTGGAAGGATCATAACATCATTATTTCCTCCAATTTACTACGGAATCGATCGGCTAACTTGAACTTAGTCAGTTGTCAACTGCTCGATTTCTAGCCCAATGCGAAAGAGGTCAAACAATGCTTTCGTCTTCAAAACAGGAAGCCAAGGGTACACCTGTGATTGCAAGTCTCACTGCTGGGCTGATTCTCGGGATCATCAAACAGCAATGCTTTCGTACTATCTGTTGAATGAAGCCGGATTGCTGGTTCTGGAATTGCCGAAAGTGATCTGGCAAAAAGTCTAAGAGAATAGGCAAAACTCAATCACTACGCACGAAAGCCTGGCGACTAATGGATAAAGTCGAGCTTAGGAACTTAGTACAAGTATATTTTCCTTGAATATAAACCCTACTAAAGTAAATCTGCTTTTAAAGGGTTTAATTGTATCTCAGGGAACAATTTGAATTTGTTCGCTGATGTTGTGTTTTCGACTTCAAACGCTCCTGATGTCGTTATGATCAGGGTTTGCAACACTGAATCTTGAGAGAACCTGTGTTTGCATTGGTTAAAAAATGTAGTGAGGGCTTTGAACTCGTGAACTTATTTGATCAGCGTGATTCCGCCGCACCGCTTGCTGCAAGAATGCGTCCAAGAACGATCGATGAATTTGTTGGACAAACTGCGATCGTGGGTCAAGGACGCTTACTCCGTCGTGCAATTCAAGCTGATCAATTGTCATCGCTGATTTTTTACGGACCTCCTGGAACTGGAAAAACAACGCTTGCTCAAATTATTGCGAACACAACGCAAGCTCACTTTATTGCGATTAATGCTGTTCTTGCCGGGATTAAAGATATTCGCGATGCCATTGCAACTGCGCAAGAACGGCGCAAAACCTTCAATCAACGCACAATCTTATTCGTTGATGAAGTTCATCGATTCAACAAAGCTCAGCAAGATGCATTGCTGCCTTGGGTTGAAAATGGAACAGTTATCCTCATCGGTGCAACAACCGAAAATCCCTATTTTGAGGTGAATAAAGCTTTAGTTAGTCGATCGCGTCTTTTTCAACTAAAACCGTTGAATTCAGAAGATTTAAAGCAAGTCGTTGAACAGACCCTTCACGATTCGGAGCGAGGATATGGAAGCCTGAAGATTCAGATAGATGCCGATGCGATCGCTCATCTGGTTAACATTGCGAATGGCGATGCTCGATCATTGCTCAATGCTTTAGAGCTTGCAGTTGAAACTACCCCACCGAATCAGCAAGGTATCATTCACATCACGGTTGCCATTGCTGAAGAATCCATTCAGCAACGAGCCGTGCTTTACGACAAAGAAGGCGATGCCCATTTCGATACGATTAGTGCTTTCATTAAAAGCTTGCGCGGTTCTGATCCGGATGCTGCGCTGTATTGGTTAGCTCGAATGATTTATGCCGGAGAAGATCCGCGATTTATCTTGCGCCGTATGTTGATTTTAGCGAGTGAAGATGTGGGCTTAGCAGATCCGAATGCAGTTGTCACAGTCAATGCTTGTGCAGAGGCATTCGATCGAGTGGGAATGCCCGAAGGACGTTATCCCCTAGCTCAAGCAGCGCTCTATCTAGCAAACGCGCCAAAATCGAATAGCGTCATGGGTTTCTTTGATGCACTGTCAGCAGTAGAACGAGAACGCGAATCAGATGTCCCTCTGCATTTGAGAGATCCGAATCGAGATAAAGAAGGCTTTGGACATGGTGCGAACTATCTCTATCCACACTCATATCGCGAACATTGGGTCGCACAGCAATACTTACCCAGTAGCTTGCAAGGGCAAGTCTTTTATCAACCTTCAGATCAAGGCTTTGAAGCAACGATTCGAGATAAAGTCCAGCGCGATCGCGAAGCGCAACTCGCAGCTTTAGTTGAAGGAATCGGGGAAAGACTGACGACGAGTCCGAAGAATTCGAGCTTAGATCGATGGCTAGCTCGATCGCTGAGCCAAGTTGGAGAAAGATTGGGAACTGTACGCGATCGCATTTTTGCACTAGCACATCTTCAACGTCATCATCTCGTTCTCGATTTGAATGCAGGCAGTGGATTATTACTTTGGGAGGCAGTTCGCCAAGTTCCTGAAGGAGGAGTATATGGCCATGTAGGAACCGAAAAAGAGTTCGCAGCTCTTAATGAACAAATACAATCCTTACCCGAACTCTCTCGCCCGATTCTCGTTCAAGCGTTACCTCAACCTCTGAAGTTCGATCGCATCATCGGGCGCAATGCACTCTATGCGGAATCGGATAAAGTTAGCGCGATTGCAGCTTTGTCTGCATTACTTGAATCTCATGGTCAAATTGTTTTAGCAGAATCGATGCCAAGGGCTGCCCAACGGTTGTATCAACTTGCTGATCCACTCTGGTTGAAGCCGAAACTATACGATCGCTGGCAACAAGCCGAAGAAGCAATTTATCTGAATCCAGACGATCCAAAACTGAATTGGTCAATTGAAACGTTGCAAGCTAATTTTGAGCAAGCAGGGTTTGAGGTTGAAGTGCAGACTGAGCAGACCCAAACTGAAGTGTATTTATCGCGATCGCTTTTCGATCGCTGGTTCACATCCGGTTCTGATCAACTCACCTATGCTGAACACTTAGCGCAATCCTTGAAGCCTGCGGAAGTAGCGCAGATTCAACAGCTTTTCTCAACTCGCTTGCTCAATCAAACGGTGAAGTGGAAAAGCAGCACTTTATGGCTGCAAGCGAAAAAGCGCCCTTAATGTGAGTTTGATAGAATCAGAGCGAAAGTAAAAGCAATGGAATTCGCTATGCTCTCTACTCCTCAACCTTCCACCGTTTCACTAGCGGGCTGTCTGCGTGAAGTTCATCATCTCGCGTTGAACGTCAAAGATTTACAAGTCGCGCGGCATTTTTATGGCACGGTTTTAGGACTGCACGAACTGACCGGGGCAGAAGTGCCTGAGACGTTAAAGGCGGAAGTGGAAGCAGGAAAAATTGCCAATTTCAAAACCCCCGACGGAACGATTATCGATTTATTTTGGGAGCCAGAACTATCGCCACCCGATTCTGACCCGAAACAGCAATTTACTCGAATGAATCATTTTGCATTTGATATTGCGCCCGAATTATTCGATCGAGCCGTTGAAGTGCTCCATCATTACAACGTGCTCATCGATCACGGACCTGTTTCTCGCCCAACCGGACGCGGAATTTATTTTTACGATCCCGATGGATTTATGTTAGAAATTCGCTGCAATCGCCAACCGTAACTCGCTCAACTCAAATCCCCAACATTCTCTGGTAACTTCACCGTTACCCCGAACTTATCTGCTAAAAATCGTGCATCCTCAACAAAGGCATCAGCCCTTCCTGTTTGCTGAATCGCAGGCAATGCCGTCCCCAACAACGCTAAAAAATACGCCTTAATCCGCTGTGGCTTTCGACGGTATGCCACTTTCATCTCATTCTGCAAATCTTCTAGATACACACAAGCAATCTCGGCTCGATCGCTCGGCAACGCCTCCACAATCGGCTGAACTCGGTCTAACGCCTGAATAATCAACTCCATCTCATTCGATGCGGTCGGAGCTACGGTCTGCTCGATCGTCTGCACTACTGCATCTGGAGCCACCTTGACCAGTGCCGCCTTGCCTTTATCAGTCAAATACGCGCGTACCACCTGAAACTCGCGTGTCGCATTATCGTAAACCTTCGCCACCTTGAGATAGCCATCTTCAGCCAGCGTATCCAAGTAATAGCGAATCATCTGCATCGAAGACCCGATCTCATCTGCAATCCCCTCGCCTGTTGTATGTCCGGCATCAATAATCGACAAGATTCGCTGCTGCTTCTCGTTCAATAACATAGAGGGGTCTATTCTAAGAAAGGTTTACACTTTAGCAAATTTTAAGTCGCTCTCCTCCTTGTGTTTGCAAACTTTTAGAAGCTCGCGAAAAAGTGCGGAGATTCACTAAACTTAAATAGATTTGTCATCGACAGAGTTCAGGAGGACTTGTGCGCTTGTTCACGACCGTTGCGGGATTGCGGTGCTATCTAAAATCGGTACAGAAAAAACAGCCCGTGGCGACGGATTCAGCAGAATCGACGATCGGGTTCGTCCCCACAATGGGTGCACTCCACACCGGGCATCTGAGCTTAATTGAGCGCGCACGTCAAGAAAATCAAATCGTTGTTGTCAGCATTTTCGTCAATCCATTGCAGTTTGGCGTGAACGAAGACTTTGGACGGTATCCTCGAACTCTGGAGCGCGATCGCGCTTTGTGCGAACAAGCTGGAGTCGATGTCATCTTTGCTCCTACTGTCGCTGAAATGGCGACAGTTCCCCCGATTCAAACTCGGGTTCAACCCCCGGCTGAAATGATGTCCGGTTTATGTGGGGTCGTGCGTCCTGGGCACTTTGAAGGGGTGGCGACAATTGTGACAAAATTCTTTAATTTAGTTCAGCCCGATCGCGCTTATTTTGGTCAGAAAGATGCCCAACAGCTTGCCATTCTTCAACAAGTCGTTCGAGATTTGAATCTGCCCGTTACGATCGTGCCTTGCCCGATTGTCCGTGAACCAAGCGGTTTAGCGCTGAGTTCCCGGAACCAATATCTTAGTGATGAAGAAAGAATAAAGGCAAGTGCGCTTTATCGAGGATTGTCACAAGCTGAAAAACTATTTCGATCTGGGGAGCGTGTAAGTGCTACCTTAGTGCAGGCAGTTAAACAGGAACTCGAAAAAGTCCCGTCACTGCAACCGGAGTATATCGAACTTGTAGATCCGATGACGCTGAAATCTTTAGACACCGTAACTGATGAGGGCTTGCTTGCATTGGCGGCGCGCCTGGGTTCGACCCGCCTGATCGACAACACAATCTTGCGCGATCGTCGTCCTATTATTGCGATCGATGGACCAGCAGGTGCAGGCAAATCGACCGTAGCACGCAGCGTAGCGAAACAATTGGGACTGTTTTATCTCGATACAGGCGCAATGTATCGGGCGTTAACCTGGTTTGTACTCGAAGCTGGAGTCGATTTGCGCGATGAGCCAGCCGTTGCTGAGTTGGCGCATCAGTGTGAGATCGATTTTCAAACCGATACGGCAATTCCAGTTGTATTGGTGAATGGACAGGATGTAACCCAAGCAATTCGGACTCCGGAAGTGACGGCGCATGTTTCGACGATCGCGGCGCAGGCAGCCGTGCGTGAGGCATTGGTCAAACAGCAGCAAAGTTATGGTCGGCGCGGCGGCATCGTAGTAGATGGGCGTGACATCGGAACGCATGTTTTTCCAGATGCAGAAGTCAAAATTTATCTGACAGCTTCAATTCAGGAACGGGCGCGACGCAGACAGCTTGATCTCAAAAGTATGGGTCAACCTGCGGCGAATCTCGCAGATTTAGAGCAGGCGATTTTTGAGCGCGATCGCAAAGATAGCACTCGCACAATTTCACCTTTGAGAAAGGCATCAGATGCGATCGAGATTCAATCCGATGCAATGAGTGTAGCGGATGTGCTGAATACGATCGTCAGCCTGTATCAAGAGAAAACTGCTTCTCTCAGCTTAGACTCCTTAGAAATCTAATGTTAGAAATCTAATGGCATTCCCTCTACTTTCTCTGCCGCAGAATTTGCCAGACAAAGTAGAGGGAATTTTTTGCAGAATGATTCTGAATCTTCTATGCTCGAACAAACTACGGGCGCAAACCTGTTTTACACTTAGCGTCTCTTCGTCTCGTTAACTTTCAGCAATTTCGGGAACTTTCAGCGATTTCGGGATTCCCATCCTCCGGTGACTGCATTATTCCTCGTCTCACGCGCTACCATGAATAAACCGCCACTTTAGGCAATTGTTTCAGGCAAGCTGCTATGGAATCACCGATTAAGGCTGTTCAGTCCTCGACTTACTATGGCGATGCGTCTTATCGCACGCCCCCTCCAGACCTCGCATCTTTGATGCTGAAAGAGCGCATTGTATATCTCGGTGGACCTCTGCACTCGATCGATGAATATCGCAGAAACCCCAACCAAGACTACACTCGTCTGATCATCGCACAACTCTTATATCTGCAATTCGACGATCCCGAAAAACCGATCTTCTTCTATATCAATTCCACCGGAACCTCGTGGCAAGGAGAAACGATTGGGTTTGAAACCGAAGCGTTTGCAGTCTGTGACACGATTAATTACATCAAACCTCCCGTTCACACGATCTGCATCGGTCAAGCAGTCGGAACGGCGGCAATGATTCTCTCTGCCGGAACCAAAGGCTTCCGAGCTAGTCTTCCTCATGCCACGATCGTGCTCAATCAACCCAAATCGGGCACACGCGGACAAGCGACAGATATTCAAATTCGAGCAAAAGAAGTCCTCGACAACCGCGCGGCAATCCTGGACATTCTTTCTAAGAACACCGGACAGTCGATCGAGAAAATCATCAAAGACACCGATCGCACCTTCTATCTAACTCCGCAAGAAGCAAAAGAATATGGGCTAATCGATCGGGTTCTCGAAAGCACCAAGGAATTACCCAAACCTGTTGCTGCCTTGACATAATTCGAGGAATAGGGGAATGGGGAGAATTTAAACGGATTCCCCACTCCCCCCACTCCCCACTCCCACCTTCTACTTCTTTTGCCCTATGCAAGTTCCTTACCGCCTCCCCGGCAGTCAAATGGTGCAGTGGGTGGACATTTACACCCGCATGGCATTCGAGCGAATCATTTTCCTCGATGACGAAATCGACGACAACAACGCTAATGGGATCGTTGCACTCTTGCTGTATCTCAATTCAGAAGACGCAACCAAACCCATTTATCTCTACATCAACTCTCCTGGTGAAGCCTTTGGAGGAGTCTCGTCGCTCGCGGCGAGTATGGCAATTTACGACACGATGCAATACATCAAAGCACCCGTTCATACGATTTGTATGGGAATGGCAGCGAGTAGCGCCGTCTTGTTATTGTCGTCCGGTACAAAAGGCTCAAGGCTGAGTTTGCCGAACGCTGAAATTGTGCTGTCTCCGCAATACGGGCGATCGCGCGGTCAAGCCACAGACATTCAAGTGGATGCGAAAAAGGTACTTGCCGATCGCGCAACGTTCCTCGAAATTCTCTCGATGAATACGGGGCAATCAGTTGAGAAACTGACCAAAGATCTCGATCGCAGATTCTACCTCACTGCTCAAGAAGCAAAAGACTACGGACTCATCGATCGAGTCCTAGAAAGCCCCAAAGAGTTACCCAAGCAAATTCCCGCTTTAGTTTAATTAACAAAAGAGACTGTCCTATGCCAATTGGAACTCCCAAAGTCCCGTATCGTTTGCCAGGTAGCTCCTATGAGCAATGGATCGATATCTATCAGCGCTTAAGCTTAGAGCGCATCATTTTCTTGAGCCAAGACGTAGATGACAATATCGCTAACCAAATCGTGGCGATCATGCTCTACCTCGACTCTGAAGATCCGACGAAACCGATTCAGTTGTATATCAATTCCCCCGGTGGCTCTGTCACAGCAGGGATGGCGATCTACGACACCATGCAGCACATCAAATCTGAAGTGATCACCATTTGTGTGGGTCTAGCAGCCTCAATGGGTGCATTCTTACTTGCCGCTGGCAGCAAAGGCAAACGGGTTGCACTACCGCACACCCGGATCATGATTCACCAGCCGTTAGGGGGAACCGGTCGTCAGCAGGCAACCGACATCGAAATCGAAGCGAGAGAAATCATTCGGATGCGTCGGCAACTGAATGAAATGCTGGCTGAGCGTACAGGTCAACCGCTGGAGAAGATTGAGCGGGATACCGATCGCGATTATTTCATGTCTGCTGCTGAAGCAAAAGAATATGGATTAATCGATCGCGTGATCGAAACCGTTTAATGATGATTTGCAGTGTGCTCTAGCAAATTTTGTTCGCTAGAGTGAATGATTCAGCACGATTCGTCAAATCTGCGATACACCAAATACAAAAACAAGTGGCAGAATGCAAATAGTTCTGCCCTTTTTTGTATTCATGAACATTGCTGATTCTTATCGACTCTTAGGATTGAGGGCAGGAGCGACCTACGAAGACATCAAAACTGCTTATCGTCGGCTCGCCCGTCAACTGCATCCTGATCTGAATCCAAATGACGATCGCGCAAAAGAACGCTTCATCCGCATCACTGAGGCATATCAATTTTTGCTGAGCATTCTGCCTGCTGAAGTGTCACCCCAAGATCCCCCTGTTGCAGCAGAACCCGCAGAAATCAAAGTCAAAGTTCATAAAGTCGCACAGAATCCCGATGCGCCAGAACTCTCATTGGTCGATCGCCATCTTCTACAGTCATCCTATGAGCAACTGCAAGACTTATTCAAACAAAAGAAATTCCCGCGCGCAATTGCTTTAGCAGAAGGATTAGCGCAACGCTTTCCTGATCACCCCGATGTTCGACAATGGCAAGCGATCACTTATCACCGTTGGGGACAACATCTGATTCAAGATCGCGATTATGAAAAAGCCCGGAATTATTTGAAAAAGGCGCTCCGTACTGATCCCCACAATCGCAGACTTTGGGCAGAAATCGAACAAGACTTTCGTCGTCTTGAAGAAAAAATTTATCGACAGCGCTAGCTGCAATTCAGCCAAAAAACGTACTCCGAGGCGCGTATTTTGGTATAGGATGAATGTAGAAGGCTACATTGAGCAAGCTTGCTCTGCGTAGTTTCATATAAATTTTCGACTTTATATAACTCGTTGCCAAGACTTTCACATTTAACAGATTGGCAGTAAAGGTAGATAAAAACTTCACGGTTCTTCAATCATTTCTGACTCGGTTTTTAGAAGTAACCAAACGTTCCCAGGTGCGATTGCTGAATGATCGGTATGTTGATCCATTTGAAAGCAACGGGGTTTTCTGAGTGATTGCGATGTCTCCTCGTCCGGTTGGGCGCAATTGGAACACAGTCAGCTTCCCATCGACGCTGTATCTGATTCCGATTTTGGATCTTCTCCTCTCAAAAGTTCCTAGCCGCTGGCGGGCTGAGGTGCGGTTAGGACTCCAAGAAGCTCTTGTCAATGCCGCAAAACACGGGAATTGCCTTGATCCTGGCAAAAAAGTTCTAATTCAGTTTTCAATGGTCGCTGATGAGTATTGGTGGATCATTTCAGATCAGGGATGCGGTTTTGATGCTCCGGTCTGCTGTTGTGAAGAAGAAGTTGAAGGTCAACTCCCTTGCTACGAAGGTGAATCAGGGCGGGGATTGTATATCTTATATCAGGTTTTTGACCAAGTTGAATGGAACGAAGAAGGAACGGAATTGCGACTCTGTAAGCAAATTCGGAATTCTGCTCGCTTGCCTTTAGTAGTTTAGTACTAATGTTCTTTTACGTCAATTGAATTCTGTCAGAAATAACTCTTTAGGCCTTTTGATCTGGGTTCTTTAGCATTCCTAGAATTGTCTGTACGTTTCGACTTCTGCAATGTAGACGAGTCATTGCGGTATTTTTTTGCTATCTTGGCAGAGCAGATTGCCCGATCGCGGATTATTTAAGTGCAATGAAAACGAAACGGTTAGAGCTATTTTTGTTGGCAGGTTGTTCGTGTCTGATTACATTGTTGACCCAACCGATTGCGAGTGCGATCGCATCTCCTCCAACGTTGCCCCATCTTCAAGCACCGAGACCTGTAGCAGGAGCATTCTGCGGGATCAAGGAAAAAAAACTTCAGGCACAGACAACACTCAACTAGACGCTAAGTTTAGAGGCTAAGTTGATAGGATCCTAAAGGATGTAGGCATTTGCATCAATCTTAAGTAAGATCTTATCAAGGATGCCTACCCGATCATCCTTGCCTGAAAATTGATTGAGTGAGGTTTGAGATGTTAGAGAAGCTTCTCCAGGCGATCGCCATCACAGTACTCTTAGCACTGCTCGCTGGGATTGGTATGCCTAAACCTAAAGAAACATCTAGCCCACTCTTTCATGCTCTCTTCTCATTTCCGATGCGAGAATGGGGATCGATCAATTGATTTTGCACATTACGACTCGCGATCGCGCCGAAATTGCACAGCGAACCGGAGTTTATCGCGCTGATTCTTTGGATACGGAAGGGTTTATTCACTGTTCAACTCAGGATCAGGTGATTTGGGTTGCCAATCAGTTTTACGCAGGACAGCGTGACCTCGTTTTACTCTGCATTGATCCTCAAAAGGTGAATTCAGAGATTCGATATGAAGCAGTTGAAGGCGTTGGAACTTTTCCGCATATCTATGGTGAATTGAATGCAGATGCGATCGTCAAAATTCTCGACTTTCCACCCCATGCAGATGGGACATTTTTGCTTCCAAATAATCTGTAACTAAAAATCCGAAGTGGTTAGGTTTTGTTAAGATTTTAAAACTTGCCTAACCCTGGAGTTTTTTATGTTGCGCCTCGAACACGTTAGTAAGATCTATCCCACTGGCGAAGTCCTAAAAGACATTAACTGGGAAGTCAAACCGGGCGATCGCATTGGGCTAGTCGGTGTGAATGGCGCAGGCAAATCGACGCAGCTCAAAATCATTGCAGGCGAAATTGAACCCACCGATGGTGAAGTGATTCGTCCTGCGAGTCTGCATATAGCCTACTTGACGCAAGAATTTGAAGTCGATCCCACGCGCACTGTCCGGGAAGAATTTTGGCGTGCCTTCAAAGAGGCAAACGAGGTGCATGAAGCGCTATCTAAAGTGCATGTGGCGATGGAATCCGCAACGCCAGAAGAGTTAGACAAGTTGCTGAACAAAATGGATCGGCTGCAGCGGCAATTCGAGGCGATGGATGGGTATGGGCTAGAAACTCGGATTGAGAAAATTCTGCCTGAAATGGGATTTGATTCTGATGATGGCGATCGTTTGGTCAGCGCTTTCAGTGGCGGCTGGCAGATGCGGATGAGTTTGGGCAAGATTCTCCTTCAATCGCCTGATCTCTTACTCCTTGACGAGCCGACGAACCATTTGGACTTAGAAACGATCGAATGGTTAGAAAACTATCTCAAAGACCTTTCTACTCCAATGGTGATTGTGTCTCACGACCGAGAATTTCTTGATCGACTCTGCACCCAAATTGTGGAAACTGAGCGCGGTGTATCGACCACGTATCTCGGCAATTACTCCGCTTACTTGCAGCAGAAGCAGGAACAGCGAGACGCACAAATGAGCGCATTTGAGCGGCAGCAGAAAGAATTGGAGAAACAACAGGCATTTGTCGATCGCTTCCGTGCCAGTGCGACTCGAAGCACGCAGGCAAAGAGCCGCGAAAAACAACTCGATAAAATTGAGCGGATCGAAGCGCCCGATTCTGATGTGAGAACGCTGCATTTTCGATTCCCGCCCGCACCCCGAAGCGGACGCGAAGTGGTGATCATTGAAGATCTCACGCATATGTATGGCGACAAAATTCTGTTCTTAGGCGCAGAGTTGCTGATTGAACGTGGGGATCATATTGCCATTCTCGGACCCAACGGAGCTGGAAAATCAACCCTGCTGCACCTCATGACCGGAAGTGAACAGGCAGTCGAAGGCACCATTAAGTTAGGGGATCACAACGTGATTCCCAGTTATTTTGAGCAAAATCAGGCGGAAGCGCTGGATTTGAATAAAACCGTCGCCGATACAATTCACGATGAAGTCCCAGATTGGAAAAATGAGGAAGTTCGCACACATTTAGGGCGATTTCTGTTTAGTGGTGATACCGTTTTCAAGAAGGTAGAATCACTCAGCGGAGGAGAAAAAGCGCGGTTGGCATTAGCAAAAATGCTGCTTCAACCCGCTAATTTGCTGATTCTGGATGAGCCAACGAATCATTTAGATATTCCTGCCAAAGAAATGTTAGAAGAAGCGATTCAAAATTACGATGGCAGTGTCGTCATCGTGTCGCACGATCGCTACTTTATCTCTCGAACTGCCAACAAAATCGTCGAGATTCGAGACGGCGAACTCCGCTTGTACCGGGGAGATTACCACTACTACCTGGATAAAATCGCTGAGGAGAAAGAGAAAGCCAGATTAACCGCGATCGAGGCTGAAAAAGAAGCGAAAGCTGCCGAAAAACGCGCGAAGCAGAAAGAAAAAGAAAAAACGAAAAAAGCTCAAAGAAGCGCGTAATTTCCAGAAAAAACCGCTAAGATTCAAAGCATTAGAATTCGAGAAAACGATTTGTGAGCAATCTTTGACTTGATCGCAAATCGTTGATTCTTCTGAGTAGTTTTCCTAGCAAGATTTAAGAAGTAAATCAACTTGTTAAGAAATTGTTAACAAAAGAGCGAAGTTGATTTTTATATGCAGGGAAAACGCGAAGGATTACTGAGCAATGCTATGATTTGCGGAGAATATTTCAGTGAAAGGGCAGAAAAATATGGGGCAAGCGCCTGTTTCTCCTGTGGTGCTTATTATTCTGGATGGCTGGGGCTACCGCGATAGTCGCGATGGCAACGCGATCGCGCAGGCGAAGACTCCGGTGATGGATAGTCTGTGGGCAGCGTATCCGCACACGTTAATTCGGACTTCTGGTCGAGATGTCGGATTACCCGATGGGCAAATGGGCAATTCAGAAGTCGGACACCTGAACATCGGGGCAGGGCGCGTCGTCCCTCAAGAATTGGTGCGGATTTCTGATGCAGTCGAGACTGGAACGCTGTCACAGAATCCAAAGTTAGTCGAAGTTTGTCAAACTGTGCAGCATCGGAAGACGAAGTTGCATCTAGTTGGGTTATGTTCGACGGGTGGCGTTCATTCTCACATTTCTCACTTGGTTGGATTGCTCAACTTAGCGAAGTCACAAGGGCTGGAAGAAGTTTATATTCATGCGATCACGGACGGTCGCGATACGCCTCCAAAGGCTGCAATTCAAGAAATCCAGCACTTGCAAGCTGAAATCGACCGCGTCGGGATTGGCAAGATTGTCACCATTAGCGGTCGCTATTACGCGATGGATCGCGATCGCCGTTGGGATCGCGTTGAAAAGGCTTATCGGACGATGACCCAACCCGGAGAGGGCACGGGACAAAGTGCGATCGACGTGCTGAAACAGTCTTACGAAGCTGGCGTGACCGATGAGTTTGTTGAGCCGACTCGACTGGTTGCGGGAGCGATTGAACCTGGCGACGGCATTATTTTCTTTAACTTCCGTCCGGATCGCGCCCGGCAATTGACGCAGGTGTTTGTTGATCCTGCGTTTAACGGATTTGAGAGAACCCTGATCTCTCCGCTGGCATTTGTGACGTTTACCCAATACGATCCCTCGCTTTCGGTCAAGGTCGCCTTTGAGGCGCAAAACTTCAACAACATCTTAGGCGAGGTGATCTCTCGTCACGGATTGCGGCAACTGCGCACGGCTGAAACTGAGAAATATGCTCACGTGACTTACTTTTTCAACGGGGGGCTAGAGGAGCCTTTCCCAGGAGAAGATCGCGAGTTAGTTCCGAGTCCAATGGTACTGACTTACGACAAAAAGCCTGCGATGTCGGCGGAAAAAGTCACAGCAGGCGCGATCGCGGCTGTGGAAAAGCGCATCTATTCCATGATTGTGATTAACTATGCCAACCCGGATATGGTGGGGCATACGGGACAAATGGATGCGACGGTAGAAGCGCTAGAAACCGTCGATCGATGTTTAGGGCAATTGCTGGAATCGATTAATCGAGCAGGTGGAACAGCCCTAATCACAGCCGATCACGGCAATGCAGAGGTAATGTGGGATGAAAACCACAATCCTTGGACAGCGCATACGACGAATCCGGTTCCTTTCATTTTGGTGGAAGGAGAGGGCTTAAAGATTCCGGGGCATGGAACTGAAGTTTCTTTGCGAGATGACGGAAGGTTGGCGGATATTGCGCCGACAATTTTGGATATCTTGAAGTTACCGATCCCGGAAGAGATGACAGGTCGATCGCTGATCGAGAAGGCGGAGTTTGATGTGAGAGCAAATCGCACACCTGTTAAGATTGCGCGCTAGGTAATTTTCGAGAGTCATGTTTGAACTGTCCCCTAGGTGAAAATTTGCCTGGGGGATTTTTTGTGCAAGGGAAAAGAGTGTGGGTCGGTTTGTTGTGCAGCACAATCAATCTGATAGAGGAAGTGGGGAGTGGGGAGTGGGGAGAATCCAGACTCAGAGGACTGACTTTAAAAGAAAAAGATAGAAGCTGGTAAGGCTTCTATCTCCTCTCAAATCTGATGATCTCAATCAAACTGATATTTCTGCTGCAACTCCTCCAATTGACGTTAAGAAGGCTAAGAGTTTTGAGGTTGTGCCAGCGGCGAGCAAAGCTAACTTCACTTGAGCTTTTGCTAGTTCTGCACTTGCAAATAAAGTCGAGCCACCTTGATCAAACAAGCCCGCGACCCAGATAAACGAATCTGGTAACTGCCGTTCGCGAACATCATGATTGCTCGATCGACGTGCATCATCGATCACAATACTGTACGCGACCGTTTGCAAGAGGAAATGACTTGGATAGAGGACAGTTTCTAATCCAGCATTTGCCTTTTTGACTGTGCCTACGTCCCTTGCCCCTTTGACTTTTGCTAGAATTGCCGCTGAGGCTCCTTTCATTGCAATCCAACCTGAAATCGCAATCATTGACCACTGTAATGCTTCGACTGCTGTTCGCAACGCTGCTGGCAAGCTAGACACGTCCCGACGACCCATGATTTCTGCTGCAAGCCCAATTCCGCCAAAAGCAGAAGCGAGTCCAAGTGCGACTTCGGGTGGAAAAGCAGGTTCTTCTTCTGAAGCTGCTGAGGCACTTTGATAAAGCGAGATCGCTGATTTCGCAAATGCACCGACGAGTGTGCCAATCCAAGCATATCGCTTGATGTCTGCAACACCAGACTGTACGGTCATAGGAGTGTTAAAAGGCAGAATCAACTTCTCTCCTTTTTTGAGTGGAGCTTCTCGGAAAAACACTTTGTAGCTGAGTGTGCCGGGGATCGCGAATAGTAACATCAAGGCATCAATTAACCGGAATGAAGTATCGACTTTTACACCCGGAAGCACCAGATTGACCAACTTCTCAATGAAGGGAAATCGCACTTTGAGGAACAAAGTATCTCGAAGTACTCCGATGATGTCTTTCATCAATTCGAGCGATCGCATTAACAGATCTCGTAAGGTCTGTAGCAAGCCAGACAATGCTTCTGCACCGACTGCAATTAAGACATTCCGAATCAATTGAAAATTCAAGTCTTTGCCTGTTGGGATCTGATGGTTAAACAGTGCAGACAAGTCAGCTTCAATCTGCTGCCAGCACGCGAATAGATTGTCCGCTGTATCTGAAAATAGTCCTTTGATAAAAGATTCCGCAGCTTCGGTTGCTTCAGTTATAGGATTTGGACTTTCGATACTGATAATTTGCGAGCCAATATCTTTGATACGCTCATTGATCCAAGCAACTACACTGTTGCCAGTCGCTCGATCAATCAATGTTTGAATCGGAGCTGTGATCGATTGCAAGTCATCCAAAATACTTGCACCAGGAGCGATAGGTGCTAGCTTTTTCGGAGGCACTCCTGATTCTGTCCGCCAATCTTCGAGTTGATTCAATGCTACATCAAACCCTTTATCGACATGAGTTTTGAGAGTAGAAATCGAAGCTTGAAAATAGCGGAGGGCTTCATCTGTTGCCTCGACCATCGCATCGCGCACGTACAGAATATCATTCCAGTCAAAGAGAAGCTTCAGGTGTTCCCAAACCCACTCAGCTTTGATTTTCACTTGTTCCCAGAGCCATTTGAAGAAAGATCCGACTTCTTCGAGGGTCTTGATAGCAAATCGCTTAATTTTGTCTCCCAGTTGGCAAATAAACTCATAGGCTTCTCCAGCTTTTTGAATCACAAACACTGCGCCTTTGTAAATGAGGTCGCCCACTCCCTCAAAGAAATCTGCGATCGTATCTCCTAAGTTCGTAAAAAACTCGCCTGCACTCTTGGATTTGACAAGCCGATCGACATCACTCTGCAACGCTGCCTTTAAGCCTTTAGCTGTAGCGATGATCCCCCACTGATACCCTTGTGGTACGGTGTCCGATCGTAATTCAGAACTGTAAGCTGCATTGGGTTCGACGAGCCGCACTCCTGGAGCAACGGTGGTGGTTGAATCAGTGAGTTTTGCGACTTGATTTAATGCAGCCGAGATCGCATCGACTTGAGTCCGATTCGCTCCAGTACGGAAGCTTTCGGATAACAGTGAAAACGTGCCTTCTGGAGTTGTAAAGGTTGCCGATCGCAGATCATCCGCAGTCATCGTTTTGAATCGTTGATGCACACTTGCAGCAGGATTAACTTCGATCGCTTTATCAATCGATTCGACTGAGAAACGATAAATCGCAGGAGTCAGCGATCGCACTGCATCAAATATGCTCACAGCGCCATTGGCATCCGTTTCCGTCTCGATTGACACATTAGGACTGAGAAAGACGGTTTCATTGTTCATCACTACGCTACACAGTACGGATGCTGAAACAGTTACTTTGCGATTCGGTTGGGGTGTTCCTACTGCATCAAGCACTCGAAGTGAAGTGCCATAGCAGGGAATCCGAGTTAGCTCACCCGCATCTACAACGAGAATCGGAGTTTCTTGCCAAACGCCCGTTCCTGCATCTTGCCAAAGATAGCTAGCACGACTATTCGTGTAAACAATCAATAGCGAAGTTGTTGCATAGTCATCTCCTTGGATCGGTGCAATCTCTTGTACATCCGTGCGCAGGCGTAACGGCGCACTCCAGCCATTCGTCGATCGCTTTACAATGTTCAAGTCACCATTTTGTAGCAATGTCCAAACTGCGATCGTTCCGTCTGCATTATCTCCGATGACTAAATCTTCAACATTTGGTGCTAATTCTACGGGCACAATTGCTTCAACTTTTGCTTTCGCGGCTTGATCCTGCTCATCGGCTGAGATGAACTGAGTGCCTTGTCCTGCAATGTAGAGATCGCTAGCACCGTCGCGAGTCACAGTTGATTCGAGAACCGTTGCTCCTGCTGGACAAGGTAAAACAACTACAGGTGGAGTCGATACAATCTGTCCTGTCTTGTCATAGGTTGGGAATGGACGGAAAGAAAGCACACGCTTCCCTCCACTTGTTCCGAGGACATGCAAGCCACCTCCAAAGACAGGATGTACTCCAACTTCAAAGTCAAAGATTTCTTGCAAAGTCACGGCTGGATTGAAGACAAAAGCTTGATTAAACTTCTGTCCTGGTCTTAACAAGTAAACGGCTTCATTTGCACCTTGATTTCCTGCTAGGACAATTGTCCAGTGATTGCCATCATCCAAGACGCGAATTGCAGCGAGTCGCATCATGGCGCGAGTTCCACAATCAATCCAAGGAATGTTATCCCAATCGGTATGTTGGCTGCTGAGATCATAAGCAACAAAGACGCGGCTGAGCGAAGGTTGAACGGGATCGCTGACTGCAACGGAGATCGTAATGCGATCGTCATCTGTCCAGGCAGCACCCAAAGCATGAACTTGAGAATTTCCGAAAGCACGATTGAGATCAAATCGTTTCCAGCCTGAGCTATCTTGGCGAACGAGCGAGAGTTGGTTGCGATTGCCGATCGTTAGCACCATTGGCGTAAGGACAGTAGAACGTCGATCGGGAATCGCAATGACTCGACGTTGGAAGCGTCCTTGTTGTTGTGGATCAGCGAGATCTTCTCGTCCAAAGGTGCGAGCAGATGCCATGTAATCGATGATATCGGTTGAAACTGTGAAGCGGGTGGATTGTCCTTGCTGGTCGAGAGTGGAAAAGCTAGTAACGTTTGGAGTGTTCATGATTTTATGTTGAAGAGTTGAAGTGGTTTAGGGATCTGAGATCCAACAGATCCCGAATTGCAAGTAGAACTAAGGAGCTTGATAGATTACATCCATGAGCAGATCGCCCGTTTGATCGGAGAAGTGGAGATTCTGAAACGTAAATACACCGCCGCCCGGAGGAATGAATTGATGCTTCGAGAGATCAATATCAATTCGAGACAGCACGCCCTGGAGAACTTGGCTGATTTGATTGACTCGATCTTGTGCAGCATTCCCTAGTTCTGTTTCCATATCTTTGATCCCGAAAAGCTTTTGGAAAGCTTTCGTTACTTCTGCAAAACCATCGGTATCACCGGAAATCTGAATGGGTGAAAATTGAGGATCGTTGAGATCGGGATGAATACTAAACTCAGTTCCAATTCCTTCAGCAGTTAGTGTAATAGAAGCACTGAAAGTTCGAGTTCCTGAACCATTCACAGATAGGCTCGGCAATCCATCTTTATTAACTAGGGTAGGGAGAGTGCGCTCTCGATATGTCCGAGAGCTAGAAATTTGACCAGAGATACTCAGAGTATTCGTGCCTGGTACGAGCGTAATACTCACGGCATAACTATCACTGGAATCGAGAATCCGTTGGACGATGTCTTTGCGTCGATCGCTTCTAGAATCCGACTTGGAGTAAGTCCGAGTATTCCCGTTGACCATTGGAGAAAAGCCAAACTGTTGAGTAAACAGAGGAATTAAATATTCATCAAAAAACTTCTCTTTGCGAATCGCCATCACGCCGGAAATCGTCGAGGTTTGACCATTGATTTGATCAGGGCGAATCCAATCATCTTTGAGATTAATGCGTGCTCCATTACGATCGCTCGGCAGAGCACGATCCGAGAACATCCCTAAATAGCTCAAAGTACTTGCTTCCGGAGCGATCTCATTCGGATCGACATGGAAGATAAAGTCGGTCATCGCAAACGTTGGCGTTGCTTGTTCACGGTTTCGTCGCACCACGGTTCCGAGCATAAATTCGCCCATCTCGCCTTGCAGCAATAGATTCAGAGATTCAAGTGCTTTCGTTTTTGCAGCTTGTGGAACTTCCGCAGGGATCTGAATCTGTTGTCCGCCAGAAAGTAGGAGATCAACAGTTGTAAACTTCAGGAATAAATATTCGATCGAGAAAACGGATTCGGGTAGACCCGACTTTGAGATTGTTTCACTTGCAAGATTTTTAGCATCGGGATCAATCGCTGCTAAGGTTTTGAGATCGACAGGTTTCTTGTCGAGATCGACTACAACTCCAATGCTCCAATCTTCGATCGGATAGGTAGCTTTATCTTCCGCTTCTTCATCGTAGTAAGTTACTACTCCTGACTGTAGATGCAGAGTAACATTGACTTGCCCCAGTTTGCCGTTCGGAACATTAAAATCAATGGTAATGGGTGCCAGTTTTGTACGAATGCCGTAAGTTGCAGGAACTTGTTGACCATTTTTATTCAGTTTAAATTTAGGAAGAACAATTTCACTTTCAATGTTTTTGCGGCGTACCCATGCTTTCCAAGCGTATTGAAGCTGAGTGTTGATTGCTTGTTGCGTCAAGGCTAATGCCATATCAAAATCAGTGAGGGCATTTTTACTATCACCCCGTTTTGCTACGCTCCGAACTTCATTTGCGCGTAGAATAGCTCTGTTTTTTAGAAACATGTTGCGGTTCCTCGGATAGGTTTGTGGTGTCTTGTTGAAGACTCTTTTACGATATGGGAACTGCTTAGGTCAGTCGATAATGGAAAGTTATGGAAAGTTATGGAGTTGAAAATAGAGTGCTGAATGGTGGTTTTTAATAGGATGAGAGTGGTTTCAGAGAGGTGCTTATGCAATCATCGAATCTCATCAGTGTGGCTGTGATCGATACGGGTGCTGATCCTGAGCGAGTGAATGCTGCTCACTTGCTGCCCGGATTAAATTTGAGTGATGAAGGCGATCGCAATGAAACCATCGACTATGGAACGCACGGAACCGCAATTGCTCAAACGATTCTACAGATCGCGCCAGAAGTACGGATTGTTCCGATTAAAATCGTGAATCGGCAAGGGATTCTTCGCAATCTAGAAGCAATGTCGATCGCATTTGAATGGATTCTCGAACATCACGATCGACTGAATATCCGAGTCGTGTGTGCTGCGATCGCAGATATAACCTGTTCTGAATCCGATGAGTACTATGCTGAGCATCCTTTGCGTCCTTTGATTTCTCAGCTCCGAAATTCACAAGTTGCAACGGTTGCAGCAGCCGGAAATGGGTATGCACATCATCATCGGCAAGGCATGGCATTTCCAGCAATTTTGCGAGAAGTGATCAGTGTTGGAGCGATCGCACAAACGCCAGCCGGATTGCAACTCGCAAACCATTCACAACGGCTACATCCTAGTACTGGAACAGGTTGCCATACCACATTTTTTGTAGAACCGGGTGCGCCCGGAGACACGAGCGGAGCCGCCGCAACTGTTGCGGGTCGTCTGGCAAAATTAGCTCAGTCTCAAACAACGATCAATGAATGGATTGATCAGTTAGAACAGTCTTGTCAAATCGTGCGCGATGAGGATGGATTAGAGTGGGAAATCATTTAGCTTGCTGCAAACAATGCTGATGCAATGAGTGCTGCAATTGTCCGAATATGGTTCCAGAATGTCCAATTCGTCAAATATCTTGCCCAGAGATTCGCACCTTCCGTACTCTCTGGTTTGACAACTGCTAATGCATCATTTAGCGGAACATTGAATACGATTGTTACTCCAACTGCGCCAATGAGATAAAGTAATCCGCCTGCTAGAAGAAATGCCGTGCGCGATTGATTCCAGTTCAGCAATGCAGCGATCGCGAGCAGTAGACAAACTGCTGCTGTACCGAAGATCGCAAACATAAAGAACGGATTAATCGCTTTGATGTTGATGGATTGCATGGCTGCAATACCTTGAGCAGGTTGCAGGCTCTCCAGAGCAGGCATCACAAAGGTTGAAAACGCAAAGAAAACACCCCCAACTAATCCACAGCCAAGGGCAGCAAAAAGCTTGAATGAAAACAGCGACGAATTGAGCAATGTCATCATGTGCCTATGACAGCAGTTTTAGTATCGGGGAACTGAGCGATCGACTACGATCGAGTAAGCATCAATTCCACCTGAGATATTTTTTACATTGGTAAATCCTTGCTGGGTGAGCCAGTGGCACATCTGCGCTGATCTCACGCCATGATGACAAAGCACTAATGTTTCCGTTTCAGGATCAAGCTGGCTGTAGATTTGCTCAGCCCATTCCGAAAATTGGCTGAGTGGAAGATTTTGAAACGGCTTTAGAGAAGCCATTTCAACTTCCCAGGGTTCGCGCACATCGACAAATTGGATATTTGGATTGTCGAGGCATTGAGCCAAGTCTTCAACAGTGATTTGAGAAAAGGACATAGCGATCAAAAATCAGGGTTAGAGCTAGTTTACGCGATCGCTTCTGATCAATCACCCCCACTCTCTCCGGTTGTCGCCTTCTGCGCTGCATACCGTTCCTTAAAAACTCGTTGCTGCACCGCGTGATCAATGATCGGCTTTGGATATCCGGCTCGATCGCGCTCTGCTGCCGAAATCTTGCCCGAAATCAAATCTTGCGTCTCTACACTTCGCAATTCTGGCAACCATTCGCGAATATATTCGGCATCTGCGTCAAACTTCTTCGCCTGACTCGCTGGATTAAAAATTCGCAACGGCTTTGGATCCATTCCGCTCGAAGTACTCCACTGCCAGCCACCATTGTTTGCCGACAAATCGCCATCATACAATCGCTGCATAAAGTACTTCTCACCGAGCCGATAATCGACCAGCAAATCTTTCGTCAAAAAGCTTGCCACAATCATGCGACAGCGATTGTGCATCCAAGCGGTTGAATTCATCTGTCGCATCGCTGCATCAATGATCGGATAGCCCGTTTTGCCTTCGCACCAAGCCTGAAAATACTTCTCGTTATTCTCCCAAGGAAAATCCTTGAGAACTTTGCGGTAAGCGCCGTCTGCTAATTCAGGAAAATGATACATCGCATGTTGATAAAACTCGCGCCAAGCAAGCTCCTGCCGCCAAACTCGAATATCATCACTTTCTCCGCGATTCTCGGCTATCTCAACGGTCGCTGCCCAAACCTTCCGAACTCCAATCACGCCAAATTTCAATGCAGCACTGAGTAAAGACGTTCCAGACTGAGCCGGAAAATTCCGTTGTTCTTGATACGAGTAAATTGCACTAGCGCAAAATTCTTCGAGTCTTTCCTGGGCTGCTTTTTCACCCGGATCAAGTAGGAGAGGCTGATCCCAAACGTACCCAAGTTCCTTTTCGGTTGGTAGCTCGATCGTGCCTTCTGCTTGCTCTCGCTCTGAATCAGTCAATCCTTCTACACCTGCGAGATCCGGTGCGGGGTCTTTTTTCTTCTGGAGGCTCCAATTTTTCCAAAATGGAGAATACACCGTGTAAGGTGTGCCTGATCCTGATTTGATTTCTTCAGGTGAATGCAGCAATTGATCCCAGAATGTCTGTACTTCAATACCCAGATGATTCAGAGCAGCAACTACAGATTGATCGCGATCGCGTCCATACGGTTCCACATCTTGATTGAAAAACACAGCCGCAGCATTCAACGATCGTGCTAATTTCGGAATTCCCTCTTTCGGATCGGCTTGAATGATCAGCAATTCGCTGCCTGCCTCTGCATATCTTTTCTGCAAAGACTGCAAGCTTCCGATCAAATACTTCACTCGTGCAGGAGCCACATCATCGCGATCGAGAATCAAGGGGTCAAGACAAAATACACCAACAATTTTGCGCGATCGTGCCCGCGCCGCAGCCAAACCAAGATTGTCAGAAATCCGCAGATCCCGACGATGCCAAAACAAAATCAAATCAGACATAACTTAGGAATCGGACAACAAAGATCGGGCTAAAAAGAAGCTAGAAATCGACTTAGAATCTGCAAGATCTCCGGCGTGGATTGCCGCTTCTACCTCTTGCGCAGACATTAACACAGTTTCAATATCCTCATCGTCATCTTGAGGAGGAGGTTGATCCACAATCGTCACGTCTGTTGCGAGAAACGCATAAATCACCTCATCCGAATAGCCCGGAGCTAAGAAAAACTCTCCCAACTTCTTCCAATTCTCTGAGGTATATCCTGTCTCTTCCTGAATCTCACGTTGCACAGTTTCGAGCGGATCTTCTCCTTTCTCGACTGTCCCCGCTGGAAACTCATACAATCGACGCTGCACGGCAAATCGATATTGCTTCACCAGCACCAACTTTCCATCGGGCGTAACTGGAATCACTAAAGCACCGCCCGGATGCCGAATACATTCCCAGTCGCCCTCTGCCCGATTCGGCAGCCGCAAATGATTGACTTCAAAGTTAAACTTCCGCCCTTTGTACAAAAGGCGTTGTTTGAGGAGTTGAGGAGGTTCTGATCCCAGAGACATGACTCTTACAGGGTGAAGGTGAATTGAAGCTCAGAGCTTTCTGACACCAGAGCCATCGACGAATTGAGCCAGTTCAGCGATCGAACGATTCAATTGGGGATGTCTCCAATCGGGGGCGATTTCGGCTAATGGCACCAGCACAAAAGCGCGATCGCTCATCCGAGGATGTGGAATGCAGAGCGTCTTGGTTTGGAATACTACATCATCAAACAGCAAAATGTCCAAGTCAAGCGTGCGAGCATCCCATTTTTGGTGTCGAATTCGTCCAAACTCCGCTTCAATTTGCTGAAGTTTTGCCAAGAGGTCAAGGGGTTCTAATGAAGTTTCGAGAATGGCGCACCCGTTGAGATAGTCAGGCTGAGGGGGGCTATCGGGTAAGGTGACGGCTTTGGTCTGATACCAAGACGATCGCGCAATCACAGTTTCTAATCGACCGAGCGCAGATTCTAGAATGGCTTGAGAATCTCCTAAGTTACTGCCAAGTGCGATCGCGTATTTCATCAGATGAGGTTTATGGTTGGGCGATCAATTATAGTCAACGGAATCGGCGCACATTCAATCGACTTGAATGACGAGAGTTTGATCATCGTGAGAGATGTTTGAACGATCGAGCACGATACAAATTGATTCACGCGAGATGTTCTAGGGATTTGCATGAGATGCTCTGAGTGTCGTGCGTGAATGTTTGAGCATGGCGGGCGAATGTTGGATGAGCGATCGCGATGCTCTGATCTTGACGCTCGAAGTTTAAAGTCTGGTGAGCGGTGAGCGATCGTGCAATTTCAGACTCCATCAGATTAAGATTTATCCTATAGCTGTAGAGTGGCTCTTTCTGCCCTGTGTCGAATCTCACGCCGGAACCAATTGAGGTGTTCGTCTCGTATTCACATCGAGACGAGTTGTTGCGGGATGAATTGGCAAAGCATCTGAGTATTCTGAAGCGTCAGGGCGTGATTAAAGAGTGGCACGATCGAGAAATTAGCCCAGGATCAGAATGGAAAGGCGAGATCGATTCTCATCTGAATTCGGCGCAGATTATTTTGTTGCTGATTAGCGCAGATTTTTTGGCTTCAGATTATTGTTATGACATTGAATTGACAAAAGCGTTGGAGAGGCACGACCGCAAAGAAGCCTGCGTCATCCCGATTATTTTGCGCCCTGTCGATTGGAATGACGCTCCGTTTGGAAAACTCCAAGCGCTACCTGAGAATGCTGTACCTGTGACCAAATGGGAAAATCTTGACGATGCTTTTCTCAGCGTGACGCGGGGGATTCGTCAGACGATAGAACGATTGAAACAAGCACATCACGATAAGCTAGAACAACCAGAGAGAGAACGACAAAACTCACCAAAACTAGGTCAAATTAAAGAACATCAGGAAAGACAGCAGCAAGCTGTGCAACAGCCATCTGAGCAAGACACCCCTCAGCAAAATAATAAACAAGTCAGAAAGCATGATTGTCTAGTCAAAAGACTACCTTGGAGTCCGCTAATCTGCCTTGTATTAGGGTATGGTCTGTTAGGCTTTTTACTATCCGTATCTGCTGCTGAGATTCGAGTGTGGGCTTTGACTTTGGCTGGGGTTTTGATTGAGGCTGGAGCTTGGGTTTCGGTGAAGGCTTGGGCTTGGGCTTGGGTTCTCGTTGGAGCGTGGGCTTTGTCTGGAGCTTTATATGGAGCTTTAGGTAAGGTGTTAAATGGATCTGGTGCTAGTGTTGCAGTTGGAATATGGACTTTGGTTTTTGCTGGGGTTTGGGCTGGGAAACAGCTTTTGGAGTCGTTCAGTAGAATTGATACATGTTTTATTTTGGCTTTCACTTCAACGATCGGTTTAGCACTTGGAGCTTTAACCTACTGGATCACTCATCGCTGACCTCTCAACTCTAAGATTCAACCGATAGCTTCAGAAATCATTTGGGTTTTCGTCGATCGAGTTCCTAAATTTTTCCTGTTATAGTCGATAGTCGAACAATATCGCCGCATTCTAGACAAGCTAATGGTACATCCTGCGTTCACCGAGATTACCGATGAAGAACTAATGCAGATGAGTTCTAAGAATCCTGAACTGCGATTCGAGCGGAATGCAGACGGGAGTTTAGTCACCATGCCACCAGTTGGTGGCATTTCGAGCAATCGAGAAATTAAAGCAGGGGCTTATCTTCTGATTCATGTCGAACAAAATGATTTAGGCGAAGTCTTCAGCTCAAGTGGTGGCTTTCGATTGCCAAATACTGCTGTGCGATCGCCTGATGCAGCGTTTGTTGCGAAGGGTCGATTGTTTGAAGATTGGGATCAACAAGAAGATAAATTTATTTCGGTTGTGCCTGATTTCGTTATTGAAATTCGCTCCAAGTCTGATTCGCTTGAAGGCTTGTAAGAAAAGATGCAGGAATATATTGAAAATGGGGTGAAGTTGGGATGGTTAATCGATCGTCAAAATAAAACTGCTTACGTCTATCGTGCTGATGGATCAATTACTCAATATCCTGAATCAGCGACTTTAAGTGGAGAAGATGTCGTTCCAGGGTTTACTCTAGCGCTCAAAGTTCTGCTGTAGGGGGAATACGATCGATAAATCCAGCTCCAAATCCGATAACTGGGGCAGCTTCACTACCTCGTTTGGTAAAGCAATCCGCTTCACTCGATAACCAAATTCTGAATCTGACTTACCATACGGTTCGCTATACATTTCTAAAACGCGATCGAGGAGATTGAAAATCCAATAATTTTGAATTTTATCCTCCGCATACATCTCTAATTTCGTCTCTTGATCGTAGGTGAGAGACAAATCTGAAATTTCAATTACGAGTAAAATATCTTCCGGTCTAGGATGTCCTGAAAGATAATCATCCGGGCGATTCTGAACAATTGCAAGATCAGGTTCTGGTTCACTATTGTTCGCTAAAGTGATTGGAGATTGATTTTGTATCGTTGCTTGATCTTCTAACAGATCTATCAATTGCCGAGTCAGACGAGTATTACACGCTGAGTGCGCAGTGCTTTTCTGTATCTTGTGAATTAACTGCCCCCGAATCAATTCAATACGATCGTCTTCCTGGAAAAATCCCAACTTGATTAAGCGGTGATATTCCTCGATCGTGAACCGTTTTAGCGTTGGCACATTCATTGCACGACTGGATGTAATTGAGTTTGGTTGAGATATTCTAGCAACAGTAATCTTAGATAATCTTGCGCTTCTACATAGCGTTTGAGTTGCGTGTAGTCATTGTTTTCAGCGAAATACCAATCTGAAAAATAATCAATCTCAAACAGTTTGATTGATTTGAGATGTTGAATCGTTTCCTCGATCGTCGATCGCATGTTTTGGCTCAAAATCTGATGAGCATAGCCTTGAATTTGAGTTGTGAACATTTCAATTTCGCCCAAGATACTGAAGGTTTGATCCTCTTCCCATTCTGCGAGTTGATGCCGCTCGGATTTGAGCGCTTGGTAATCTATGTTGAGTTGTTCAATCCGTTTGCGAATGTGAACGAGTTCAAGGTCAGACGAACGAGATAGAAGTTGCTCACTCATAATTCGTTAATTCTCTCCATATGAGATGATTTCCCCGATCGCTCAATCAAAAATTCAAATCCTTTGTTCCATCTTATTGCGCCATCCGCTAAAGTCTTCTGTTTCGCGCTCTTCTTGTTGAAATTCTTAGCCTTGCGGAGATAGCGCAAATAATTGCCAGAATATCCATGTCGTTCAGCGTGGTCAACGATACTATGAGCAAGAGTCTCATAAGTCGCCTGATCCCAATCTGCTAGGAGTGCTTCAATCTCTAAAGCCTCCGCTTCTGTGTAGTTTGCAAATAAAATTTGTTCATACGGATCAAGCGGATTTACCATTTACCCCCTCATTCGCTCATGCGTCCCATTTATCTCGATAATCATTCAACCACACGAGTAGACGATCGCGTTTTAGCCGCAATGCTTCCCTACTTCACTGAGCATTACGGCAATCCTGCGAGTGTGACTCATGCGTACGGATGGGAAGCAGAAGCCGCTGTCAAACAAGCACGAGAAATCATCGCCGATAAGATAGGCGCAACTCCAGAAGAAATTATTTTTACTAGCGGTGCAACTGAAGCAAATAATTTAGCCATCAAAGGCGTTGCAGAAGCTTACTTTAGCCAAGGACGACATATTATCACGGTTCAAACTGAGCACAATGCAGTATTAGATCCTTGCCGGTATTTAGAATCGCTTGGATTTGAAGTGACTTACTTAGGAGTCGATCGCTTTGGCTTAATTGATCTAGAAGAACTCGAAAAAGCCATGCGAGAAGATACAATTCTAGTCTCGATTATGGCTGCAAATAATGAAATCGGAGTCATTCAACCGATTGATCAGATTGGCGAACTTTGTCATAGTCGCAATGTCCTGTTTCACACCGATGCAGCACAGGCCATTGGTAAAATTCCCCTGACTGTGAAAAATATTGATCTCATGTCGATTACAGGGCACAAGCTCTATGCACCTAAAGGCATTGGAGCTTTGTATGTTCGGCGCAAAAATCCGCGAGTTCAACTCTCTGCCCAGTTACATGGAGGCGGACATGAGCGAGGAATGCGATCGGGAACACTGTACACGCCTCAAATTGTCGGACTCGGTAAAGCGATCGAGCTTGCTGAACCAGAAGAAAAAATTCGAGTCCTGCGCGATCGCTTATGGCAGCAGTTGAACATTGAAGGCATCCATCTCAACGGACATCCCACTCAACGTCTTCCCGGAAACCTAAATATCAGCATTGAGAATGTCGATGGACAAGCTCTCATCCTCGGAGTGCAATCCACGATCGCGGTTTCATCCGGTTCTGCTTGTACCTCTGCAAAAATTGAACCTTCCCATGTTTTAACCGCGATCGGTGTCCCTGATGAATTAGCCTTTGCTTCGATCCGATTTGGCATTGGCAGATTCAATACAGAGGCAGACATTGATCAAGCAGCACAATGTGTTTTGCAGACTGTCAAAGCGTTACGAAGCTAGCACTCCTTCAAATTGATAATTGGCTCAAGCTGTAATCGAGTTTTTCCGCGATCGCACTCACCCAATTTTCATCTTGCTTGGTAAAGCTTCGAGGTGCATTCGCTCCTAAAATCAAAACGCCTTCTTTACCGATGGGCTGACAAATCACACCCTGCGTATTTTCGGGCAGATAGTCAAACTCAATCTTGCCAGGATAAACATTGAGTGCGACGAGATAAATCGGTTTTTGCTTCTCGAGAACTCGCGCTAAGATTGCGCCCGGTTTTACCTCTTTCACAGGGCTAAGAATGCCACGACGCAGCAGCACTTTGCCGCGATAGAAAACAATCAGCGATCGCGTTACCGTATTCGTCAGCAGAATATGAGAAGCCCATGCTAACTCAGTCTTTACAGCTTCCGGTAAGTCTGGATCGAGATCAAACCCTTCTTCACCGATTAATTCGACACTATCAGGTGTACGAGGCTGGATTTGCTGCCAGATTAAGCCCGTCAAAATCAGAATCGCGCTCAAAATCACACCCAAGGCATCCGATCGCGCTTGAGAATCAGTGAGAGCAGGGGTGAGAATTCGATTCGTAAACAACAAACTTCCACCCAAAACGCCAACTGCGATCGGTAAAAGGCGTAAAATTCGATTCGGATCAGACTTTGCCATAGGACTTAGTTGAGCAATATTCTTTAACCGTACAGGAGGATGTGATTTGCTGGATCTGTTGAGTGCAGGATTACTGTCAGGGTGGCTGAAAATGGCGGGATTACCCACCTCATTTGATCCGAGCGAAATGCTCGATCGCGTCACGGTTCAGACTCCATTCTGGCAGGCGAGCGATCCAGATGCAGAAAAAGTGGTCAAAGATTATCTGAAATTCCTCAACAGCCAAGGATTAAAGGCGAATGAGCAAGGAATTTGGCTGCAATCTGGCGCGAATCTGCTGCTTAGCAATCAAGGTACAACTCCTGTGCCAGCAGCTTCTCTGACCAAAGTTGCAACTTCGCTGGCAGCCTTACAGACTTGGGGAGTCGATCACCAATTTGAGACGCTGATCGGTACAACTGGAGCCATTGAAAATGGTGTGTTACAGGGGGATTTAGTCATTCAAGGTGGTGGTGATCCTCTGTTTGTCTGGGAAGATGCGATCGCGCTTGGCAATGCCTTAAATCAACTTGGAATTACTCGTGTGACAGGAGATTTAGTTATCACAGGTAGCTTTATGCTCAACTTTCGAGAGAGCACTCTGCAGTCCGGTGAACTGCTCAAACAAGCACTCAACTCAAAAACGTGGGATTCTGACATTCGTGATGAATTTGGGGAAGTTTCAGGAAAACGTCCAACCATTGAAATCAAAGGAAAAGTCAGAACTGGAGCGGCTAACCAACCGACTATTTTGTTAAAACATCGATCGCTACCTTTAGTGCATGTGCTCAAACATCTCAATGTTCATAGCCAAAATGAGATGGCGCAGATGCTAGCAAATAACTTAGGAGGCGTGAAGACTGTGATTGAAAAAGCATCTTCAGCCGCAAACGTTTCACCCAATGAACTCTTGCTAGCAAATGGGTCTGGACTCGGAGTTGAAAATCGCATCTCTCCTCATGCAGCTTGTGCCATGTTTGCAGCCCTCGATCGTACTCTGTATCCATTAAACTTGTCGATCGCTGATTTCTTCCCGGCTTCCGGTATCGATCGCAACGGAACCCTAGAAGATCGCTCAGTGCCAGAACACGCCGTCATTAAAACCGGAACTCTCAGAGAAGTGAGCGCTCTAGCAGGAGTGTTACCAACTCGCGATCGCGGTTTGATCTATTTCGCGGTGATCAATCGCGGCACTGACATTCTGGAACTGCGATATCAACAAGATTTACTCCTGCAAGCTTTGCAGAAAGTATGGGGTGCAAACATCGATGCAACTGTGGTTCAGCCGAGTCCGTGGTTAAAGAAAACGCCATCAGCACAACGCATTGAGGTCGTTCAGCGAGGGTAAACCCAACCGCTTCGACGGTTCACCGTACCTGTGAATTTTATCCGTGGCGGCAACCCCAACCTTTGGCTTCCGGTTTGCCCCAATGCGCCTAACCTTGATTCCTCCTAAATTAGAAACATCGAAACACAGAACGCTACTCTCTCTAAACAAGGTAACCGCCATGATGACTTCTACTCGTTTGCAAGAAATGGAAATGGCACGTCGTCAGTTTAATCAACTCTTCAGCGAACTGATGCCGACTCGCGAAACCACTTGGTCGCCTGCGATCGAATTCACTGCGACAGAAGCCGAATTCATCCTTCGTGCTCAACTTCCTGGTATCGCTGCCAAAGACGTTGATGTCCAAATCGGACAAGACACCGTTTCGATCTCAGGCGAGCACAAATTAGAAGCGACAGAAGCCAAAGGACTCCGTTCTGAATTCCGTTATGGCAAATTCCGCCGCGTGATTTCGCTGCCTGCACCTGTGCAAAACGATCAAGCCAAGGCTGAATTGAAAGACGGTATCTTGACCCTCACCCTACCTCGTCTACAAGCCGTGAAACCCACGATCGTCAAACTCAATCTCGTCGAATCAGAAGCGCAAGCTGAAGAAACGGCAGACGTTTGGAACTCCTAAAGGTGGGCTTGGGAGACAGGGAGATAGGGAGCAAGAAGCGCAATTTTGATTCTCCCCATCTCCCCACCCCCCACTCCCTACTCCCCCTCAACCGTCCCCGAAATGGTTCGGTAGGTACGGTAAATACCCCTTCATGGAACGCCAGAACCCGAACAGTATATTAGGTAGGGGATGGAATGCTTTGGTGGCACTGAACTGAAAATTACCCGTTTGAGTCCCGCCGCCCCGATATAAATTCTGGCACTTGCGCCAGTCCCCTACCCCGAACCGCATTGATTAAGTGATGGAGCCGAAGCACCCATATGGCAAAAGTTGTTGGAATTGACTTAGGAACGACAAACTCGTGTGTCGCTGTGATGGAAGGTGGTAAACCCACTGTAATCGCAAACGCGGAAGGATTTCGCACGACCCCCTCAGTCGTCGGTTACGCAAAAAATGGCGATCGCTTAGTTGGTCAAATTGCCAAGCGCCAAGCCGTCATGAACCCAGAGAATACGTTCTACTCGGTCAAACGGTTTATCGGTCGCAGATTTGACGAAGTGACCCATGAAGCAACAGAAGTTGCTTATAAAGTCCTGAACGTTGGCGGAAACGTTAAACTCGATTGCACCGCCCAAGGCAAGCAATTTGCACCGGAAGAAATCTCTGCTCAAGTCCTCCGGAAGCTGAAAGAAGACGCAAGTAAGTACCTCGGCGAAGATGTGACCCAAGCGGTGATCACAGTTCCCGCTTACTTTAACGACTCTCAGCGACAGGCAACCAAAGACGCAGGGAAAATTGCAGGTCTAGAAGTGCTCCGAATTATTAACGAGCCGACTGCTGCATCTCTCGCATACGGTCTTGACAAGAAGAGCAACGAAACAATCCTCGTGTTTGACTTAGGTGGTGGTACGTTTGACGTATCGATCCTCGAAGTGGGCGACGGTGTATTTGAAGTACTCGCAACTTCTGGAGACACTCACTTAGGTGGAGACGACTTCGATAAAAAGATCGTAGATTTCTTAGCTGATGGTTTTGCCCGTGCAGAAGGCATTGACCTCCGCAAAGATAAGCAAGCACTTCAGCGTTTGACTGAAGCGGCTGAGAAAGCAAAAATCGAACTGTCGAGCGTGACTCAAGCGGATATTAACCTCCCGTTTATCACTGCAACTCAAGATGGGCCGAAGCACCTCGATACCACGTTGACTCGTGCGAAGTTTGAGGAATTGTGTGCGGATCTCATCGATCGCTGCCGCATCCCGGTTGAAACTGCACTCCGCGACTCGAAGCTCGACAAGAGCAAGATCGATGAAGTCGTCCTCGTCGGAGGTTCGACCCGGATTCCCGCAGTCCAGGAAGTTGTAAAACGCGTCTTGGGCAAAGATCCGAACCAAACCGTGAACCCAGATGAAGTGGTTGCAATTGGTGCAGCAATTCAAGCAGGTGTCTTGGCAGGTGAAGTTAAAGACATTCTCTTGCTCGACGTATCGCCGTTGTCCTTGGGTGTTGAAACCTTGGGCGGTGTGATGACCAAAATCATTCCTCGCAACACCACGATTCCGACCAAGAAATCGGAAGTATTCTCAACCGCAGTCGATGGACAAAGCAATGTAGAAATCCATGTGCTGCAAGGTGAGCGCGAAATGTCGAACGACAACAAGAGCCTTGGAACCTTCCGTCTGGATGGAATTCCTCCCGCTCCCCGTGGCGTTCCTCAAATCGAAGTCACCTTCGACATTGATGCGAACGGTATCTTGACTGTCTCTGCGAAAGATAAGGGCACAGGTAAAGAACAATCGATCAGCATTACCGGAGCTTCAACCTTACCGAAAGATGATGTTGAACGGATGGTACGCGATGCTGAGCAAAATGCTTCGACCGATAAAGAACGTCGTGAGCGGATTGATCTCAAGAACCAAGCAGATTCCTTGGCATACCAAGCTGAGAAGCAAATCAGCGAGCTAGGCGATAAAGTCCCTGCCGATGATAAGACTAAAGTTGAAGGATTGGTCAAGGATCTCAGAGATGCGATCGCTGCTGAAGACTTCGACAGAATTAAGTCTCTCCAGACCGACCTGCAACAGTCCTTATACGGCATTAGCCAAAACCTCTATCAGCAAGCAGGCGGCGAAGCTCCTGGCGCTGATCCAGGTGCAAGTGCTGGCGGTGGTTCGACCTCGGGTGGCGATGATGTCATCGATGCTGACTTCACCGAGTCGAAGTAAGTTCTCGAGTTGATTGAGAAATGAGGCTGGTAGTTCCCTTTGCTGGAGCTACCAGCTTTTTTATAGCTTGAGCTGACCTCTTGTATAATGCAGATAACATTGACATAAGCTTATGCAAGATTCTCCTCGTCGATCAATGCCAGTTGTAAAGACAAGCATGAGAGCGCCAAACCAAGATATTGCTTATTGGCAAACTCAATCTTTTCAGGCGAGAATCAATGCATTAGAAGAGATTCGTCGAGAGTACCATCTCTGGAAATACGGTGATGCTGAACCAAGACTTCAGAGAGTTTATACAATCATTAAACGATAATCAGGTTCGATATCTAGTTGTGGGCGGCTATGCAGTTGCAATTTACGGGCATCCTCGCTACACAAAGGATTTGGATGTCTGGATTGAGATGACCCAGGAGAATGCAACTAATATCATGCAGGCATTGCAACAGTTCGGTTTTGGTTCCCTGAATTTAACCGTTGAAGATTTTCTAACTTCGGATCAAGTGATTCAACTCGGATATCCACCCAATCGGATTGATATGATTACAACGCCAGATGGTGTGGATTTTGCGACTTGTTTTCGTACAAGGTCTGAAATCGAAGTTGATGGAGTCATAGTCAATTTTATCGACTTGGAGAATCTGAAGCGGAATAAGAAAGCATCAGGACGGTTACAGGATTTAGCTGATTTGGAAAAGCTTGAAAGTGGAGACTGATTGAAGAACATTTATGATTTCTACGAATCAGGCAAGCCTTCAGAAAATTCTTACTAGGGCATCGCTGCTGAAGACTTCGATAGAATCAAGTCTCTCCAGACCGACCTGCAACAGTCCTTATACGGCATTAGCCAAAACCTCTATCAGCAAGCAGGCGGCGAAGCTCCTGGCGCTGATCCAGGTGCAAGTGCTGGTGGCGGTGGTTCGACCTCGGGTGACGATGATGTCATCGATGCTGACTTCACCGAGTCGAAGTAAGTTCTCTAGTTGATTGAGAAATGAAGCTGGTAGCTCCACTCATAGGAGACTACCAGCTTTTTTAAGCATCTAAAGAATATGTTCAGTTAGCAACATCTAAGCCTGTCAAATCTCTGAATGTATAACGTACCTTCGTGCTCGTCGCTCCTAAAGTGACTCTGGTTTAAGATAGACCTTCGCCCATTTGTAGCGGTCTGGATCTTTATTGAGAAGATACTCGACAACTTCTCGGCGTTTTTCCTTCTGTTTCGTCATCCTGACAATTTTTTCAATTTCATTGTCTGTATCAGTCGCTCCACGCTCTACTGCCATTTCAAACCAATCATCGCCCTGAGTATAGTTACCTCGATCGTAGGACAAAGCGCCCATTAAGGTGAAAGGCTGATGACTCTCCGGTTGGTATTCCATAGCTTTTGTTGCACACTGTTCTGCCTCATCTAGCTGTTCCAAATCGCGGAAAGCTGCTCCTCTTGTAACGAGCAAAGCTGCTTTCAAGTCTAGTTCTTTTACTTTGTCCCAATTCAGAGTTTCTGTCACCTGTAACGCTTTTTCAGGTTTACCTGCTTTGCGCCAATTACTACTTGCACTTGCTAGATTCCATCGATTTCCAGTACGTCGGTATTCTTTCTCATAGAAAATAGCTTCTAATCGATAGTGAGCGATCGCAATGTTGCCAGTTCGAGAAAGACGACCTTCTTCAATAAGTTGCACAACTTGTTTTGGGTCAAGTCGTTCTCCTCGCTCCAATCTGAGCATGATTTCGTAGAATGGCTCGATCGCTAATGCTCCGAAAATTCGATATTTTGTTTTTAACATCCTGAAATGCGTCTGTATCAGTATCTGTGCTGTTCCAGCCAATCCTTGATCTGATAGCCATTGAATGTCTCCTGCAATAACTTGGGAATCCCAGTTCCGCATAGAGGTTTCTGAATTGAGTGCCTCAAGACGTTTCAAAATCAGGAACAAAGGATTAGTAGGCTCTGAACTCTCGCACTGAGTTGCTTGATACTTCGATTTCAGTGATGCAAAAAGAATTTTATCTTTATGATGCTGTGCAAGAGTGACGAGCGTGTTCAGATTTTGCTTGCTTAGCCATTTGCATTCCCGATTGACTAGCGCCTCTTCTGCGTCCAACTTCTTGAGAATGGTATAGAGCGGACTAGAAATAGAAGTATCCGGATGCGCCTCAACTTGGTATTTTGCCTTAAGCACTGAAAACTCGCGTTCAGCTTTTCTCTCGTTTTCCTGCTGCCAATAAATGTCTAATGTTTCATAGAAATCATGAGCTAAAAGCCAATCTGCTTCAGCATCAGTTAACTGTTCACGAACATCCAGTTTTTTCAGAATTGAGAAGAGAGGCTCCTCTGGGAGACGATCAAGATATTTTGCCGCTTTGTAGGTCACTTTGAGTTGCGAAAACTGCAAAACTTCCTGAATCACTTTCTTTGTATCTACAAGAGCATCATGATTGAGAAGTTCTAACTCCGAAGCTGAAATGACACCTCCGGATTCTACTTTCCAAAGCAGTGAACTGATGGGATTTGCGATCGTAAGCTCTGCATCTTCTGGAATACAATAGCGAACTCGGAGCCGCAAAAGTTCAGCTTCTAGTCTTTGTAGCTCTTCGGTTTTGTATTGCTGCAAATCAATGATGCCAGCGGTTTTAGTGAAGCGATTCTCAATGAGCCATTGAAACTCTATCTCTGTAATCTGAATCCCTAACTCAGCTTTCCTAAGAATGAAATATAGAAAAATGTCCGGTTCAGCAGATTGGTTATGCTCAACTTGATACTTCTCCTTGAGAGCAGTAAAGTGCTGATTCTGAAGCTTACGATGATCCATATGGCGTGAAATACTCGTTAACGATCGCTCGTCTAGATTACCCACGCTAGAAAATCTTACAAACGAGGCAGCGAGATTGAACTTACATTCGTCCAATCTCGCTGCTCGCAAGTTTTAGACAGACTTCAGAGCGTTTATCAGCAGACTATTCCTCATCTTTTGCAGCCGTGCGTTCGATCTTGTGGCTGAACGTAATTAACGCCTTGCCCAAGGTGTGCAGAGGCCCTTTCACACCGCGAGCCGCTTCATCTCCGATCGCATTCGTTTGCTCGCCAAGCGTCTCTAGCACCTCCGCAATTTCACTTCCATCAGACTTTTTGCCCCTCAAGAGTTTTTTCAGTTCCTTCAAAGATGCAGACAACTCTTTGATATTGTCCTCCTTGTGACCTTTGAGAAAATCCACCCATTCATCGATCGAATCGATCGCTTCATTGGATTCGATCTCCGTAGGATCTCCGTGTAGAATCTCTGTCAAAGATTCGACATCGGGAGCATTATCGAGATCTGATCCTCCGCTTGTTTGTTGAGCCGAATTTTGCTCTTTTTCTAACTTAGAAGAATCCATTTCTTTTTGTGATTTTTTGTCTTTTTGGGTTGCCATAATTGTTATTCCTGCTATGTTTCAGCCGAGTTATGACATTCAAAATAAAGTTATTAAAAATGTATTTCCTCATCTAAAAGAAGAGATATAAATCACACTTTTGGATGAGTACAATCACATCCGAAATATGACACAGATCACAGCCCTAAATTAGTCGAAATGCCCTCTATACAAAGGATTGAGATCTTGCGTATTTCTGCCGAATTCATACCAGAAGAAACTCGATCAGTACCGTATATCGACGATGGCTTGAAACCATTTCTATACAGAAAATAAGCTCAACGCTGATGTGAACTTTGACCTTGTGGTAGATGATGGCAACTCAATCTTCTTTACGCTCCCGTGGAATGGAACTGTTAGTTTCGTATCACCAAAACCCCTCGGTAAGACTGCGAAACCAGTTGGTGCAGATGAATGCAGGTTTAGTGCGGAAAATCGCTCATCGGGTGAGTCATCAATGTGCAGAACCCTATGAAGACCTCGAACAGATTGGATATTTAGGGCTGATTCGAGCGATCGAACGGTTTAATCCCAATCAAGGATGCGCGTTCAGTTCGTTCGCCGTACCGTATATTCGAGGCGAAATGCTTCACTTCTTACGCGATCGTGCTGGAACCGTCAAAATTCCCCGTCGCTGGCAGCAATTGAATAAAGAAGGGCAACGAGTCCGCGAACAATTAATGGAAGCCTTCGGACGGCAACCCAGTGACGAAGAGATTGCAGATGTATTAAAAGTGTCGGTGAACGAATGGCGCGAGAGCAAACTGGCTGCAAAGAACCGATTACCGCTGAGTTTAGACGCAACCGTGTGTCAGCAGTTAGATTCTCCGATGACATTGGGCGACACCTTACCCGATGTCAGATATCAAGCCCTCCAAGTGCTCGAAGAAGACCGCCAGCAATTACAACGCGCCTTAAATCAGCTTGAAGATAAGACCCGCCAAGCGATCGAATATGTGTTCTTACATGATTTATCGCGTAAAGAAGTCGCAGAACAGATTGGAGTCAGCCCGATGACGGTGACTCGCCGGATTCATCGCGGAATTCAACAAATGGTCGGATTGCTGCATCCTCAAGTGATGCAGAGCGATCCCTAAGAAATTGACAGCCAAATTTTTCATCTATCGAGTCGCCGGATTGAATCAATCCGGCGTTTCTTGTCTTGCAAGATTTCAATAAAAGTAAGCTCTCTGATTTTCAATAAATCAGAGAGCTTAGACGATCGCTCAATTAAAAAATCTAGCCAACCTTGAGCAATTCCACATCAAAAAATAGCGTCGAATTTGGTGGAATCGGGCCAATGCCTCGACTTCCATACCCCAAATCGGGTGGAATTTCTAAAGTGCGACGACCGCCCACTTTCATTGAGCCAACGCCTTCATCCCAGCCTTTGATCACCTGCCCTACGCCAATTTTGAATTTGAAAGGCTGACCGCGATCGCGAGAACTATCAAACTTCGTGCCGTCTTTTAACGTTCCCGTGTAATGAACCGTCACGAGTTGACCCACTTCAGGAGTCTCGCCTGTTCCTTCAACCACATCAACATATTTCAGACCAGACGCAGTTTCGGTCGGTTCTTTCGATTCAGCAGGATTCGGAGTTGTCATCGGTTTTAAATCAGCAGCTTGTGCTACTTGAACTACAGGAGCAGCTTCGGTCTTAGGCATTTCAGCAGCGATCGCGCTATCACGAGAACCTCCCGTAATCTGTGCCACGACCAGCACCGCAATACAAGCCACCATGACGCCGAAGCTGATCAAAATCTCTCTCATGATCAGTTTTCTTGAATGTGCTTTTCAATTTTCACACTGATTCTCATTTCCAGAGCTTATTTTCTAAATCTCGCACCTGTCGCTCTAAGCGATCGAGTCTGCCGCGCAATTCATCCATTTCGTTCTGGCGAGGCACACCCAAATCCATCAGCATGTTGCGAAGCTGCCGCTGAAACTGGGCTTCAAATCCGCCCTGCTCGGTTTTCAGTTGATTCATCAGATCATCGACGAAGCCTTTTGCCTGATCGGGATTGAGTTTGCCCTCTTTCACCCACTGATCCCCAACTTCTTTGAGTTTTTCAGCGACCAAAGACGTTGTGCCCACACCGAGCATCAGCAGTTGCGTGATCCAATTGTTGTTATCCATATTTTTAGTCGTTCGTCGATCGTGGCTGCATTCATTCTGGCAAATCCTTGTTAATCCGCAACAGGACGGTTTCCCGTCTGCGTCCATCCAGTGCGACACTAGAAATACACGCTTGCTGTGATTTTCGCGAATTTTATGTCAGATTCTCAAACCATTAGTGCTGCAGTTGCCGCACTTTATAACACCTACCCTTTTCCACCAGAGCCTTTATTAGATGAGCCACCACCCGGCTACAACTGGCGCTGGAATTGGCTGGCTGCGTATAGTTTTTGTACCGGACAGAAACCGAAACGCCAAGATGTCCGGATTTTAGATGCGGGATGTGGAACAGGCGTTGGCACAGAATATCTTGTGCATTTGAATCCTCACGCTCAGGTGACGGGGATTGATTTGAGTGCAGGGGCGTTAACCGTTGCGCGAGAGCGCTGTCAGAGATCGGGAGCCGATCGTGTTGAGTTTCATCACCTCAGTCTCTACGATGCCAATCAACTTTCCGGTCAGTTCGATTTAATTAATTGCGTGGGCGTATTGCACCATTTACCCGATCCAAACCGAGGGATTCAATCCTTGGCAACCAAACTTGCGCCGGGTGGATTGATGCACATTTTTGTGTATTCAGAATTGGGACGATATGAAATTCAACTGATGCAAGAAGCGATTAAGCTTTTGCAATCGGATCGATCCGACTATCGCGAAGGCGTAGCGATCGGGCGGCAGATTTTTGCGTCCTTGCCTCCAAACAATCGTCTGGTGCGCCGAGAACAAGAGCGCTGGTCGATGGAGAATACGCGCGATGAGTGTTTTGCCGACATGTATGTCCATCCGCGTGAAGTCGATTACAACATTCACACGCTGTTTGAGTTGATTGATGCGTCTGGATTGAATTTTTTAGGCTTCTCAAATCCGCGTCAGTGGGAGGCATCGCGACTGTTCAATCAGCCGGACTTGCTGGAACGGGCGGATCAGTTGAGCGATCAAGAAAGATATCGCTTAATTGAACTCCTTGATCCAGAGTCGGTGACGCATTACGAATTCTTCTTGAGTCGAGGGGAATTACCAAAATCAGATTGGAGTTCGGATGAAGCCCTTTTACAGGCGATTCCTGAACGCAGTCCTTGTATGGACGGATGGGAAAGCCGCTGCTTGTTTAATTACGATTACCAAATCATCAATCTGGCTGAAGATGAGTTTGAATTTTTGAAGGCTTGCGATGGTAATCAGACACAATCGGTGCAAGAGATTCTCTCGACGGTTTCGATTTCGATCGATAAAGTGCGATCGCTGCAAGAACAGCAGCTTATCTTACTGACTCCGTAGGATTTGTTGCCGTTTGTGAAGGAATTCATGGCTGCCGATTCAAGCAAGCGGTCATGAATCCCTTCAACCGGAATGCGATTTTCTCGGCTGATGTCCGTTCTCACAGCATCACTCAGGCGCTTTTGACAACCCTCAGAGTAGAAATTCTTTGATCGGCAATTGACAAAATCCCCGTGTCAAAAGTCATTAAGTATTATTACCTCCACATGATATGATTGCTTCTGGTTCAGATTGTTGGGGATCGCTCGGACATCAATGATATTCGATCGTTATCATGACAATGTGAATCTAACTTTGGAGCCGCGCCTGCTATGGAAGAAACGATCCAAACTGGTACAGAAAAACCAGAGTCAAGTCAGTCCATGGATGACTTTTATCGACTCCAAAATGAGTTGCTAATCGTAACCGTGATCTTGACTGGGCTAATATTCTTCCCTGTCTGGTATTTCTATTCGCTCAACACTGCTCTGAATTATTTAATTGGAGCGTGTACAGGTGTGGTTTACTTAAAGTTATTGGCGCGAAATGTAGAGCGACTCGGTACGGAAAAGCAAAAAATCAGCAAAACACATTTAGCTGTTTTTATTGGGGTAATGGTTCTCGTTACTCAAGTGAAAGATCTTCATGTGCTGCCTGTATTTCTAGGCTTTTTAACGTATAAAGGAACCCTACTCGTCCATACCTTGCGGATTCTGTTTAAGCCTGAACAAACTCAGACCTAACTTAATAGAAATTCGCGAAAAAAATATTGCTCCTTGAATCTGGGGAAAGCCGCCTGAACTGAAATGCTTAATTTCCTCGACGCTCCCAACGTTTTACCGATCGCCAGCTTAGAAGTGGGTCATCACCTCTACTGGCAAATTGGCAATCTGAAGATTCATGGGCAGGTATTTATTGTCTCTTGGATCGTCATCGGGCTATTGGTTGGAGCTTCATTGCTCGCAACCCGTAACGCTCAACGCGTTCCAAAAGGCATTCAGAACCTGATGGAGTACGCGCTGGAGTTTGTGCGTGAGTTGGCAAAAAACCAGCTAGGCGAGAAAGAGTACCGTCCTTGGGTTCCGTTTATTGGCACTCTGTTTCTGTTCATCTTTGTCTCTAACTGGTCGGGCGCACTCGTTCCCTGGAAGCTGATTAAGCTACCAGAAGGCGAACTCGCTGCCCCCACGAATGACATCAACACCACAGTTGCTTTAGCACTCTTGGTGTCGCTGGCATATTTTTACGCAGGCTTCAGTAAGAAAGGATTGGGCTACTTTGCGAAGTACGTTCAACCTACTCCGGTTCTTCTGCCCATCGCGATTCTAGAAGACTTCACGAAGCCGCTTTCACTCAGCTTCCGACTTTTTGGTAACATCTTGGCGGATGAATTGGTGGTCGGTGTATTGGTGCTTCTAGTGCCGCTGTTCGTCCCACTTCCTGTGATGCTGCTGGGTTTATTTACCAGTGCAATTCAGGCTTTGGTGTTTGCGACTCTGGCAGGTGCTTACATTCACGAAGCACTTGAAGGTCACGGCGACGAACATCACGATTAGCCGCATTTTCTTGTCCGAATCTGTTCACCGTATTCAATCGAAGGAAAATCACTATGAATCCTACCGTTGCTGCTGCTTCTGTCATCGCTGCTGCACTCGCGATCGGTCTTGCTGCAATTGGACCTGGTATTGGTCAAGGTAATGCTTCTGGAGAAGCTGTTGCAGGAATTGCACGTCAGCCTGAAGCAGAAGGCAAAATTCGCGGTACGTTGCTGTTGACCCTCGCGTTTATGGAATCTCTGACCATCTACGGTCTGGTAATCGCGTTGGTTCTCTTGTTTGCGAACCCATTTGCATAAGTTCGAGTTCAAAACTCGGAATACAGAATCGACTCTGTGTTCCGAGTTTTGAGTGTGTCCTTCTAGCTCTTACTTCCTACAATGTTTGATTTTGATGCAACGCTGCCGTTGATGGCGGTGCAATTTTTACTGTTGGTTGCAGTGTTGAACATTGTGTTCTTCAAGCCTTTGACCAAGGTTGTTGAAGATCGTAATGATTTTATTCGCGGCACTGAAGCTGATGCGAAGGAGCGGTTGGCAAAAGCAGAAGCATTAGCGAAACAGTACGAAACTGAACTCGCTGAATCGCGTCGGGCTTATCAAAGCGCGATCGCAAAAGCTCAAGCTGACGCAAACCAAATCGCGGCACAGAAAATTGCAGCGGCACAGCAAGAAGCACAACAACAGCGGGAACAAACTCAGAAGGAGTTAGACCAGCAAAAAGCAGCTGCGATGCAAACGCTAGAGCAGCAAGTGGAAGCCTTAAGTCGTGAAATTCTAGACAAATTATTAGTTGGAATTTAACGAGGCTGCTGGTTGATCAAGGCTCCCGATGAGAACAATTCCCCGTCCGGTTTGGGATAGACAACGCGCAGTTTTGGAAAAGTGTCATGGAAATGTATTTGCGACTTGCCAGCGGAGTGATTCATCCGATTTTGGCAGAAGCAGAGGGGGGCGGTTTCGGATTAAACTTCGATATCCTCGAAACCAACCTGATTAACCTCAGCATCGTTATTGCGATAGTGGTATATTTTGGACGCGGTTTTCTCAGTAAAGCACTGGGCGAACGGCGTGCCGCGATCGAGCAGGCAATCTCTGAAGCGGAAAGCCGGAAAAAGACTGCTGCTGCAGCATTGGCAGAGCAGCAACAGAAATTGGCTCAAGCTCAACAAGAGGCAGCAAAGATTCGATCCGATGCTGAAGTTGCCGCGAAGAAGTCGGCAGACGAAATTCTTGCAAAGGCTGAACAAGACATCGTTCGGATGCGGGAAACGGCTGCGGCGGATATTTCTTCCGAGCAAGAACGCATCATCAACGAATTGCGTCAACGAGTGGCAGCGATGGCACTGGAACGCGCATCTGGCGAATTGCCAAATCGGTTGAATGATGAATCGCAGCAGAGATTAGTCGATCGCAGTATTGCGTTATTGAGCGAGGGTTAATCAATGGCAGAAAGTATTTTGACCTCTGAGGTTTTAGAACCTTACGCTCAGGCGTTGATGTCTTTAGGACAGTCGAATGATTTAGTCGATCGCTTTGGCGAAGATGTGACGAACATTCTCGACACGCTGAATGCTTCTGAAGACTTAAAAGCTTTTATCACGAATCCTTTGGCAAAAGGTGATCTCAAGAAAGCAGTGCTCGCCCAGGTTTTTGGGGAAGCTGTGCATCCGTTTACTCGGAACTTCTTGATGTTACTGGTCGATCGACGACGAGTGATGTTCCTCGAAGGCATCTGTCAGCAATATCAGAAACTCTTGCGGAAATTGAAGCAAGCAGTTTTGGCAGAAGTCACTTCGACGGTTGAACTGAACGACGATCAGAAGAATGCGGTTCGCGACAAAGTGAAAGCTCTGACCAACGCGAGTTCAGTGGATATCGAAACCAAAATCGATCCTGATCTTATTGGTGGCGTAATTATCAAGGTTGGTTCACAGGTGATTGATGCGAGTCTACGTGGTCAACTGCGTCGGATTACGCTACGCCTGACCAGTGCGACCTAAGGAGATCGGGGAATAGGGACTGTGAATTTGGTTTCCCTACTCCCCACTCCCTACCCTCCTCCTATTCCCCTTTTTTCATTTCTCATCCTTTAACAGAGGTTTCCAATGGCAGCAATCAGACCAGACGAAATTAGCAACATTATTCGCCAGCAGATCGAAACGTACGATCAAGGCGTGAAAGTCCAAAATGTCGGAACCGTCTTGCAGGTCGGTGACGGGATTGCTCGGATCTATGGCTTGGAAAAGTGCATGGCGGGTGAACTCGTGCAATTTGAAGATGGTTCTGTCGGTATGGCGCTGAACCTTGAAGAAGATAACGTCGGTGCGGTATTGATGTCCGACGGTCGTTCGATTCAAGAAGGAAGCTCTGTTACGGCGACCGGAAAAATTGCGCAAATCCCAGTCGGGGAAGCTATGGTTGGTCGTGTGGTTGACGCTTTGGCGCGTCCTCTTGATGGAAAGGGCGATATCCAAACGACCGAGACTCGCTTAATCGAATCTCCTGCACCCGGTATCATCGCGCGGAAATCCGTGTGTGAGCCGATGCAAACCGGAATTACCGCGATCGACTCGATGATTCCAATCGGTCGGGGACAGCGTGAGTTGATCATTGGTGACCGTCAAACCGGAAAAACTTCCGTTGCGGTTGACACGATTCTGAACCAAGCTGGCGAAGACGTAATTTGCGTTTACGTTGCAGTGGGTCAAAAAGCTTCCACCGTGGCAAACATTGTCCAAGTGTTGCAAGACCGTGGCGCGATGGAATACACGATCGTTGTTGCAGCAAACGCAAACGATCCGGCAACTCTGCAATACTTCGCACCTTACACGGGTGCAGCTTTGGCTGAGTACTTCATGTACAAAGGCAAAGCAACCTTGGTTATCTATGATGACTTGTCGAAGCAAGCTCAGGCTTATCGCCAAATGTCGCTGTTGCTGCGTCGTCCGCCGGGTCGTGAAGCTTATCCTGGAGACGTATTCTACGTTCACTCTCGCTTGCTTGAGCGTGCAGCGAAGCTCAGCGATGAGTTGGGTGGCGGTAGCATGACCGCATTGCCGATCATTGAAACCCAAGCGGGTGACGTATCGGCATACATTCCGACCAACGTGATTTCGATTACCGATGGTCAAATCTTCTTGTCGTCTGACTTGTTTAACGCAGGTCTGCGTCCGGCAGTAAACGCGGGTATTTCGGTATCTCGTGTTGGATCGGCAGCGCAAACCAAGGCGATGAAGAAAGTGGCAGGTAAGGTGAAACTTGAGCTTGCACAGTTCGCTGAATTGGAAGCATTTGCACAATTTGCGTCTGACTTGGATAAAGCGACTCAGAACCAATTGGCTCGCGGTGTCCGTCTACGTGAAATCCTGAAACAGCCTCAGTACTCGCCGCTGTCTGTCGCTGAGCAAGTTGCTGTGATCTACTCTGGAATTAACGGCTACTTGGATGACATCCCAGTTGATAAGGTGACGACGTTTGTTAAGAACTTGCGTGACTACCTGAAGACGGGTAAGCCGAAGTATGTGGAAATCGTTCAAGGTCAGAAGGCATTGACCGATGAAGCGGAAGCGCTATTGAAAGAAGCGATTACCGAAACGAAGCAAACCTTGTTGGCTGCTGCGTAAGACGATTCTGAAATTGAGAGGCTTGATCGAGTCTCTCAATTTCAATCTTTCAATCAAGGCGTTGTGCTTTGCCTTGGCGAATAGAATTCGCTTGGTGCAAACGATTGACCCCGTCTTAAACCTCTAAAATCGTTTCAAATCATGCCTAACCTAAAAGCGATTCGCGACCGGATTCAGTCGGTTAAGAACACAAAAAAAATTACAGAAGCAATGCGGCTTGTGGCAGCCGCGAAAGTGCGTCGAGCACAAGAGCAAGTCACGGCGACTCGTCCTTTTGCCGATCGCTTAGCGCAAGTGCTTTACGGCTTGCAAGCTCGATTGAAGTTTGAAGAAGCTGACTTACCGCTGTTGAGAAAGCGGGATGTTGGTACTGTTGGTTTATTAGTCATTTCGGGCGATCGCGGATTGTGCGGTGGCTACAACGCTAACGTTATCCGTCGGGCTGAAATTCGTGCGAAGGAACTGAAAGCCGAAGGCATTGACTACAAAATGGTCATTGTCGGTCGTAAAGCAACTCAATATTTCCAACGTCGGGATTATCCGATCGTGGAAAGCTATGCTGGACTCGAACAGATTCCGACCGCAGCAGAAGCAGCTCAGATCGCCGATGTGGTCTTATCTCAGTTCTTGTCGGAAAGTGTCGATCGAGTTGAGCTAATCTACACGAAATTCGTTTCCTTGATTGCGTCTCGTCCGGTCGTTCAAACGCTGCTACCGCTTGATCCGCAAGGATTGGAAGTTGCAGATGACGAGATCTTCCGCTTGACGACTCGTGGCGGTCAGTTCCAAGTCGAACGTGAGAGAGTGTCCGCTCCTGAAGTTCAGTCTTTCCCACAAGACATGATCTTCGAGCAAGATCCAGTACAAATTCTCGACGCATTGCTGCCGTTGTATCTGAATAACCAATTGCTGCGGGCGCTGCAAGAAGCGGCGGCTAGTGAGTTGGCGGCTCGAATGACGGCGATGAATAACGCGAGTGATAACGCGAAGAATTTGATTGGTTCGTTGACATTGTCTTACAACAAGGCACGTCAAGCAGCAATTACTCAAGAACTGCTTGAAGTCGTTGCGGGTGCAGATGCACTGAACTAGAACTGTTTTAAATACTTTGAGAGCGTCTAGGTTTTCCTAGACGCTTTTTATGTTCGTGCTAACATACAGCACCCTTTGATCGCTTCGCTACGCAGGGGCAGGTTTGTAATATTTCAGTCCTCTCAAAAAAGTTGAACTTACAACATCGCTAATGTGTTTCGCCAATGAGCATGAATGCTGCCCAATTTAAGGGAGCAGGATATTGCTTCATGGTCGTCAACATTGCTTGGCGTAAGGCTTGAGCTTTATTCGGTTGTTGCTGCAAATTTCGATAAAACTCCGTCATGAGTAATGCAGTTGCTTCATCGGGGACTGCCCACAGCGAAACGACAACACTTGGGACTTGGGCAGCAATCAAGGCACGAGATAATCCGACGACTCCATCTCCGGTGATTCTACCTCGTCCGGTGTTGCATGCACTGAGAACAACGAGTTCAGCATTCAGCTTGAGATCAAAAATTTCATTTGCAGTCAGCAATCCGTTTTCTTCTAAAGAAGGCTTTCCGGTGGCGATCGTATCTGGTGCAAGCGCGATCGCACCTGGTACTCCTAATCCAACAAAATCACCCATCAAGCCGTGAGTCGCAAGATGAATCAAACGAGCGCGATTCATGCGTTGCAGGACGTTCGATTTTGTTGCAGCTTCGCCAACTAATGCCGAAGACTTGAGCATTTGAGAGATCGCTTTTGCTTCTTGCTCTGATCCGGGTAAAGGCGGTAGTTGTTCAGGGGGTTCTCCTACCTCAGTCACGACTTTTGGCATGACCGGATTGCCAATAATCAGAGCTTCGCTTAATTGTTTCTCTGTTTGTTTCTGACTAACGGTGTCTAGTTTTTTTCTTAATTGATCCGTTAGATCGAGAACTTGAATCGAAGGTGAGATCGAAATAGTGTGCTGCTCAATCAAGAATTTGCCTTTTGCATCTTGCAAGGCAGTAAACGGCACGAGCAGGAGCGATCGATGCGGCACAAAGACAACTTGGGCATTCGGATCTTGGGGAAGCAGATCTGAGATCGGTTGAATCAAGAGTTCATGCAGCCGTCGTAAGGGATGTGCAGCATCTTGAGTAGCTTGACTGTCCTCATTTAGCGTTGCTCGACCTAGCGAAACGATATCAGAGAGTTCTTCAGGAGCACAAGGCTGAGCATCCTGACATTGCCAAAGCGGTTTGAGATCAACGCGACGTAAAGTGACAGTTCCGGTCGGTTGAATCACCCAGATCAATAGCTCTGACTCGCGTGTTTCTAGTTTGCCATTCACGTTGAACTGTGCAGGAATGATCGAGTATTCAACTAGAGTCGCGCGGCGCTTTTGAGCAATTTGTTTGATTTGCGCGATCGTCAAAGAGGCAAGGGGAGATCGCGGCGTTTCTTTTCGGGAAGAAAGTCCAGAAAGACGGCGATCGAGGAGTTCGGCAAAGGCGCGGGCACGTCCTCGCTCAGAAATTTCGAGGGCAGCTTCGGGTTGATTTTGAGCGACGAGAACACTTTGGAGATTGCTATAAGGTGCATTCTGAGTTTCAAAGATAGAGACTTTGAAGCTATCATTGTTGCCGAGTCGCGATCGCAGTGATTCCCAAGTCTCAATCGCCGCTTGAAGATTTTTCGCGGCAGCGTCTAAGTTCCCAGATTGAAACCGAACTGCGGCAGCATTAATCCTGGCAATTCCTTCCTCTCGTCGATTGCTCCGGGAAGCAGCGTAACGAAGATATTGTCCGTAGAACTCTAATGCTTTATCAGAGTTGCCCATTTGTGCGTAGATCAGCCCTTGATTGCCGCGAATTCGATAGATCAGATCGGCATCGCGCAGTTTGTTCCAAGCAATGTTCCAGGCTTGCTCATATTGAGCGATCGCTTCTTGATAATTTCCCTGAAAATAAGCAATTCCGCCCAAATTTCCTAACGCTTCTGCTTCTCCTCGTAGGTCTTGAGACTGACGGGTAAGGGTGAGGCGTTTCTGCTGGTATTCAGTTGATTTGGCATAGTTGCGTTGTGATTGGTAAATCACGCCTAAATTTCCCAACGCCAGTGATTCTATCGATTGATTTTTGATGTTCTGCGCTAAGGTTAGCGCTTGTTCTTGATACTGAATTGCTTTGGCACGTTCTCCGAGTGCTTGATAGACCATGCCCAGATCGCTGAATGTTTTAGCTTCGCTGACTTGATCCTTGAATTTTCGAGATAAGGTAAGACGTTTTTGGTGAAGCTCGATCGCTTTTACATATAAGTCTGTTCCAAAATAGGCGTTTGCTAGATTGCCGAAGGCTTGGAGTTTTTTACGATCTTGAGCAGCAGTTAAATACTGGGCTAAATAATCCACAGCCTCAGCATAGTAATTTCCAGACTGTACATGCGCGAGTCCTAAATTACCTAGTAATGTTGTTTCTAAGGTTGAATCTAGGTTGCGGGCAATGTTTAAGGCTTGCTGATAGTAGTCGATCGCTTTGTCATATTCACCCTGAAGATGATGTGATAATCCCAAAGCAGCTAATGTTTTAGCCACTAGCTTCGGGTCTTGCGATCGACGAGCGATGTCTAGATCAGCTTCAGAAACAGAGATGTCTGGCAATCCCTCAATGGGAAAGTAAGCAATTCCAGTTTTGCTCGTTTCTCCTTCCCATTGCAAGCGCTGGAGGGGTTGATAAAGTGTGAGAGGCTGCGCGCTCGTCTGTGTAATTTGTTTGGATTGAGCGATTTTTTCAGATTGGCGCTCTGCACTGATTGCTGCGAACTGTTGACAAGATAAAGGTTGCCAGATGAAGAGAAGCGTAAAACAGATCGAGAAGCTAATTTTCTTGAGTAACATTGTTACCTCTCAGGATGGATTTAGGTCGATCGCATGACTAAAGACGAATCACCCTGCAATTGCAGCAATCTTGGCATCGTTCAATGTTCTATCGGTTGCTTTTTTTGCGCTCCTGTTCCGTAATCTTTGCAAATCCTCCTTGATCGAGCAGTGATAAGAGTTTGTCAGGAGCCGTTCGATCTTTGGGATTCGCCGCAATCGCTTTCGAGAACATCGTGACTGCGTCGTACCACAGACCTTGGGCTGCGTAGATTTGACCGCGATTCTGATCGGATTTCGCGATCGCCAATTGCTGTTTTACCTCTGGAGTCGGTGCAACCCGTCGGATCAATGTCATCTTCAAAGCATCCTTTGTGCCATCTTCGCAAACAATAGCGATCGACCAGCGATAAACTTTTTCAGGAACTAGCTCAGGCGCAGTTTTCGGTAATTCAAATGGGACAATACCAGGCTTATCTACTTGTACTGTGGTCACATATACAGGCTTTTGCACTCCTGGCTCCATGAGCTTAAGTTCCACAGTTTGGCGACTGGATAGATACCAGAATAAGGTTGGACGGGATGAGATAGTTTCTCCGATATGATTAGTTGGTGCAAGAGTAGTAAAAGAAGCTGTTTTACGCTGACCACAGAGGCGTAATGCGTCTTCTCGCGTTCCCGTGCCTTCGCTACTTCTGAAGCCCGAACGTTTAGGGGGCTTGTATTGAGCATTCGCGGGGGCAGGTTGCAATGAATTGAGAGGACTAGGTAGGGGGAGATCTAGCGGCAATAAACTTTGTAGGATAGTGAAAGAAAGTGTCCCAATTCCAAACAAGAATATCGGGTTAACTCGTTTGAGTTTAGAGAAATCAGAAGCCATCGTCTTGTGAATCAATAGAGGGTGATGATCGATGATCTAGCTCGGTTGCAAGGGTGGGAAAACTTTGGAGCAATTCTCTCCTGTCGAACAGACGCTAAACTCTTCCACGCCCACTCTTCGAGGGTTCCCATAAAACTTGATAAACGTTCGTCGGTTGCTCCCGCCCTTTTAGTTGAACTGTCCCAACGGCTTGCACTGGAAATTGACCTTCAACCAGCGTAAAGGTCTCTTCACTGATTAAAATTCGGCAGAGTCCACCCTCGATCGATTTATCAAAACTTTCAAGCCGTGCTGCTACGTTAACACTATCGCCGATCGCGGTATAGTCCATGCGCTGCTGACCACCTAAGCTGCCTGTAACGACTGTGCCTGTCGAGATACCTACCCGCATTTGAATCGTGGGATGTCCTTGCTGTGCCCAGCGTTGATTCAGTGCAGCTAGTGCAGCGGACATTTCGATCGCGCATTGCACAGCACTGTACGCATCATGAGCAATATCTTTACTAGTTTTACGAGCGATCGGCACACCAAAGACTGCCATAATCGCATCTCCAATAAATTTATCGACCACTGCCCCATGCTTCAACACCACTTCCGTCATCGCTTCCATGTATTCATTGAGCCAGATCATCAGCGTTTCAGGGTCGAACCGTTCGGCAATCGTGCTGAAGTTTTTAATATCGGTAAATAGTACCGTTGCAGTGAGTTTTTGTCCCCGCAGGCGACCTTGGGAAAGCAGTTGATCGCGATCGCGCCAAATCGTCTCAGCAATCGTTGGAGTCACATATCGCCCAAAGAGATTCATCACAGTTTGGCGATCGCGCCGCTCGGAGTGGGCAATGTGAACCGTGACGACCATCGCAGACGTGAGCAGCGCTAAGGCAGGTGGGACAACCGGAATCCACCAGGAAAACACGAATGCTGCAAAGCTTCCGAGTCCTAGCCCTCCGACAGAAATGACTGTGCCTGCTACTGCCCAACGCGGCGATCGCACCATCCAGCCTAAGCCTGTTCCAACCCCCGACCACAGCAGAATCCAAACTGCCTCCATTGCATCTGTCCAAACTTGGAAGCCAGATCGTCCGTCGATCGCAGCACTGATAATTTGACTCGCTAAATTTGCCTGTACCTCAACCCCCGCCATTCTCTCTGGAGTCGTGATCGAGTCGCCGCTATAGGGAGTGTAAAAGACATCTTTAAGACTTCGAGCTGTCACTCCAATCAAAACAATTTTGCCTCGGAAGGGCTGTCCTTGCGAATCACGCATGAGATCAGCAGGCAGTCGGTCTTGAAGCACGTCCATCAGTGACACCGTGCGGAACTTGCCAGAAGCGCCTCGATAGTTCAGCAAGATTTGATAGCCGCCTGCATCCGCCGAGACATAGCTCCCATCGCTTGGCTCAAAAATAGGAAAGATCCCATGCCCAAGCTGGAGATACTGTGAATTGGTTTTCGCTGGTTGAGATGTAATTCCTTGAGCTTCTAAATAGAGCATTGCAAGGCGTAATCCCAAACTTTCTAAAGATTCTTCTCCATTGGGACTTGTCCAATACAGTAGACCTCGGCGCAGTTTCCCATCGCCATCAAGGACTACATCGTTTGAAGCAGTTTGATTGCGCTGTTTCAGAATGGGGGGAGGTGCAACCTCGACTTCTGTACTTCCGCCTCGTTTTTCAATGCCTATCAGGTTAGGGGTTGTCTGGAATACTTTAGCTAGCTCTGAATGTCCTGGCTCTACTGGCAGATCCCGATAGATATCTAAACCGATCGCTCGCGGCTGTTGCTGCTTAATTTTCATCAACAGTTTGGCAAAGGTAGCATCATCAAACGGATAACGTTTAAGTTGCCGGATATCATTTTCGTTTACGCCTACAATAATGACGCGATCGTCAGTTGCTTCTTGGGGACGCAGCCGAACATATTGATCAAATGCCATCCATTCTAAAGATTGTAATGCCCCAGCAACCCGCAGAAGCACGATTAATCCTGCCACGCTAGGAATTGTGATCCAAAGCACATGAAATTTTCGGATGATTTTAGCAAGTGGTAGAGGCATAAGGGAGCCAGAAGAAGATTACCATTCTGATAATTCTTCCCCAGCAAAGCTTATTCTTCCGGAAAATAAAGTCACTTTAAATACAAGCAATACTGTTGATATTACTTAGGTACAGGTGTGGAGTGATTGTGGAAACTGTGGCAGTCGGCTTTGATCGGATCGCTCTACTACGGTTACTACATTTACTACAATTACTACAAATGGATTATCCAAGAAGAGCTACGGAACTATAACAGCAAAAGCTGGTCAGGTGCGCTGTGTTTACTACCCGTTTGTACTGGGTATATCATTATCGCAACTGTTAGCAACTTATGATCCTGATGTTCCTGAATCGTTTCGATGGTTCTCCATTCTTGGAATCATTTGGATTTACATTGTGCAGTTCCGACTCGATCGCGATTCAATCTCATTGTTGAACTCCGCCAGATTCATTTACTGAGCCAATATTAGGCGCAGCAACAAGGTGAAACAGTTAAAGATCAGATCGCTGTGAAGGTTAAGATTGAGGAGTGAGGAGATAGAGAGACAAGCAAAAAAATTCTTGCTCCCTATCTCCCCATCACAACTAAATCGCCTGAATCCACTCCTTCACGTCATACTCCGTCCAGATCTGATTCTGCCAATACGGATCAGACTCGATCAGATTCCGAACGATCGCTTCATTCTCCGCTTCATAGATGCCAAACACTTTCGTTACATCTTTCGTCGGTCCGATCGTCACTAAAATCCCATTTTCTTTTTGCTTCGCTAACCCATCTAAATGAGCCTGACGATAGGGCGTTCTTTTCTCCAGAACATCGTCACAGTAGCTTCCCCAAACAACATATTTCGGCACAATTTCACCTCTAGCTTCTCAACTCAACCCGGAACTTCTCAACCAGTGCTTCGCGCACTTTCTGATGCACCGGGTCTACATCTTCATCTTTCAACGTGCGATCGTCAGCCCGATAGACTAATCGGAACGCTAAACTGCGCTGACCTTCTGGAACGCGATCGCCCTTGTATTCATCAAACAGTTCCACCGATTCTAGTAACTTACCGCCTGCTTTGACGATCGTGCGTTCCAAATCGCTCACGCCTACCTCACGCGACGCATAGAAAGCAATATCGCGATCGGAAGCGGGATAAGTAGAGAACGATTTGAAAACTGGAACCATTGCTTCATCTGTTTCCAAATGGCGAATGATCACTTCGAGATCCAATTGGAAAACATAAACTTCATCCGGTAAGCCGCGCTCTTGACGCAGTTGAGGATGTAACTGTCCAAACGTTCCTAAACGATCGCCTCTGACCCACAGCGAAGCCGTTCGTCCTGGATGCAAGCGCGGATCGCGTCGATCAGGCTGAAATTCTACAGGTAACCCGACTCGATCGAAGACACTTTCTAAAATGCCTTTCGCCTCAAACCAGGTCATCGGCTGATCTTTGCCGCCCCGAACCCACTTACCTTGACTTTGATCTCCACCTAAAATGCCAGCGATCGCTTCAGCTTCAATCAGATCTTCTTCCTGAGTAAAGACATGCCCAATCTCAAAGCCATTCAAAGCTCCATTGCCTTGCTCAAGGTTGTACTGGAATGCCTCAATTAAGCCATTGATTAGATCAGTTCTCAGCGCAGAATACTCGGTAAATAAAGGATTCGCGAGAACGATTTGCCGTTCTTCTCCAGGTTTGCCGAGTGAATAATGAATCAATTCGGTCAGCCCCATACCTCGGAAGGCTTCGCGAACTTTGCGAGAAATCAATTGCTCGATCGACAAATATCCCGGCTCAGTTTTCGCAGGCAATGTATCTGAGAAATTGTTATAGCCATACAGCCGCGCAATTTCTTCAATCAGATCAATCTCACGTTCCAAATCTCGATAGCGGTAAGGCGGAACCGTAACATTCCAAGTTTCTGAACCCGTTGATTTCAACTCACAGCCTAGTGCTGTCAGAGTGTGTTCCACATCCTTCGCTTGCAATTCCCCAACATCGTCACCGAGTTCAACCATGCCGAGCACTTCTCGAACTCGTTCAAGTCGTAGCGAGATCGATCTCGTCAACGAACCTTGTCGGGTGTCAACCGTTTCTTGAGCCGTAATCGTTCCACCTGCAAGCTCAAGGATCAGTTGCACTGCTCGACGAGCCGCGGTTTCCAAACCTGCCCAGTTCACACCCCGTTCGTAACGAGCAGAGGCTTCGGTTCTCAACCCTTGCGATCGCCCAGATTTACGAATTGCAGCCGAGTCAAAAATTGCGGCTTCAAGGAAAACATGCTGAGTGCTATCACTCACTTCTGTTTCTTCACCACCAAACACACCTGCTAGCATTGTCGGCTTGTCATTGACGGTGATTAATAAAGCCTGCTCTTGCAGCGTGCGATCTTGACCATCAAGCGTTTTCACCAATTCGCCTGATCGCGCAAATCTCACGCCCATCTCGATTTGATCGGTTCCCGCCACTTTCACCAAACTATCGAAATCAAAAGCATGGAGCGGTTGTCCCCATTCCAGCATGATGTAGTTGGTGATATCGACAATATTATTAATCGATCGCACACCCGACGCGAGTAATCGACGCTGCAACCACAACGGCGAAGGCGCGATTTTCACATTCTCGATCAGCGTGCCAATATACGCCGGACAAGCTTGAGCATCTGAAATTTTAATCGACACCGATTTGGTCTTCTGAGACTCAGGCACACTCGGTTCCGGCAAGCGCAACGTTGCACCTGTTAATGCTGCCACTTCTCGCGCAATACCCACCATGCTCAAAGCGTCTGCTCGATTCGCGGTCGAAGTCAGATCCAAAATCGCGTCATCCAATCCCAACAAGGGACGCACATCCATACCAGGCGTTAACGCTCCTGTCACAGTTTCATCAAAAATATGGATGCCTTCCGATTCTTTCGTCAAGCCTAACTCTGACAAAGAGCAAATCATGCCCTTCGATTCCACGCCTCTGAGTTTTGCAGGCTTAATCTTCAAATCGACATTCGGCAAGTATGTGCCTAACGTCGCCACTGCAACAAAAATATCAGCGCGCACATTTGCCGCACCGCAAACAATCTGAGACGGACTTTCAGCCCCAATATCCACTGTACAGAGACTTAAGCGATCGGCATTGGGATGTTGTTCGCGCGTCAGCACTTTTCCGACGACCACGCCATCTGCCCAAGTGCGCCGATCCTCAATGTCTTCCACCTCAAACCCCGCCATCGTCAGCTTTTCCGCCAACGCCTCTGGAGTCATTGAAATATCTACCAATTCCCGCAACCAGTTCAGAGAGATACGCATCCGTCGCCTTCAAAAATCACGCCAAGACAGACCTTATTCTATCGCTGTTGCGCCTCTCTCAGCGTTCCTGTTCCCTGCTCTCCCACTTCTGGGTAACCTCTCAATACAAGCTGCGTCTTGCAAACTCACACTTTGCTTCCCCCCAAAGCTTTGCCATTTTTTGGAATCCACCCTTACAGATTGCTGCCCTCATGAGCTACTGTTTGAACCCAGTCTGCCCAAGCCCAGAAAACCTCGCCAATACAGAGCGCTGTCAAGCCTGTGGCGCTAGTTTGCTGTTGCGCGATCGTTATCGTGTCTTGCATGCATTAGGACAAGGTGGATTTGGTGCAACGTTTCTCGCAAAAGATGAATCTCTGCCGGGTCAACCTTACTGTGTGATTAAACAGCTCCGTCCGACCACAACTGCACCTCATGTGATGCAGATGGCGCGAGACTTGTTTGAACGGGAAGCCCAAACCTTGGGGCGCATCGGCAATCATCCCCAAATTCCCCGCTTACTCGATTATTTCGAGGCAAATCAAGAATTTTATCTGGTTCAGGAATATATCAGCGGTTCCACCCTTCAGCAGGAAATCAAACGCTCAGGAGCTTTTAGCGAAGCAGGGGTCAAGCAGTTTCTCAGCGAGATTCTGCCGATTATGCAGTATGTTCACAGTCATCAAGTGATTCACCGAGATCTTAAACCTGCAAACTTGATTCGGCGATCGCAAGACTGCAAACTTGTGCTGATTGACTTTGGAGCCGTCAAAAACCAAGTGAACTCTGTATCTGCCGCGAGTTTATCGGATCAGACTGCACTCACCGCTTATGCGATCGGGACTCCCGGATTTGCGCCACCCGAACAAATGGCAATGCGTCCGGTTTATGCAAGCGATCTCTATGCATTGGGTGTGACTTGCATTTACTTATTGACCGCAAAATCTCCAAAAGATCTCGATTACGATCCTGCCACAGGTGAATTGTTGTGGCAAAAACAGGTGCATCTGAGTGAGCACTTTGCAGGCGTTTTGAAGAAAATGCTGGAAGTCTCCGTGCGGCATCGGTTTCAGTCAGCCAATGAGATTTTACGCGCGTTGGATTTGGAGCCGTATCTCGACAGTTTGGCAAATAGTATGAATAGCGTTTCAACCCGATCAACGCTGACAAAACGTGACCCTGATTCTCAACCGAGTTCTCCGGCAGCACGGGCAGCCATGGCAATTCGGGCGCGCAATCAGCGATCGGAATCGACGAATTTACAGACCGGAGTGGCTCGGAATCGCGTGATGGCAGCTCGCCCAACGACTCGTGATTCAGGCGGACGAACCGGGAGCAATAGCAACACATCCGGCAACAAGACTCAGGCGGCTCCAAAACTTGATTCTGCAACTCTCGTGTCTCTGTACGGTAAGGGTAAACGAGATTTTGCGTCGCATGATCTGTCGCTACTCGCCATTCCGAAAATTAATTTGTCAGGCGCTGTGTTTCATCAATCGAATTTGAAACAGATTAATTTACAAGGCGCAAATTTATTCAATGCTGATTTTGGCAAGGCGAGTTTGCAGCGAGCCAACTTGCGCGATACTAACTTGGCACAAGCTTATTTGAGTAATGCCGATTTAGAAGGGGCAGATTTACGAGGTGCAAATCTTACGCAAGCGTATTTACTCAATGCGAATTTGCGGAATGCAAATTTGTGTGGCGCAAACCTCACAGGCGCAAAACTCACCGCAGAGCAGTTAGCAATGGCAAAGACTAACTGGCTCACCGTCCGCCCAAATGGCAAAAGAGGCATTTTGTAATGACAAAGACTCGCTATTATTAGAAAAACAATCGGTCGAGATATGTTGATAGCGGTTATTGTCTTAAATCTTGCGCTGGCTTTGTATGGGTTTTATCTCACCTGGCAAATGTGGCAGTTGCGGCAAGCTTTTTCTAGAGCCGCAGATGCACTGGTTGTCGCAGAACGGCAAACGCATCAAGTTTTGTATGGTGCACCGATCGCGCTCGAGCGTCAACAGCTCGGCGTACAAAGAATAAGACATACGTATCGCCAGCTTGAACCGAAAGTTCGGCAGGCACAGCAGGCATTTGCCCTGTTGGGAATGGGGATGGGAATGGGACGATCGCTATTCCTCACCCCTCTCCTAAACCAACGCGCGAAAAAATTTGCTACAAAATCAGCTAAAGGACGAATCAATCGCTAGATTGCGGTTCAGTCTGGCAGAATGAGGAAAGGTCTGGTGTTACAGAGTTGGTTTAGTGAGTCGCAAGGGGTAGAGCCAAGATATGTCTGACAATCGATCGGGATCATTTTTAGGCGGCATGATCATCGGAGCAGCAATGGGGACGATCGCAGGATTATTAATTGCACCCCGTCCAGGACGAGAAACTCGACAGTTGATCAAAAAGTCGGCAGATGCTCTGCCTGAACTTGCGGAAGATTTATCCACCAGTGTCCAACTTCAGGCAGATCGCTTTTCTGAGTCTGCGCTGCGAAACTGGGATGACACACTGGGACGATTAAAAGAAGCGATCGCCGCTGGATTGGAAGCAACCCAGCGTGAGCATCAAATTCTCAGTCGAGAGTCTGAATCGGGGAGCGATCCTAAACCTCCAGTTCGCGATCGTTTGCGCTAAGCGAGATGAGATGAAGTGTGACTGATCCTATTTTTTGGCTAGGCTTATCGATTTTACTCGTGGCGATCAGTTTGACCGCCCTCTTAACTGTGGCAATTCCTGCATTTAACGAGATGGGACGGGCAGCCCGCAGTGCCGAAAAATTATTCGAGACGTTGAATCGGGAGTTGCCACCGACGTTAGAGGCGCTCCGGATTACCGGAAATGAGGTGACTGATCTCACCGATGATGTGACTCAAGGCGTTCAGAGCGCCAGTCAAGTGGTGAAGCAGGTAGATGAGACTCTGACCGGTGTGAAGCAACAAGCACAGAAAGCCCAAACAACTGGGCGCAGTGTTTTTGCAGGCGTGAAAGCGGCATGGCGGACTCTGAACCAACCTCAGAATAAATCGCGGCGAGCGAATCGGATGGCGGCGAGTGGAGATCCGCGATCGCTACCCCACGAACAGAATGGAAATCATCATTTTGAAGAAGTGACTTCTGATCTGGAACTAAATTATGAGTGGGAAGATCAGGACGAATCGCAGACGAACAAGCCGTCTGAACCTTCGCGATCGCCAGTGCGCCACGACCCAGAATAAGCAAAATTATTGATCCTGTTCCAGCGAGATGAATCGCTGACAGCATTCCTATATTAGAATTAGTTAAACAAATGTAAACAAAAATGAGCGTTTATTCTAAATGCATCATTTACGATTACTTTTAATGTTCTTTAGTGACCCATTCGTGAGATCGTGCTATGCCTAATCTTCGAGTCCGCCGTCTATTTCAAGGTTTGATGGCACTGATGGTCGTCATTTCTGTCTGGACGATCGCACCAGCGGCACAGGCATATGACAATCCTGATTTATTGCCGGATCATCCGACCAACGTGATTGATTTGGCAAATGAGTTTACGAACACTCAGGAAGAAGCACTTTCTGCTGACTTGTCAAAGTTTGAAGCTGAGACGGGCTGGAAATTACGGGTTCTGACACAAAGCGATCGTACACCTGGAACCGCCGTCAAAGGCTTTTGGGGACTAGATAACAAAAGCGTTTTGTTAGTTGCCGATACACGAGGCGGAAATCTGCTGAATTTTAGTGTGGGTGATGATTTTTATCCCTTGCTGTCTCGGACGTTTTGGATCGAGTTACAAACTCGATTCGGGAATCAATTTTTCGTGCGAGATAACGGCGGGGATCAAGCCATCTTAGAAGCGTTGGAATCCGTAAAAGGATGTTTACGCCAGGGTGGATGTAAGGTTGTCCCTGGGTTGCCGCGTGAACAGTGGTTGTTAACCCTGATTACTTCAACGGTTGGAGGGTTAGTGTTTGGATTTGCAGCACAACCTCGTAAAGAAGGACAGGTCTTCGCTTGGCAGTGGGCGCTGATTTTCTCGCCGCTGTGGGGGATCTTATTTTTGGCGTTTGGAATTGGGCCAGTCATCACTCGTACCACCGATTGGTTGCCGCTGTTTCGGAATGTGGCAGGATTTGCGATCGGGGCTTTAGTGGCATTTTTAGCACCCACTTTGGGTCGATCGTCTACGTCTGAAACTTAAACCCTAGTAGGAAGATGGAGAGATGGGGAGACGAGGGAACTTCAAATGCTCCCTATCTCCCCATTTTGCTGATCATTTTGACTCGATTCGTGACGAGGTGGTGTGTCAATGCAATTTTTGGGATATTGTTTCCAAGAATTGAGCATGTCCGCTTAGACACAGCCGAGTTCAAGAGATTCAATCATGACAGCATCGAATTCTAATGGATGGGTGCAAACGGTTTCTGAATTGATCAAAACGTGGATTCAACCGATCTTTGAGATCGGGATCTACTTAAGAGTTCCGGTGACGATCGCGATCGTCGCGTCCTTAATTTTTACAAAAGTTGATCAGACTATAGAGGTCTATCGCGCGATCGCTTCGGATAGTAACAAATTTTATGAAGCAACCGTGACGGTTAGTTCTGTCTCATTGCTCACAGTCTTCGTTTGGTATGTCTCCCGTTTTCTAATTCTGGAGCAAGGGAGTAGATTTCAGAGTGGCTTAGCAAATTGGACGCCCAGGATTTTAGGGATAATTCCACTTCTTAGCTTAGTACTCGGAATTCTGAAGGCTTGGAACGAATCGATCAATGATCAGGCTCGATCTTTTTTAATGATTTGGATGATTTCAAGCCTCAGCATTGGGATTATCATTTTCTTCCTACTGTGGAAACGCACAGACTTATTTCATCGATGCTTTTTGGGATCTAAGTCTCAAGGGGAAGGGCTGTTTGCTCCACAGGTTGAAATTGGGCTTGCGAATGTTGCGTACACGATCTTTAGTACATTTTCTTTGCCTTTGATTGCAGCAGCAGCAGATTCGAGAGCGGCTTTGGGAGTCATTATCGTTTTTGGTCTGTCTGTCCTGCTTAACCTCATTCTGTATTCTTGGCATTCCCATCTAGCAGCGAGGATCGTTTTGTGGTGGATTGCATCGATTTCCGCTTCTGCTATTTTCGTCATTGCTCTGCCATCTACGGTGATTCCTAATGCGGTTGGAGCGGTGAGTGTGATTGCGATCGCATTGACTACGCTCGTTGTTGTCTTTTCAACTATCTATTACTGGGCATTTAGAAATAATGTTCCAGCTCTCACGATTTTACTAGGATTAGTTGCGATTTCAAGTCTGCTGAACCTGAATGACAATCATCGGTTTCGGCAAATTGCAACCTCTGATAATTCTCCATTGCCATCTTTAGAAGCAAGTTTTCAAACCTGGCTAGCAAGCCGTCCCGATCGCGATCAATATTCAGGAAAACCTTATCCAGTGTATATTGCATCAGCCCAAGGGGGCGGGATTTTTGCGGCGTATCATGCAGCGACTACTTTTGCACACTTGACTGAATCGATTCCAAGCTTTCCTCAGCATCTTTTTACGATTAGTAGCGTTTCTGGTGGGAGTTTGGGATCAGCAGCGTATGCGAGCTTGCTCAAGACCGGAGAGGCGCAAAATCTCAGTGAAAAAGCTAGCCAGCTTTTTGAGCAAGAGTTACTTTCTCCGTTACTGACACTGGGCTTTTTTCCAGATCTGATTCAGAGATTTATTCCCTTTCCAATCTATGACTGGGACAGAGCGACTGGGTTAGAACTTGCCTTTGAAAATAGCTGGAATCAGCTTGGTAATAATCGTGAAAATCCTTTGAAGCAGTCTTTTTACAAACATTGGCAACCTCAAGGAATTGCTCCTGCGCTGGTATTCAATTCAACCATCGTTGAGAACGGAAAACGTTTGGTGATAAGTCCTTTTGAGATTGTATTACCGACTCAAGAAAGGATTGCTCTAAACGAGAGTCAGTTAGATTTAAGGTTGAGTACGGCGGCTGTATTGAGTGCTAGGTTTCCTTTTGTAACTCCGGTGGGTTGGTTTCAACGCAAGAGTGACGGAAGTAAGTTACGGCTTGCGGATGGTGGGTATTTTGATAATTCGGGGATTCCTACTGCTCTTGATATTGGTCGAGCTTTGCAGAAAGTAAAAGGGTATGGGAAAAGCTTTGAATTGATTTATTTAGCGATCGTAGATCAACCACAAGTTGATTCAGGAAAACCGCTCAAGTCGGCAGGAATGAATGAGATCTTGTCGCCGATTCGCGCTCTATTCAGTGCGCGTGAAGCTCGGAGTGCCAGCGCGATCGAGCTATCTACCTATACTCTCAATGATGGAATTACTGACCCATTTAAGCTAAGGTTCAGAACTCTAATGCTAGAAAAAGTAAACTTAGACCAACAGATCAGGCTTCCGCTCGGTTGGCAACTTTCTACTGCTTCAAAAGAGTTTATTTTCAATCAGATTCCTGCACCTAGCCAATGTAATGCAACGCAGTTCAGACAAATCTTGAGCCGCAATACTTCTAATATTGACGTAAAAAATCACAATAGCTGTGTTGCAAAGTCGATCGAGAGTGATTTGAGCTAGCTAAAACACACCTTACTCAACGTCTTTCTGAACTCGATTCAAAGCAGCAACTAAGCGATCGAGATGCGCTTTCTCATGAGTTGCCATTATCGTCATCCGAATCCGGCTCGTCGGCACAGTCGGCGGGCGGATTGCAGGGGCGAAGATTCCTTCAGCTTGTAGAGATTTTGCAGCTTCTAATGCAGTTTGCACATTCGGCAATTGCCAGCAGAGAATCGGAGACTCTGAAGGGAGAAGTGCGAAATTTGGAAGCTGTGATTTGAGATAAGCAACATTCTGCCAAAGGATATTTCGGCGATCGCGTTCTTGTTGCACAATTTGAATTGCTGCTAATGCCGCCGCAGTATCAGCCGGAGACAGCCCAGTTGTATAGATCCAACTGGGTGCGCGGTTTCTTAAGAAATCAATCAATTGCGCTGAGCCAGCAATGTAACCGCCTAGACTTCCTAATGCCTTGCTGAGCGTTCCCATCTGAACGATCGCGCGACCTGTACAGCCTAAATGTTCAACACATCCTGCACCTGTTGCACCCATTACACCCGTTGCATGAGCTTCGTCTACTAGCACCATGCATTCAAATTCATCTGCTAGGTCAAGAATCTCTGGAAGCGGGCAGAGATCGCCATCCATACTAAACACTGTGTCTGTAATGATCAAACAATGCTGAAAATGTTGGCGTTGTTGTTCTAGCTTAGTTCGTAAGTCTTGAATATCACAATGAGCATAGTCGAGCGTTGTTGCCCCGCTAACAATCGCACCATTTCGTAAGCTCGAATGATTGTATTGATCAGACAGAATTAAGTCGCGCTTTCCGACTAAAGCAGCGATCGCGCCTAAATTTGCTAAATAGCCTGAACTAAATACGATCGCATCTTCAGCTTGTTTGAGTTGTGCGATCGCAGTTTCTAACTCTCGATGTAAAGCCCGATGCCCAGTAAGCAAGCGCGATCCAGTACTGCCAGTTCCATAGTTCTGAATCGCTTGAATCGCGGCATTGATTAACCGATCGTCGGTGGCAAGTCCTAAATAATCATTGCTGGCAAAATTGAGAAATTGACGATTGTCAATTTGAATCACTGCACCCGGACGATCAATGGTTTGAGTCGATCTCTGCCAACCCGCACGCTCGATCGACTTTAAGGACTGCTCAAGCCAAGCATAAGGATCATTCTTCATCCGGTTTTTCTGTGATTTCAGCACTCTTACCGCGAACGGGCGGCAATTTATCGACTAAACCCATTTCAAATGCCACATCGGGCAATTCTCCAGCCAGATAACGACCCGGCTGAAAGACTTTGCCCGGAGTAAAACACATTTGACGCAATTGTACTGTTTCGGCAGGGAGAAACATTGTTCGAGATAAGCGGCGTTCGATTCCCATGATTTCATCCTCTAAAGGCTAATGTCATGCTGCTGCATGTAGCTTAACAACCAGTTCGCCATTGTGGCACGACGAGTTTTTCGGGGCACCAGTTCATCGACTTTGTAGCCGCCAAATCCCAGTTGTTCTTTCAGAAGTTGCTTATTTTCAGAGGGAATCGATCGGGTTAATTTCACGACGGCTGGACGGCTTTCGATAAAATTCGGCGGTTCAGGATAGGCTTCTAACCAATCTGGTGAAACCGTGGCATCGTCATAGCCTAGGTAATGACAGACTAAACAATTGGCAGTTTCATCATCGATTTCATCTTTGAGAATTGCCCAGATCGTATCGGAATTTAGGGGTGGGAGATTAGACATCATCTGTATCACGGATTGCGGCAAGACTATTCAGAGGGTAATTGTGCAGGTGATGTTGTTTCTTCAGATTGCACAATCTGTTGCATTCCCTCGGTCACATAAACTTCAACATCGCGCTGAATAATCGATTCGACTTGTTCACTAAAAATTGGTAAAGCTTGGCGATGATTTTCGTAAGTTCGATATGCACCGCTAAGCTGAAAGAATTGCCAACCTTGGGTTTTGAGCAGTTCTGAAGCTCTGCGATAACTATACCAACGCTTGCCGTACTGATGAAATTCTTCTAAGGCAGTTCCGATCGCAATTGCTGAGCTAATCGCTACGGTAGCGACTTTGATCCCTCGCTCAAATATCTTATCTTCATTGAAGTTGAGTAATACGATGATCGGCAAAATTGCACTCAAGACAATCGTCCATTTTCTGCCGCTTTGATGTCGATCGCGCATCTTATTTGATTTGCCTTCCATCCAAAGCACTTGTTCGAGCCAACGGAGCTTCAGATAGTCTTTGCCAGATTGCTCTAGATCGAGCCGCTCAATCATCCCTTCAAAATCAGATTGAAGCTTGTTGTTGTAGTCAACTTTGGGTTTATTCATTGAATTTGATCAACAAATTTGCGAATCGTCTCTAAGTGTTCAATTGTAAATTCAGCGTCGTTATGTTTTGCACCTGGAATAAATAATAATTGTTTCTCTGTCGGAGTTGCGTTATACAAAGCTTGGCTCATCGCAGGTGGAACAAGCTCATCAGCATCGCCATGAATGAAAAAGGCAGGGATTTTCAGCGATCGTACTTTGTCGATCGAGTTAAATCGTTGCGTCAAGATGATCTCTAAGGGAAAAACGCGAAAGTAAGGATTTCTTTCTGCCATATCCTGCAGAGAAGTGAATGTGCTTTGGGTGACTAATGCTCTGGCTTCGGGATGTTTTGTGGCGAGATCAATGGCGACTGCACCGCCGATCGAGTATCCATAAATTGTGATTTGCTTGGGTGGAATATTGCGCGTCTGAGTTAAATAATTCCAAGCGGCTTCTGCATCGGCATACACTTGTGATTCTGAGGGAAATCCGCCTTCGCTTTTGCCGTAGCCGCGATAGCTAATCACAAGTACTGAGAATCCAAGCTGATGAATGCGATCCATTTGGTCAATGCCGCCTAACGTGCCGCCGTTGCCGTGAAAATACAGCACGGTTCCTAAGTTCGGCTTGCTGCCTTGTACCCACCAAGCATGAATTCGCTCCGGTTTTCCAAACCAGTTTTTCACAGGAATCCAGACTTCTTCGGCAGATAAGCCTAAATCGGCAGGAGTTTGGTAAATGGTACGGGTTGGAAAGAAGATGAATCGAGATTGAATCAGAAACAAGACGAAACAGACGATCGCGTAAACTCGCAATGCGATCGCTAAAATCTTCCACAATAGTTTTGGATGGAATTCCATTGACATCTAGCCTTGAGAGTTCACCGCTCAACGATTCTAGAGTTTATTTTTGCGATTGGTTAAATCTCGATCGGATTTCAAGTTTTGTTCCAATATGTGAGCAAGCTAGATATGTCGTTGGAATTTGGTGATGGTAAGTTGTCTGTTCAGAGATCTGGGTTAGCGGGTTCATTAAAGCGATCGATGATTTCTCGAATCTCGCTGGCTGCAAGGTTAGTTTCATCCGATTTGGAATACAGAGTAACCAGCAGAATGCAAACTTTGTCTCTGCGTTGGTAAATGACTCGATAGCCTGCACTTTTGCCTTTCTGAATGTCGCTATTTCTGACACGGACTTTGAAGACGGTGTAAGTTGTGCCAGGAATTTGATCGCCGGGGCAGTTGCCGCTTGCGAGATCGTCAAATAGAGATTGGAGATCCGATCGAATGCTGCGATATCGTTTTGCTAGTTTGCGAAGTTGTGACTGAAAGTCGAGTGAAACTAAGATTTCAATGGCAGAAGACTCAGGCATCAATGTCGTCCCACAGCTCAGAAATGGGCTTTACTCTGCCCGCTTGGATGTCTTGCAAGGAAAGCCGCAAATGGGCCAGGATGAGTTCGTTTGGGTCGTCGTCAGGATCGCTTGGAGCAGTTAGGATTTTGCGATCTACAAGAAGCTGGTAAAAGTCATCAACATCCATCTCAATAACTTGGGCAGCTTGCTCGATGAGCAGGATTTTTTGTTGGAAGAGTGCGATCGCGAGTTCGGTGAGGAGTTCGGCTTCGCTGAGGTGAAGAGAGTCGGGAAGGTCGATCGTGATTTGCATAAGTTGAGCGATGAGAAGAGATAGTTTGATTTTAACTTGAGGTTTTCTTTTGCCGGATCTCTTCAGCGGCTTTGCGGTTGCCTTTGGCGATCGTGATGGTTTTACTCTTTGCTATTCTTCGCCTGCCATTTGTAGCACTTATTGATAAAACGCAGGGCTTATCCAGGTTCCCTGGTCGATTAATCCGTTGAGCAAGGGAGAGACGTTACTGATGATTCGTTGCTCTCTGGCAAGAAGCAGAATTCCAATCGTTCCAATGATGGGTAAGCCTAGAGTTTGAGCAAGGTTGCGCCCTGCTCTTTCATCCATCAGCAATCGATCGGCTTGCACTTCTTCTGCGAGTGCAATTGCAGCACATTCCCCTCGATCGAGTCCAGGAGTTTTTAGAAGTTGTTCAATTCTTTCGGTTTGCTGGAGGGGTCGTATTTCAATCCAAGTTGCCTTCGGAATCAACAGGCTAGCGGGATGATTTCCGGTCGTGAGTTCTGCGTGAACCGTTGGTGGGATGAGAATTTTGGTAAAGAGGGAAGATAACAAATCGAGGCGATCGATTTTGGCAAGTTCGCTGAGGGGTGTAGTGTTGGAAACAATGATCACGATTAGAGCAGATTGCGAGTTTCAGCAATTTCTTGAGCGAGTTCTTCTGGAGTTTGTTCTGGAAAGGGTGAGATTTTGTACTGTGCCATTAAATCCAAAATTTCTAAACGGCTGAGGTTGAGACTCTGCGCTGCGTAACCTGTGCTAATGCTGCCGTGGCGTAGGAGTTCCATAATGTAGGACTCACGCGCTTTGGATTCGGCTTGCTGACGAATGGCATCGTCTAATTGAATGTCTGGTGAGAGGTCGATCGTGATTCGCATGAATCGAGTAGAGAAAGAGGATAGTTTGATTTTAACTTGAGGTTTTCTTTTGCCGGATCTCTTCGGCAGCTTTGCGGATGCCTTTGGCGATCGCTAAAAATGCTTCATCTTGATTGTTCCAAGTTGTGACGGCTTTTGCGCCTGCTCCGTGAGCAATCGGGAGCGATTGGAGTTTGCCGAAGGGGGCAGATTCCCAGTCGCAGGGTTTGAGAATGATGGGGATGATGCGGGCTTCGCCTTTTGTGTGACGATCGAGGGCGCGAGTGAGTTCTGTGTCGTAGCAGTAGTCGGAGGCGAGAAAGTTGGAACTGATCAGGAGCAGGATGATGTCGGCGGTGTTGAGGTTTTGATCGATCGCGGTTGCCCATTCGGTTCCAGCGGTGATGTCGCGATCGTGCCAAGCCGTGATAATTCCTTGACGTTGAAGGAGTTTGAGATGTTTATCGAGTTCGTCGCGGAGGGTTTCGTCTGCGTGGGCGTAGGAGTAGAAGAGAGTGAGCGGAGTATCTGAAGACGTGGATAATTGTTCTGGATTTGCAGCAGATGAGGTTTTACTTTCAGAAATTGAGGGATTGTTGTTTTCGATGTAGGTATCGACTCGCTCGAAGATTTGGACTTTCTGAGCATTGGGGAAGTTGTACTTGGATGGATTGCTCATTCTGGAAGTTCTTGTAAGGTACTCAATCTAATTTGAACTGGTAGATTAATCAATATCTATGTTTTCCCAAAGCTGAGAGACAGGTTTAGTGCTGCCAGCTAGGACATTTTGCCAGCCTTGATAAAGTCCTTCTCGTATTTCTTCGATCGAGGTGTCTTCGAGGTCTTCTTCGGGTTCAGCAACGAGGATAATTACGCGAACTCGACAGATTTGAGCAAGATTGAGCGGCTCATCCAGGATGAGTTGTCCGGTCTCAGTAAGAGTTGCAGTGGTTTCGATCGCTTTCATCATTGCGTTTCCTTTGCTTGCAGTAGAATTTGCGTGTAAAGCGCTGAACTGACTCTAAAGGAGGCTTGTTGGATTAGGGCATCTAGGATAGGTTGAACTTTTGGAATCAGTTGACGTTGCTTCGCAATCAATAGAATGCCAAGGATTCCGATGATTGGAATGCCTAGTTTTGCGGCTTCTTGTCTGCCTCTGCGCTCATCCATTAGGAGTTCATCGGCTTGTTGTTCCAATGCAAGCACGATCGCATAAGATTCGCCTGGATCAAGGTTTTGATCTTGCTGTAGAGTGTTTGCCATGGCGAGATCGACGATCGCTTTTGTTTCAATCCAATCAAGGGATAAGACGGCTTTAATTTCAGGGCGTGAGGCATTGCTGAGTTCTTGTGCAACGACATCGGGAATCAGAACTTTGCCATAGATGCTCTGAAGTAACCAAAGATGATTGACGATCGCTAAGTTTCCAATCGCGGAGGTGTCGCTAACGATGATCATAGCCAGCCGCGTTCTTGAAGATGTTGCACGTCTTGTTGGAATTCTTCAACATCGTAATGGATGCAGATGCCGCGATCGCCGATTAGCTTTTGGAAGTCCATGATGTGCATTCCTGCGATTTTGCTGGCGCTGCCGAGGCTGACGCGATCTTGCTGGAAAAGCGCAATTGCGAGTTCGCTGCGGAGTTCCGCTTCGCTGAGATGGAGAGAGTCGGGGATGTCGATCGTGATTTGCATGATTTAGGCTCCTTGGTCAGGGGTTTCACTCATTTTATCGAGATAGGTAATTGCTGCTTTTGACCAGACGCTTTCTTCGAGGTAGTGTTTGGCGATTTCTGCGAGGGTGGCTTTGATGGCTTGGAGATGACGCTCTGGATTGAGCAGTTGTTGGCGGAGGGTGACGAGGGGATGAGTTGTGGAGTGTTGAATCTTGGTAAATTCTGCATCGAGAATGGTGAGGGCTTGAGATTCGGTCTTGACTTGGGGATGTTGCGTTTGGAGTTGAGTGAGGAGAAGTGTGAGGTCAGCGATCGCTTTTTTGATTTCGGGATCTGTGGGATGGGTGTTTTCGATGTAGGTGTTCACTTGCTCAAAGATTTGAACTTTCTGAGCGTTGGAGAAGTTGTATTTAGATGAGTTGCTCATGATAGTTTGTTTAACCTCGGTAACGTTGGGATAGTTATTGATGATTGTGTGTGTGAGATCGCTGTTTTGTGGAATTTGTCGATCGATTTTCTGTGGTTCCAAATAGGCTTGATAAACTTCATAGTTGTAGAATTTACATCGTTCCTGAATCTCCAGAATGGAATCTAGAGGGTTAAATAGACCATTGTCTCGAAAATCAGTTTGTAAGAGATTTGATAAGTATTTCAGTTGTTCTGGCTTCCCCAAATCGCTCATAAGTTTCGCAGCTCTCCAACTGATCGTCAAATCTTGACTTGATAGGGCATCAAGAAGATATGGAAGTGTAATGTCGAAGCTAGAGCTTCCCAAAGCAATGGCAGCGGCATGACGAACTGTAGTATCTCTACTGTTTAAAGCCTCCAGAAGCATAGAAGATTTGATTTCAAAATCAGTCCTGGAGAGTGCTTCTAAAGCACTTGATTGAACTTCTTCATTAGAATTTGCTAAAGCTTCAACTAAAATATAAATTGCTTGTGGAGTACCGATCTTTTGTAATCCGAAAGTGATTGAGGATGCAATACTGACTCTATTGTTCAGTATTGTTTTGTCGTTTAACAATTCCTGCAATGCACAAATAGCTTTGTCTCCTCCTATTTTTGCAATTGCATCAATTGTCTCGCCTATAGAAAGAAGACCAGGAAGTAAGCTCTTGCTACCCAAGTTCTTTACTAAATTGACTAAATGGGGAATATCAGTTTCATCACTTATATCTCCCAGAATCTTTATTAATTGAGAGTAAGAAAAATCTTTGAATGTAAACATATCCGAATCTGCATTCCTGAAAGCTTCCTCAAACAATATAGATTTTGCAGTTTTGCTACCTATTTCTCCAAGTGCTTGAATTACTCTAAAATCTGTGAAGGGATTGTTAGTCGATAGTTGCTCTCGTAAAAATGGAATTGCATGGTCAGATTTTGTAAAACCTAGAAGTCTGATTCTCAGCGTTTGAGAAGGTGTTTTGCTGTTAAGTAAGGCAATATTGATGTTTTGTAGTTCTGGTTTGGTATGCTTAATGAGTTTTGCTCCAAACACTAAATCAATTGATACCGCTAGTTCAATCAGTCTTAAGACTTGTACTTCATCCTCTGCTAAGGATAATGCCATTGCTGTAGGTTCTGTCCACTTTAGATAGTTGAGATACTCTTTCTTCAGCGTCTCATCGTTTAGCCTTGGCAACTGCTCTAACAATGCCTCCGCTGCGTAATATTCCTGAATCAGTTGATGGCGAAATTCTAGTTCTTCCTGATTCGTTCCTGCTTGGATCAGATGATGCTTTTGCAAATCTCGCAAACACTTTCGCGTAAAGTCTTCAGCATAGGGTACTTTCTCCTCCAGAAATTGGGCGATCGCCCTAACCGCCGCCTCCCTGGAAATCGCCACCCGAAACTCCGTCGGCTTCTCCCCCTGCATCATCACCCAAGCTAACTGCTGAAGCACAGGCTTCCACCAAGCCTTATCGCTCTCAATTCGCACATCCTCTTTCAGATACTGCTCATACCCCTGCGTAAACCCCCGAAACACCAACCCCAAATTCTCAGGAATCGTCCCAGTTCGCTGAAACAAGCTACACAGCATCCACAGCAACAAAGGCGTTTGTCCCAACTCACGCAATCGAGCTTTTAACTGCCACAACATCTGTTCAGCTTGCTCTGGCACATAAGCCCGAACAAACTCCCGCATCTGAACTTCAGAAAGCGGCTGCATTTCTAGCTTCTTCTCAATTCCCAGATCGCCCCCGATGCTCAAATCTCGCGTGGTGAAGATCATCGGGAGTTTCGGATGATTGCGTCGAAAAGCGGAAAGCTGCGATCGAGCTTCTTCAGACGGCAACTCATTCACCCCATCAAACAGAATCAGCGCATTCTTCAGTGCTGTCTCAACCTGTTCAGCAGGCATCTCATGCCGAATCAATGAATCATGGATCAACTGCTCGATCGACCCTTGCCAGTAGCGCAATTCTACTAAGACAGGAATCCTTGCTTGCTGATTCGTCGCCTCTTCTAGCATGAGTCGCGCCAAAGCTGTAGACTTCCCCGATCCCGGTCGCCCGACTAATAAAACCTGCTGATCCGCATACTTCCGAAGCCCATCCAGCACGGAGAATCGCTCGACCTTCTCTTCTGTCTGTCGATCGCGCTCCTCCCGTTTCACCGTCTGCACCATCAAACCAAAGTCGAAAAACGGTGACGCTTCTCGCGACTGTCGTTGTTTTCCGGTCGCATCCGTTAGGGTATAGTACTCCCACCACTTGGCGTAAGTCGTGCGAATTGATGCGAAATAAGACTGGAAATCAAAAGTCATACAGAAGCGCGATCGCAAAACGCCATGTCTTTTATTCTACATCGCGCTTTTTTTCTGTTGCTCGATCGACCCTTCAAACAGGAGAACGGAGCAAGAAGAGTGGGGAGTAGGGAGGTACAAACAGAACCACTCCCCACTAAACTTAGAACAGCGATAGTAGCCGCAAATTCCATTCACCCAGGCAACCGCAATGCGACGCTCTGCCGAACTGATTAGATCTTAGATTTGACAAACGCAGCTAAGCGATCGAGTCCGCGCTCGATCGTATTCATATCCGTCGCGTAAGAGAAGCGAATATGATCGTCTGCGTCAAATGCAATTCCAGGAATTCCAGCAACTTTCTGTTCTGTCAGCAAACCATCACAAAACTCAAGCGAAGTCATGCCGAGCTGACTAATGTTGATAAACAGATAGAAAGCTCCATCCGGTTTTACACAAGTTAATTTGGGAATCGCAGTTACCCCGTCAAACATCACTTGTCGCCGCTCGGCAAAAGCTTGGCGCATCTTCTCGACACAATCTTGTGAACCTTCATACGCCGCGATCGCGCCATATTGAGCAAACGTACAGACATTCGAGGTGCTATGCCCTTGAATCTTCGTCACCGCTTTGATTAAATCCAGATTCCCCGCGAGATAGCCGACTCGCCAGCCCGTCATCGAATAAGCTTTGGCAAATCCATGACTGATAATTGTGCGCTCAAACGCTTCTGGACTGACAGCCCCAATGCTCAAATGCTCTGCACCGTCATAGAGCAAGCGCTCATAGATTTCGTCTGAAACCACGTAGATATTTTTCTCAACGATCACTTGAGCGATCGCGCGAATCTCATCTGGGGTGTAAACCATGCCCGTAGGATTTGAGGGCGAGTTGAGAATGAAAAGCTGCGTCTTATCTGTGATCGCTTGGCGCAACTGCTCTGGCGTAATTTTGTAGCCTGTTTCAGCCGTCGTTTTGACGATCACAGGCACACCCCCCGCGAGTTTGACCATTTCGGGATAACTCACCCAATAGGGAGCGGGAATAATCACTTCATCGCCCGGATCAATCATTGCCATCATCAAGTTGTAGAGCGAATGTTTACCGCCATTCGTCACGATGATATTTTCGGGAGCATAGGAGAGTTGATTCTCGGTTTGCAGTTTGTGCGCGATCGCTTCTCTTAAGAGCGGTTCTCCAGCAGCAGGGCCGTATCGAGTTTTACCTTGTTTCAACGCATCAACCGCCGCTTGCTTGATATGGTCTGGTGTATCGAAATCGGGTTCGCCTGCGCTAAAGCTACAGACATCAATACCGTCACGCTTCATCGCCTTGGCTTTTGCGTCGATCGCGAGGGTGAGCGATGGAGTCACCTGACTTACTCTTCCTGCCAGTTTCATATCAGTTCCAGAACGCGGAGGTTAAATTAGGATTTAGATCTTAACGTGATCCCCTGATCTTAAATGCTAATTTTTTTGGGAATTCAGGTTTGAGAGCAGCCTAAATTTCTTGTTATCCTGATTAAACTTCATTGAGCTAAACGCTTATGAGTGATGATCACGCTCAGATTCTCAATCGCTATCGCAAATTAGACAAAATCAAGCGCCAAATCGTACAGGTGTTCTCGGTTATGTATGAACCGATATACCGTGCAGCTTGTTTGAAATGTCTCCAGCATGCGGGGATCAGAGAGGGTGGGAAAGTCTTGAGCGATGCGATGCTGAAGACGAGACTCGATCGCTTAATTAATGATGAAATTTTAGTGCAAGTTTCAAACGGGTTTCAGTGCAATCCAGCGATCGTTGAAATTGCAACTCGGGACGCGATCGCAGACAACAAGTTTGAAACCCTGGTCGCCGCGATTGAGGCAGTGAATCCCATTCAAGTGCTCTCAGGCAGCGCTAAATATTTCAAGAATGAGCAACAGTTCTTGCGCGAATTTCGCATCGGCATCTATCGAAACGATCTCACCTACGCCAGTAAACAGTTTGAGCACTATTCTCGCTACAGCTTTAATCGAACAAAAATCACGATCGATGAAGCGATCTTTCAAGTCTGTAATCATCCATTCGATGCCAAATGGGTGCGCTCATTGCCACCACCCTTATATGAAACAGTCCTCCTCGGAATTTTGAATCATTCGGTGCAGCAATTCGTCCCCGCGAATGAGGCGTTTACGCTGCTTCAGGAAGATTGTCAGCAAAACAAGACTAAATTTAGTTGGCAACCGCTGCTTTTAGTCGAGCAACTGTTATTGAGAGGACAACTGGCTGAAGCACAATCTATTTTAGAACGCTTACCCGCAGAGCCAAGTGCCGCATTATCAGGATGGCTAAAAACGTTAAGTGGGGATTTCGAGACTGCGATCGCACAATATACGATCGGGCTTGCTGCCTTTCGCAAAGCTATCGGCAAACGCAAAGCCTATTTCAGCGGGCTACTTGGCATCTTTTTCATCTTGGCATTGCTAAAAGCGGGATCGACCGCTCAATTGAGTGAAGCTAAAACCTATGCAGGGATTGGAAAACAGGCAAAGAATTGGCTGAGTCCAACCTATGAAACGCTAGAGAAAATCATTCAGCTTCAGCAAGGAGACATTGGTCAGAAAGATTGGATTCTCGATTTAGCTCCTTATCGACATCAGCATGGCATCGAAACAATTGTGAATGCACTCGTCGTGTACTGGACAGACACATCGACTGCGAGATCCAGACTTTCAAGTGGACTCAGCGCTTTCTATGCTCAAGCTCAAGCCTCAGGCTATTACTGGGTCGCGCTAGAAGTTGCTATGTTACTCTCGCGATTCAAACCCAAGAGCGAATTTGTTGAAATTGCAGAACAACTTCAGCGATCGACCGAAATTGTTCCTTTAGTTGATTTAGTCAAGTCACTCGAACCTTGGGAGCTTTGCCTAAATGCATTGACAAACCTCAATCAAGCTCCCGTTGTTTCTGAACCTTCCGAAACAAAACAGCGCTTAGCTTGGTTTATCACAATGTATGCTAGCTCTTGGACAATTCAACCCAAAGAGCAATCTTTGAATGCAAAAGGCGAATGGGGAAAAGGTCGAAATGTTGCCTTGAAGCGTTTAGTGCGATCAAGTGAGGATTTTCCTTACTTAACCGAGCAAGATCAGAAAATTTGTGCTGGACTCAAAGCTTATTCATCAGGCGGATATTATGGACAGGTCGATTATCGATTTGACGAGAAAGCAATTCTAGGTTTAATCGGTCATCCCTATGTCTTTTGGGACGATGCACCAGGCACAAGGATTGAGGTAGTCCGAGGTGAGCCAGAATTGATTGTGAAAAAGGGAAAGCACGATCGCTTAACCTTAGAACTATCTCCAGCTCTCAAAGACAATCAAAGCATTTTATTAATCAAAGAAAGTCCAACTCGGCTGAAAATTATTGAACTGACGGCTGAGCATCGACGAATTGGAGAAATTCTAGGATCGCGCAACAAATTAGAAGTCCCTGAACAAGCGAAAGATCGAGTGCTCAATGCGATTCACGCAATCTCTGGACTGGTGACCGTTCATTCAGATATCGGTGGTGGTGTGAGTGCTGAAGAAGTACCTGCTGACCCAACTCCTAATTTTCATCTTCTGCCTGCACGATCCGGGCTGAGAGTTGCCGTATTAGTTCGTCCCTTTGCAACGGGTGGATCATACTATCGTCCTGGAATGGGCGGAGAAACTGTCATTGCAGAAGTCGAAGGTCAGCGATTACAGACTACACGAGACCTGAAGCTAGAACGAAAATTGGCAAATGATGCCATGCTCGACTGCGATATTTTAATGGAACATGAGCAAGAAGATGGCGAATGGCTCATTGAAGATCCAGAGGATTGTTTGGAGCTATTGCTAGAGCTTCAGGAATTGGGCGATCGCATTATTATTTCTCATCCCGAAGGTGAAAAGTTCCGCATTCGCCGCGAAGTTGGAATCGGCAATTTTCAGATGAAGATTCAACGCCAGCGAGATTGGTTTGAAGCCAGCGGTGAACTGAGAATTGACGAAGACTCAGTGCTGGAAATGCAACGGCTGTTAGAACTATTAGGACAATCGAACAGTCGATTTATTCGTCTAGAAGATGGTCAGTTTCTCGCACTCACCAAAGAGTTTCGCAAACGACTCGATGAATTTCGAGCGATCGCAGAACAGCAAGGCAAGAAAACCCGATTTCATCCACTTGCCGCAGTTGCGATCGAGGATTGGATCGATGAAATTGGCGAACTAGAAGCCGATCGATATTGGCAAAAACACATTCAAAAACTCAAAGAAGTAGAATCTCTCGATCCGGTTCTTCCTTCAACCTTACAAGCCGAACTTCGCGACTATCAAATCGAAGGATTTCGCTGGATGGCAAAGCTTGCTCACTGGGGCGTAGGAGCCTGTTTAGCCGATGGAATGGGATTAGGTAAAACGTTGCAATCGATCGCCTTAATCCTCACTCGTGCTGCGAATGGAGCAACGTTAGTCATCGCTCCAACTTCGGTGTGCTTGAACTGGATTAGTGAAGTTGAGCGTTTTGCTCCAACGTTGAATGTTGTGCAATTTGGAAGTGGCGATCGCCAAAAAGTTCTCGATCGTCTACAACCGTTTGACATTTTGATTTGCAGCTATGGCTTACTTCAGCAAGATGACGTTGCCCAAAAGCTAGCTCAAATCGAATGGCAAACCATTGTGCTCGATGAAGCTCAATCGATTAAGAACTTTGCAACTAAGCGATCGCAAGCTGCAATGAACCTCAGAGGCGGTTTCAAACTGATTACAACCGGAACCCCGATCGAGAATCACTTAGGCGAATTGTGGAATCTATTCCGATTTATCAATCCTGGCTTACTCGGTTCACTGGAGCAATTTAACGAACGTTTTGCGACTCCAATCGAACGATTTGAAGATAAACAAGCCCGAACTCGCTTAAGAAAACTGATTCAACCGTTCATCCTGCGCCGGACTAAAACCCAAGTCTTACAAGAACTACCTTCTCGAACTGAGATTGTCCTGCATGTCGAGTTAAGTCCTGACGAACGGCTTTTCTATGAAGCGCTGAGAAAAAGTGCAATGCAGCGTCTTGCAGAATCCGACGCAACTGCGGGACAAAAGCACTTGCAAGTCTTAGCTGAGATTATGAAGCTTCGTCGATCGTGCTGTAATACTCGATTAGTAACTCCCGACTCTCCACTTCCTAGTGCGAAGCTGCAACTGTTTAGCGAAGTGCTAGAAGAATTGCTTGATAACAAACATAAAGTTCTCGTCTTTAGTCAATTCGTCGATCATCTCAAGATTTTGCAAGAACTATTGAAAGAAAAAGCGATCGCTTATCAATACCTCGATGGCTCCACTTCAACCCCTGAACGCAAGAAGCGGATTAATGCCTTCCAAGCAGGTGAAGGCGATGTGTTCTTAATTAGCCTGAAAGCAGGAGGAACAGGACTCAATCTGACAGCCGCAGACTATGTGATTCATATGGATCCGTGGTGGAATCCAGCCGTTGAAGATCAAGCTAGCGATCGTGCACACCGAATTGGTCAGCAGCGTCCTGTGACAATCTATCGACTCGTGGCAAAAGACACGATCGAAGATAAGATTGTCGATCTCCATCAACACAAACGCGAGCTAGCAGATAGCTTACTAGAAGGCACAGAAGTCAGCGGCAAAATCTCGACCGATGAACTGCTTCACTTGATTCAAGAAGGTTAAATCAGTTCAAGCTTTGCCAGTACCAATCAAGCTTCTGAAGAGAATGCGATCGCAAAGCACTTTGACTTTAAGAGTAGCAATCGTTAGATTCTCGTTCAATTTCTGATGGCTCCGAATCACTCTGATGACTCCGAACAAGTCTCTGAGCAATATGGGCAAGAAATTCCTTCTTGATACAGAGGAGAGGCTTTTTCATCGGGAGAGATTGGATGTCCGCAGGCATAGCACATATCATACGAGCCATCTTTGACTCCTTGCGTCACTGCCACCCGTTGGTCAAACACAAAACATTCGCCCCGCCACAAGCTCTCCTCTAAAGGCACTTCTTCCAAATACTTGAGAATCCCGCCTTCCAAGTGATAGACCTGCTTAAATCCTTGAGACAGCAGATACGCCGAAGCTTTTTCGCAGCGAATTCCGCCTGTGCAGAACATTGCAACTTTCTGATGCTGAGTTGGGTCAAGCTGCGATCGCACATAGTCTGGAAACTGTCGAAACGAAGCAGTTTCAGGATCGATCGCCCCTTCAAAACTGCCGACACTGACCTCAAATCGATTGCGCACGTCAATCACGATCGTCTCAGGATCAGAAATCACCGCATTCCACTCTTGCGGTTTCACATAGGTTCCAACTTGCTGAGTCGGATCGACTTCAGGAATGCCTAAGGTGACGATTTCTTTTTTGAGTTTGACCTTCAAGCGATCGAACATCCGCGATTCGGTTTCAGATTCTTTCACGTTCAGGTCAGCAAATCTTGAATCGCTGCGGAGATAGTCGAGAACTTGAGCGATCGCAGGTCTTGATCCCGCGATCGTGCCATTAATTCCTTCCTGCGCCAGCAGAATCGTGCCACGAATTTCTTGCTCTTGACACAGAGCCAGTAAAGGAGCGCGCAACTCCACATAATCTGGGAGAGAAACGAACTTGTAAAAAGCAGCAACCAACATGAGAGATGAAGAATCAGGGATTCTAGTTTAGCGTTTTCCGTCTAAAGTTTGATCCAGAAAAACGGGCGAAAGAGAATACTGAGCGATCGAGATAAAATAGGAATACTTTCAGGAGGTGAATCCTGTGACCGCCTCAATTACGTTACAACTTCCAGAACGACTCTATCAACGTTTGGTCAGCACTGCTCAAGCAACTCAGCAGCCATTGGAAGCTGTCATTCTCCATGCGCTAGAAGTCGGAAGCCCTCCAGATTGGGATGACGTTCCCGAAGAATTTCAGGTGGACTTAGCTGCTCTCGATCGATTAGACGACAATGCACTCTGGTCGATCGCCCGGAGCCATCAACATTCACCTGACACAGCCCGGTATGATGAATTGCTCGAACTCAATCGAGAAAGCAGCTTGAGTGATACTGAAAAACTTGAACTTGCTCAACTCAGACAAACAGCCGATGCTTTCATGCTTCGTAAAGCCCATGCAGCAACGCTCTTGCGCTGGCGCGGACACCTGATCCCAACGCCTTAAAAATTTGTGTCAAACTACATTCCAGTTGAGCTACGAAATCAGATTGAAATCAGCGATCGCGGTCGGTGCTGCTACTGTTTGACTCAAGCAGTCAACAGTGGAATTGATCTATCCTTTGATCACATTCTTCCACGCTCAAAGGGAGGAAAAACAGTCTTTGAAAATGTCTGCCTTGCTTGTCGAGCCTGCAACGAATTCAAATCAGATACGACAGAATCTACTGACCCACTCACTGCAACCACCGTTCCCTTGTTCAATCCACGCTGTCAAAACTGGAATGATCACTTTACCTGGAGTGAGGATGGTACAACTGTCGAAGGGCTAACTGTAGTTGGGCGATCGACGATTTTGGCATTGCAGATGAATCGAGCAATTATTCGAGTCGCTCGAAAACGTTGGGTATCGAGTGGATGGCATCCACCTAAAGATTGAGGCAGACAAATACCCAGCAGAGACTCGATCACTTAATGCGACGTGGTTTTAAGCAGTTGAAGAACTTTCGGCATCGGGAGAATGTGCAAAGAGTTTGTTCAGAATAGGCGAATTGATGAAGTCTTGGGCAAATTACTGACGTTACTGAGTCGGGGGGAATACTGTATCAGTATGTGCTGAGATCCCCCTAGGCAACATGAGTAAAAAAGAACTAAGTGAAGCTGATATTTGCGATCGCTACATTACCCCATCAATCCACAATGCAGGCTGGAAAAAGAGCCAGATTCGACGCGAGTATTACTTCACAGACGGTCAGATGCTCGTTCGGGGTCAGATGACCGGACGGGGAAAACGGAAGTTTGCAGACTATCTGTTGTTTTATCAAACGAATCAGCCGATCGCGATTATTGAGGCGAAGGACAATAACCATAGCGTTCGAGCGGGGATGCAGCAGGCACTTGCCTATGCCGAGGTGTTGGAGGTTCCCTTTGTGTTTTCTTCTAATGGGGACGGGTTTGTGCTGCACGATCGCAGTGGGACTTATGCTCAAGTCGAACAAGATATTAGCCTGGATGCGTTTCCGTCACCAGATGAGCTATGGGAGCGCTATAAGCAGTGGAAGCAGCTTCAGGATGCGAATGAAGCGTTGCTGAGTTCGTCGTATTTTGTGGAGATTGGTGGGAAAGAGCCTCGGTATTATCAGCAGCTTGCGGTGAATCGGACGATCGAAGCGATCGCACGGGGTCAAAAGCGGTGTTTGCTAGTGATGGCGACTGGAGCCGGAAAGACTTATACCGTTTTCAATATCATCTGGCGACTCTGGAAAACGAAGGTGGCAAAGCGGATTTTATTTCTTGCCGATCGCAATGCGCTGGTAGACCAGACGATCGTGAATGATTTTCGTCCCTTTGGTGAGGTGATGACGAAGCTCGATCGCAGGCTCGTCGATGAAACGGGACGGATGAATACGTCTTACGAGATTTATCTGGGTTTGTATCAGGCGATTATTGGTCATGAGGAGCGCGACAACCTTTACGAAAAGTTCGATCGTGATTTCTTCGATTTGGTGGTGATTGATGAGTGTCATCGAGGCAGCGCGGCAGAAGATTCCAATTGGCGGCAGGTGCTGGATTATTTTTCAGATGCAATTCAGGTCGGGCTGACTGCAACACCCAAGGAAACGAAGTACGTCTCGAATATTGATTATTTTGGGGAGCCGATTTTCCAATACTCGTTGAAACAGGGGATCGAGGATGGGTTTCTGGCTCCGTTTCGAGTGGTGCGAGTCAATTTGGATAAAGATCTGGACGGATGGACACCTGAAGCTGGAGAATCCGACGATTTGGGGCAGTTGATTGAGGAACGGGAATATAACCTGCGGGACTACGATCGCACGATTTTCTTCAAACAGCGGACTGAGTTGGTGGCGGAATATGTGAGCCAATTTCTGCATGAGGGTGATCCGATGCGGAAGACGATCGTGTTTTGTGAAAATATTTTCCATGCGGAACAGATGCGAAGCGCGATCGCGAACGTGGATTTGAACCGGGAATTGGTTCAGAAAGATCATCGCTACGTTATGCAGATTACGGGCGATGAGAAGGAAGGGAAGGCGCAATTGGATAACTTTATCAATCCGAAAGAAGCTTATCCAGTGATTGCGACGACCTCGAAGTTGATGACGACTGGGGTGGATGCTCAGACGTGTCAGGTGATTGTGCTCGATCGACGGATTCAATCGATGACGGAGTTTAAGCAGATCATTGGGCGGGGCACTCGGTTGCGTCCTGATTATGGCAAGAATTACTTCACGATTATTGATTTTCGCGGGGCGACTCAGCTTTTTGAAGACAAGGATTGGGATGGGCCACCGATTCAAGATCAGGAATTTGGTCAGGGGGGACGATCGACGGATTCTCAATCCGAGGGTGAAGAAAATGGCGGAAATGAGACAGAGACGAGAGAGCAACTGAAGTATCAGGTGAGTCGCCAAGAGTTTCAAGTTGCGAGGGAGCGGGTGAGCTACTACGGCAAAAATGGTGAACTGACCACGGAATCGCTGAAAGACTATACTCGCCGTACTGTGAGTGAGACTTATCAGTCGCTCGATCGCTTTTTGACCAAGTGGCATGAAGTCGATCGTAAGCAAGCGATTCTCGATGAGTTGAGAGAGCATGGCGTGATTGTGGAAGCCCTAGAAGAGATGGTGGGCAAGGATTATGACTTGTTTGATTTGGTTTGCTATGTGGCGTTCGATCGTCCACCTTTAACCCGGAAGGAACGGGCGGAGAAGGTTCGCAAGCGGGATGTGTTTGCCAAGTACAGTGGAGCGGCGCGATCGGTGTTGGATGCGTTGCTGGATAAGTATGCAGATCAGGGCGTGATCTCGATCGAGGATGGAACGGTTTTACAGCTTGATCCGTTTACCCAGATGGGGACGACGGTGGAATTGGTCAGAAGCTTTGGAGGGAAGCAACAATACAAAGCTGCTGTTCGGGAATTGGCGCAACTGCTGTACGAAGATCAGGGCGCTTGAGCTTTTTGACCGATTTGGGGTACAACTGTCTCTTAGTCTGCAAGGGAGAACAGTTGTATGTCGCTAAGTGCCACCATCAAATCGATTCAAGACATCATGCGAAAAGATGTGGGGGTGGATGGCGATGCTCAACGGATCGGGCAGTTGGGCTGGATGCTGTTTTACAAGATTTTTAGCGATCAGGATGCGGAGTTAGAAATCAATGAAGAGGATTATGAGTCTCCGATTCCGTTAAATTTGCGCTGGCATGAGTGGGCAGACAGCGATCGATTGGGAAAGAATGCGCTGACTGGGAAGGATTTGCTGGAGTTGATTGATGGGCAATTGTTTCCCAAGCTTAAAACCTTGGAGGTGGATGAGCTAGAGGGTGTTGCTAGAGAGCGAGCGTTATTGCTGCGGAGTGTGTTTGAGGATGCCTACAACTACATGAAGTCGGGGACGCTGCTGCGGCAGGTCGTGGATAAGATTAACGAAAGCATCGATTTTAATCAGTCTAAGACGCGGCATTTGTTTGGGGATCTGTATGAGCAGATTTTGAAGGATCTCCAGAGTGCGGGGAATGCGGGTGAGTTTTATACGCCGCGTGCGGTGACTCAGTTTGCGATCGATATGGTCGATCCGAAGTTAGGGGAAAAGGTGCTTGATCCGGCGTGTGGGACGGGTGGTTTTTTGACTTATGCGTATGAGCATTTGAAGCAGCAGGCGAAGTCTACGAAGGATTTGGAGTTGGCGAAACGTAGCATTCTGGGGGTCGAGAAGAAGCAATTGCCTCATCTGCTTTGTGTGACAAATATGATGGTGCATGGGATTGAGGTTCCGACGAATGTGCGTCACGACAATACGCTGCGTAAACCGCTGCGAGATTATGGGCGTGAGGATCAGGTGGATGTGGTGGTGACGAATCCTCCGTTTGGTGGGATGGAGGAGGATGGGATTGAGCGGGGCTTTCCGAGTGAGTTTCAGACGCGGGAGACGGCGGATCTGTTTTTGGTGCTGGTGATGGAGTTGTTGAAGCCGGGAGGGAGAGCGGCGATCGTGCTTCCGGATGGGACGTTGTTTGGGGAGGGGATTAAGACTCGGATTAAGGAGAAGCTGCTGCGCGATTGTAATTTGCATACGATCGTGCGGTTGCCGAATGGGGTGTTTAGTCCTTACACCAGTATTCGCACGAATGTTTTGTTTTTTACGAAGGGGGAGCCGACGACTGAGGTTTGGTATTATGAGCATCCTTATCCGCCAGGAGCAAAGTCGTACTCGAAGACGAAGCCGATGAAGATTCAGGAGTTTGATGCTGAGAAGGCTTGGTGGAACGATCGGCAGGAGTCGGAGTTGGCTTGGAAGGTGTCGATCGAGACGATTGCGGCGAATGGTTACAACTTGGACATCAAGAACCCGAATGCGATCGCAGACAGTCATGAAGATCCATTGGTGCTGCTAAAGCAATATCAGGAGGCGGCGGCAATGGCAGATCAGGCGAGACTTGACCTCAAGACCGCACTAGAATTGTGTTTAGAGTCGTCAACGGAGTCAAGATGATTTGACTTCAGAAACAAGTTTTTGTTATCGCAAAATGTCATGAGTTATTTGATAGCACTTAGTGAGAGCCAAACGCATGAATGCAATTGAATTTCAAACCACGATTAAGGACGGAAGAATCGAAATTCCTGAGCGGTATAAGCAGGAATTTGGACAGCAAAGTAATGTAAAAGTCGTTGTTATTAAGCAAATTGAGAAGGGGGAGCCAAGAAATATTTTGGAAAAGTTGCTTGAAAATCCAATTCGTATTGAAGGTTTTGCTCCGCTAACACGAGATGAGATCTATGAGCGGTAGTCAAAATTCGCCAACTTGTTTTGTAGATTCAAACATTTGGCTATATGCTTTGATTCAAAATCAGGATGTTAAAAAGCATGAGATCGCGAATCAGCTTGTTCAATCAGGAGCCATCGTTATTAGTACGCAAGTTATTAACGAGGTTTGCATCAACTTAATTAGGAAAGCTGCTTTTTCTGAGCAGCAGATTTACGAAGTGGTAAATGCTTTCTATCAGATGTATACAGTGATAGAGCCAGGAATAGAGATTTTATTGAACGCTTCTAATCTCAGAAATAATTACCGATTGTCTTTTTGGGATAGTTTAGTTGTTGCATCGGCACTTCACGCGGAAGTCGGCATTCTGATTTCTGAAGATATGCAAAGTGGATTGGTGATTGAAGAAAAACTTGAAATCATGAATCCTTTTTTGTAAAGCGATTTTCTTAAAATTTAAGAATGGAAGTGAAGGTATATGGAAGGATTAAATGGGATGGACATGATGTTAGGAGGGTTAGCGATCGCTATTTTGGCAGGAGGGCTATTTATGCTGGTTTCGGGTGTTTGGTCTGCACGGGATAAATAAGCACAATGGATTTCAAAACTTTTCTAGAACACTTTGACACGATCGCTCAAGCACCCAACGGAATTGCAAAACTACGATCGCTCATTCTCAATTTAGCAGTGCGGGGAAAATTAGTCCCACAAAGTCCAGAAGATGAACCTGCAACCGAGCTACTAAAGCAAGTTCAAGAAATTAGAAAAGCTAAAAAGATAGCTTCAAAAAAATCAGAAAAACTAGAAATACCCGAAAACTGGAGCCTACCTGCGGGATGGGTTTGGACTTGTTTACAGGAATTAGGCGAGATTAATCCCAAAAATGATTTACCTGATGAGATGGAAGTTGGCTTTGTACCAATGACCTTAATTCCAACTGATTATAGGCAGCCTGTTGACTATGAAAAACGGCAATGGAGCGGGATTAAGAAGGGGTTCACACATTTTGCCAATGGTGATGTAGGCGTAGCAAAAATTACTCCTTGCTTTCAAAATAAAAAGTCTACCGTTTTCTCAAATCTTCCTAATCATTATGGAGCAGGAACAACTGAGCTTTTGATATTTCGTTCCTTGTTAGGAGCAATAGATCCTAGATATGTCTTGATATTTCTAAAAACTCCATCGTTTATTGACGAGGGTGTTCTTAGAATGACAGGAACAGCAGGTCAGCAACGAGTTCCTCGTGATTATTTTGCTGGCTGTGCTTTTCCACTTCCTCCTCTAGCTGAACAGAAACGGATTGTTGAGAAGGTGGATGAGTTGATGGCGTTGTGCGATCGCTACCAACAATCCCAAGAAACGCAAGACAAGCTGCGGCAAAAACTGAGGGGAAGTGCGATCGCTTCTCTCATGAATGCCGAAACCGATGAGGAATTGCAGAAAAGTTGGTCGATCGTTCGTGATAATTGGCGATCGCTCAGCCAAAAGCCGGAAGATGTGGGAGATTTACGTCGATCGATTTTGGAGTTGGCAGTAAGAGGTAAACTAACTGCTCAAGATACTACAGATCAATCTGCTTTTCTTGTAGCTAATCAAATAAAGCACAAAAAGAACCATACTACTAAATCAAAACAAGCTGAGAAAGCTGTAAACTTTCCATTTGAAATTCCGTCTAACTGGATTTGGTTGAAAATAAATGATTTTTATGATGTTTCAGGCGGAATTCAGAAAACACCTAAAAGAGCGCCTATATCCAATTATTTTCCCTATCTCCGAGTAGCTAATGTTCAAAGAGGCTACTTAGACTTAGACGAGATTGAATACTTTGAACTTCTAGATGGTGAACTTGAAAGGTGGCATCTAGAATCAGGCGATTTGCTGATTGTTGAAGGAAATGGGAGCGAAAAAGAAATTGGTAGATGTGCAATTTGGAATGATCAAATAAAGCAATGTGTCCACCAGAATCATATTATTCGAGCAAGACCAATTGCTCATGATAGTCAATCTTTTACACTCATGTTTCTTAATTCCCCTAGCGGAATGGCTGAGATGAGAAGCTTAGCAATTACGACGAGTGGGCTTTATAGCTTGAGTGTTGGCAAAATTCGCGAAATTTTTGTTCCATTTCCTCCTCTAGCAGAACAGAAACGGATTGTTGCCAAAGTAGATGAATTGATGCAGATGTGCGATCTACTTGAAGAAAACCTTTGCCAGACCCAACAACGGGTAGAAGCTCTCGCTGCTTCCGCGATCAACCACCTGACAGTCTAAGAGAGTATTTGAAACATATCAACAGTTTCCTCGCTCCGTTCTATCTCGCCCTGGAATAGAATTCCGGGCTAACCATGCGAAGTCCTTTGAAAAGGACTAAAGACCCCATTCTGATTGGCTGTTAGTCCCTTCAGGGACTTCGTTCAACTAGCCCTGGAATTTCATTCCGGGGGCGGGTGAATGCGATGAACGATCTGACTCGATCGCCCTGCTCATCCAATTTGTTGCTGTCTAGCTTTCTGTCTAAATAATAAAAACCGACAGTCTTCCTGAGAAATCTGTCGGCCAGTCGTGTGTTCCCTGTTGATGACTCGGCTAAAGTTGAGTCTTCTACAGTATGTCTGTGGTTAATGATACTGTGAGTGATCGAGATCACACAAGTGGATGATTCTAATCATCGATAGATTAATGTCCGCTCATCGCTGCATCGAATCGACGGTTAATCTCTTCCCAATTCAAGACATTCCACCAAGCATTGAGATATTCCGGTCGTCGGTTCTGATACTTCAAATAGTAAGCATGTTCCCAAACGTCATTTCCCATAATCGGCGTATGACCCTCTATCAATGGGCTATCTTGATTTGGCGTTGAAAGAATTTGCAAATCGCCCTGCTGCGATCGCACGAGCCAAACCCAACCGCTACCAAAACGTTTTGTGCCTGCGTCGTTAAACTGCTGCTTAAAGGCATCAAAACTACCGAAGGAATTATTAATCGCTTCAGAAATTGCTCCAGTCGGTGCGCCGCTACCATTTGCACCCATAATTTCCCAGAACATCGTATGGTTCACATGCCCACCCGCATTATTGCGAACAGTAGTACGAACATCTTCCGGGACTCGATCGAGGTGAGTCACGAGATCCTCAACAGACATACTTTGCAAGTCGCTGTATTTCTCGATCGCTGCGTTCAAGTTATTCACATAAGCGGCATGGTGCTTATCGTGATGGAGTTGCATCGTCGTTGCATCAATGTAAGGCTCCAACGCATCGTAAGCATAAGGTAACGGTTTCAGTTCAAAAGCCATGATTTGAATCTCTCCAATGAATTGTCCGAAAACTTGTTGGCTGAAGTGACAAGTCAGCTTTAATATCTAAATCATAGTCATTCTGATTTTGAGTTGCATTAGTAAATCCGAAATTCTAGGGCGGGTTAACCGTACAATTAGGGGCAAAAAGCCTTTTGAATCCGAAGATTTTAGAAAATGCTGACGACATCTATCTTGATACTGATTCTCATTAAAAAAAGGGGCGTTTGCCCCTAACATGGATAATTCTTGATTTCTACAAACTTCGCTCAGTCGTTTCAGCGAAACGTCTCAACAATGCGGACAAAGAACTCGACACCCATCCCCAATACCGTTTCATCAAAATCGAATCGAGGATGGTGGTGTGGAAAATCTAATCCTTTCTCTGAATTAGCCGATCCTAAGAAGAAATAGCAGCCTGGAACTTCTTGCAGAAAGAACGCCATATCTTCGCCCCCCATCGTTTGGCAATCCGGCACAACTCCTAAGGGCGATTCGATCACCGTTTCCGCGATCGACCGAACTAAATCTGCGATCGCGCCATCATTAATCACAGGCGGATACAGTACGTCATAGTTGAATTCATACGTTGCGCCATGTGCCTGACAAATTCCGGCGACAATCTGTTCAATTCGTTGCGCAAAATATCCCGCATATTTGGGGTTAAAGTAGCGGACTGTGCCTCTGAGCCGCGCTGAAGCCGCAATCACATTACAAGCTGTCCCAGAATGGAATTCACCGACCGTCACGACTGCTGAATCGATCGGATCAACGTTCCGCGCCACGATCGTTTGCAGCGTATTCACGATTTGAGCACCGACCAAAACAGAATCGATCGTTTGTTGTGGAATTGCACCATGTCCGCCTTTCCCAACGATCGTGAAGTCAAACGTTTCCACGGCTGCCATCAATGCCCCAGTCCGCACACCCACCATTCCCAAGGGCAAATTATTCCAAATATGCAATCCGACGATCGCATCGACATCTGGTTTTTTGAGAACCCCGGCTTCAATCATCGGTTTTGCACCCCCTGGTCCTTCTTCAGCGGGTTGGAAAATGATTTTTACCGTGCCTGAAAAATCACGATGTTGCGACAGATAATAAGCCGTTCCAAGCGCGATCGTCACATGTCCATCATGTCCGCAAGCGTGCATCAGTCCATCATGCTGCGACTTATAGGGCACATCATTTTGCTCTTGAATTGGCAACGCATCCATATCGGCTCGAATTGCCAAGACTCGACCCGGACGATTTCCTGCGATCGTGGCGACAATTCCGGTTTTTGCAATTCCGGTTTCGTGTGGAATCTGCCATTCCTGAAGTTTTTGGGTGATAAATTCAGCCGTTAATTGTTCGCGAAAGCCGAGTTCAGGACGTTGATGAAGTTGTCTGCGCCAGGTGACGAGTTGAGCTTGCAGCGATCGAATTTCCAGTCGAATTTGTGAAACATCGACTGAAGGTGAACTTAGGAAAGTAGAAACCATGATAGGAAAAACCTTTTTCGTGATAGAAAAACTCTAAGCTTAGACTTCCACTATCGCAAACTTCACTCCTGATGGGATCGTGCCCTAAAAATAGAAGCCGGATTTTTCTGAAAAATCCGGCTTCTAGCAGCTCTAGTAGTTCATCACAAAATCTGTAGAGGATAAGGAGCAAGCTAAGCCTGGTTTCTCCCCACTCCCCATCTCCCCACTCCGCTTACACTTTCTCAGCCAAGCGATAAGCACTCGTCAATTTCTCAAGTTGCTGCACCAACAAACTCAAGAACAAGCCTACATCGGTCACAACGCCAACCGATTCAACCGAACCGCGATCGCTGAGTTTCGTCACAACTGCTGGATTGATATCAACACACACCATCTTCACGCCCGATGGGGTCATATTGCCTACCCCGATCGAATGCAACATCGAAGACAACATCAAAATCATGTCTGCGCCTTCAATCAAACGCGCATAATCTTGCTGTGCTTCGATCAGATCCATCTTCGTATCGGGCAATGGACCGTCATCACGAATCGATCCAGCAAGCGAGAATGGAATATCATTCCGAACGCATTCGTACAAGATGCCACTCTTGAGCACACCTGCTTCCACAGTTTTGGCAATGCTACCGTAGCGCCGGACTGTGTTGATCACTTTCAAGTGATGGCGATGCCCACCTCGGACAGAAACCCCTCGTTTCATATCCACACCGAGCGATGTCCCGAGCAATGATTGCTCCATGTCGTGAACTGCGATCGCATTGCCACCGAGCAATGCCTGCACATAGCCTTCTCGAATCAATTTCGCCAAGTGTTCGCCGCCGCCTGTATGAATCACAACAGGGCCTGCTGTCACCACAACTCGACCACCTTGATCGCGAATTTGCCGCAATTCCCAAGCAATCTGCTCAACGACTAATTCGACGCGCCGCTCACTCGAAACGCCTGCACCCATAAAGCTAAATTCTTGAGTGTTGCGCTGATCGCGAGTGCTCGTCTTCCGAATCGTGCGAATGCCTTCAACTCCGACGACAACGCGATCGTCGGTCGTCAAATCTCGCAGTAATTTACACTGAGCACTTTTACCATCGGCGGAAACTGCGATCGCACCATCCATTCTCTGACGATCAACTCTCACCCATTCGCAATTCACCCGAACCTCAGTCGGATAAATCGTCGTCACATAGAAATCATCCGGTGCAACGCCATCTTGAACCACTGCCTCAAGTTCAGCATCACAGACTTCGGTTGGACGCGGCAAGGCTCCTAAATCGATCAACTGTGACATGATCGTTTCCATCAGATCATGCGACGGAGCCGATACCTTCACTTCCGCAGAAGACGTACTTTGACGCTGTGTTCCCAAGCTGAAATTCAAGACCTGGAAGCTTCCCCCCGCTTCAACAATCACATCCAATGCTCGGTTGATCAGACCCGAATCGAGCAAGTGACCTTCAAGCTGCACCACTCGGCTCTCGATCGTTGCCACCGCATGAAGTTCCACCCGGACAGGTTCAGTCACCCGTAAGGTCAAACATTTTGCGGCTCCTCCAGCTTTGAGAAATTCTGTCAGCGGCGTTTCTAGCACTGTAAATCCGGCATCTGCTAAGCGCTGTTTTAGTTCAGCACTCGCTTTATTCATAATCACAATATGATCGAGATTCACCGCATTACACGCGAAATTCACCGCATCAGGTTCTGCAATCGCGATGCGTTTCTCAGCGGGAACTCGCATCTCAATCAAGCGATTAGAATACGCATCAAACGCAGGCGGATAGTAAAGCAAATAGCCATTGCTCAACGGACAGAAGCAAGTATCTAAGTGATAAAAGCGCTCATCCATTAAGCGCAGGGATAACACTTCGACATCCAGCCATTTTGCCAAGTAAGGATGTGAATCCAATTCAGACCGGAAGCCATACCCCGCCCAAAGCCAGCGTCCTTCACGATCGAACAAAGCATCGCCCGCGCCTTCAAACGGCAGTTCTGGCGGAAGCTCGTACACGGTGAACCCATTGTTCTCGAACCATTCTTTGAAAAAGGGTTCTTCTCCCTGCCGTTCCTTGTGATAAAAACGACTCAAGACAGCCGTATCTCCTAGTACTAAACCCGCATTAGCGGTAAAGACCATATCGGGGACACCTTTTTGTGGCGTGACCAGATCCACGATCGCATGTTGCTTGATCAAGTCATGCAAACCGTGCCATTGTTCTACTGCGCGATCGCGCGACGACTTGTGAATATTCCCTTCCATCCACGGATTAATCACATAATCCACATCGTAATGGTCAGGAGCACACATCAAAATCCGAATCGAAGATGTCATAGAGAAAAATCTGGGTAAATGTGTATTCTGGGGTGTCCCTCAATGAATGAGAGTGTGCACCCCAAGGTTGTCTCGATGTTGTATCGATGACTACAGGACATCCTGGGCTAACGTCGAACTTGTAGCGGCAGACATTCGATCCATTCTAGGAACAAAGGGAACGCTTAATTCCTAAAATGTGTCAGCAAACGATGAACTCATGAAGAGAGGCTTAATGCGATCGTAGCGCTCACAAACTGCATTAGCCAACCTTCTCGTGCTCAACGACGGCAAGATATTCCGAAAATAATTTAAATTAAAAAGAGCATTCCGAATCTCAGAACGCTCGCAAACCAGAAACGAAGTTAACGCTTTGAGATGAAATGCACCCAGAACTGATGATCTGTACAGCAAGTTTGATAGATCAGATTGTAAGAATAAGTCAGTCCTGCACCTGTGGTGTAGATATCGTAGTGGCTGAGTTCAGGATTTGGATCAAACATTAATTCACCATACGGATCATTGACGATAAAGCCTTTTTCGTTGTAGCCAATGATGCAAATGATATGTCCGGATGGAGTAAAGTAACCATGCACGATCGCTGGATTGCCCTGAGCTAACCATTCCTTAACTTGCTCAAAGCTTGCAGTTTGCGTGAAGCGATCGTGGCAGCCATAATCTTCAGCGACTTGAGCGATCGTTGCGGGTTCATGGCGATCTAAATTCTTTTCAGTGCAATAGCGATCGAGTTCATCAGGAAAGCGGATACTTGGATTACGCGGAGGAACTCGGAAGTAAGACAGCACCATTGCAAGACTTGTAACATTGCAAGTTCCGTACGGATTATCGGAGTTATCTAACTGATCGAGATAAGGTACGGCTAAACGAGTGGCTTGCGGAAAGTTCACCTTTCCATCTTTGAGAATGACCGCATGACGTTGGAAGATCATCCAGGTTTTTTGACCTTGAAACGATCGATCAGCAAACGTAACTTTGAGATGGTCTGCAACAACAGTAAACGAGCTAATCTCTAAAACCGTTTCGGCTGCGATCGACTGTTTCTGATCAGCAGGAAGCTTGCTAGAGTCGATGGGCTGCTGCTTGAGCACTGAATTGACTAAGACTTTGAGTTGTAGCATCTGACGCTCCTGACAAATGGTTGCCTGTGACAACAGGGAGACGCGATCGGTTTGCGGATGAAACAAAAAAAAAGATAGAGAAAATTTTCCTCAAGGGGTGACAACGAAGCTAGAGAGCAGACTGGATCAAGGAAATGGCATTGAGACCTCGCTGAAAAAAGGGACGTTTTTGCGGCTTGAGTGCCATCAACTTGGTCGCCAGAGTTGACCACAATTGCAAGGGTTCAATCCACAACCTGCCATACAAGCCAATCCAGAAATTGCTATGTCGGTTTCGGGTTCGCTTCGGCTCCTTGACTCGACCGACGTAGCATTGCACTTGCTTTTGGGCGAATGCGTCGTCCCTGAAGCGTTGAGAGCGAATAAGCAATGGCAATCAGAACCAGTAGTGCATTGAATCGGCGTGAATCGGGCATGGCAATCTTCGAGATGATAGCCACCGGATTTGTAGTCTTTGAACAGCGGCTCAATGGAGAAGCGATTAGAGTAAGCTTTCAGAGTTTGTTCGGCACCGACGAGATTGGTCAGCAGATACCAAGCATCAGAATTCGATTGACGGTAGGCGCGTTTTTGGCGCAAGACTAAATTATGCTTGCCGAACCCGCGATTTTGCGTGACTTGAATGTGCAGATATTGCTCAGTGATTCCGGGCGTTTGTGGCAAATCGTCGAGGCGAGTAAACGCATCGCTGTCATTCGGTTTGATGGTCGTACTTTTCGGTAAACGGAACACGAATTTGACTTGTTTTTCCACACACCAAGCAGCAAGCTCGATACTGTGAAACTCACGGTCTCCGAGCAAAATGAAGCGATACTTTTTCAACAGATGAAATACCGGACATAACACTTTTCGTTGTTCAGCCAGCGAACTCTGTCCTTGCTTGTTCAGCCACATCCAGTGCAATGGGATTGCCCGCTTCTGGTATACAAGACTCACCATGATCAAGTTATGGTTTTGCCATTGCGTCCGGTCAACCACCAGGTGAAGCGGAGTTCTACCTGAGTAATGTCGTTTGATCCACTGCTTGACAATCGGAAACCAGATCGCTTGTGGAGTCAGTTGCGGCAGACTCAAGAATCGCTGAATATTCCGCCGTCTGCTCTCAAATAGAATCGGTTGCGGAAACAGGGTCGCTATCCGTTCAATCGTAATTCTTCGCTCTTTTTGCAACAGTTCGACCAAGATTTCTAGCGTCACAAATTGCGCTTCCGTTAATTGCGATTGTAAACAGGTTTGATAGAATGAGGGCAACATCTTTTAGATTGATGGGGTGAAACAAGTGGAATCACCTCATTTTTTCTGTCTCTCAATGCTGCTATCCGGCATCCTTTCTACCGTTCAGTCGTGTCGTCACCCCTTAAGAAAATTTTCTCTATCTTTTCTAAAAGATTGGGAGCGATGACAAGTTCCAACTAGGATTCTTAAGATTGCGTCGCCGAATTGCTACGCAGTATGAGTAACCTTGCTATACAAGAATTCTAATGCTCGGTTCCGTAGATCAGAGGATCGCGCCACAATCATCGATTACATCTGTTGAGTAAACAGATGTAATCTCGTAAAACCGTTACTTGCTAGCTGTTTCCACAGCCGGGGTAGATTCTGGGATGGGATTTGTGGATGAACCAAAGGCAACCCGTAAAAAGGGTGGAGCCAGAAAAGTTGTCAGAATGACCATGATAATAATCGATACCTCCAACGGCTTATCCAAAATGCCGCTAGCTGAGCCGATGCCAGCAAACACTAGACCTACCTCACCTCGAGGGATCATCCCAACCCCGATCGCCACTCGATTGATGCCGGGTTGTCCGAACACTGCCCAACCTGTGATCAGCTTGCCGATAATCGCTACCACCATCAAAAAGATAGCAATCAAGAGACCCGCCCGATTCTCCGGTACTGTCGGGTTCAACACACCGAGGTCGGCACGCGCTCCCACTGTCACAAAGAAGATGGGTACCAGTAAATCGGCGATCGGTTTGATTAATTCATCTAACTCGTTCCGGGCATCGGTTTCATCGAGCACCAAACCCGCTGCAAACGCGCCCAAAATCGCTTCGAGATGAATGGCATTCCCTAAAAATGCCATAAAGAACGCAAAGATGAATGCCGGAATAACAATATTTCCACGGGTTTTGAGCTTATCTACGATCGCTACAAAAGTTTTGTTAAAGATACCCCCCAACAAAATTGAACCCATCAAAAATGCCGTCGCGCTGACAATCAAGTAAATGACATTGGCAACATCAATCTCACCCGTTTTAGCTAAGCTAGCGACGACAGCTAGAACAATAATGCCGAGGACATCATCAATCACTGCTGCGCCAACAATGATTTGCCCTTCTTTGGATTTGAGTTGACCTAGCTCTGACAACACTTTAGAGGTAATGCCGATACTCGTTGCCGTTAATGCGGCTCCCGCAAAAATTGCTGGAATTGCTGCGACATGAAAGAGCATCATTAACCCTGCCGTACCCGCTGCAAAAGGTGCTGCGACTCCGACGCAGGCGACCACCGTGGCTTGAATTCCCACTTCCTTTAGCTGTCGCAGATCGGATTCCAGTCCAATTTCAAACAGCAGAATAATCACGCCGATTTCAGCCAGAACCGAAATCACTTCACTTTGCGACTCAAAGATCCGAGTCATCGCATCCGGTGCTAACTGATTTAATCCTTGCAGCGCTGACATAATCACCGAGTCAGAGGCAGATAGCCCCCCTTCGGGAAAGATCACCAGATGCAATGCCGAAACGCCGACAATCACACCCGCGACCAGTTCCCCCAAAACGGGCGGAAAATCTAATCGCCTAGCGACTTCTGCGCCGAGCTTGCTGGCTAGGTAAATCACCACCAGCGTCAGCAATACGCCAGACAGAATTAGGGGTGAATCTTCAGCAACAGCGGTCGCCAGGAATGGTATTGGAGTCATGAGAGCGGCTATCCCCCCACTAAAAGGATGCAGAATGTTGGACAAAATCATGAATTTAGAACAACGAAGGTTAAGGGTTTGAAAGATTCATCAAACTGCGGACAGTTATGAAAAAAGCAACCGATCGAATCAAAGACTCTCATGCTTTGGATGCGGTTGCCTGGATCGAGACAAGCCTATTAAACCGACAATGAAAGCTATCAAAGAAAATCTAGAATTTTCAAGGGTTCCAGCCTCAAAAATGCACTCTCAATCATTGCCGGAGTCATAGCTTTCAATGAGTAACGGGGGCAAATGAGTGTTGAGATGATCTCAACAGCCCTCTGGTCCACAGAAACTTCTCCCGTACAGTACCTCTGCTTCACAGAGATAGGCAATGCCGGCATAATCGGTGAAAAACGTCAATGCAACTTGATCTGCAATTTTCTCAGCCATCTCCCGAGTTTCGGTGAGGATCTCGAACTTCACATTCGAGTCGGTGTCGGCAGTGTTGGGTTTACCTGTAGAGCGCACGTTGCGACTGCCTTTACCGCCAGTGTCCACCACTGTGTAACCGGTTGCCCCGCATTCCTCAATGATCTTGGCGACCTTTTTCAGCAGAACCTTTTCCGTAACGATGACAAGCTTGTTGGCTTTCTTAGACATATTGGCTGTTTCCTTAAACGATGTACATTAACATGCTGGGTCTGTCGAGCTAAGGGAACACCGACAGACCACGGCCCGTCATTATAGTCCGCCGATCGCTTGGGCGAGACCGACGAAGAACGGGATACATAAGCCGATCGCAATGGGTGTACCGATGGCTGTGGACGCGCCGATATAGGCAGAGGGGTTAGCCGATGGGATACCCGCTCTCAACGTGGGTGGACCTGAGATGTCTGAACTAGAGGAAGCAATGACAGCCAGGATCACGACACCGCCCATGCTGAATCCTGCAACGTAGTGGGCAATCATGCCGAGACCAAAGGCGATTAGCCCATGCACAAACGGTGCTGCCACGCTATACACGACATACCATTGAGCCACCTTGCGCAGTTCGCCAAGTCTTGACCATGCTTCCATGCCCATGACCAACATCAAGATCGAAAGCAAGCCGCGAAAGGCAGGGTCGTAGAAACCTTTATAGACACTCTCTGGTCGGGTGAATATGCCAAGCGCAAGACCTAACAACATTGCTGATAAGGCAGGACCCCGAAGGCTTTCCTCAATGATCGGCCATATCTTGACCCGATTATTCGCAGCCCCTTGATTGCTGAGATACTCCTGCTTGCTGAGATACTCCTCCTCGGTGAGATGCGCCTGTGCAGCCTTCAGCTTCTTCTTGTTGAGATAAATGTTGGCGACCACAATCGCAGTCACGAGGGCGGGGATATCCATGAAGGGATAGAGTGCGCCTGCCCATGCCTCGAATGGCACTTTTTGTTCTTCCAGTACTGTCAGTCCAGCAGCCATCGTGGAGCCACTCACGGCTCCAAACAATCCTCCAGTCGCGATCGCATCGACGACTTTGACCTTTGGCAGCTTCGCCAATGTATAGCGCGCGATGAAGACAACCAGAATCCCTACGACTACTGCACAGATCATGGGTAACACCATGTCCGCCAGGTTGGAGTTACGGATAGCAATGCCACCGGTCAGACCGATTTTGGTGAGCAGCATGAAGACGATGATTGTACAAATCGACTCGGGAATTACCAATTCACTCCCGAGAGCAGCAATGATCATCCCACCAATCAAAAAAGCGAGTGTTGGGGACTGCAACTGCTGCACGAAGTCCATGACAAACAAGGACCAAAAATCCATAAATACCTCCTTCTCCTCTGTTGAGGAGTGTTGCAGTGAATGAACTGAATGAACTTTCAAGAGTTAATCGAGAGTAAGAGTGAGGCGCTTCACTCTTGAAACACCTGTGGCGCACGAAAACCTGTAGTCAGGGCGCTCACAAGGGTCACTCTCCAAAATGAGTCTAAAAATTGAGCCATGTTCCTCTCCAAAAAAGGGACTGAACTGCACGCCGTTGCTCAAGAAAATTGGGCGCAAAAATCCCTAGATCAATCTCATGAATTAATCTCAACAGCGTCTGATTTTGAAGTAGTTGATCAATGTCAGTGGGAAAATCATTGATTTCAATCAATCGATATGATTGACCCCACGAACGATTTGATTAACTATATTCAGTTCAAGTAAATGATTGAAATAACCTTATCGTTATTTCTTGTATTCCGTCTAGTCTTAAATAGATGAAAATCCAAGAAAAACCAAATGGAGCGAATAAGAAAAACCTCTTAATTCGCTCTAGACTTTTGAACAGTATTGATATTTGTTGATAGATTGCCGCTATTTCATGGGCATCTACGAACAGTATTGAATTCGCCCAATCTTGAGTCCTAAGAATATCTATAATTAAGCTTCTTCTTCTATTTTGTAAATCAAGCGAATTGGACAGAATCCAGAGAGACGTTTTGGCGATGAGAGAGAAAAAATAGATGCGCTTCTTATAAATCGATTCAAAGTAGCGCATCTGTTCAACTACTTGGGACAGGCTTCGGTGCAAGCAAACTTTTGAGAGCGTTGGGCATTGCATTCGTTCGGTAATGAAGGGGATTCAATACTAATTTTTAGTATTAGATTTCAATTGAATGCCCTTCACTGGCTCCTGAAGATTAGTTACGTTATTCGTCGTCGTGAGCGAAGCGATTATAGAGGAAATCCAATGCATAGTTTCGCAGTTTGTAATACTCTGGTGTTTCCATCATCCGCCCACGATTTCGAGGACGGCGGAATGGAATCTCCATCACTTCTCCAATGTTTGCCGCAGGTCCGTTAGTCATCATCACTAATTTATCTGCAAGAAATAACGCTTCATCAATGTCGTGCGTAATCATCAACACCGTGCATTTGTGAGTGTTCCAGATCTTCAAAAGTTCTTCTTGCAATTCTTCTTTGGTGATGGCATCTAATGCACCAAATGGCTCATCTAAGATCAAAACTTCTGGACAAATTGCAAGCGCACGGGCGATTGCAACTCGCTGTTTCATCCCGCCTGAGATTTGGGTGGGCTTTTTCTCCATCGCGTCGGCTAGTCCAACCAGTGCCAAAAAGTCTTTGACAATCTGAGTTTTCTCAGATTTGGGCTTGTCAGGATAAACCACGTTGACCCCGAGATAGACGTTTTCAAACACGGTGAGCCAAGGCAGCAGGGCATATCCCTGGAACACAACCATGCGATCGGGACCAGGTTTCTCGATCGGTTTACCTTGTAGCAGAACAGAACCTGTGGTGGGCTTGGAAAATCCGCTCACCATGTTGAGCAAGGTAGATTTTCCACAACCCGAGTGACCGATAACGCAGATGAATTCACCCTGATTAACAGTGAGGTTGACATCTTTCAAAACCGTGTAGTCGCCATTTTTAGTGGGATACACTTTGGAGACTTGATCGATGACGAGAAAGGGATTGGCTGCTCTGGACGCAGAGCTTTGTGCAGATTGTGCCGAAGTCACCATTGTTCTAGATGATTGAGTGGTTTGCATGGTTAGGAGAGGGTTGATGTGCGGAATGAGGTAGCACGGCGGTGTTGCTGCGCGATCGACGGATCGGTGTTCTCTTAATCCTCCAAATCTGGAGGATTAAGAGAATGTGTGGATTCTCGATCGCGCACACCTTAAGCTGCCAGAATGCCTGGAGCTTTTAGCGGAATGTCTGCCATGTAGACATCGTGCTTAATCTTGAGGTGGTTGAGATAGCCGATTGGATCTTCTGCGGTAAAGGTTGTGCCATCAAACAGTTGAATTGGTCCGCGACTGTAGGAAACATCCTCTAGTTCAAGTTCACGAGACGCGATACTAAAGACACTCACCTTACAAATCCGCTCTAGAATTTCCACCCAGTTCCGCGGGAAGGGAATATCGCCCCACCGAGCCAACTGCGTCAGAATCCAAAGATGCTCTGTCCGGCTGGGACGGTTGACCCCTGCTCCAAAGAACTGAGGGTGTGAGTTCTCGCGCGGCGATCCTTTAATGTCACAAGTACTATGGCTGCCATCGCCAAGCCCAATGTAATCCATCTCACAATCGAGATATTGCGGTTGAGACAGAATCGCTTGAACTTCTGGATGATTTTCTGGATTTGCACAATAAGCACAAGCTTCGAGCAGTGCTTTGACGAGGGCAACGTGCGTGTTGGGATAGGTATTTGCCCAATCTTCTCGAACGCCTAGAACCTTACCAGGATGACCATCCCAGATTTCTAAGTCAGTTGCGATCGTATAGCCAATCTTGTCGAGCGAAGCCCGAATGTTCCAAGGTTCACCAATACAGTAACCATCAATGTTTCCAGCTTCTAGCTGAGCAACCATCTGCGCTGGCGGAATGGTTGAAATGGTTAAGTCTTTATCTGGATCGACTCCACCTGCCGCGAGCCAGTAGCGCAAGAGGAGGTTGTGCATCGAAGCCGGGTGAACGACTCCAAAGGTATGACGTTCATCTACACTCTCAAGCAGCATCCGCTTTAGCTCAGCCAAGGTGGTAATGCCTTTGTCAAAGAATCGCTTGTCGAGTGTAATTGCATTCCCATTTCGGGTCATAGTCAAAGCACTGACGACAGGGAGGGGTTCTCCTAATCCCCCGACGGTTAACCAAACAGGCATCCCAGAAGGCATTTGTGCGGCATCTAAATATTTACCAGCAATGCCATCTTGAATGCCGCGCCAGCTTGATTCACGAACTAAGTTGACTTCATCTAAGCCATGATGGGTGAAGAAGCCTTTCTCTTTGGCAATGATCAGGGGAGCCGCAGCTGTGAGCGGGACAAATCCGATTTCAAGATTGATCTTCTCTAAGCCATGACGAGCGATCGCGGTTGTTTTTCTCGCTCTCAGTTTCTTGATTTGCTTTTGCTGATTCAAGAAGTAAATGATTTCACTGCGATAGCTGTAGTAGTTGGGATGATTGACGACTTCCATGCGCTTGCGAGGGCGAGGAATGTCTACTTCCATGATTTGCCCGATTTTTGATTCGGGTCCATTCGTGAGCATGACAATGCGATCGCTCAACAGCAAAGCTTCATCGACATCGTGCGTGACCATGACAGCAGTCACATGACTCTCTTCGCAGATTTTCATCAATTGTTCTTGCAAGTTCCCGCGAGTCAGCGCATCTAACGCACCGAAAGGCTCATCTAGCAGTAAGAGCTTCGGACGAGTTGCCAGCGCCCGTGCGATCGCGACTCGCTGCTTCATTCCGCCAGAAAGCTGATCCGGTGGCTTATCCACGGCATGTCGAAGACCAACTAAATCAATGTGTTCTTCAACAATTTGGTTCCGCTCGACTGCTGAAAGATCTTTCATCACATTGTTAACCGCCAGCGCAATGTTTTGGCGCACGGTCATCCAAGGCAAGAGCGAGTAGTTTTGAAAAACCACCATTTTATCGGGACCAGGGCGCAGGATTTGTTCGCCTTGCAGCATCACGACACCATCTGTCGGTAAATCTAAACCTGCCACCATGTTCAGTAAGGTGGATTTACCACAACCCGAGTGACCAATCAGCGAGATAAATTCGCCCTGCTTAATTTCTAAATCAATTCCCTTCAGTGCAACGTAGTTGCCACCACCTTGAAGGGAAAAGGTCTTTTCAAGACTTTCGACAGTAACAAAGGAAGTCATAACTAAAACCTGGAACGACAGTGGTTAAGTGTTTCAGAACGGGATAGAGAACGATCGCTGGGATAAAAAGTGAAGGATGCAGAGGCGCAAACGTCGGAGAACAAATCCAGTCCTCATCATCCTTCACCTCTTGCTACCGCAGTGGAGCAAGCGCGCTAGTTCTTGGATTACCGTTGGCTTTGCGGCAAGATCTTATTCTGAAGCCATGCCATCAGGTTATCGAGCAACCAACCGACTAAGCCAATGTAAACCAAGGCTAAGATGATTTCACTCACCTGACTGTTCTGATAAGCGTTCCAGATAAAGAAGCCAATCCCCACAATCCCGGACATCACAATCTCTGCTGCAATAATCGCCAACCAAGCCAGACCAATTGCAATTCTCAGTCCAGTAAAGATGTAAGGCAGTGCAGAGGGAATCAAAATCTTGAAGAAGTACTCCGACTTGGGCAATTGCAGCACTTGAGCAACGTTGTTATAGTCCTGCGGAATCTGTCGGACTCCCACTGCGGTGTTGATTAAGATTGGCCAAATCGCAGTAATGAAGATCACGAACAGTGCAGCAGGCTGGTTTTGCTTCAATGCAGCAAGTGCGATCGGAACCCATGCCAAAGGTGGAACGGTTCTTAAGATGTTGAAAATTGGATCGAGACCTTTTGAAAGACGTTTGTTCAATCCAACCAAGATGCCTAAGCTAATGCCTACCACTGCGGCAAACGTATAGCCAACTGCAACCCGTTGCAAGCTGGAGAACACTTGCCAGAATAGCCCTTTGTCTGTGCCACCCTTGTCATAGAACGGGTATAGAATCAAAATCCGAGTTTCTTCAATGACTTTGAAAGGCCCTGGCAAATCGGTCGGCACAATCATGGTCAGAATTTGCCAAAGGGCGAGCAATCCGAACAATGCTCCAATCGGCATCAGAATGTTGTCGAGTGTCTCTTTGGTCTTGTCGTCCCAAGTGAAGGCGGGGAATGTTGTAGATCGCTTCCGGGCGATAGTCATGACGGTTTGCTCCTTATTAACTGCGGTAAGTGTTTAACAAATCAGACAAGTCATTCAAAGTGCGAGATGCACCGATTTAGCAACTACGCTGCTAGCTTCTTAATCTTTAAGCTGTCGAGATAAGCTTTGGGATTCTCTGGGTCAAACTTGACGCCATCGAAGAACTCTTCCACGCCTCGGGATGTACTGGTGGGAATGTCAGCAGAAGCAACTCCTAATTCTTGAGCAGCTTGTTTCCAGAGGTCTTCGCGATTGACTTTATCAATCATTTCTTTCGCTTTGTCTAGCGTGTTTTGTGGCAGGAAGCCCCAACGGACACTTTCGGTTAAGAACCACAGATCATGGCTCTTGTAAGGGTAAGACACGCTGCCTTTGCTATCTTTCCAGTACATCACAGCTAGTGATTTGTCATCGACGGTGCGCTCACCCAAGTTGTATTTGCCCATGAGCGGCTCGATGAGGACGTTCTCTGGAACGTTGAAGTATTCACGGGTAGCGAGGATTTTCGCCATTTCAGTCCGGTTGTTGAAATCATCACACCATTGCTGAGCTTCCATCACGGCTTTGAGCAGTGCTTTGGTTGCTTTAGGATGCTTATCGACCCAGTCTTTGCGAACTGCAAGGTACTCTTCTGGGTGTGCTTTCCAGATTTCTCCGGTCAAGGCAGCAATAAATCCAGTCTTATCAGCAACAATACGAGCGGGCCAGGGGTCGCCTGTACTGAATGCATCCATTGCACCACGTTTCATATCGGCAACGGTTTGTGCAGTCGGTACGGTGAGCAACTCAACATCTTCTACTGGATCAACGCCACCTGCTGCAAGCCAGTAGCGAATCCAAAATTCTTGGTTTGCTTTGGGGAAGGTGTAAGCGGCTTTGAAACGTCCGCCTTGAGACTTCAGACCGCCAAAGAATGCAGTTTGATCGGCGAGTTTCAAGCCGATGTTTTTACCAAGGTGCTTGCTTGCGATCGCAATTCCATTTCCTTGAGTGTTTAATTGCGCCAATACATACATTGGAACTTGAGCGCCATCGGTAATAATGCCTTCAGAAATCAAGTAGGGCATCGGCATTTGCCATTGTCCCCCATCAATTCCGCCGCCACCTGCGCCAATTTTGACGTTATCGCGGGCTGCACCCCAGTTTGCTTGCTTATCGAGCGAAACTTCAGTTAAGCCATGCTTGGCAAAGAAACCTTTTGCCTGAGCGATGATCAGCGGGGCTGCTTCAACGATCGGTAAATAGCCCAATTTGACCGTTTTAACTTCAGGTTCTTCGCCTGCTTTGACGGCAGAACCTACATTAGCAACGGGAGAAGCTTGTAGTCCACCGGTCGTCTGCTCTGGGGGATTTCCTAGACATCCTTTTAATAAGAGCGTAGAAGCAGTAGTTGCTCCTGCTGTTAATAAAAAGTTGCGCCGTGACATCGACGAAAAACGCTTCATATCCAACTCCCAAACATAGATAAATCAACAAATTAAGCGCTCAATTGAGCAAGCGAATCTGATCCAGAGATTCTTGTAATCACTGGAGTTTAGCTATTCAGACTGCGAAAATCTAATGTGCAAATTCAACGACAAAAATTAAGTTGAATTGCTGCATCACACCAAGCAAAAGCAGCCCTTTGAGCTGCAAAAATTAGACCAGCTTTGGCAGTTATTAATCGGTTTAACTCACTTGTTTAAGTCAATCAAACTTGATTAATCTGTTGAATATTAAGATACTCTGAAATTCTGTAAAAAGTCTAGATGTTGAATTGCAAATAAGACCATAAATCTCAAATCTAATAGATGGATTTCAGTCTATAGATTCTCATTCCTGGATAGTAATTACTCCGATAAGTAAAGGATATATTAGTGATGAGTTACAGCTGAAAAAATACTGTTTATTCTGCTGAAATTCCTACTGTGAGAAGACTACGCATGTTTTAAATAATTTGTATATGGCCTAAATTAATAGACTTATTTCTATTTTTTAGAAAGTATCTCTCCTCATCTCATAGGCTCAACTCATTGGAGTTATCAAAATCAAACATACATTGATGAGATTCAATAATGGCATCGATTCTTTGAGATGAATAGATGAAATTAAGGTAATTAATTGGGTTGCTCTATCCATTGAGCGAATCCACAATGAATCATTACTGAAAGCCCTAAAACTGTAAACTTCTGTAAACCTTTATTTGCATCTCAGGTAACGAACTATTGCGGTTAATAACGAAACCGAAAAGTTTTACGCGCTGTCTTTTGACGTAGGGATTTTCCTGAAGACAGCATGACACTGGTGAGAACTGCTTACCGAATGTTGATGTTTAAGAGAAGAACAAAATGATTCGCAGAATGAGAACACTGTTGGCTACAATCGTCCTGTCTGTGGTGTTTCTAACCACATTGATCAGCCAACCTGCATTTGCGGCCGACGCAGCAGCAGGCGGAAAAGTCTTTAATGCAAACTGTGCAGCTTGTCATGCAGGCGGCGGTAACGCAATTAACGGCGCAAAAACTTTAAAGAAAGATGCGCTGACCGCAAATGGCAAAGATACAGTTGAAGCGATCGTTGCTCAAGTGACGAATGGCAAAGGTGCAATGCCCGCATTCAAAGGTCGTCTCAGCGATGACCAAATCCAATCCGTTGCACTCTACGTCTTAGATAAAGCAGAGAAAGGTTGGTAAGCGGATTTTGGAATTCAGGCTTGAATAGAGGGTAAGGTGGAGATCTGTTCCGAATATTCAATCCTGAATTCCGCACTTTATTAATATGTGGCGTAAATCGATTTTAGAGTGGCTAAAACAGCGTCCCTGGTTATTGGTTCCGTGTCTGGCGTTAATTCCGCTGGCTGGCGTTTATTTGAATCAGCAAAGTCATAGTGAACCTGCACCGCTGCCTTCTCCGATCGCATCTCCGTTGCCAAGCCCGATCGCGTTACCCTCACCTCCGCCGAAATTAGCGCAACCCGTTAAGTCTCCCGCTCCAAAAAAGACGTTAACGCCCGTTGATCCGAAGCAATTTACTCCAGAAGAAGCTGCCCTGAATGCGAAAACCAAAGCGGCATTGATGGCTTCGATTGGAACGGTTGATTCATTAATTGAAATGCAAGTTGCGATCGCAATGGGACAACCGAGTTTGGCGATCGCGGCTTCTCAAGGTGCAACGATTCTGGATGGAGAAGGAAAGCCCATCGGTCAACTTTCGTCTGGAAATTCTTATCCGATTCAGGGAATTGGCGATCGCATGAATTTCGGCAACGGACAATTACCAGGAATGGTGATGATTCAGCCCCCGCCGAACGGAATTCTCTATCTTGGAGACAAACCGTACCGAGGTCGATTTTTACTCGCGGCTCAAGGCGGAAGAATTTGGGTCGTGAACTATATTAATTTGCGACACTATTTGCATAGTGTCGTTGCCAGTGAAGTTTCACCTAGCTGGAGTGCAGAAGCGCTAAAAGCTCAAGCCGTTGCGGCGCGATCGTATGCCTTAACTTACTATTTCCGGCGTGCCCAACCGCTTTATCACATGGGGTCTGACGAATATTTTCAAGTCTATAGCGGTATCTCTAGAGAAGCAGATGCCACCAATCGGGCGGTTGATCAGACCGCAGGGGAGTTTGTCAGCTACCGCGGCGGAATTGTCGAGTCGCTGTATGCCGCATCGGATGATATTGTCGCAGAAGCCTTTCGAGGCAAGGGAATGAGCCAACTAGGAGCATTGAGCCTTGCCGAACAAGGATATAACTATCGTCAGATTTTGGCACGCTACTATCCGAAAACGGGAATTGCTCGGATTGAGCAGGATCACGAATGATGCAAAGATGCGATCGCGTTTAACAGCGTTTGCGATCGCAATGGGCATTCCATAATGTAAGTATTGACTGGAATCAGACTGCCTACAGCAGTGAGCGAATTCTCGATCGGGCTACATCCTCCGAGTGCGATGACAAATTTTGGATCGGGCATTTGTTCGTAAAGCCGGATCAAGGTCGGGGCAAAATTGGGCGTGACTAGGCTAGCTGTGATGAGTAAATCAGCGGGATGAGCAGGTGCTTTGTGGGTACTCAGCAATGATGCAACCTTGATGAAGCAGCAAGTCGGCTCACATTCAGGCGAAGACAGTTCAGAGCGATGGATCTGTTGATATAAATTGTTGACGGTTGTTAGGATTGCATTTTCAAACAGAGGCTGTTTGTTCGGGTGCAATTTGTCTGCAATTAAGATTGTGTTTGGCATGGGACTGAGTATCCTGAGTGTGATCGATTGAATGCAGAATCAGTTCATTTTTCGCGGTTGTTGTAGCGTTGTTGCGAAGAGACAGTTTCAGTTTGACATAATCTTCTGAGATGACATCCGGAGTTTTGCAGAGATTCATATTTGACTGCTAGCACACACAAAAAATGGGAGGCACGATCGTGCCTCCCACCTCTTCAGAGTTCAATCTGTTTAGAATTCAATCTGCAAACTATGCGTTGGTCGGTTCAGGTGTCCCTGCGATCGCGCCTGTGGCATCTGCCAAATTCAACTTCACAGTCTTGACTTGATCAACTTTCGGCAAGATCAAGCTCAAAATTCCATCTTTGAACTCAGCTTTGACTTGATCATTCTTCACTTCAACTGGAAGAGGAATGACTCGTTGAAACTTACCATAGCGGAATTCGCTTCTAAAGAATCCACCTTCTTCGGTCTTTGATTCTTGGCGATGCTCACCTGCTAACGAAACCGCATCTTTGGTCACCTGAACATCAAGATCCTTTGCGTCAATGCCAGGGAGTTGGGCGCGGAGAACAAACTCATGACCTGTATCTTTTAATTCGACTGCAGGAGTCCAGTCAGTCGGCTCATGGGTCATCGGAGCCATCGAATCAAGCAATTGGTCAAATTGGCGACGGAATGTATCGATTTCTCGCCAGGGTTGCCAGTAACGAACTAACATCTTGTCACCTCTTGAAAAACGATTAAGAACTTGAATCTTCATGTCCTTATCGTGCCGCATCTTGAGGCAATCGACAGTCGCGTAAACTGTACTCTCTGAGTAGAGCTAACCGACTATGCTCAGACAAGCTAAGCTAAGACAAATTCGACGAGTGAATTGACACCTAGCGCATATTCAATGTCATCAATCTGATCGTGGTCGCGCCATTCATCCAAGACACCGAGTAAACAGCGTACGGCTAAATCCCGCTGAATCAATTCTGTAACGGCTTGCCATGCATCTGGCGCGTTCAGGAAAAATCCAAGCTGGATCATGCCTCCTTCATGCCACCAGACCCCAATCCAACCGGAATCTTGCTCTGTGATTTCGATGTGCTGTCCGAGGTAGGTCATCACTGTTTTACCTTAGTTACAAATCTTGAATGCATCTCAGCATACGATTTGCGATCGCAGTTTGACCTCTACTAAAAAGAAGGGATCGTACAATTCGTCTCCCTATTCAGAGGAAGAGAAGTAGTACAACCCCTAATGTTGAACTTAAAAGAGTTTTACAATCTTAAGAAGCGCTGCGAGTGACTAATCCCCACAAGAAGATTGCAATCATTGCACCCAGAATTGCCACAATTAAGCTCGGTAGGCTAAATACCGAGATGGCGATCTTACCGCCGCCCGTGATCAGCGAGAATAAGCTACCTCCTAGCATTGCGCCTGCAATTCCCAAAATCATGGTGCTGAGAATGCCGCCGCCTTGGCGACCGGGATAAAGCAGCTTCGCGATCGCGCCAGCGACAATTCCAAGTAATGCCCAAGCAATAATGTTCACAGAAGTTTCTCCTAGAGCTTCAATGTCTTAGCTGATAAGAATGTGCGATCGCAGGTATAGAATAGCGACCGACTTTTTCTATCTGTGGAGATACTATATCTTCCTCTTTGCTTTTAACAAAGCAATAAAATTTTTATTTAATAATCTACGACCGTAAGTGTACTAAAGCTATTGTTCAATTTTTTACTTCGAGTTTACAAAACGATTTAATTCATCATTCAGAATTTTCTGATACTCGTACTTTGGCAGGGATAAGATTCTATCTCAGGTCATATGACGTTCACGTAAAGTGAGTTAAAATAGTATCACAGGGCACAAAAAAGATTCGGACATGCGTCGATTTGCATGGTGACAGGTTTGGAAGTGCCTCCTGCAATTACTTCATTGAGGAGGACTCTTATGAAATTCTTTCAACGTCAGAACTCGGAAAAAGACCAACCCCAAGTAGAACACAGTCCGCAACGCGAGCCAGAAGGTCATGTTCATCCGAACTATCGTCATTGGGTTTACTTGCGGAGATCGAGCAAATAGCTTGCGGGAGTACTAAAATTTGCGACTGAAGGGGCTGATTGGATGCAGCCCTTTTTTTTGCATTGACATTTTTGCATAGACAAAGGGAGAGTGAGGCTTCCTAGCAGATCAAGGTCTTGTATGCTTATGCACCGAGGCGATCGCGTAATTCTAAGTGAGTGATTGCAACTTCGGAGGCAGAAGCATCGCTTTCGGCAGACGTGACGAATTCTGCATCCAGATCAAACCAAAACATAGTCCCAACTTGCAGAGTACTGTGAACTTGGAGCTTGGAGCCAAGTAGCTGGAGTAATTGTTGGCTAATGGATAAGCCTAAGCCAGAACCTTGTCCAGATCTGCGCCCTGACTCGGTTTGCATAAATGGTTTAAACAACGACTGCATCTCGTGCGGCGCAATTCCAATCCCAGTATCTTCGACTTCAAAGCGCAATCGCGATGCTTCTATCCATAAGACGCGCAGAGAAATAGCACCTTGTTGAGTAAACTTCAGTGCATTGGTCAGAAGATTCATTAAGACTTGCCGTAACTTGCATTCGTCAGTTTGTACCCACTCTGGAACCTCTTGATCGCAGTGCAGCGTTAGGGTTAAATCGCGCGCGATCGCTTGAGGTTGATAGAGTTCTTCTAAACTGTGCAACATCTGGGGAATCGACACGGCTTGCAACTCGACAGTTTCTGCATTCGCTTCGAGTTTTGCCAACTCTAAAACACCGTTGATCAAATCTAAAAGGTGCTGCACACTTTGAGTAATCATCGTCAATCGCTCTTTCTGTTTCGGTGCAAGCGATTTATCGTAACCCATCAATTCGCTGCTGCTGAGAATAATGGACAGTGGCGTGCGCAACTCATGATTTACATTGGCAAGGAACGTTGTTTTAGCTCGATCAGCAGCTTCGGCTTCTTGTTTTGCCTGCATCAATTCAAGATTCTGTTGCTTTAAAGCTTGGGTGCGCTCTTCGACTTTCTGTTCTAAAGTTTTTGCATAATGTTGCAGCATGTCATGAGATTCAGAGAGCGATCGCCAAACTAAATGCATCCGCATGGTTAACGCGACCAATTTCATTCCCAAAATTGGAGCGACGATCGGCATCCACCAGCCTGCCAAAAATAAAAGATACGTTCCAGCAATGCCGCTTAACGTAACGCCAACGGCTAATATCAGTGCCAATCGCAACGATTTTACTCGCCACCCTAAGACCGCACCGCCCCCAAGCCAAATTAACAACCAAGCGCCCCCGACTCCAGCCGGAACCCCTCGTAAAAGTGGTCTGCCCTCGATCGCAGCGCTAATCAACTGGCTGGAGAAATCTGCATGCACTTCAACGCCTGCTGAAGTCATTTGAGCCGTTTGCGAATAGGGGGTAAAAAAGCGATCGTTAAGACTTTCTGCGATCGACCCAATCACCACGATGCGATCTTGCATCAATCCGGCGGGAACCCGATCTTGTAGCACATCGTTAAAACTAACCGAGGTAAAGCGCTGCCTCAGATTGCGAAAATTCGCCATCAGCTGAAATCCACCCGTGTCCGCGCGAACATACCCCCCAGTTGTCGGCGACAAAGCTTCCAAGCGGGCGCGCCCGAGTTGGATCTGAGATGTTCCGGAGATCGGTTTTGGCGTAATGCCTTCTGCTTTGAGATACTCTAGCGCCAAGCGAGTTCCCAAGGTTTCCAGCGTCCGCGAATCTTTTCCCCATAGCTTATTGACTCTCAGCGAAAGCAGGTTGCGCCGCACTTTGCCATCGTGATCGAGAACAATATCGCTCGCTGCAATTTGATTGCGCTGACGCAGGATAGGCGGGGGATCAACGGAAGGAAAGTTGTTGCCGCTGATCGTCTTCTCAATGCCAATCAGATTGGACATTTGACTGTAAACCTTTTGCAAGGCGGCATGTCCAGGTTCAACAGGCAGATTTCGATACAGATCCATTCCCACGACTCGTGGCTTTTGGCGCTGAATCTTGGTGAGCAACTCAGCCAGGAGTTCATCTGAAATTGGGTATTGTCTGAGTGAATTAAAGTCAGATTCGTCGATCGTGACGATGACCAACCGGGAGTCGACAGGTTCTAAGAGACGTGCCCGAAACCATTGATCGAGCACCATTAACTCCAATTGCTGGAATGCGCCAGCAAGCTGCATTCCGAGAACTGCTGTTGCTGTTGCGATCGTGCTGAGACTAACTCTTACCCACTGCCGCACTGATTTTCACCACTCCTAGCCCCTAAGCTGCTGTTATTGTCAAGTCTTTACAAACTTTAGGGCAGTGTGATGAAGTTGTCTACCGCAACTGAAAATAATTAAGATCGCGATCCGCCACCTGTGGTGGTTCCGGGTGAACCTGAATTTGGAGGCGGTGTGATTTGGGCGTAGGCAGAATAGCTTGAAGCGGAAATAATCTGAATCCCAACCGACAAACCGATAGCGAAAACTGTGTAAGCAAGGCGAGAAGTAGTCATATTTTTGCCCAATGGAATAATCTGATGACACTGTTCTGAGTCTTCGATCGACAGTTCTGTCGTAACGAGGTTGAGCCATGATGTGAACCAGTAGGTCAGTAAATGAGCGGGTGAGTTGCCTCAGTCGCATCAAATGACTTAAGAGAGAAGAGATGGTTCACGCAAATAAAGAATAGAGCGATCGGTGAAACTGTCGATGGATACGGGGTTCGGACGCAATTAAGTTACTATACAAACCCAGGAAGATATCTCAGTATTTTTACGGCGGTTTCCTGCTTCTTCAAACAAGTTTTCCTGAAGAGATGATAGAGGTTTGATGAAGACCGAAGTTGATGTTCCACTTTCAGGCTGAAATGACCGAGTTGCAATTGATACACGCTTTATAAGATTTATGAATCGCCTGAGTAGTTTTGAGGAGATTGCGGCTTTCGGGGCGCATCCGGCAGAATGGAACGATGAACCAAGTTGATTATCTACGAATTAGTTTAGTTGATCGCTGTAATTTCCGGTGCCAATATTGTATGCCGGAAGGAAGTGACTTAGCGTATGTATTGCAGCAAGATCTGTTGACTCAGGCGGAGTTGCTGACATTGCTGCGAGAGGTGTTTATTCCAGTTGGGTTTACACGATTTCGGCTGACGGGGGGAGAGCCTTTGATTCGTCCGGGAGTCGTCGAGATTGTCAGCGCGATCGCACAATTTCCTGAAACCAAAGACTTGTCGATGACGACCAATGCCTTCTTACTAGAGTCGATGGCGCAGGATCTCTATGATGCAGGATTGAGAAGAATCAACATTAGTTTAGATTCACTCGTTCCAGAAATCTTTGATCAAATTATTGGTCATCGAGGTAAGTCTCGTTGGCAGCAGGTTTGGGATGGAATTCAAGCCGCGCATCGGATTGGATTTAGTCCTTTGAAGCTGAATGTTGTGGTGATTCCAGGTGTGAATGATCATGAAGTGCTAGAGTTAGCAGCTCTGAGTCTTGATCGAGAATGGCATGTGCGATTTATTGAGTTCATGCCGATTGGGAATGATCAATTGTTTCAGCAACAGGGTTGGATCGATTCAGAAACCATTCGTCAACAGATTCGAGAACGCTGGGGATTAACAGAAGCGAGTGTGAAAGGAAATGGTCCAGCGGATGTGTTTCGGATTCCAGGGGCGAAGGGGACGTTGGGATTTATTAGTCAAATGTCGGAATGTTTTTGCGATCGCTGTAATCGAATGCGATTATCTGCCGATGGTTGGCTCCGCCCTTGTTTGCTCAATGAGATCGGACAGATTGATTTGCGATCGCAACTGCGATCGGGCGTTTCGACTCAAGCACTGCGCGAGCAGGTCAGTGAACTTTTAGGGCTGAAGCCTGAGATTAACTACAAACAGCGTGATTCGGGCACCACTGGGAAGTATCACCGCACGATGTCGCAGATTGGAGGTTGAGAAGCTGAGAGTGACATGACAAATTTGCAGGAAACCAGAGAGAATTCCCAAGTATTGAATGACAGCGGGAAAATCAAATTTGTCTACGATCACGATCGATGCCGAGATTTTTGAGCGATCGTCTCAGTTGCAAACTGTAGAAATCTTTGCCGAGACTCAAGCGAACGGTAAGATATGACTGACCTTCTTCCAGTCTTGCCCATTATGGATCTCAAACCCTTCATCCGCGAAATTCCAGATTTTCCCAAACCCGGTATTCTGTTCAGAGACATTACAACTTTATTACAAAATCCAGCCGGACTAAGAGCCACGATCGAGCTATTTGAGGAAAAATGTTCTCACCTCAATCCTGACTACATCGTGGGCATGGAATCGCGAGGGTTTATTTTCGGCGCACCCTTGGCTTACCGAATGAATATCGGATTTGTGCCTGTCCGTAAGCCTGGAAAACTGCCCGCTGCGGTGCATTCCGTTGAATACGAATTGGAATATGGGACAGACACCTTAGAGATGCATCAAGACGCGGTACAGCCTGGAAGCCGCATCTTAATTGTGGACGATCTGATTGCCACGGGCGGAACCGCAGGTGCAACGGCAAAACTGGTTCAACAAATTGGGTGTGAATTAGTCGGCTGTGCGTTTTTGATTGAATTAAAAGAATTGCAAGGACGCGATCGCTTGCCGCAAGTTCCGATCGTTACGCTCGTCGAATACTAGCGCTATAATCACGAAACCGATCGCTCTGGTTTTCCACATGACTACTTCAACCCCTAGAAGATTCCAATCTGGTTTCGATCGAATTCTTGAAGCGCTGACCAGTGAAACTTCGATTTATGTGATGAAGCGATTATTGCAAGCATTATTTACACTCTTGCTTGCCGCCGCATTAAGCTTTTTCATCATTCAGCTTGCGCCAGGTGACTACCTCGATACGCTGCGCGAAAACCCGAAAATTTCGCCAGAACGGATTGATCAACTTCGCAAGCAATATGGGTTGGATCGATCTTGGATCGAACAGTTCTTCTTGTGGGTCTGGAACATCATTACAAAAGGTGACTTCGGAACGAGTTTTGTTTACAATCGCTCGGTTGTATCATTGCTCTGGGAACGAGTTCCCCCCACGCTTTTACTAGCAATCACTTCGCTGGTTGTAACGTGGGGCGTGGCGATTCCGTTGGGAATCTTAGCAGCGATTAAACAGCAAAAATGGGTGGATCGAGTTTTACAAGTACTCAGCTATGCAGGACAAGGATTTCCAAGCTTTGTGACTGCTTTGCTGCTGCTCATTTTTGCACAGAATACTTCGCCCCTGTTTCCAGTGGGAGATCTGACCAGCATTGATTTTGCAGATTTGAATTGGTTCGGTAAGATTCTCGATGTTGCCTGGCATTTGATTTTGCCGACTTTGGCTTTAGCGATCGCAGGATTTGCCGGATTGCAGCGAATTATGCGAGGTCAGTTGCTCGATGTGTTGCGCCAAGATTATGTGCAAACGGCGCGCGCAAAGGGACTGTCCGAAAATCGCGTGATTTATGTTCATGCGTTGCGAAATGCAATCAACCCGCTGATTACGCTTTTGGGCTTTGAATTTGCCAGCCTGTTAGGTGGGGCCTTTATCACGGAGAATTTCTTTAATCTCCCAGGCTTGGGGAGATTGATTTTGCAAGCTGTTCAGGCTCAAGATCTGTACTTGATTATGTCGAGCTTGATGATGGGAGCAGTGATGCTCATTGTCGGGAATTTACTAGCTGATTTACTGCTGAAAGCAGTTGATCCACGAATTAGCATTGATGACTTGAATTAGCATGGATTCTAGGCAGATGAGCATCAATCATGATTCGTCTGAACTAAACCTGACTTTAAAGTTCAGGACATCAAGATGAGAGCTAAAAATGTTTTCACAGACTTACTATTTAATTCGATCGAGAATTGACGGCAGCTATCTTGCTGCTTATCCGAAGTTAAAAGAAGACGAAGCGCGATCGCCTGCAAATGGGTATGTCCTACTCTTTCAAGAACAATTCGATGCATTGGGATACCTGAACAAGTATGCAGGTGAAATGAGCGATCGCTTTGTCACCGAATCGATCATTGGCTCGCAAATGACGAGTTTGCTTGATCGCTGGGGCTATAAGGGATTTGGCATCGTCAAAGACCCTTTGATTCCTACCATCGAATTTCTGTCAAAATCTTAGCCTCATCCACCTTGAGATAGGAATCACTGGAAGAAAAACTCACCCTGATGCAGATGGTGATCGATGGGAAAGTTTGAGTAGATAGTTGCAGATTTAACGCGAACTGCCTTTGGCAAGTTTCTAAAAAAACTCTGTACCTATGGAGGGTATCTGTATGAAATCTTTGTTATCTGGACTCCGGTTTTTCTTCACGGTTTGCCTCTGTGCAACGATGATGTTTGTCTCAGTGGTATCGAGCGCTTCGGCTCAAGCTGTTGTCAAAGACAAACCGATGACGAACGAAGCATCCGAAGTCGCAAAAGAATATGAACGGACTGCGAAAGACACGATCGATAAAGGTGGTTTGCAATCACTCGAAGAAGTTCGCGATCGCTCGAAAGGTGGCGCGATCAACGAAGTGCAAGGCACCGCAGGCTTCTATAACATGAAGCGCCCATCGAATACCGACGCTAAATCGATCGAGCAACAGATCGAAGAAGGGTTAGATAACGCTGGAGAAGCACCTGCAAAGCTCAGCAGTGAAGCCAAGAAAGCTGCAAAAGATGCTGAGAAGACCGCTAAGAAAACCGCTAAGCAAGCAGAAAGAGCAGCGAAGAAAGCGATGAACTCAATGAATGACTAAATCCTACAGCTGGCTTAAACGTGGATAAATGCAGACTAAGGAGGTAATTAGGATATTGCCTCTTTTTTTTTGCAATGATTTTTGCAATGATCAAGCTCCATCTTGATAAATGGAGAGTTCATCGACTCGAATCTCAAACTGATCGAGCATCTCTGGAGTAGGGTAGATGCGGATTCGAGCATCTGTAGAAAATTCTGCTAGCTCATTGCCCAGATTGACAACCTGACTGAGTATTGCCCAATTCGTTACACGATTAGGACAAACAATCACTAACGTGACAACATTCGTGGTAGTTGTGATTGCCCAAGCACAGGCATTGAGTAAGGTTTGGAGTTCTGAAGTGCACTGTTGTCGAAAGCGTTGGGTAAGAGATAAGTCAAGCTGACGGCGCAGGTCGCGATCGTCGATTCCAAGCTGTTCTGGGGGAAGATCATCCCAGGGAAGAAAGGGTGTCATTAGCGGGTTATCTCCTCTGATGCAATGAGCGATCGCTCGTAGACGACCTGTTTCAGTCGCCCCGATATTCCAAGGCTCGCGATAACGCCGATCGCTCAGAAATCATCTAAACCTTTGAATTGAAAGTCAGCCCTCCTGCTCAGAAGCTTTGCGCCGTCTCAATCTCTGCGGCTGAAACAGCAGAAGCTTTTTCCAGTTTAGAACATTGGATTTGCAGACTCGCGACAGCTATTAACCCTGTACTCAATCTCTAAACATAGCTCAGCACAACCTTTCTAAAGTCTGCCTGGGAAAGGGGATGAGAATTAGTCACTTCAGCAGCAGGCGATGTTTTAAACTAGACAGACACTCGATCGATAGACTCCTCATGTCAGACTCCCCTACCCCCCAATCCCCTACTCCCCAATCCCCTACCCCACTCCGCTGCCTCCTCGGCGCGATCGTTGCCGCTGTCCTCGCTTATGCGCTCTACAACATGACAAGCTCGATCGCGATTTCTTTCGCTACCAAACCGATCGATACCGACACGACACTTATCGTTCAGCGCATTTCCTCCGCCGTCCGCACCCTCGTTTTGGGCATGAGCGCAATGGGAACCGGAATTTTCGGACTTGCAGCTCTGGGACTATTTGCCCTCGCCATCCAACTGCTGTTCCGCAAACCGGATTCTTCCGCAAACTAAAGCAAAAAAACCGTGACTTCCTGAGCCAACTCCTGCTAAAATCAAAAGCCCGAATCGGCAAGCAGGCATGTCCAAATTCTTTTTTTCTTGAGACTTTCTCGATCGACATCCCGCCAGTCGGCATCGCTTAGGGTTGCATCTGTTTCCCCAGCAAACCTCAACATATCATCCCTCGCAGAACTGCCCGAATTTCGGCACACAGTTTAACCCCAACGGAGACTGAAAATTCAAGTTTTCCACAGATCTTTACGCTACTTTTCCACAGGGTAGCGTAGTTTTCCACAGGAAAAAAGGTGATCCTGTGGAAAAACCGTGTTTACACTGAAAAAACCATCAGAAAATGTATAATAACAGGCTGTAGTGATCAGAATTCAGAAAGTGAAATCGCTGAAACCCCCATTCCATCGTCGTATTCTGCTGAAATGATCCTTTACGATACATTTTCTAGCATTGACAGAAATAAGCATTTGGAAGCACAATAAGACCGTTTCAGAAACCGCTTCAAAAACGGCTGAAACCAGTACATATGCAACGTCCTAGCCGATCTTAATGATGCAAACTCGCATCGTAAGCTCTGGCTGAACTTTTTTGTGTCGATTGAAGTTTTCCACAGCCTGTTGAAAAACCAGGCTCGTTTGTTTACATCTCCAAATCGAGAGCTTTTATGTACCCGATCATCAGCATCTTAACCGACCTTCCCGAAGCCCTTCATACCTCCTTGACCCAATATTTAGAGCAGCATCCAGATTGGGATCAAGATCAAGTTCTAACCGCCGCATTGAGCCTCTTTTTATTGCAGAATGGAGAATGCGATCGACAAATAACCTCGGTTTACCTCGATACGCTTTTCAAACACTCCACTTAATTATTTTCTATGGCATATCAGTGGTTTAAGGCGTTTCACATCGTAGGAATTGTCTGCTGGTTTGCGGGAATGTTTTATCTGCCTCGGCTCTTTGTCTACCATGCTGAAGCAAATGAACAACCCGAACCTGCCCGCAGCATTCTTAAGGCGCAGTATCAGATCATGGAGAAGCGCTTATACAGCATCATTATGACCCCAGCGATGTTACTCACAATCGCCATGGCGATTGGGCTAATTTCAACTGAACCCGATGTGTTGAAAGAGCCTTGGCTGCATGTCAAATTAGCCTGTGTTGCTTTGCTTGTGGGATATCACCATCTCTGTAAGCGCATCATGAAACAATTTGCATCAGACACTTGCAAAATGACAGGTCAGCAGTTTCGCTGGTTTAATGAGTTTCCAACGGTGTTTTTTGTGATTGTTGTGATGCTGGCGGTGTTTAAGAATAACATTCCAACCAGTGCAACGGCTTGGGGCATTTTTGCAATGACGATCGCGATGGCAGCATTCATTCAGTTGTATGCAAGAAAACGTCGCCTCGCTAAGGAACAGGAGGCGCAAGCGATCGCAGAATCTGTTTCGTGATCTCAAGTTGAATTCAAGTTGAATTCCATAAAAAATCGCGATCGTAACTTGTGCGATCGCGATTTTTTAATTCATGCTTTCACTAATTCCGTGCTAACCACTTTTGACCATTCAAGCGCTGCACTGCACCAAAAACCAAAAGGTCGAGCGAAACTTTCCGTTCATCAATCAGAAAAGACTCCATCGTACTCAGGAGATCACCCTCGGCGCACGCAAAGCCTTTCAGACCATTAATGCTTTCATCAAAGAAGTAAATGTTGAACTCGCGCAACTGCTTGTAACTCGGCTGCCACTTGCCAATCACTTGCCAACATTCTGGAGCCTGATCATATCCTTTGATCGGAATTTTGCGCTTCTCGAAATGTAGCTCTAGCGATCGAGTGCCTAATTTCTCTAGCCCTTGCTTGAGCGCCGGCAAATAATCTTGCTGAATGAACTCTCCAAATGGTTTGTCTTCAACACTAGGAGCCTTTTCTTTCTTCGCCTTTGCAGGTTTTAGCGCCTCATCAGATTTCGCAGCTTTCGGTTTTGCTGAGTTAACATTATTCTCAACGGCAGTGGGATCAGGCGCATTCGCAGAAGGAATTTCAGTCGTCGCAGATGTAGATTCGCTATGCAAGTTTTCTTTGACAACCTCCGGGACATTGCCACCGACGGTTGGTGGGAGTTCCTTGTCTTCACCTTGAGGGTTCGTTTCTTCCGTTGCCATAACACCAATTCCGTTTGGGAGTACTCGTCTTTAATAATATCGAACAGCGGCAAGTGAGCGAAAGGATTTAGGTGTCTCGATGAATCGATTTTCTTTGAAGGTTTGGATTGATGGAAGCGGGTATCCGATCCTCTGTTTGCATGGGCATCCCGGCTCAGGTCGCAGTATGAGCGTGTTTACTGAGCATTTCGCGCAACGGTTTTATACAATTTCGCCTGACCTACGTGGCTACGGACAATCCAAGACACGCGAAAACTTCGTCATGCTGGATCATCTGGATGATTTGCAGGGCGTGTTGGATCAGTATGGAATCGATCGCTGTTTAATTCTGGGTTGGTCACTGGGCGGGATCATCGCACTTGAACTTGCTGCACGATTTCCAGATCGAGTCAGCGGACTCATCTTGATTGCAACTTCCGCGCGCCCCTGGGGAGATCATCCCAAAATTAGCTTTCAGGACAATCTATTCACTGCAATTGCTGGAATTCTCAATGCAGTCCGCCCCGGTTGGCAGTGGAACATTGATACGTTTGCAAAGCGATCGCTGTTTCGTTACTTAGTCCGACACCATACACCCGCAACCTATCGCTACATTGCGAGTGATGCAATGTATGCCTTTCTCAAGACTTCGCTGGCTGCAAATCGAGCTTTGAATGCAGCGTTGAGTCCAGGTTACTATCGAGTTCAAAATTTTGAAGACATTAGCTGTCCAGTGCTCATGCTAGCAGGAGAACACGATCGACATATCACCGCGATTTCTAGTGTTGAAACTGCGAAAAATCTACCAAACTGCGAATATAAAGTTTATCCAAACACCGCGCACTTATTGCCTTGGGAGATCCCCGAAACAATCCTCGACGATATCGATCAATGGCTCGATCAACACCCTGAAAGTTGGAGGTGATCGTAGAACTTCATTCATCCACACCCCTAGTAGTTTTCTAGGCGAGGGCGATTCGGCGGTCTTCTCAAACTCTCAGATGCAGGGATCATGCCTGATAAAACGGTGTAGAGACGGCTCACCGAACCGCCTCTACAGGAATGGTTTAATACTGGCTACTAAACACGCCGGAGACTTTAAACCCCACATCCACCTTCTCGTCGTAAATCGTCAGATTCGACGGCTTACAACGCTTTACATCAATGCGGATATTCGTTGCGCCCTCTTTCTCCAAATCTTCTACATAGCCGCCTTGATGGGTTGCTGCTGTCTTCTGGTTTGGAAAAGGACCAAAATAATACACACAGCGGGGATTATCGGTTGTCACCTCAACCCACCAGGCAAAACCGACCGCACTAAGAAAACTTGTCCAAAGTTCATTCATAAGCCTGTTTATTTACCCAAAGAACTACCTGCAAACAGGAGCAATCATCCGTTCAAACTGCAAACTTTGAGAAGCATCATGCCTAGATTGTGCATCCGATCGACGGTTCAGTGCTGTGCTTGATGTTTCAAAACTGGAGTTCAAACTTCTTTATACTCCGTTACACTTAACTTTTCAATCCAAAAGTTGGCTTAAGTCCATCAATGTGGATGGTGCTTTCCCAGCGTTGGCGGAACACTTCATAAAGTGCCATTCCTGCTGCTACAGAAGCATTTAAGCTGGGCGTTGTGCCTTGTAGTGGAACTGAGACCAGTACATCACACCCGCGCTGCACCACTAATCCTAAACCTTCCCCTTCTGCACCGATTACCACCACAGCAGCTTTCGCAAATTTTACCGTATGAATCGGCTGACTGGATTCAGAAGCTGTGCCATAAATCCAAAATCCTGCGGATTTTAAATCTTCCAAAGCACGCGCAAGATTGACGACACGGGCAACTGGGAGTTTTTCGATCGCACCTGCTGCAACCTTCATCACAGTTGAGGTTACGCCAACAGCACGCCGTTGCGGGATCACGATCCCCTGTGCTCCTAAAGCTTCGGCTGTCCGAATGATTGCACCTAAGTTATGGGGATCAGTAATCCCATCAGCAACGACAATCACAGGCTGATCGGTTGCTGCTTTAGCTCGCACAATTAAATTGTCTAGCTCGGTGTACTCATAAGCTGCAACTTGGGCTGCGATCCCCTGATGATTGGCACCATGCGTAATTTGATCCAATCGTTTCGGGGTTACTTCATCAATGACAGTTCCGTTGGCTTTTGCTTGGTTTAGTAAAGACAAATAGCGGGGATCGTAATGCAGCTTTTCAGTTACCCAAATTCGGTTTAAAGTGCGCTCTCCCTGTAGAGCAGTTAAGACAGGATGGCGACCATAGAGCAGATCGGGTTCTTCATTGCTTTCAAAAGGTTCATCATGTGAAACGAAATGCGAAGGAATATCATCGCGCGCTTGTTCAGCTAAGAAGCGATCGCGCTTCTCAAATCGT